>NZ_AWQQ01000021.1 GCF_002607855.1 Desulforamulus profundi
ATTGCTTTAACAGATTGCGCCCCGCCGGTTACTCGATTGTACCACACGCGGGGACCCCGTCCGTCAAGACTTCCCTTCGGCGCCACTTTAATTTAAGTTAACCTCTGGGGCTCACCAAGAACATTTTAGGATAACAAGGGGAGCTGTTATTTATTTCCAAAGTGTCAATACCTTGACAACTTAATTCAGGTAAGCTCTTATGCTTGTTATCCTATGGAATATTGAATCAGGGACTGGTAACGAGACCAGTCCCTGATTTTTATATGCAAATGATTCCCGAGTTCTCTTTTAATACTCATTGGGCAGCTGATCCAGCTGCTCTTTGGTAAATACAGGGCCGTCCTTGCAGACATACTTGCTTCCTACGTTGCAGCGGCCGCACATGCCAATGCCGCACTTCATCCGGTTTTCCAGACTCATGATGATCCTGTCCGGGGTGAAGCCGCACTCTACCAGTACCGGCAGGGTGAATTTGATCATTACTGGCGGTCCGCAGATGATGGCATAATCCGTCTTGGGTGCCACTTCTTTGGTAACGGTGGGGATGAAGCCCACGCGGCCGGTCCAACCTTCCACTTCCCGGTCAATGGTGGTGATCAGGTTGATGTCCGACCGGGCATCCCATTGGGCCAGCTCGTCTTTGTACAGCAAGAGGCCGGGGTTCCGGGCACCGTAGATGACGGTCAGATCGCCGTAGTCGCCACGGTGGGCCGGGTCCAGGATGTACTGGATGGTGGAACGCAGGGTGGTGAAGGCAAAGCCGCCGCCGATGATGGTCAGGCTCTTGCCCTTCAGCTGCTCCAGCGGGTAGCTGTTGCCCAGCGGTCCCCGCACGCCGACGATGGTTCCTTCTTCCAGCATGTGCAGGGCGGTGGAGACTACGCCCACTTTGGCCACGGAGAATTTCAGGATACCTTTCTCGGTGGGGGAAGAGGCAATGCCAAAGGGGGCTTCCCCTTTGCCGTAGACCATGACTTCCGCGAATTGGCCGGGCTGGTACTGGAAGCTTTCGGCGTCTTGTTCGTTTAGGTATTCAAAGGTGAAGGTGTGAATGAGTTTGTCAGATGTCTCGGTGAAGTTCTTCACCAGTTTCATCGGCAGCGGTAGATAGGGGTTTCTCATCTGTTTTTCAACCTCGCTTCCGCTAGTCCAATGCCCGGACATCAGCCAGGGCTTGGCGAATATCCAGGTTTACAGGACAGTTTTTGATGCACCTACCGCAGCAACGCAGGCGGTGGCGTTGTACCGGTCTACAAAATAGTTGAATTTGTGCAGGAGTCTTTGTCTCCAGCGGGCTTTGCCACCCGGTCTCGGGTTGTGGCCGGAGCCGTGCAGGGTAAACAGCGGGAACATGCAGGCATCCCAGTTTCTCACCCGGCAGCCGTTGCAGTCTGTGGCCTCGTCTGCGATGTCAAAGCAGTGGCAGGTGGGGCACAGGTAGGTGCAGGCGGCGCAGCCCAGGCATTTTTCGTGCAGCCGGTCCCAGAAGGGGTGTTCGAACATGCCGCCCAGTTTGGCGCTCAGGCCTTCGATGTTGACGGTGGCGTCGGCTTTGACTTCTTGCTGCAGTTTGGCCGCAGCGGCTTTGGCTGCTTCACCGGCTTCGGCAAGGCCAAGTTTGGCTAAAAGTTCTTTGCCTTTTTCGCTGATGCCTTCCACGACGTAGGCTTCGCCAATGTCGGTCAGGAAGATGTCGCTGCCTTCCTTGGAGAAGGGGCCGCAGGCGATGCTGGAGCAGAAGCAGGTGGCTGCCGGTTCGTTGCAGCCCAGCCCTACGATGAGGGTGTTGTTCCTGCGGGTCAGGTAGTAGACGTCTTCATATTGGTCGTTTTTAAAGACGTTGTCCAGCAGCACCAGGGATTTCACGTCGCAGGGGCGCATGCCAAATACGACGGTGGCCTGCGGGTCAACGTTGTCTTGCATCCTTACTCCTTCAGCATCCACGGTGTAGTTGAAGAGTTCTTCGGACTGAGGGAAAAGGATTTCTTTGCCGGGCTTTTTGGTGTTGATGTAGTCCAGGCAGGCTTCTTCGCCCTTTTGAATGGCGGCGAATTCCACCATGCCGTCCTTTTTCACCGGGGCCATCACCCGGTATTCAGCTGCCAGTTTGTCAAGTAAACTTGGTATTTCGCTTTTGTTTATGATCATCCTTTTTCACCTCACTCCTATAGCAAGAAGTCTTCTTTGTCTTGGAACTGGAAGGTGTTTAAGGCCGGTGGGTCTTCTAAGCTCACGCCGGCTTCGGCACCAAAGAGTTCTTTGACGTCTTTTACCATCTTACGGTTTAAAAGGGATAGTTTGATGCCCATGGGGCAGGCTCTTTCACAGGCGCCGCAGTCGACGCAGCGGCCGGCCAGGTGGAAGACTCGCACGGCCTGGAACAGGGCGTTGTCGTCTACGCTGGCAGCGCTTTTGCCGATCCAGGCAGGGGCGCCGCAGTCGACGAAGCATTCGGTGCAGTAGCACATGGGGCAGGCCTGGCGGCAGGCGTAGCAGCGGATGCATTTTTCCATTTCTTTGGCAATGAAGGCGTTCCGCTCTTCGGCACTCATGGCCTCAAATGCTTCGATGTCGGCGTAGTCGGCTTCTCTGGCCGGTACGGCTTCGCCGATCAGTTCGTCAAAGAGGACCGGGGTGTTGTACTGGCAGGTCTTGCAGGAGCCGAACAGGACGTCGGCTTTAGCGACGGTTTTTTCAAAGTCTTTGCCTTTTAGCACCAGTTCGGCGCCGGTGTCGTTGACTTCCAGGATGTCTTTGCAGCCGACGAGTTCGCAGATTTGTTTACGGTCTACCATGCCTTCGCAGGGTACGCCGATGATGGTCAGGTTGTCTTTGTTGATCTGGCCTTCTTTGATGAGGCCCACGATGGCACGCACGTCACAGCCCTTGGCGATGACGGCTACTTTTTCCGGCCGTTTTCTCACGAAGTTGGCCAGGTTGTTTTCGCAGGTGGCGCTCCAGATCAGGTTTTCTGCCTCTTCCGGGGTTCTTGCAAAGTACGGGGTGTTGCGGAGGGGCAGGCTTCCCTGGGCAAATCC
Source organism: Desulforamulus profundi (assembly GCF_002607855.1). Next base: position 3,039 of record NZ_AWQQ01000021.1, read on the forward strand.
CACTACCAGGTCGACTTTTTTGTCGGCCAGCAGTTTTTTGGCGGTTTCTTTAATATTTTCGGTTACGTTCATTACCTCTCACCTCACTCCGCTTTGCGAAATAGTCCTTTGTTGGGTCCCATGGCTTTGACTTTGCCGGTCAGGTCTGTGATGAGGTCTGCAAATCGCGCGCCTTCAGAGGCGGATACCCAGGTGAAGTTGACGCGGTCGTTTTCGACGCCCATGTAGTTTAACAGGTTTTTCAACAGGGCGAATTTACGGCGGGCTACCAGGTTGCCACTAACATAGTGGCAGTCGCCGGGGTGTCAGCCGGAGGTCAGGATTGCATCGGCGCCGGATCTTAGGCCGGCAATGATAAACAGCGGGTTGATGCGTCCGGAGCAGGGTACGCGTACGACGCGCAGGTTCGGGGGGTATTGCAGTCGGCCTACCCCTGCCAGATCCGCTCCGGCATAGCTGCACCAGTTGCAGAGAAACGCGACGATTTTGGGTTCTTGTTCGGCCATTTTCTTCCCTCCTGGAAACAGCGGTTGGCTGTTTCGGCCTTCAGCCATCGGCCATCGGCCTTCAGCTTTAGCTGTTGGTTTTATGCTTTGGTTTGTATTTTAAGGTTGGTTTTTATGGTTGTTGCTTTTGGTTCTAGGGTTTTCCTTGAGTTTTCTATTGTGGGTGCTGCCCCGGCATGGTGTTATCTATCCTCTTCTTCAGGTCAGGCGGTGCTGCGCACCGCTCTGACCCTTGTTCTTTTTGTTGTTGCTTGTTAGGTGCAGGCCCGGGGTTTTACTAACCATCAAAAGCTGACGGCTGATGGCTGGACCCCAGAGGATGACCCGCTAGGCTACCAGCTAACCACTTGCACCATGGCCATGATCTGCTCGTTGCTGCAGCCTTTGACGTTGATGGCGCCGCTGCGGCAGGAGGAGGAGCAGGCGCCGCAGCCTTTGCAAAGCGCCGGGTTGACGTCGGCTGCTGTGTTGCCCCGTTCGTCGGTGACCAGGGTGGCGGCTTTGGCCGGGCAGACTTCGACGCAGACACCGCAGGCCACGCACTTGCGTTTGTTGACGAAGGCGGCTTTGCCGTCGGTCTGGATGTTTTCTTTGGCCAGGGCGGTGGCGGCACGTCCCGCTGCGGCTTTCGCCTGGGCGATGTTTTCTTCCAGGTTTTTGGGCCCGTGGGCCAGGCCGCACATGAAGACGCCGTCGGTGCCAAAGTCTACCGGCCGCAGTTTCAGGTGGGCTTCCAGGAAGAAGCCTTCTGCGTTTACCGGTACTTTGAACAGTTTGGAGAGCGCGGTGTTGTCGTTGGGGACAACCGCGCTGGCCAGTCCGATGATGTCGGCGTAGATTTCTACCGGCCGGTTCAGGACGTGGTCCACGAAGGTTACTTTGGTCCCGGCGGGGGTTTCTTGGACCACCGGTTTGTTGTCTACGCTGTACCGTACGAAGATGATGCCTTGCGGCGGGCTTCGGTGTAGAGGTCTTCGAAGTAGCCGTAGGTCCGGATGTCACGGTACAGGATGTAGATGTTGGCGCTGGGTTTCTTTTCTTTGATTTTTAAGGCTTGTTTGATGGCCTTAGTGCAGCAGATGCGGCTGCAGTAGGGCCGCTCGTCGTCCCGGCTGCCCACGCACTGGATGAAGACGTAGTTGTTGGAGTTTTTGAGTTTGTCTTCTGCAATCATGCTTTCCAGTTCTAACAGGGTGTGCACCCGGCTGTTGTGCCCGTAGAGGTATTCTTTGGGCTGGTATCCTTCGGCGCCGGTGGCGATGATGGCGACACCGTGCTTGATTTGTTCTCCGTTGCTGAGTTTGGTTTCGTAGTTGCCCATGAAGCCGTGTACGTCGGTTACGGTTGCGCCGGTGCAGACTTTAATTTTTTCATGGGTTTTGACTTGGTCAATCAGTTGGTTCAGGTAGCTTGCACGTCTTCGCCGCCCATGCCGTAGTGGATGCGCTTGGCAATGCCGCCCAGTTCTTCGGCTTTTTCCACCAGGTAGACTTGGTAGCCCTGGTCGGCCAGGTTGAGGGCTGCGTTCATGCCGGCCACGCCGCCGCCGATGACCAGGGCGTCGTGGTTCATGGGCAGGGTGATGGGTTGTACCGGCTCCAGCAGGGCTGCTTTTTTAACGGCCATTTGGACCAGGTCTTTGGATTTTTCGGTGGCTTTTGCCGGTTCGTTTTGGTGTACCCAGGAGCAGTGGTCACGGATGTTGGCCATTTCAAAGAGGTGCGGGTTTAGGCCGGCCTCTTTGAGGGTTTCCTGGAACATGGGCTCGTGGGTACGCGGGCTGCAGGAGGCCACGACGATGCGGTTTAAGCCGTATTCTTCAATGGCTTCTTTGATTTGGGCGCTGGCGTCCTGGGAGCAGGCGTACAGTTTGTCGGTGGCGTAGACGACGCCGGGCAGGGTCTTGGCGTATTCGGCCACCGAGGGTACGTCTACGACGCTGCCGATGTTGATGCCGCAGTGGCAGACGAAGACGCCGGTGCGCACGATTTCTCCGGCCACGTCTTTTTGGGCCGGGTATTCTTTGGCTTTGGTCAGGGTGCCTTTGGCTTCGGCCAGGAGTTTTTGGATTTCTCCGGCGGCGGCGCTGGCCTGCATGACGGTCTCAGGGATGTCTCTGGGGCCGCTGAAGGCGCCGGCTACGTAGATGCCCGGTTGGTTGGTGGCAACGCCGGTCAGTTGCGGTACGTCGGCAAAGTTGTACTGGTTCAGTTCTACGCCCAGTTCTTTGGCCAGTTCGACCGCTTTTTTGTTGGGTTCTAAGCCTACGCTCAGGACGACCATGTCGAATTCTTCGGTGATGACGGTACCGTCTTCTAAGGCGTAGCGAATGCTGATGTTGTCGTTTTCGCCAGGGTCTAAGCCGTAGACGCGGCTGCGGATGAAGTTGACGCCGTATTGTTTTTTGGAGCGTTCGTAGTATTTTTCAAATTCTTTGCCGTAGGTCCGCATGTCCATGTAGAAGATGCTGGTGTTCAGGTCGTAGTCAGCATGTTCTTTGGCGATGACGGATTGTTTGATGGCATACATACAGCATACCGAGGAGCAGTAGCCATGGTTGATCCGGCAGTTACGGGAGCTACGCACTGGATCCAGGCGATTTTAGCAGGCTCTTTATGGTCGCTGGGTCGCACCAGGTGGCCGCCGAAGGGGCCGGATGCGCTCAGGATGCGTTCGAATTCCAGGGAGGTGACGACGTTTTTCAGTTCGCCGTATTTGTACAGCGCCAATTGTGCCGGGTCAAAGGTTTCAAAGCCCGGTACCAGCAGGATGGAGCCCACTTCAATTTGGATTTCTTCGTCCTGCATGTGGTGGTTGATGGCRCCTGCCTGGCAGGCTTTTAAGCATTTGCCGCAGAGTTTTTCGTTGTTCAGGTTTTTAAATTTCAGGCATTTGCTGCTGTCAATGGCGTAGGCGTTGGGGAAGGCCTGGGCGTATAGTTTGTAGATGGCTTTCCGCTTGCCCAGTCCTGGTTGAAGGCGTCGTCTACTTTGACCGGGCAGGCATCCGCGCAGCTGCCGCAGCCGGTGCATTTGGCCAGGTCGATGTAACGGGCTTTGGTTTTGATGGTGACTTTGAAGTTCCCGGGTTCCCCTGCCAGCCGGTGACTTCGGAGTTGGTCAGGGTTTGTACGTTCAGGTGTCTCCCGCAGTCTACCAGTTTGGGAGACAGGATGCACATGGAGCAGTCGTTGGTGGGGAAGGTTTTGTCCAGCATCGGCATGGTCCCGCCAATGGCCGGCTCTCTTTCCACCAGGTATACGTAGTAGCCGGATTCCGCCAGGTCCAAGGATGCCTGGATACCGGCTATGCCGGAGCCCACCACTAATACGGCTCCTGTTTTATCAGGCTTTGTTGTCATCTCTGCATCACACCGTCCTCCTATTTACGCTTTTCCAGGGGCAGAAGAAAAACCCCCGATAAACACACTTAACCCCTTGGTGGGGAATTTAGAATCCAGATCCCGCTTCACTTTTAGGGGGCCATTAAAGTATGGTATGGAGGCTTCACCCCCTAATAGTTATGTAACCAATTAATAAACAAGCAGGCTGCTTGTACTAAACTTAACAAACTTGGATATATTTGTATAACCAACGGGTGATGACATTCTTTGACAGCTTGTCTTACGCCGGCTCTTTCGAAGTGCAACTTTATAGTATCACGTCACCGGCCCGACAAACCAGCGTAACGAAGATACTATTTATGGTGTAATCGTCCAACAGTCCCATTATTAATATAAATTACCACACACAAAGGATTAACTGTATACAATAAACTTGCAAACACCGTAATTCCGCCACTTTTGTCCTTATGGCTAGTATATAGTTTCTTCCAACTAGTGTCAATTATTTTAGAATATTTTAAAAAATGTTAGTTCTTTTCGAATATTTTAGGGGGATTAAAAAAACGGAACAAGCACAATAAATTTCGCTGTGACTATTTGTCTAAATTGGTATAAAATTCTGCGAACATTTTTTGTAGTGAAAATCAAATCCCTTCAAAAGATACTTATGAAGGGATTTGTCCGTTTATTCGGGTTAGGGGACCATTCAACCACCGGTCCTTAGCTGCCCGGATGAACAGGTGAAATTGTCCAGGTATGTTACTTATCGCAGGTTATAGAAAACTTCCCTGCCGCGATACCTGGCCAGCTCGCCAAGCTCCTCTTCAATGCGCAGCAGCTGGTTGTACTTGGCCACCCGGTCGGTGCGGGAAGGGGCGCCGGTCTTGATTTGCCCGGCATTGGTGGCCACGGACAGGTCGGCGATGGTGGTGTCGTCGGTTTCGCCGGAACGGTGGGACACCACGGCGGTGTAGCCGGCCCGCTTGGCCATTTCGATGGCATCCAGGGTTTCGGTGAGGGTGCCGATTTGGTTCACTTTAATGAGGATGGAGTTGGCCACCCCGCCCTTGATGCCTTTGGCCAGGCGTTCGGTGTTGGTGACGAACAGGTCGTCTCCCACCAGTTGGATTTTTTTGCCTAAGGCCTGGGTCAGTTTGGCCCAGCCTTCCCAGTCGTCTTCGGACAGGCCGTCTTCAATGGTGATGATGGGGTATTTGTCCACTAAATAGGTATAGAAATCCACCATTTCATCGGCGGTGTAGGTAACACCCTCGCCCTTCCAGATGTATTTGCCGTCTTTGTACAGTTCGGTGGCGGCTACGTCCAGGCCCAGGAAGACGTCCTGTCCGGGTTTGTAGCCGGCCTTTTCAATGGCTTCGATGATGACGGCCAGGGCTTCTTCGTTGCTCTTGAGGTTGGGGGCAAAGCCGCCTTCGTCGCCCACGGCGGTGTTGAGTCCCCGGGCTTTCAGGACAGCTTTCAGGTGATGGAAGATTTCCGCTCCCATGCGCAGGCCTTCGGAGAAGCTGTCGGCTCCCACCGGCAGGACCATGAATTCCTGGATGTCCAYGTTGTTGTCGGCGTGGGCGCCGCCGTTTAAGATGTTCATCATGGGCACCGGCAGTTCTTTGGCGTTGACGCCGCCGATGTACTGGTAGAGGGGTAGGCCGAAGTAGTTGGCCGCTGCTTTGGCCACCGCCAGGGAAACGCCCAGGATGGCGTTGGCGCCCAGTTTTCCTTTGTTGGGGGTGCCGTCCAGTTCGATCATGAGGCGGTCGATGCCGATTTGGTCGGTGACGTCCATGCCGATGAGTTCGGGGCCGATGGTTTCGTTAACGTTGTCAACGGCTTTGATGACCCCTTTGCCCAGGTAGCGCTCTTTGTCACCGTCCCGCAGTTCCACGGCTTCGTAAGCGCCGGTGGAGGCGCCGGAGGGAACCGCCGCTCTGCCCACGGTACCGTCCTCCAGCCAGACTTCCGCTTCCAGTGTAGGGTTGCCCCGGGAATCCAGAATTTCCCGGGCGAATACGTCGCTGATGATTGTCAAAGTTCATTCCTCCTATGTGGATTTTATATTTAGCGCAAAACTTACAGTTCTCTCTGGCCATTAGCCGTTAGCCATTGGCCTGACCCCAGAGATCTATCCCTTAAGCAACAGGCTTTCCCCGGTCATTTCCGGGGGTTTGGGTAAATTTAAAAGCTCCAGCATGGTGGGGGCGATGTCGGGCAGGCTGCCGCCCACCCGGAGTTTGGCGCCTTTGTACCGGTCACCCACCAGCACAAAGGGGACCGGGTTGGTGGTGTGGGCGGTGTGGGGGCCGCCCTGGTCGTCTCTCATTTTTTCTGCATTGCCGTGGTCGGCGGTGATGATGACGGTGCCGGACTTTTCCAAAACGGCGGAAACAATTCTGCCCAGGCACTTGTCTACCGTTTCAATGGCAATTTTGGTGGCCTCCAGGTCGCCGGTGTGGCCCACCATATCCGGGTTGGCAAAGTTGATGATAAACACATCAACCTTTTCTTTATTGAGGTTATCAATAAAAGCGTCTGCAACCTCGTTGGCCGACATTTCCGGCTTTAAATCGTAGGTTGCCACTTTGGGTGAAGGGATCAGCACCCTTTCCTCATTGGGGTTGGGCGGTTCCACCCCCCCGTTGAAGAAAAAGGTGACATGGGCGTATTTTTCCGTCTCGGCCAGCCGGAGCTGTTTCAATCCCTGCTTACTCAGCCATTCCCCCAGGGTGTTGACCAGCTTGTGGGGCGGGAAAGCCACCGGGGCTTCAATGGTTTTGTCATAGACCGTCATACAGACGAAATGCACCTTTGGCTTGCCCGGTCCCCGGTCGAAGCCGGTGAAATCGTCGTCCACAAAGGCCCGTGTGATCTGCCTGGCCCGGTCCGGGCGAAAATTGATAAAAATCAGGGAATCCCCGTCGGATACTTTGGCCACGGGTTGTTTATGGTCATCGGTGATGATGGTGGGCCTGACAAACTCGTCTGTTTCCCCCCGTTCGTAACCGATATCAATGGCCTCCAGCGGTGAGTTGGCCTGCAGTCCCTCGGCGTAGACCATGGCCCGGTAGGCCAGTTCCGTGCGTTCCCAGCGGCGGTCCCGGTCCATGGCATAATACCGCCCGGCAACGGTGGCCACCTGCCCCACCCCGTATTCCTTCATTTTGGCCAACAGCGCCCGCATGTAGACCTTGGCACTGGAAGGAGGAACATCCCGGCCGTCCAGGAAGGCATGAAAATAGGCCCTGGACACCCCCTGCAGGACAGCCAGTTTAAGGACAGCGAAAAGATGCTTGATGTGGCTGTGCACCCCGCCGTCCGACAGCAGCCCCATAATGTGTAAGGCCGAATTGTTTTCCTTAACCTTTTGCACAGCCTTCACCAGTTCCGGGTTGCTAAAGAAATCCCCGTCTTTGATGGACTTGGTGATGCGGGTAAGCTCCTGGTAAACCACCCGGCCGGCGCCGATGTTCAGGTGTCCCACCTCGGAGTTCCCCATCTGGCCTTCGGGCAGACCCACGGCCAGTCCGGAACATTCCAGAGTGGTAAAGGGATAGCTGGCCATGTAGTTCTTAATATTGGGGGTTGCCGCCTGGGCAATGGCATTGCCCTTTTGGTGCTGACTCAACCCCCAGCCGTCCAGCACGATCAGGGCCAGGGGGTGTCGTTGATTGTTCAAATTCAGGAACCTCCTTGTTTCGAGGTTCGAAGCTCGAATACCTTTATCCAAGATTATTCTAAACCTCAAATCTAAAGCGAAAATAAAAAAAGGGTAAAAGGACTGTAAGAAGCTGCCCAAATCACAACGCAAATCTTGCAGAGCCCTTAGACATGAGCGGAGTTTTCGATGATACCGGCAAAGTCTTCCACTTTCAGGCTGGCGCCGCCCACCAGGGCGCCGTCGATATCCGGCTGGGACATTAGGCCCCTGGCATTGCCGGGTTTGACACTGCCGCCGTATTGAATGCGAACGGCTGCCGCAGCGGCGGCGCCGTATTGGTCGGCAATCACCCGGCGAATATAACCGTTGACCTGCTGGGCATCTTCATCCGAGGCTGTTTTGCCGGTGCCGATGGCCCAGACGGGTTCGTAGGCAATGACCAGACCCGCCACCTGCTCGGGCGCAAGGCCCTCTAAAGCCCCTTTGGTCTGGGTTGCCACCACCTGTTCGGTGGTCCCGGCCTCCCGCTGTTCCAGCGTCTCTCCCACACAAACGATGGGAACAAGACCGTGTGCCAGCGCCGCTTTTACCTTTTTGTTAACACTTTCGTCGGTTTCTCCGAAGTACTGGCGTCTTTCCGAGTGACCCAATACGACATAGGTAACCCCCAGCTCTTTCAGCATAAGCGGGGAGATTTCTCCGGTAAAGGCTCCCTGCTTTTCCCAGTGCATATTTTGAGCGGCCAGTCCGATGCGGCTTCCCTTTAAAACCTCCGCCACCGGCGCCAGGGCGGTAAAGGGCGGGCATACCACCACTTCCACCCGGGAATCCGCTGTCTTTTGTTTTAGTTCCTGGACAAAGCTTACTGCTTCAGTAACGGTTTTATGCATTTTCCAATTGCCGGCGATGATAATTTGTCTCATGAATAACCCCCCTTAACATACGAGAAGTGACAAGTTAGAAGTGGGATTGAAAAATTGCAATCTTTTCCCCTGACTTCCCTTCTCACTTCTACCGGAACACCCTTTAGATTTTTATCTATACCTTTATTTATCCTGCAGGGCAGCGACCCCGGGCAGTTCTTTTCCTTCCAGGAACTCCAGGGAGGCCCCGCCGCCGGTTGAAATGTGGCTGATTTTATCCTCTACGCCCACTTTATTGACCGCTGCCACCGAATCCCCGCCGCCTACGATGGTGATGGCACCGGATTCCGCCAGCGCCCTGGCCACCGCTTCGGTACCTTTGGCAAAGGCTCCATTTCAAAGACGCCCATGGGACCGTTCCAAACAACGGTGGCCGCCTTTTGGGCTGCAGCGGCAAACCTTGCGGCGGTTTGCGGACCGATGTCCAGGACCATCCAGTCCTCCGGAATTTCAGTCACCGGCACCACCTTCTGCTGGGAGGTTGGTTCCATGGCCAGGGCCACCACCGCGTCGGTGGGCAAAAGCAATTCCACCTTGCAAGCTTTGGCCCGCTCAATCAGCTCTTTGGCCAGGTCCACTTTATCGGGTTCCACCAGGGATTTGCCGATCTGGTAGCCCTGGGCCTTGATAAAGGTATTGGCCATGCCCCCGCCGATGATTAATGTATCCACTTTATTCAATAGATTTTCAATGACGCCGATTTTATCCGAGACCTTGGCGCCCCCGATGATGGCCACGAAGGGCCGCTCCGGGTTGCTGACCGCTTTGCCCAGGTTTTCCAGTTCCTTTTCCATCAGGAAGCCGGCCACCGCAGGCAGGTATTCGGCGATGCCGGCGGTGGAAGCATGGGCCCGGTGGGCGGCGCCAAAGGCATCGTTGACAAAGACATCGGCCAGTTCCGCCAGCTGCCTGGCGTACTTTTCATCGTTTTTGGTTTCTTCCGCATGGAAGCGGACGTTCTCCAGCAGCAGCACATCCCCGCCCTGCATGCCTGCAATGGCCTGCCGGGGTTCCGGTCCCACCGAGTCGTTCACCTTGATAACCTCTTTGCCCAGCAATTCCGAAAGCCTTTTGGCCACCGGCGTCAAGCGGTATTTCTCAACCACTTCGCCCTTGGGACGGCCCAAGTGGGAAGCCAGGATCACCTTGGCCCCCTGGTCCATCAGGTATTGGATGGTGGGCAGAGCCTTTTGGATACGGGTGTCATCGGTAATGACTTCTCCGTCCAGGGGAACGTTGAAGTCAACCCGGACAAAGACCCGTTTTCCCTTTACATCAATGTCCTTGACGGACTTCTTTTGCATGTTTACAGCCCCTTTTCAGCCACCAGCAGTGCCAGGTCCAGCACGCGGTTGGAGTAACCCCATTCGTTATCGTACCAGGCGATAACCTTGGCCATGTTGCCTCAATGACCATGGTGGACAGTCCGTCTACGATGGAGGAGTGCGGGTTGCCGTTGAAGTCCTTGGAAACCAGCGGCAGCGGGTTGAATTCCAGGATTCCTTTCAGACGGCCTTCGGCCGCCTCTTTTAAGGTGGCGTTAATTTCTTCGGCGGTGGTGGACTTTTGCAGGTCAACCACCAGGTCGACCACCGATACGTTGGGTGTGGGAACCCTCATGGCAAAGCCGTTCAGCTTGCCCTTCAGTTCAGGCAGAACCAGCGCCACTGCCTTGGCCGCACCGGTGGTGGTGGGAATGATGGACATGCCCGCTGCTCTGGCCCGGCGCAGGTCTTTGTGGGGCAGGTCAAGAATTTGCTGGTCGTTGGTATAGGAGTGCACCGTGGTCATGAGGCCCTTGACAATGCCAAAGTTGTCATGCAGCACTTTGGCCACCGGAGTCAGACAGTTGGTGGTGCAGGAAGCGTTGGAAATAATGTGATGCCTGGCGGGATCATAGGTGTCTTCGTTAACGCCGATGACAAAGGTGCCGTCCACTTCCTTGCCGGGGGCGGTAATAATGACCTTCTTGGCGCCGGCCTGCAGGTGCTTGGCGGCGTCGGGACCTTTGGTAAATCGGCCGGTGGATTCGATGACAATATCAACGCCCAGTTCTTGCCAGGGCAGCTTCGTCGGGTCTGCCTCGGCATATACTTTAATTTCTTTGCCGTTAATCATGATGGTGTCTTCGGTGGCGGAGATGTCCGCGTTGAGAATGCCGTGCACAGAATCATACTTCAACAGGTGTGCCAGCGTTTGCGCATAGGTTAAATCGTTAATTGCCTTAAAATCCAAACGGCGGGATTTGTGGTTCACCAGGGCAACCTCAAATTCCCCGCGTTCAATTGCACAGCGTAATACGTTCCGCCCGATACGACCAAAACCGTTAATCCCTACTTTGACTGGTGCCATTTAAAATCCACTCCTTCGGAATTTTAGTATGTCACAATACCCGTAGCCTCTATTAAATTGTATGTCTCATTTACAAAAAGATTTCAACATTCCTGGCCATATCCCTGCCAAAATGGGATATTTTTTTGGCTAATATCTTTTCCTCCTGTTGGTTGAAGGAATCCCCAACTCATCCCGGTATTTGGTTACGGTGCGCCGGGATATTTTAACCCCCCTTTGACCAAATAATTCAGCAAGTTTCTGGTCGCTTAGAGGGTTGGCGGGGTCTTCTTCCTGGATGATTTCCTGGAGAATCTTTTTCAGGCTCTCCGCTGAAACCTGCGTGCCGCTGGCGTCGCTCAGGCCGGTGGAGAAGAAATACTTCATTTCAAAGACTCCCTGGGGTGTCTGGATATATTTATTGGAAGTGGCACGGCTGACGGTGGACTCGTGTACCCCAATCATATCCGCAACTTTCTTTAAATTTAGGGGCTTGAGGTATTTCACGCCGTGGGCCAAAAAATCCCGCTGCAGTTCCACCAAACAATTTGCCACCTTGTATAAAGTGAGCCTGCGCTGCTCGATGCTGCGGATCAACCAGGCCGCTGCATTTAGCTTTTCCTCCACAAACTGTTTGGTATTCTGATCTGCGGAACTATTTTTGGCCAAAACCGTACGGTAGGTATTGTTGATGGTCAGCCGGGGAGTCGCCACGTCATTGACTAAAATAATATACTGTCCTTCAACCTTTTCCACCACCACATCGGGCACGATATACCGGACCTCGTCATGGTGGCTGAAGTTGCGGCCCGGTTTGGGTTCCAATTTTTTTAAAATGTCTGCGGCCCTTTGGATCTCCTGGGGGAAAACATTGAATCTGGCCGCGATTTTCGCCAACCGGCCCCCGGCCAGATCCGGTAAATATTCTTCAACCAGCTTCCTTACAATAGGGTTATCTTCCTGCATAAGATCCAGCTGAATGGTAAGGCATTCTTGCAAATCCCTGGCCCCCACACCCGGCGGGTCAAAACTCTGCAGCACCTTGAGAGCCTGCTGCATATTTTCCGGGCCTATGCCCAATTGTTCGCCGGCCTCCTCCAGGCTGATGCCCAGGTAGCCCCTGGCATCAATGTTGCCGATCAGGTACTGGACAATGGCTTTAAGTTCCTTGTCTGCCCTGCTGAGACTGAGCTGAAAGGTCAGGTGTTCCGCCAGGGTTGGGGCATGGCTGACAAACTGTTCGCAGCCGGGCTGTTCAATGACTTCCCTGTGACCCCGGTTGGGGGAGATGCCCAGGTCGCTGCTGTCTTGAAAATACTCCACCCAGTCCAGGTCGAATTCTTTCTTTTCCGCCGTTTCCAGGTTGCCGTCCTCCCGGGAGGCCTCAGGCTCTTCCGCCCGCTCCCCGTCATGCTCGCGCACTTCCAGCAGGGGGTTTTCCAGCACCTGCTGTTCAACATACTCGGTAAGTTCCAGGGAAGACATCTGTAAAACTGTGATGGCCTGTCGAAGTTCCGGTGTCATGATAAGTTTTTGGGTTTGCTCCAAATTAAGACCAAAGTCCATTCGCATGATCCATCACTCTCCCGTAGTTAACCATGGTACCCATCCGGTACAGGTCCGCGACCGTTTTTACCCGGTTGAATTCTCCGCCAACTGCTTGAGAATTGCTTCGATATCGTATACGGCGCCGTCCGCTGCGTAAAGGGTCCGGACACCGCTCCGGTTTTCCACATAGGCTGCCATGGCGGGCCGCAGGTCCTCCGGCCTGAGGCAGCAATGATTAAAGTGTGTAATAAAGCAAAGTTTAACTTTGCTTCCCTGCAGCAGGTGCGGTAAACCCAGTGTGGTAATATGCCGGTGGGCATAGACGTTGTGACTGGTAACATTGGCGATTAACACATCCACCTGGCTGAACATTTCCTTGATATCTCTCCGGTAATCCACCACCTCCAGCAGGTCCATGATGGGTCCCCGCCGTCCCATCTCTTTTATTCCCTCGGGAGTGGAATAGCTTTTAATATAATTGGTATCGCTGGTATAACCGATGCTTACATTCCCGGTGTTCAAAACAAAGCCGTAGTTCTCTTCCGTGTGGTGAACCGGAACGGGGGTTAAAACTGCTTTTTTATTTGGATTGGTTGATGGGCCTGCAGGAGAATCACCGTCGGCCCTCCTTTGTAGCCGGTATGGGTTTTGAGCCCCTGGTGATAACAACTGAGGAGTCTGTCCCGTTCCAGCATCTGCCTGGGTGCCATCAAATATCCCCGGCGGGAAAACATACCCCAGCACATGCCTTCAATAACAGCCTCCGCCCCGGCATAATGGTCCAGGTGCCCGTGGGAAATAAAAATTCCGTCCAGTGCTCCCAGGTCGATGCCGGCCTCCTGGGCCCGCACCACCGCTCCCGGACCCGGGTCCACGTACAGGCGGAGCCCGTTGACCACCAGCACAAACCCGGCTGTACGGGGGACCTGGCTCAAAACAGCTTCGGGATTGCCTCCGGTGCCTAAAAAAGTTACGGTTGCCCCCGGGGGCGGCGGGGCCGGTTCCTCCCGGTGCCTGTATTTGCTAAAGGACTCAGCTGCAGCTGCCCTGGTTTTTCGCCGCAGCTCTGCGTCAACTTTCGATAAATCCATGGTTTTCCTTCCTTGAGCGAACCTTTTCTGCTAAACGTTCCAGTTTCCGCATCCGGTGGTTAACCCCGGATTTGCCCACCGGGGGATCCCAGAGTTCCCCCAGTTCTTTCAGGCTGGCATCCGGGTGCCGCAGTCTTAATTCAGCCGTCTCCCGGAGGGGTTTGGGTAATTTATCAAGCCCGATGGTATCGACCAGGTATTTAATAATTTCCAGTTGCCTTACCGCTGCAGTGACAGTTTTGTTTAAATTGGCGGTTTCACAGTTGACCAGGCGGTTCACCTGGTTCCGCATATCTTTATAGATACGGGCGTTTTCAAAATCCAACTGGGCCCCGTGGGCGCCCATGTGATTCAGGCACTCTACGATTTGTTCGCTGCCCTTGAGATAGACCACATACCAGTTTTTGCGGGGACTTACCTTGGCCGGCAGGTTAAAGGTCTGCATCAGCCCGGCCAGGTCCCGGGCGTGTTTCAGATTATCGGTAATAATTTCCAAGTGATAAGTTCCCTCGGGGTTATTCACAGATCCACCGCCCAAAAAGGCCCCCCTTAAGTAGGCCCTGCGGCAGCAGTCTTTGACAATTAGATCCTTGACAATTCCCTCTTCGGTAAAGGCAAAGCCGCCTTCCCCGATCCCCAGGGCCTTTAAGATTTGTTCGATGCCCGCTTGCGAGGGTATGCGGACCAGGTAGACATTGTTTTTCCTCAGCCTGACCTTGCGTTGGACCAGGATCTCGGTGGACAGTCCGAACAGATTTTTTAAGAGCTTAAATATTTTACGGGCCACGGCGCATTCTCAGTCACAATGTTCAAGGAAAGCTTCTTTTGACCGCTGATTTGCACACTGCCGTCCATTTTAATCAGGGCGGCCAATTCTGCCAGCCGGCAGCAATTTTTGCCGCCCACCACCCGCGCCAATTCGTTTTTCGTCACTGCCGAGAAGGACATCGTCACCCCTCCACTCAGAAGATATTATACCACAGATGAAATGGTACAATATGGCCTTGTTGCAATTTTAATGCCTATGGCGGGAATCTGTCGAGGGCACAAAAAAGACTGTAATAACTAGCTTGGTAAATCTGGTGAACATTTATTCAGACAAAAAGAAGGTCCCTCGGAGGCCCTGGCCTCGTCGGGAACCTTCTTCAGTAAGTTAGTAAGTTTGGTGCCTAGGAGGGTGTTGAAAAAACCCCTTTAAAACCCTAATTTTACTTCTTTCAAAAAATAAAATTTACATTAATTAACAGTAGTGACCCACTTTTTTTAGATTTTAAGACGAAAACTAATATTTTTTGAGTATATTACCTCCCATTTTCCAGTATTTGTCATGCAATTGGGCGCACTTATCCTATAATCGCAGGTAATGGCTCTTTG
>NZ_AWQQ01000022.1 GCF_002607855.1 Desulforamulus profundi
ACTTACCGTAACAGAAATGACGGAGGAACAAAAAGAATGGGCAAAACTCTTTAACTGCGAAAGATTATTAAAACCAAAGGCATTAAAACAGATAAAAAATTCCTTAGAAAATACATTGTAGTCCCAAAAATATTATTGGCGTATGGCTTCAGCCCTTGCTACGCCTGGTACTGGAAAATTTTTACGCCAAACTTCGGTTAAATATTTTAAAAGTGTAAGGTTTATAACTTAAAAACCGCCAGCGATGGCGGTTTTGTCTTAGAGATATAATCAAAAGATATGCTTTTATTTATTATTTTTGAGTATTTTTCATCTTTATTTCTACACATAATGACGCCACACCGATAATACATTTTATCCCATCCGGCATCGTCGAACATCACCGGACAGCGGGGCGATATACTGGGGCTGTGCTTTAGGGTCTGGTGGATCTCCTTGGTGTTGTTGGTTGGCTGTAGCTTCGGCTTTTATCTTTCTGAGTGGATGGGTGTTATGAAAAGTCCCCTCCGGTGGGAGGGGATGGGGAAATTATTTTCTTTCAAAGCCATGCGGATTATGTTGGGACACCCTTCTTCAAAAAATATATGCATTTAAATAAACTGGGTACAAGAATGTATCTATAATCGACAATTATTTTGCTACTACTGGAAGGAAAATTATGTTAGCTTATAGAATGTTAAACCATTTTAATGATATTTCTAGGACGGTGTTTTTTAGTGGCTCTCGGTATTGACCGTTTTCGAGACCCTATACATGGATTTATTGAACTGCAGCCAATCGAATTAGCGATAGTAGATACCCTACCTTTTCAACGACTAAGAAAAATTCACCAGTTGGCGCTTACCTATCTAATATATCATGGTGCAGAGCACACAAGGTTTGGCCACTCATTAGGTGTAATGCATCTTGCTTCAGTTATGGTGGCTAAAGATGTCAAGACATTTTTTTGAACTTGTTTAAGGTGGTTTTTCTCCCTCCTTTGTGTATTTTATAAGAAAAATATTACCATTAAAACCATTTATTAACTGGTAATTAAGTAAATTTTTCCCATGCAATACTACTGCAAAAGAAAGTTGACCATAAATGTTGATAACTTTTCCTTCCACCACTA
>NZ_AWQQ01000023.1 GCF_002607855.1 Desulforamulus profundi
GCAATCATGCTTTCCAGTTCTAACAGGGTGTGCACCCGGCTGTTGTGCCCGTAGAGGTATTCTTTGGGCTGGTATCCTTCGGCGCCGGTGGCGATGATGGCGACACCGTGCTTGATTTGTTCTCCGTTGCTGAGTTTGGTTTCGTAGTTGCCCATGAAGCCGTGTACGTCGGTTACGGTTGCGCCGGTGCAGACTTTAATTTTTTCATGGGTTTTGACTTGGTCAATCAGTTGGTTCAGGTAGGCTTGCACGTCTTCGCCGCCCATGCCGTAGTGGATGCGCTTGGCAATGCCGCCCAGTTCTTCGGCTTTTTCCACCAGGTAGACTTGGTAGCCCTGGTCGGCCAGGTTGAGGGCTGCGTTCATGCCGGCCACGCCGCCGCCGATGACCAGGGCGTCGTGGTTCATGGGCAGGGTGATGGGTTGTACCGGCTCCAGCAGGGCTGCTTTTTTAACGGCCATTTGGACCAGGTCTTTGGATTTTTCGGTGGCTTTTGCCGGTTCGTTTTGGTGTACCCAGGAGCAGTGGTCACGGATGTTGGCCATTTCAAAGAGGTGCGGGTTTAGGCCGGCCTCTTTGAGGGTTTCCTGGAACATGGGCTCGTGGGTACGCGGGCTGCAGGAGGCCACGACGATGCGGTTTAAGCCGTATTCTTCAATGGCTTCTTTGATTTGGGCGCTGGCGTCCTGGGAGCAGGCGTACAGTTTGTCGGTGGCGTAGACGACGCCGGGCAGGGTCTTGGCGTATTCGGCCACCGAGGGTACGTCTACGACGCTGCCGATGTTGATGCCGCAGTGGCAGACGAAGACGCCGGTGCGCACGATTTCTCCGGCCACGTCTTTTTGGGCCGGGTATTCTTTGGCTTTGGTCAGGGTGCCTTTGGCTTCGGCCAGGAGTTTTTGGATTTCTCCGGCGGCGGCGCTGGCCTGCATGACGGTCTCAGGGATGTCTCTGGGGCCGCTGAAGGCGCCGGCTACGTAGATGCCCGGTTGGTTGGTGGCAACGCCGGTCAGTTGCGGTACGTCGGCAAAGTTGTACTGGTTCAGTTCTACGCCCAGTTCTTTGGCCAGTTCGACCGCTTTTTTGTTGGGTTCTAAGCCTACGCTCAGGACGACCATGTCGAATTCTTCGGTGATGACGGTACCGTCTTCTAAGGCGTAGCGAATGCTGATGTTGTCGTTTTTCGCCAGGGTCTAAGCCGTAGACGCGGCTGCGGATGAAGTTGACGCCGTATTGTTTTTTGGAGCGTTCGTAGTATTTTTCAAATTCTTTGCCGTAGGTCCGCATGTCCATGTAGAAGATGCTGGTGTTCAGGTCGTAGTCAGCATGTTCTTTGGCGATGACGGATTGTTTGATGGCATACATACAGCATACCGAGGAGCAGTAGCCATGGTTGATCCGGCAGTTACGGGAGCCTACGCACTGGATCCAGGCGATTTTAGCAGGCTCTTTATGGTCGCTGGGTCGCACCAGGTGGCCGCCGAAGGGGCCGGATGCGCTCAGGATGCGTTCGAATTCCAGGGAGGTGACGACGTTTTTCAGTTCGCCGTATTTGTACAGCGCCAATTGTGCCGGGTCAAAGGTTTCAAAGCCCGGTACCAGCAGGATGGAGCCCACTTCAATTTGGATTTCTTCGTCCTGCATGTGGTGGTTGATGGCRCCTGCCTGGCAGGCTTTTAAGCATTTGCCGCAGAGTTTTTCGTTGTTCAGGTTTTTAAATTTCAGGCATTTGCTGCTGTCAATGGCGTAGGCGTTGGGGAAGGCCTGGGCGTATAGTTTGTAGATGGCTTTCCGCTTGCCCAGTCCCTGGTTGAAGGCGTCGTCTACTTTGACCGGGCAGGCATCCGCGCAGCTGCCGCAGCCGGTGCATTTGGCCAGGTCGATGTAACGGGCTTTGGTTTTGATGGTGACTTTGAAGTTCCCGGGTTCCCCTGCCAGCCCGGTGACTTCGGAGTTGGTCAGGGTTTGTACGTTCAGGTGTCTCCCGCAGTCTACCAGTTTGGGAGACAGGATGCACATGGAGCAGTCGTTGGTGGGGAAGGTTTTGTCCAGCATCGGCATGGTCCCGCCAATGGCCGGCTCTCTTTCCACCAGGTATACGTAGTAGCCGGATTCCGCCAGGTCCAAGGATGCCTGGATACCGGCTATGCCGGAGCCCACCACTAATACGGCTCCTGTTTTATTGGTCGTACTCATTTTCGCACCTCACATCCATAGCATAATTTGTATAAATCATATTCGCACAAATGCCCAAATCGAAAAGGAAACCCTGAAGCCCCGGGTATAGACCCGTGACCAGGGTCACCAAAACATTATATATAGTTTAGCATAAAAGTTTAGCTAATTTTAACAAAATTTTAAACTTTTACGCTTCTTCCTCTTCCTTCTTTGCCCAATCGGGAATAACCATGGCCTTAACCAGCAGCGGGGTGATATGGGTGCACTTCCAGCCTTTTTTGTACTCCTTGTTCATGTCGGTGAACTGGTCCATACAGTTGTGGCAGGGAATGGCCACGGTGGTAGCTCCTGTGGCATCAATTTGTTCAATTTTCCGCTTGGCCTTTTGCATGCGCATAGGCTTGGCTTCAGGTACAGCCAGTGCACCGCCGCCAGCGCCGCAGCAGTAGTTGTACTGGCGGTTGGGGTACATTTCACGGAAGTCGGCACAGATGGCTTCATCACGTTACGGTTGGCTTCCAAAATACCGGATTTACGTACCAGGTTGCAGGGGTCATGCACGGTGCAGGGTTCGGGGTTCCGGCTGGGGTCAACCTTGATGGTACCGTTCTTAATCCACTCATCATAAACTTCGAGAACACTCAGGATGGGAATTTTAGGGCCATCCCAGAACTTTTCATCAAACAGACGTGTCGACTTATAGGCGTGGCCGCACTCGGTCACCACAATTTTTTTGACACCCAGGCGAACGGCTTCCTCGAAGAAGGGGCGCTGGATTTCACAGAAATCATCATTTTTACCGCTGAACAGGGCCAGGTTGGTGCAGTCCCAACGGTGTTCACCCAGGGTATAGTCGGCCTTGGCATAATAGAACACTTTCAAGATTTCTTGAAGTTCATGGGAGTAGTATTTAATCTCACGGGCGTTCAAACCAAAGATAAACTCGGCACCTTTCTTACCGACAGTAACTTTGTAATCAGGATCACCCAGCTCTTCCCTTAATTCTTCTTCAACCCACTCAATGGTTTCAAAATATTCATCCTGGGGAACATCCATCTGGTTGCCGGAGTGAATGTGCTCATTCACAACTTTGTCCATGAAACCCGGTGTAGGAATACCAAACTGCCCTCTCATGCCACGGGTAATAATACCAAAGTTAACGCCCATGGGGCATTCTACGGTACATTTCTCGCAAACGGTGCAGTTCCAGATAAAGGGATCTGTTAAAGCTTCTTCGCGCAGGCCCAACATCAGCTTGCGCAGGAATTTACGGGGATCGTTGTTACCATGGATATCGGAATAAGGGCAGCCGGCGGTGCACATACCGCAGGCCAGGCACTGTGTCCAGTCAATGTTCTTAAGTTTTTCCATGACTTCTTCTCTAAATTTGGGATCCATTTTGGAAAAATCAATCACTTCCGGCACTTGGGCCTTTTCATTCTCAGCGGACATAATTGTTCCTCCCCCTTTTCAGTCGGTTGCCTTCCCGTTCTTTTAATACTCATTGGGCAGCTGATCCAGCTGCTCTTTGGTAAATACAGGGCCGTCCTTGCAGACATACTTGCTTCCTACGTTGCAGCGGCCGCACATGCCAATGCCGCACTTCATCCGGTTTTCCAGACTCATGATGATCCTGTCCGGGGTGAAGCCGCACTCTACCAGTACCGGCAGGGTGAATTTGATCATTACTGGCGGTCCGCAGATGATGGCATAATCCGTCTTGGGTGCCACTTCTTTGGTAACGGTGGGGATGAAGCCCACGCGGCCGGTCCAACCTTCCACTTCCCGGTCAATGGTGGTGATCAGGTTGATGTCCGACCGGGCATCCCATTGGGCCAGCTCGTCTTTGTACAGCAAGAGCCGGGGTTCCGGGCACCGTAGATGACGGTCAGATCGCCGTAGTCGCCACGGTGGGCCGGGTCCAGGATGTACTGGATGGTGGAACGCAGGGTGGTGAAGGCAAAGCCGCCGCCGATGATGGTCAGGCTCTTGCCCTTCAGCTGCTCCAGCGGGTAGCTGTTG
>NZ_AWQQ01000024.1 GCF_002607855.1 Desulforamulus profundi
GAACGGGTGCGTGAAATATCGGTACATTAGTGGTGGAAGGAAAAGTTATCAACATTTATGGTCAACTTTCTTTTGCAGTAGTATTGCATGGGAAAAATTTACTTAATTACCAGTTAATAAATGGTTTTAATGGTAATATTTTTCTTATAAAATACACAAAGGAGGGAGAAAAACCACCTTAAACAAGTTCAAAAAAATGTCTTGACATCTTTAGCCACCATAGGTTGCTAAAAAGCTTATCCTGGCATAGAGAACTGAATTTCAAGAACAAGTTATTCAGGAAGAAGGCTTTCTCCCTGGATATACTCTGCATTAAATGAAAGCGTGTGCGAGTTAAACGTTGTAGAGCAAGATAACGATCATCCACAGAAACCTCCTCCGGGAGGCGACCAAAACGTAATTTATCTGCAATAACCCAGGCATCCACATCATCGTTTTTAGGTAGATCATTATAAGAACTCTTAAAACGATGGACAGATTTGGCATTTAAAACATGAACGCTGGGAGAAAGGATTGCTAGGCGTTGGTCATTTTTTAAAAAGGTTGCAAGGTGATAACTGTAGTGGGATGTGGATTCAAGACCCACGACAAGTTTGTCCACTGAATAGTGACCAGCAGTTTGGAGAATTTTGTCCACAAGCTTAATTGCACCGGGTAGATTGTTAGTAACCGTTAATTTGCCTGCGTCAGATCCATCTTCTTTTAGAAGGCGCACTTTATTATCGTTCATGCTAACGTCAATACCAACAAAAAGTTTGGTCATATATATCACCTCCCAAGACAAGAAAATCAAGCTAAGTATAAGACCTGGGTGCCCTCGGGAAACCGCCTACCCCAGCCTCGTAATGAGTACTCATCCGGCCAGGTGGGTACAAATGGGTGCTGCAGCCCATCACCATAAAACCGGCGGCACAACCAGCGGTTAGAAATTGGCAGCGGACCAAGGGTAACAGTCTTTAAAAAGTAGTGATCTAAGAAGATCCCACAAGGAGTGATAGAAATATCCCTATACTTTGCCTGTCGGTCCCATTGTCCCGCAAATAAGCAACCAAGTCTAGATACTGCTTGATATTCCAGAAAACATCGTTTAAAAAAGGCAATAGAAAACCGGCCCGGGCAAGATACCTACTAAAAGCACCTTGGAGGCCGGTAAAAGAATAACTTCTATTTTATTTTTTGATTTAACATTATTACCCGATCGGGGTTTGGATTTTGTTAAAACTGAAAGTTCTTTATTATCACCACCCATATTCTTGGTACCTTAACCAACAAAAGTTTCAAAACTTACCCACAGTACAATAGTCGCGCGACAGGTATACCTTATTGTATCTATTATGGGTTCGTTTATTGCTTTTGGTGGTTCAGGTACCTAATGTAGGAACCGGTTCCAATAGGGCAATCCATATAATACCAAAGATGGTAAATTGGCTTGTCCTTGTTTCTAAACTTATTATACGAGGAGTTCTAAGTATGAACGAGTGGCTGATTCTTGTTTACAAAATACCCTCGGAGCCCACTAAACTAAGGGCTGCGGTTTGGCGTAAAGTCAAAAATGTAGGTGCTTTTTATATACAAAACTCGGTGTGTATTTTACCCAGTAATAAAGAGTCTGAAAGGCACTTCCGCCAGTTGCGAAAAGAAATCGAAGAAATGGGTGGAGAAGGCTACCTTTTTAAGAGCACCTTAGTGGGGGCGGAGGAAAGGCTGGTTGAGCAGATTAATGAGGCCAGGAACGAGGAGTATACGGAAATCATTGATAAATGTGACGACTTTTTTAAAGAGATAGAGTGTGAGATAAACGATAAGCATTTTACCTATGCGGAGCTGGAAGAAAACGAAGAAGACCTGGAAAAGTTGAAAAAGTGGTACGAAAAAGTGCTGGCCAGGGATTATTTTAAAGCCAGCCTTAGCCAAAAGGCAGGAGAACTCATTCAGCAATGCCAGGAGAAACTAGAGGAATTTAGTGACAGGGTATTTCAGTATGAGGATCAACATGGTCGAAAAAAAAATTAGCTATATTCCTCGTTTATACTTTAGCCGCCGGGAAAACTCTGGACCGGGGATGAAAGGCGGCTTGGTTTTTAAAGTATTGAGTATTTTCTTTTGAGTATGGTAAATTTTAGATATGGATAAGGTTAAATCAACAAGACATTCACGATACCATATTAACTATCACATAGTATGGATACCCAAGTACCGGCGCAAGGTATTAGTCGGGCATGTGGCATCCAGGGCAGAAGAAATTCTTCGGCAGATAGCAAAGGCAATGGCGTGGGAAATTGTTGCCCTTGAGGTAATGCCAGACCACGTCCACTTGTTTGTATCTGCACCCCCAAAGTTTAGCCCAGCTGATATTGTAAAACGATTTAAAGGTGTTTCAGCCCGGCAGCTGCTGTTAGAGTTTCCGGAGTTAGCAAAAAGGACCGGTCAGGGAACTCTGTGGGCACCATCCTACTATATAGGAACAGCCGGTGCTGTATCGGCTGAAATAATCAAACGATACATCGAAGAATGCCAGGATCATTGAGGTGTCACTATGCTTAAAACCTACAAGTACCGGCTCTATCCAACAAAAGAACAATCTCGCAAGATGCATGAAACCTGCTTCTTGTGCAGCCTGGTATATAATCAATTTCTTGAAGAACGACGGGAAGCTTGGGAGATTGGCGGCATTAGTATAAAATGCTACGACCAGATTAAATCACTGCCGTTTAAAAAAGAAGATAACCCCAGGTTAAAAGAAGTCTTTTCACAGGTACTTCAGGATGTGGCCCGGCGAGTTGATAAGACCCACCAGGCTTTCTTCCGCAGGGTGAAAGCTGGGGAGACCCCGGGCTATCCCTTGTTTAAGCCAGCCCGAAGATATGACAGTTTTACTTACCCGCAGTCTGGGTTTTCTTTGGAAGATAACCGTCTGGTACTCTCAAAGATAGGCCCGGTGAAAATAAAACTGCACCGTCCCATGGATGGTAAGGTTAAGACACTAACCATCCGGCGGCAGAACGGCAAATGGTACGCTTGCTTTTCAGTGGAGATAGATGCAGTACCACTACCGCCTACCGGTGAATCCTGCGGAATAGACGTTGGGTTAGAAAAGTTTGCCACTACCTCAGACGGAGAAATCTTTGATAATCCCCGGCAGCTGCGCCAGGCAGAAAAGAAACTAAAACAGCACCAACGCCGGGTATCCCGCAGGAAAAAAGGTTCCAACCGCCGGAAGAAGGCTGTCCGGGATCTGGCCCGGTGCCACGAAAAGGTGGCTAACCAGCGCCGGGATCTGCACCATAAAGTTGCCCGTTCCCTGGTAAATCGGTACGATTTGATAGCCATTGAAGATTTGCAGGTTAAGAATATGACCCAGAACCACCACCTGGCCAAGAGTATTGCTGATGCCGGCTGGGGGAACTTCAGACTAATCCTAACGAGCAAGGCTGAGAGTGCGGCCGTAAGGTAGTGGAAGTTGATCCCAAGCAAACATCACAACTATGCTCCCGGTGTGGTGCCGAAGTGAAGAAAAAGCTATCCCAAAGGTGGCACCACTGCCCGGTTTGTGGACTGTCTATAGACCGGGATGTAAATGCTGCCATTAACATTTTGAAACGAGCAGTATAACTACCGTAAAAATTAGGGCCTGGACGGGGCCTTCGGGGACAGGCGGCGGTAGCAGCCTGGATGAACCGAGAAGCCTCACGTTTCAACGTGGGGAGTCGTCACTTTGCATACATAAGAACACGGCGCTATTGTGAAATTATTTACAAACCCCCGTTGACATCTTTTTGAACAATATCTATGATTGTTATAATACTATATGCACTATGCAAATATAAGAGGGGGCGATGATTTTACTAACCGGTTAATCAGGCTTTAACCAAAATATCATTTGAAAGGAGCGGACTTTATGCATTTCCCTGTGTCCGGGGTGGATGTTCTGCCCTTTATTCCACCGCTGGTGGCGTTCCTGGTTTCCTCTTTAACGGCTTCAGCCGGGGTATCCGGTGCTTTCTTGCTGCTGCCCTTCCAGGTGAGCGTGCTGCACTACACCAGCCCCTCGGTTAGCCCCACCAATCTCATTTATAACATTATCGCCATCCCCGGCGGGCTATACCGTTACATTAAAGAGGGCCGCATGGCCTGGCCTTTGACCTGGGCAGTGGTCATCGGCACGTTGCCCGGCGTATTCTTCGGGGCTTGGATTCGCATTTTGTACCTGCCCAATCCCAAAGCCTTCAAGCTCTTTGTGGGTCTGGTGCTGCTGTACCTGGGTTACCGCCTGCTGTCGGAAGTGATGGGCTGGAACAAGCAGGTAAAAGAGCAGAACAAAATCATGCAGAAAAAGTTTGCCGAGCAGGTGGCAAAACTGAAAGAAGAAAACTCCGGCCGCATGGCCGCCGGTCTGCCTGCAGAAGCAGTGGTTAAGACCAAGTCTGTATCCTGGAAGAAGATTGAATACGAATTCTGGGGCGATACCTACTCCTTTAGCACCCTGGCCATCCTCTCCCTGGCCCTGGTGGTGGGCTTAATCGGCGGCATTTACGGCATCGGCGGCGGGGCCATTATCTCCCCCTTCTGCGTGGCGGTGCTGGGCCTGCCGGTCTATACCGTGGCCGGGGCGGCCCTGGCCGGGACCTTCATAACTTCCATTGCCGGGGTTGTTTACTACCACATCCTGGCCACCACCTCCATTGCCAGCCAGACCGCCGTGGCCCCCGACTGGCTGCTGGGAGCCCTCTTTGGCATCGGTGGTCTTTTGGGAACCTATGTGGGTGCCCGCATCCAGAAGTTCCTGCCGGATAAAATCATCAAGGTAATTCTCACCGGTTTAATTCTCTTCCTGGCCTTCAGCTATATTGGGCAGTATTTCCTTAAATAGGCACACGCAAATCCCGACTGTGGTACAGTTCCTGCGCCGCAGAAGGGATTTCCTTTTCCAGAGCCGGCCCTGGCAGACCCCATGCTCTTTGATGAGTTACTGGTGCCGGAGTTGGTGGACAAATATTATATCTTTGCCATCGCCATCCGCAAAAATGCGCCAAACCCGGAGATGGCCTGGGTATTTCTGGACTTAATATTAAGCAAAACCAGCCGGCAGCTACTGGAGGACTGTGGGCTCATCCCTTATTAGTAGTGCAGGGCTGGTTATTACACCATCTTAAGGATACTTCCGTTATCTTGGAATAGCGGGAGTATCCTTTTTATATAAAATACAGAACTATCAATTGGGCAACAATTGTAAACAGTTCAAACATAATTCACAAATTTGTGACGGCTTGTTAACAATTTTGTGACATTTCATAGATATAATGTATTCGGAATGAAACCAAAAAGACCTTACAAACAAGGAGGAAAATGCGCATGAGGAAAATCTTAAGTAAAACAAATCTCTAACCTAAAGTCAGGTAAAATTGGTTGGGTTCGTTCAGGATTTACGGTGACTTCTGGGGAGAGCTAGTAATGCTTTGTAAGAGTGGATTGCCATCGCCGCTCAAAAAATGAGACATTTGATCTTCAGCGGACAGGATTTAGCCTTAGCTTACAATTAACACATAGAACCCAGGAAATAAGGAGATGAAACCATGTACCATCAACCTTTTGCCGGGCAGGGTATTTTGTTTTGGATAGTGGTATTTATTTTTATTGCTGTCTTAACGTATCTTTTTACCAGGGGCAAGGAACAGCCCCGGGATGAAGGACCCAACGAAGAAGAGCTGGCCGCCCGGGTATTCCCCAACATGTCCGGGGAAGTCAAGCTATTACGGGAGGAAATTAACCAGCTAAGAAATGAACTATCCGTACTTAAGAATAAGGTTGAAAAAGATTAATTAGAAATTGGTGGTGATTTCAATGCTTATTAAAAAAATCAGTACCGTGCTTTTAAGTCTTCTTATACTGGTACTGGCCATTACAGGCTGTGGCTCTACAAACACGAAGACAACCACTGCAACCACCGGTGAAATTAACCCAACAACATCTGTCACCCAGTACGGGGCCCCTAACCGGCAGGCAGATTTATGGGGTAAGGTTAAAACTATCCGGGGTAACAAAGTAACAGTATTTAAGGCAGAAAACAAAAATGAAGCTTTGACAGAAGAAGAAAGGGCCGCCCAACGGGCCAAAATGCAGGCACTCAGTCCCGAGGAAAGAGCCAAAGCCAGAGATGAGAGAATTAAAGTTACCAACGAAATCCTTGAAATCCTCATTCCTGTGGGAACCCCTGTCATTCTAACCAATACTTCT
This sequence comes from Desulforamulus profundi, assembly GCF_002607855.1. Next base: position 6,235 of record NZ_AWQQ01000024.1, read on the forward strand.
GCCAACGGGGCAGAGCAGGTAGATATCTCAAACATTAAAAAAGATGATCTCTTGAAATTGTGGCTGGAAAAGTCATCTGGTGGCGGGGAATCTACCGTTGAATTTGTGCAGATTATCCGTAGCGGCAGCCGGTAGGGCGTGGGGGAAGAAATGATGATTGCTATGAAGGGCATTGTAAAGGTGTATAAAACCGGGGCGATAGAACTCAAGGCATTGGATGGTGTGCAAGTATCGGTGGCCAGGGGGGAATTTGTGGCCATTATAGGAGCCTCGGGCTCTGGTAAAACCACCCTCATGCAACTGATGGGCTGCCTGGACCGACCTACTGCCGGGGAGTATTGGCTGGATGGGGAAGATGTTCTGGGCTGTTCCGAGGAGCAACTGGCGGTGGTCAGAAACAGAAAAATCGGCTTTGTCTTTCAAAAGTTTAATCTCTTGCCCCGCTTTGACACATTGACTAATGTGGAAATCCCCCTCATCTATCAAGGGGTGGACCGCCGTGTTTCCCGGGGGCAGGCCGCCCGCCTGCTGGAAATGGTGGGCCTTGGGGATAGAATGAAACACCGGCCCGGAGAACTTTCCGGGGGCCAGCAGCAGCGGGTGGCCATAGCGAGAGCCTTGGTGGCAGACCCACCTTTGATTCTGGCAGACGAGCCTACCGGTAACCTGGATACCCGCTCGGGCAAGGAAATCATGGAACTGTTCAAAGCGTTACATAACAGTGGCCGCACGCTGGTTTTAATTACCCATGACCCCGGCATTGCCCGGCAGGCCGGCAGGATCATCCAAATCAAGGATGGCAAAGTGATAGCCGGGGAGCATTTTTAGGGGGAGTCTTTTGCAATGGTCAGATAAATTGTCCGGTTTTAAAAGCAAAAAGGCATTAGCCATAGGAACAGTGCTGATTTGCCTGGGGTTGGCCGGTTCTTTTTTCTTATGGCAGAGGTCTATGCAGAAGGTGACGGCGGAAGAAATCAAAGAAGTAACGGTACAGAGGGGCGACTTGAAAATAGATATGGAGGCGGATGTCAAAGCGGAGCAAACCTCTGTGGTGCTTAATTTTCCAATGGAAGGAATCATAAAAGAAATCCCCGTTGCGGTGGGCAGCAAAATAAAGGCCGGTGATGTCATTGCCCGCCTGGACCCGGAAAAATATGAGTTAGAGCTGCAGTCGGCCCGGGCAAACTACGAGGCGGCCCAGGCTAAATTGGCCAAGGCCCGGGAAGATTACCAGGACAAATTGGTCGCCGCCAAGGAAAAATTGGACAACGCCCGACTTGTTTATGAGCCTATGAGCCAGATACCGGACGCCTTTTCCAAACAGGAACTGTCCTTAAAGAAAACTGCCGCCGACAGTGCCGCGGAAAGTTATGAGTTGGCTAAAGAGGCCACCTCGTCCATTAAGATGGAGGAAGCCAACGTGGCCCAGGCTCTGGTGGCGTTAAAAAAAGCAGAGAAGAACCTGGCAGACACCGTGTTGCGCTCCCCGGTAGACGGTACTGTCCTTTACCTGGGCAGCAAGGTAGGCGAACACTATACCACAGGTGGGGATAACGGTGACAAAAAATTTGCAGTGGTGGCTGAAGATAATGCGGTATATGTAAACGCTAAGGTGCTGGAACTGGACATTGGCCAAGTTTCCCCCGGTCAGGTGGTAGAGGTCAAATTTGAGGCCCTGCGCGATGAACTTTTTCCGGGTAAGGTCACTGGGATTATCCCGTTGCCCCAAACAGACAGCAGTGGTGTGGTGAGCTATGAAGTGGACGTACAACTGGACCGCCCGGAACCGAGAATAAAAAACGGCATGACCGGAACGGCATCCTTTATCCTTGTACAAAAGAAGGATGTACTAATGATCCCCAATGCAGCGGTCAGACGGGTTGACGGTGCCCAAGTAGTGGAAAAGCTCAATGAACAGGGCCAATATGTGACCCAAAGGGTAAAAACCGGCTTCACTGATGGCACCAATGTGGAGGTTATCAGCGGTCTCAAGCAGGGAGATAAGGTAATTATCCGCACCAAAAAGGCAAATCAGGGTGAGAAGGCATGAAAATAAGTGAACTCGTGAAAATGGCCCTGGTTAATATCCTTGGCAATAAAGTCCGGGCTTTTCTAACCGCCCTGGGTGTCATTGTCGGTGCGGCCACCATAATCCTGGTGGTGGCAGTGGGCAAGGGAGGGCAGGCCTCGGTGGCCCAGCAATTTGCCAAACTCAACGCCGGCACCATTTTTGTCATGTCCTCCCAAAGCGGCACCTATAAAAAGCCCCTGACCACCAAAGACGTGGCGGCCATCCGGGAAAAGGCCCCGGCGGTGGGGCAGGTTACCGTGCTGATTAACGGTAAGGCCGAGAGTAGCTTTAATAACCGCGACTACCGGGGAGATGTCGTTGGGGTCTTCCCGGAGGCCCAGCCTTTGAACAATCTGAAAGTCCAAGCGGGTCGGTTTATCAGTCAGGATGACAACAAGCAAAGGAATAAAGTTGTGGTGCTGGGATCAGAGGTAGCGAAAGAGTTATTTGGTGACGATACCGTGACGGCATTGAGCAGCACTGTAAAGGTACATCAACGTAATTTGAAAGTTGTCGGAGTGCTGGAGAGGTTGGGAGATGCCACCGGCGGGGTGAACTTTGATGAAAGTGCCATTGTGCCCTACGAAGTGGCTGAAAAGTACATCCTGGGGACTACCGTCTATCCCCGGATGGTGGCCCAGGCCAGAGACCTGGCCAGTGTGCCCGCAGCCATGAGCCAAATTGCCGGTGTCTTAAGGGAAACCCACCGCCTACGTGGGGATGACGATTTTTTCTTAAGGGATGCCGGCAGTAAATTAGCTGCCGCCCAGGATTCTGCCCGCACCATGTCCCTGATGCTGGTTATCGTCGCCACCATCGTCCTGGTGGTGGGGGGTATCGGCATTATGAACGTAATGTTGGTTTCAGTGAAGGAGCGGACCAGAGAAATCGGCATTTTAAAGGCCATCGGCGCCAGGAAAAAGGATATCCTGCTGCAATTCTTACTGGAGGCGGTTATCATCAGCCTGGCCGGTGGTATAGTGGGGGTGAGCCTGGGTCTACTGATGCTTCCTTTGATGAAATATGCCGGATTAAAGGCTATTCCAAGCACTCTGGGGGTAGTTCTGGGTATGGTTTTTTCGGTTGCTACCGGTACCTTTTTTGGCTATTACCCGGCCAAGAAGGCAGCTGATCTAAGCCCGCTGGAAGCGTTAAGTTATGATTAGAGAATTGAATTGGCGATTTGGTAAACAATTAAAAAATCTTGCAAATTAAGTTTTTTCTGATATAATTAAGTTAATACTTAATTAGTTAGGCGGGGTAAAAACAGTGGAGCTTTTATCCATACTAAAAATTCTCGGAGATGAAACACGCTTTAAAATACTGCAACTGCTCTTAACCAACGATTTTTGCGTGGGGGCCCTGGCCTACCGTCTGGGAATATCCGAAGCGGCTGTTTCCCAGCATATTCAGGTTTTAAGGAAAGGAGGCCTGCTCAAGGGGGAAAAGAGGGGTTACTGGACCCATTACTCCGTGGAAAGGGGCGTTTTAGTCCAGACGGCTGAGGCCCTGCGGGATCTGGCAGCCAGACCGGCGGCCTCGGAATATGTCTGCCAGCGGGAGTCGTTATCAGGAATTAATCGAGGAGAGGAGATAAAGAAGATGTGTAAATGCAAATGTGAACACCCGGAAAAACTTCAGGGAAAACCCGGACAATGCAGCCAGCAACAAATTAAAGAATGTCACGGCGACCAGGAAAATCATTCCTGCGAGAACAAGGATAAAGAATAAGGCAAAAGTCAGAGGGCAGGCGCTTCTTCCTGCCCTTTCGTACTTTCATAATACATAGCACCGATAAAGAGGTGATTAATTGTGAGTTTTACCACGGTTTTGTTTATTGTCACCTTCCTTTTGCTGGCCCTTTCTTGGAGCAGAGATAAGCAGAAAACCAAAAAGGCCCTGAAAATTGCCTGGAAGTCCTTCAGCAACCTGCTGCCTACCATGCTGGGTATTGTCGGCATGATGGGATTGGTGCTGGCGGTTCTGCCGCCGGAGGTTATCAAAACCATCTTCAGCGACCGGAGCATCCCGGGTCTCATCCTGGTTTCCCTGGTGGGTTCCATTACCCTCATGCCTGCCTTTGTGGCCTTCCCCCTGGCGGGGTCGCTTTTGCAGGCCGGGGCCGGTGTCACCGCTGTGGCCTGCTTTATTACCACCCTGATGATGGTGGGGCTCATCACCGCTCCGGCAGAAATCAAATATTTCGGCAAGCCCTTTACCCTTAGCCGGAACGTTCTGGGCTTTGGTTTTGCTCTGGTCATCGGGCTTTTGATGGGAGTGCTGGTATGATAATGCGGGTTAGAAAATATGCCCTGTTTTTACTGGTAGTCCTGCTGGATCTGGGACTTCATCTGTCCGGTAGCGGCAAAGGGGCGGTGGCGGCCCAAACGGGCTTTGACTATCTGATAGAAATGCTCCTCTTTATCCCACCCATCATGGTTTTGGTGGGTCTGCTGGATGTCTGGGTGCCCCGCCACATGGTGGAGAAAAATGTGGGCCAGGGGTCGGGGCTAAAGGGAATTCTCATTTCTATACTGGTTGGGTCGGCGGCAGCGGGGCCTCTTTATGCCGGTTTCCCGGTGGCCGATGCTATGCTGAAAAAGGGCTGCCGTTTGGCCAATGCGGTCATCTTCCTCGGCACCTGGGCCACCATTAAAATCCCCATGATTATGATGGAAGTGCGGTTTGTGGGCTGGAAGTTTGCCCTGGTGCGACTTGCCCTGACGCTTCCTGCCATTATCACCACCGGCTTTGTGGTGGAAAAATTTGTGGAAAATTCTAACCCACCGAACCGCACGGGACAACAAATTTCGGCAAAGGCTTGGGAAACAGTCTGACACGCCCAGGTTAATAGCCACCGTAGCCATTAAATTTGCGTTGTTTTGTTTAAAAATGGGAAGAATAAGGATTGCCGGAGACAACCATTAAATGTTATTATATTAGCAAATATTTATATTATCAATTAATATTAAGAACAATTAACCTTAAAACAGGAGGGACAAAGTATGGAGATCAAAGTGCTGGGAACGGGGTGCCAGAATTGCAAGGCACTGGAGAAGGCGGTTAAAGAAGTTGTGGCGGAAATGAATTTACAGGCTAACGTGGAAAAAGTGGAGGAAATTGGCAAAATTGTGCAATACGGTGTTATGCTCACCCCCGGTCTGGTGATTAACGGCAAGGTAAAGGTTTCCGGCCGGGTGCCCAGCAAGGCGGACATTAAAAAGATGATCAGCGAAGAACAGTAAGGTTTGTTTAAGGGGCTGAAAAGCATAAGACGAACGGCGTGCCCGTTCGAGGACAAGTCATCCTCCCAACCGGGGATGGCTTTTATTTTGAAATTACCTGGTTCCTGTATTGACACCCGGACGAGTCAGTATTAAACTATATTCAAATATAATAATATAGATTGGCGGAACAACAATTACGGGAGAGTGATTACCATGTTGCAGTCCTTTGCGGATTTGGTAGTGTACAACTGGCTGGGGTTAAAGCCCAAGACCCACCTGGCGGATTCCCTGAACTTCTTTATTTACGACACCATTAAGGTCATGCTGCTGCTGGCCACCATTATCTTTGTGGTGTCCATCATCCGCAGTTTCTTCCCGCCGGAAAAGACCAAGAAAATTTTAAGCCACAAGCGAACCTTTCTGGGCAACATCATGGCGGCCCTTTTGGGCATTGTAACCCCCTTTTGCTCCTGCTCGGCGGTGCCGCTCTTTATCGGCTTTATTGAGGCCGGCGTGCCCCTGGGGGTAACCTTTTCCTTCCTTATTTCCTCGCCAATGGTCAATGAGGTGGCCCTGATCATGCTCTGGGGCCTCTTTGGCTGGAAGATTGCCATGATTTATATCGCCACCGGTCTCACGGTGGCCATCATTGCGGGGATTGTCATCGGCAAGCTGAAACTGGAACACCTGGTGCAGCCCTATGTCTATGAAATTAAAATCGGCGGCACCGGGGCGGCGGACGGCAAAATGTCCTGGCAGGAGCGGGCCACTTATGCTTTGAACTACACCAAACAAATCCTGAAAAAAGTGTGGATTTATGTGGTTATTGGTATTGCGGTAGGGGCCGGTATCCACGGCTATGCACCAGAAAACTTCCTGCTGCAGTACGCCGGTAAGGATAATCCCTTTGCGGTTCCCCTGGCGGTACTGATCGGGGTGCCCCTTTATTCTAACGTCGCCGGCACCATCCCCATTGTGCAGGCCCTGATGAGCAAGGGCATGGGTATCGGCACCGCCCTGGCCTTTATGATGGCGGTCACCGCCCTGTCCCTGCCGGAGATGATTATTCTTAAACAGGTGCTGAAGGTGAAGCTCATTGCCATCTTTGCGGGCATTATGGCGGTGGCCATCATGATGGTAGGTTATCTGTTTAACGCCATTATTTAATGGGCTGTGACGTATGAAAAAATGCTCCAGGAACTGACAGAGCATGACAAACTTGGGTGTTTAAGGCTTTGATGTTGTCCACCACCGGGGCAAACTCGGTCCGGCGGATTTCATTGTATTCTTCATCATCGGGACCGTCCAGGGAAATAAAGACGGCATCCAGCCGCAGAGGGATAATTTTATACCCTTCCTCAGTGGACAGGAGCAGCGCCTCGGTTCCCTGCTCCCCCGGGAAAAGACTGAGGGGTATTTTTTGTGCAGAAGCAAACCACCTCTGCATAGAAATATACCAGGAAGTGGAAGCAGTGATAAAAATTTCTGCCCTGCGGAAGGAGTGTATCTGACTGAATTCTATCACAAAAGTAGATTGCAAGTTGGGAAATACAATTTCTCCATTCTTGGATTGGCATAGTCCACTTCTTAGAGATTGACTCGATCGCCAGGCAAATTATCTTTCTCAAAGCATCATCCGTAGGATAAGCAGTTTTGGTTTTCGTCTTTTTAAAATTTTCATTCGATAAATATTTCTAGCATCGACAAAAAATATCACTAGATTATTTAAGTTTCATCAGTATATTAATATCAATGCAAGATGTAAGATCAGTATTATTATATCTTTTAAGGAGGGTTCCCTATGATTAATGTCATCCAGGCGGATATATCCCTGCTCGGTCTGCAGGATCGAGAAAAAAGCCAGGTCATGCATGCCCAGGATTTTGGACTTCCGGAAGGGTCCCATGAGCAAAGAATCAGGGCGGTCACCGGGGAGGCCTGCAAGGCTGCGGAGTCCAGGGGTTTAAAATCCCTGCTGCTGCCGGTGCTCAACTCAAGGGCGGAGGAGATATCCCCGGCTGCCGCTAGGGTGATGGTTTCAGAAGTAAGGAGATATTTGTCCCTGGGTTCCGGCATCGAGGAAGTGACCTTTGCTTTGCCTGATGAAAAAGGGGTACAGGCTTTTCAGGAGGTGGCGGGCAGGAAGAAAATTGTCTGCCTGGGGGACAGCATCACCTATGGCTATCCCGACGGTCCTCGCTTTTCCTGGGTGGCCGCTGTGGCAGAGGCCACCGGCCATCCTTTCATGAACCGGGGGATCAGCGGTGAAACCACCGGTCAAATGCTGGCCCGTTTTGACCGGGACGTTGCAGCGGAGGAACCGGCCTATGTCATCTTTGCCGGCGGCCATAACGACGGGTGGCTGGGCGTGTCCCTGGCGGAAGTGCAAGAAAATATCAGAAATGTTGTCAGACTGGCCTTTGACAACGGCATTTGTCCCATCCTGGCTTTACCCTCGCCGCTCAATATCCGGCAGATGCTGCAGCACTATGAGGGTACCGGGGAAGAGGCCCGGCGGTATTTCGCCAAGCTGGAGCAAATCCGGCAATGGATCGACCGGTATGCCGGCGAAAGGGGTCTTTTGACCCTGGATTTCCATACGCCCCTGCTGGCCGGGGATTCAGGAGAAGGGGACGTCCGGTACCTGTTGGACGGTGGGCATCCAACCCACGAAGGCTACCGGTTATTAGGGGAAGCTGCCATCCGACAATTGACGGGCAGGTTGCATTTCGGTAAAGCGGAGTTGGCATAAAAAGAAACATCAGGCAGGCCATCCCCCAAAACAAAAACTCCCCTGGCTTCCAGGAGAGTTCGTTCCTATTCCAGATCTAAAACCTGCCGCAGTGCTAAAATATGACGACATTTGAAAGAGGGGTCCCGGCGGGAGCGCCAGCGAAAGGTACAGCAGTCGCAGCTGTTCAGCGTAGTGGTTAATTCCCAACGACAGTCGGCTTCCACAACCGAACCACGGTCCGGGCCGGTTACATAAACCACCAGGTCGCCTACGGGGTAAGGTTCAAAAAGCTTTACCGGTAAGTTCTTGCCAGTCAACGTAAATATCCACCTTTCTGATGTTCCATCTGTTTCTACCTATATAGTTTATGCAAGCAGATTCCGATTTCCTTCTTGGAAAAAAGTTTTCATTTCTGCCAGACAGGTCATTGACTGGTGCAGTTCTTTATGTTAGTGTAATTAATAATTGGTGTAGATTAGCCTAGACGAGATTAGCTAAATAGCAGAGTTGAGATTAGCTGAGAGCAGTGAGCGGGATATATATGCGTATAAACCGTAGCTCATCTTTCGAGCTGCGGTTTTCTTATTTTCTTTAGCAGCGGGTGAAGCACCTGCCCGGTGCCAAGCGGACTTTAGCAAAATGATATGGAGGTGATTTTCTTGTACTATCCTTCCCTTGAGGATTACTGCTCATTATCCGAGGAGTATAACTTGATTCCGGTCTGCCGTGAATACCTGGCAGATACCGAAACCCCCGTCTCTGTCTATCATAAACTGTCTCCCCGGGGACCCAGTTTCCTGTTGGAAAGCGTAGAAGGTGGTACGACACTGGCCCGGTATTCATTTATCGGCACGGATTGTTTTTTAAACTTTCGTTATCATGACAACCGGGGAGAGTACCGGGGAAAGCTGGGAAGGGCCAAGCTGCACGGCAGCCCCTTAACGGCGTTGTCTGGTCTTTTAAGCAGGTTCCAAACCCCTGTACTGCCGGATTTACCCCGTTTTACCTCCGGCGGAGTGGGGTATTTCGGTTACGACCTGGTGCGCTCCCTGGAACGTCTCCCGGAACGAAGTAAAGAGGGTCTGGGTCTGCCCCTTTGCGAGCTGATGTTCCCGGGTGTGGTGCTGGCCTTTGACCATGTGCGGCGCACACTGAAGGTGGTAGCAATCTTCCTTTGTCCGGCAATCCGGAAGAGACCTACCGGCAGGCGGTAGAAAAGATTGACCAGGTGGCGGAACAAATTTTTGCCTCCCAGGGTAACCCGGGCGTTCATCCTTTGAGTGGTGCCGCATCCTACGCCAGGGAGCGGTTAAACCGGTATCTGGCGGACCATTCCTCCATGAGCCGCAGTCAATTTGAGTCGGCAGTGAGCCGGGCCCTGGATTATATCCGGGCAGGCGATATTTTCCAGGTGGTGTTATCCCAGCGTTTCAGTCTCCCCTTTGCCGGCGCGCCCTTTGACCTCTACCGCAGGCTGCGGTCCATTAGTCCTTCACCCTATCTCTTTTACTTGGATTTTGGTGAACTGGCTGTGGTGGGGGCCTCCCCGGAAATGCTGGTACGGGTAGAGGGGGAAAGGGTTTTTACCCGCCCCATTGCCGGCACCAGGCCCCGGGGCAAGGATGCCGCCGAGGATATCCAACTGGCGGCGGAATTGCTGGACGACGAAAAGGAACGGGCGGAACACTTGATGCTGGTGGACCTGGGACGCAATGACCTGGGCAGGGTCTGTGTGCCGGGAACCGTTGAGGTGCCGTATTTTATGCAGGTGGAACGTTACTCCCATGTCATGCACCTGGTTTCCGAGGTAACGGGAAAATTGGAGGCGGGCAAAACCAGCCTGGATGTGCTGGCCGCCTGTTTCCCTGCGGGCACGGTATCCGGGGCGCCCAAAATAAGAGCCATGGAAATCATTGAAGAATTGGAGCCCATGCGCCGGGGGCATTATGCCGGGGCAGTGGGTTATCTTGATTTTGCCGGCAATATGGATACCGCCATTACCATTAGAACGGCCGTGCTGCAAGGCGGCAAAGCTTACTTACAGGCAGGGGCGGGCATTGTGGCGGATTCCGACCCCACCAGGGAATACGAAGAGTCCCTGCACAAGGCCAGGGCCATGGCTGCGGCTGTGCTGGGGGCTTCAGAGGAGGAAGGAGGGGTGCTGCGTGCTGGCAGTGATCGATAATTATGATTCCTTTACGTATAACCTTGTTCAGTTGGTGAGGGAACTGGGGCAGGAAGTCAGGGTTTATCGCAACGACGCCATTACACCGGAGGAACTGTTGGCCACCGGGGTGAGCGGGTTAATTCTCTCACCCGGGCCGGGCAGGCCGGAACAGGCAGGCATCTGCCTGGAAACCGTGCGGCAGCTGCAGGATAAAATGCCCATTCTGGGCGTTTGCCTGGGGCATCAAACCATCGCCCAGGCCCTGGGAGGCAAGGTCATTGCGGCCGGTCGCTTAATGCACGGCAAAACCTCCACCATCCTGCATGACGGCAGCGGGCTTTATCTTGATCTGCCCCAGTCCTTTACAGCCACCCGCTATCATTCGCTGGCCGTGGAGGAAGAGACATTGCCCTCCTGCCTCAGGGTATCTGCCAGGACGCCGGAAGGGGAGGTGATGGGAATCCGTCATCTAAACTACCCGGTGGAGGGAGTCCAGTTTCACCCCGAGTCCATAGCCACCACCCAGGGCAAAGCCCTGTTGAATAATTTTATTAAACAATGCTCCTAAAAGAGTTGAGTTGAGAAGGAGGAGAGAAGAGTGATCAGTGAAGCCATTAAGAAAGTGGTGACGGGAGAAGACCTGTCCGAGACCGAAGCCCGGGAAACCATGAAGGAAATCATGGAAGGCCAGGCCACCCCGGCGCAAATTGCCTGTTTGCTGACAGCATTGCACCTGAAGGGTGAAACGGCGGAAGAAATCACCGGTTTTGCCCGCACCATGCGGGAAAAGGTGACCCCGGTGAAAACATCCAGAACCGGCCTGGTGGATACCTGCGGCACAGGGGGAGACGGTGCCCACACCTTTAATATCTCCACGGCCTGCGCCTGGTACTGGCCGGCGCCGGTCTGCCGGTAGCCAAACACGGCAACCGGTCGGTTTCCAGCAAATGCGGCAGCGCCGATGTGCTGGAGTACCTGGGCGTGGCGGTAAACCTGACCCCGGAAGAGGCGGGGCTGTGCCTGGATAAGGTGGGCATTGCCTTTCTCTTTGCCCCGTTGCTGCACGGGGCCATGAAATACGCCGCAGGTCCCAGGAAGGAAATCGGCATTCGTACCGTTTTTAATATCCTGGGCCCCTTGACCAATCCCGCCTTTGCCCAGAGCCAGGTACTGGGCGTCTATTGTGCCGACCTTGCCCCGGTGATGGCCCGGGTCCTGGCCAATCTGGGCACCAGAAGGTCCTTTGTGATCCACGGCTGCGGCGGCCTCGACGAGGTGTCCCTGGCCGGGGAGGCTTTGGTCTACGAGATACGAGGCCACGAGGTGAAGCAGATCATCCTGGACCCCCGGGAATTTGGCTTTGCACGTGCCCCCATCGCGGCCCTGGCCGGCGGGGACGTCAAGAAGAACGCCAGAATGATCCAGAACATATTACAGGGCGCACCCGGCCCTCAAAGAGATGTGGTGGTCATAAACGCCGCCCTGGGCCTGGTGGCCGGCGGGTTGGCCCAGGACATTGCCACCGGCGTCAGGCTGGCCGAAGATGTTATTGACTCGGGCAGCGCCATGAAGAAATTAAAACAACTGGTGGAGTTCTCGCAGACTCTGGTCAGGGGAAGGACGGCGGCACTTTGATTTTGCAAACAATCATCGAACATAAACGGCAGGAGATCCAGGCATTAATAGCCACCGCCAATATAAGAGACATGGCACGGCAGGTCAGCAAGTTACCGCCGGCCAGAGATTTCAAGAAATCCATCAGTTCTCCCGGCAGAGTGAACCTGATTGCGGAAATCAAGAAACGCTCTCCTTCCAAAGGGATTCTCTGCCCTGATTTTGATCACTGCCGGTTGGCCCGCATTTACACCGAAAACGGGGCCGCCGCCATCTCTGTCCTTACTGATTCCCGGTTCTTTGGCGGCCAACTGGCCTACCTGGAGGAAGTGCGGCAGGAAACCGAGCTTCCCCTGCTGCGCAAGGACTTTATCATTGATCCGGTACAGCTATACCAGAGCAGGCTGGCCGGCGCCGATGCGGTTTTATTGATTGCCGCGGTCCTTTCCGATGAGGAACTGAGCCACCTGCTGGCGTTGGCCGGAGATTTGGGTCTCCAGGTCCTGACAGAGGTGCACACACAGGAAGAATTAATGAGAGTACTGCAGGCGGGAGCGGAGATCATCGGTATTAACAACCGCAACCTGCACACCTTCGATACCGACCTGGTCACGACAAGATATCTGGCAGGATTGATCAACCGGCCGGGCATTACCGTTGTCAGTGAAAGCGGTATTTATAGCCAGGCGCATATGCAGTTCCTGAGCAACCTGGGAGTCCATGCGGCTTTGGTGGGAGAGGCCCTGGTGACCGCTCCGGACACCGGCTGCAAGGTACGGGAACTGGCAGGGGGAGGTGGTCCCCTTGCAGAGTAATACCGTCCGCATAAAAATCTGCGGCATCCGGGACGCCCGCACCGGTGAAGCTGCGGCCCTGGCCGGAGCGGACGCCATCGGCATGGTCTTTGCCCCCGGCAGGCGCCGGGTGACTCCCGAGCAGGCCCGGGAAATCTGCCAGGCCATCCCCCCGCTGGTTGCCAGGGTAGGGGTCTTTGTGGATACTCCGGCGGCAGAAGTCCGTCAGATTGCCCAATTCTGCGGGCTGGACCTGGTGCAGCTGCACGGCCAGGAAAGCCCGGCTTACTGCCGGGAACTGGGCCTGCGCTGTATCAAAGCGATCCCCGCCCGGGACCGGCAGACCCTGGAACAGGCCAATTTATACCCGGTGGCTGCCCTGCTGGTGGATACCTACGTGAAAGGGGTGGCAGGGGGCAGCGGGATCGCCTTTAACTGGCACCTGCTGGAGAACCTGCCCCTGCAAGCGCCTTTGATCCTCGCCGGGGGGCTGAATCCCGCCAACATCGGGCGGGCAGTGGCCCTGGTACGCCCCTACGGGGTAGACGTTTCCAGCGGGGTGGAGGTTAACGGGGAAAAGGATTTACAACTGATCAAAGCATTTATTAAACGTGCCAGGGAGGTGTGCGCATATGCAGCCGGATAACAGAGGATACTTTGGGGCCTACGGGGGGACCTTTGTTCCCGAGACCCTGATGCCGGCCCTGGAAGAGCTGATTCAGGCCTACCAGGAAGCCAGGCAGGACGACAGTTTTCAAAGGGAAGTGGAGTATTATTTAAATCACTACGTGGGGCGTCCCTCCCCGGTCTACTTTGCCGCGGCCCTCAGCAAGCAAACGGGGGGTGCCCGCATCTTTCTCAAACGGGAGGACCTGAACCATACCGGCGCCCATAAGATTAACAACACCATCGGTCAACTGCTGCTGGCCCGCCGCATGGGCAAGCAGCGCATTGTGGCGGAAACCGGGGCCGGCCAGCACGGGGTGGCCACCGCTACGGTATCCGCCATGCTGGGCATGCAGTGTGTGGTGTACATGGGGGAAGAAGACATTGAACGCCAATCCCTGAATGTCTTCCGCATGCGCCTGCTGGGGGCCGAGGTGGTGAAGGTTTGTTCCGGCACCGGCACCCTGAAGGACGCCATGAACGAAGCCATGCGGGATTGGGTAACCAATGTACGGGATACCTTTTATGTCATCGGCTCGGTGGCGGGCCCCACCCTTACCCTATGATGGTGAGGGATTTCCAGGCCGTCATTGGACGGGAAGCCCGGCGGCAGATGCTGGACCAAACCGGCGCCCTGCCCCACTGTGTGGTGGCCTGTGTCGGCGGGGGAAGCAACTCCATGGGCATTTTTTACCCCTTTTTAGAAGATGCAGGAGTCAAACTGGTGGGGGTGGAGGCCGGGGGACTGGGACTGTCATCCGGCAAACATGCCGCTCCTTTAACCGCCGGCAGACCGGGGGTGCTGCACGGGTCCTACAGCTACCTGGTGCAGGACCTGCACGGGCAGGTCACCCCGGTTCACTCCATATCCGCAGGACTGGATTACCCGGGGGTGGGCCCGGAACACAGTTATTTAAAGGACAGCGGCAGGGTACAGTATGCCGTTGCCACTGATGAGGAGGCGCTGGCAGCCTTTCACCTGCTTTGCCGGACCGAGGGTATTCTGCCGGCCCTGGAGAGTTCCCATGCCCTGTCAGAGGCAGTGAAACTGGCCGCCCAAATGGAAAGTCACCAGAACATTCTGGTTTGTTTATCCGGCCGGGGCGACAAAGACGTGCATACCGTGGCCAAGGAAATGGGGGTGGATTTACGATGACCGGAGTCCAGCAACTGGCAGAGAAATTTGCCCTGTTAAAAGAAGGGGGTCAGAAGGCCCTGGTGACCTATATTACCGCCGGTGACCCCAACCTTCAAACCACCGGCCGGCTTATTTCAGCCATGGACCGGGCCGGCGCGGATATCATCGAACTGGGTATTCCCTTTTCAGATCCTTCAGCTGACGGGCCGGTGATCCAACGGGCTTCCACCAGAGCACTCGGGAGCGGCACAACCCCGGCGGGCATTCTCAAGCTGGTGGCGGAGGTAAGGGGCAGCGTTACCGCTCCTCTGGTTTTAATGTCCTATTATAATCCCATCCTGCAGTACGGCCTTAATGCCTTTTGTCTGGATGCCGCCCGGGCCGGGGTGGCGGGCCTCATTATCCCGGACTTACCCGTAGAGGAGGCCGGTCCGCTGATTAACGAAGCAGACAAGGTAGGGCTGGCCGTCATCCCCCTGGTGGCCCCCACCAGCAACAGGGACCGTTTGGCCAAGGTCACCGCTGCGGCCCGGGGATTTATTTACTGTGTCACCGTAACCGGCATCACCGGCACCCGGCAGGATGTCACCGCGGAGATCGACAGGCTCTCCGCTCAGGTCATGGAATTTACCGAACTGCCCGTTGTGGCGGGTTTCGGGATTGCCACGCCGGATCAGGCAGCGGCGGTGGCCCGGTACTGTGACGGTGTGGTGGTTGGCAGTGCTTTGGTCCGACTGGTGGAAGAGCAGGCAGAGGACAGTATACAATCCGTGGCCGGTTTAACAGGTCAGCTCAAAGCAGCCCTGCAATCTCCCCAGGCACAATTTGGAAAAAATGGATAACAACTTATGGGTTGCTCATTATTGCCACTCAATGTAAAATAATAGAAGGACTTGTCCCTGCCAATTGTATAAAGCAGGGGATTTTTTATTCCGACATCCCCCCATAAATACGATCTGTTCCGTAATAAGAAACAGAAAACATTACTGATGATCAGGGGGGTTTAGTTCGGGGTCAGGGGGAGTGACCACGTTTTGACTTTAGAGCAATGTACGGCACAGTACCTGAACCAGGCCAGAGAGGGCGATGCCCAGGCCAGAGAACAATTGTTAATCCAGGCCAAACCGTTTATTCAAAGTGCCTGTGTCAAGGTCTGCGGGCGTTCTCTGGAATGGGGCAGAGACGATGAATTAAGCATTGGTTTAATGGCCTTTAATGAAGCCATTGACCGTTTTGAAGACGAAAGAAAAATTCCCTTCCTTGGTTTTGCCAGGCTGGTCATCAAAAGCCGGCTGTCAGACTTTTTTCGCCGGGAAGCCCGGCACAGGCACCAGCCCCTGGAATACCAAGTGGCGGATTATGGGCCGGTGCAAATGGATACAGCCCAGGCCTGGGAAAAGTATCTGCTTGAAGCAGAGGCCAGGGAACGGCAGGAGGAAGTCATCGAATTTCAAAAAGAACTGTCCCTGTATGGCATTAGCGTCAGTGAACTGGTGGAAGCTTCACCAAAGCACCGGGATTCCAGAGAAAACTTGCTTGCGGTGGCCAAACAGGTGGCAGAACAACCGGCTTTAATGGATCATTTACTCCGCACCCGGCGGCTGCCCGTCAAAGAATTGACTTTCAGTTCCGGGCTGCACCGGAAAACCATTGAAAATGGACGGCGATATATCATTGCATGGCACTGTTGCTGCATCAAAGGGAACGTTTCATTTACTTGTATTCTTATTTAAAGCTAACCGGTTGGTCAGAAGGAGAGGAGGGAAGCGGCTGTGCTTAAAGGAATTTTGGTTCAAACCAAAGGGCCCACCGGTGTGGTTATGACCCCGGACGGGCGGTTTGTCCGGGTGCTGTTAACCAGGAATCACCGCACCCTTGGACAGGAGGTCACCGGCACTGAGCTAAAATTTCCTTCCTTCCTGCAAGGGGTCGCGGTGGCTGCCGTCCTTATCCTGGTTTGTATCCTGGGCCTGTGGACCAAAATGATGCCGGCTGCTGCGGCGGCCTACGTAGCTTTGGATATTAACCCCAGCCTGGAACTGGCCGTGGACAATGACGGTAAGGTCATGGAAGCCAGGGGGCTGGATGAAGAAGGCGAGGAGCTATTAAAAAAGGTGACCCCTGAAAAACTGGACGTTTACCAGGCGGTGGAGCTGCTGGTGGCAGGGGCGGCCCGGTACCATTATTTAAACGACACCAATAACGTGGTGCTGGCCACCGTTACACCGGCCAGGGAAAACGCCAAGGTAGTGGATGAAGAAAAACTGGAAGCCGCCGTCAATCATACCGTAGCGGCAATGGCCACCCCGGTAAAAGTGGTGACCGAAAGGGCCACCGTGCAAGAGCACAAACAGGCAAGTAAAAAAGGCGTTTCCGTGGGCCGTTATTTAATTCACCAGGCAGCGCCAAGCAGGGCAACCAGATTTCCATTGATGAAGTAAAAAAGAAGGGATTGGGCCAGTTAGAAAAGGAAAAAGGTATTGAAATACAACACCTTTTGCCGCATCCTAAACTGAAGGTTAAAGAAGTTTTAAAAAACAGGGTAGAGGCAGGAGGAGATAAAGAGAATCCCAGGACGCCCGGCAAGCCGGTACAAATCCTGCCAAAGGAGCGGGATCCTGGAACAGGCCAGTCCAGTGGCCAGTCTAAGCATATGCCGTCGGGCCTGATCATCAAAGAACAAATACAACAACGGCCGCAAAACAACAATCCTCCGCAGAACAGAGGTGTTCCTGAGCAAAATAAACCGGATGATCGGGAAGGTAAGGAAGATAAAGAAGACGAAGAGGAAAAAGAGGAAGATGAGAATGAACAGCGGCGGGATGACCGTCGCCAAAACCCTTTAGGCCAGCCGGAGCACGCAAAGCAAATCAAGGACAGTATCTTGGATAAGGTACAGGAAAAACCTAAGAATAATAAAGATAATAAAGGAGGACATGGGTCTGACCCTGCCGGTGGCCATAGCCCGGGAAAACCCGGCAACGGACCGAAAGAAAAAGAGGATTAGAGATCCCCTTGAATAATGAAATGCCTCTGCCAGGCAACATGGCAGAGGCATTTTCTTTACATCCATTTCTTTTGGCGGAAAAGGATGATCATCCACAGGGATACCGTAATCAAACCCAGTGTAATGCTGACGGTAGACCAGACGGAGTCTTGGTCCGGTAAAGGAACATTCATACCAAAAAACCGGTCACAAAGGTTAAGGGCATGAAGATGGTTGAAATCACCGTTAGCACTCGTATGGTTTCGTTGGTCCGGGCGCTGATAATGGAAGAATAGGTGGCCATGGCGCCGTCCACCAAATCCTTGTAGCCGTCAATGGTGTCGGAAATCCGTTCCAGGTGGTCCTTTAAATCCAGGTAGTAGGGTTGATTTTCTTCACTGATGGCAAAGGAACTGCTGCTGATGTTATAAAAGATCCTGCGCTGGGGACTCATGGCCCGGCGCATGGTTAAAATGGTTCTCTTCAGGGCCAGGAACTCATCGGTGGTCTCCCGGCTGGGCTTTTCATAAATTTCGTCTTCCAGATCTTCAATACGATCACCGATCCGGTCCAGTACCGGAAAGTACTCATCAACCAACCCGTCAATGATGGAGTAGAGGAAAAAGTCTTTGCCTTTATTGGAGACCTTGCAATCCGTCAAACAGATTTTCGCCATCCGGCCGAGGCTGGGCAGGGTGTTTTTGTGCACCGTAACCACATAATTTTCACCCAGAAAGATATTGAGCTGTACCAGCATAATCTCTTCGTCCCGCTCTTCGTTGTAGCGAATGGCGTGGATCACCAGGAAATGATAATCATCGTATTTGTCCAGTTTGGCCCGGGGGCTGTAATGCATGCAGTCCTCCACAGCCAGTTCGTGAAAGTCAAAGGCATTGGCCACATATTTCAATTCCTGCTCGGAGAAATTGTACAGATCAACCCATAACAGGTTTTCTTTATTGGCCAGCACCGGCTGCAAGTTGTTCAGACTGATGTCGTGACGCATTTTGTCGTCGGCATGGTCATAAAGATAGGTTTTAATCACCGGCAATCACCTCCAATGAGCAACTGTCATTTGGTAACGGCAGTCACAAGGGTAAGAATGAAAGAACTGTATTTTTTTAAAAGCCTGGGGTACGGATCATCCATTCTTACCACCTCCCATTGGAAAAAATAAAAAACCTTCAGCAAACAGAAGGTCAAAAAACCCCACAAAAGGGCAGATCAGGCCTTCCCCACTCGTACAAGCTTTAGCACATACATAGCTAGGGACATCGATCCCAGCCACATTAGGTAAAACCTTAATCCGGTAGAACCTGTTAACCCGTTAGAGTCTCTCGACATTTCCGGGTAGTGGCATCTGTCTATGTAGAAGCCTCACCTAACGAAGAAAACTATTCACTTACTATAAAATATAGGATATACAAGCCAAAGTGTCAACCCTCATTGGGTAAATTTTAAGCGATTTAGCTTATTAGCAATGATAGAATATAAATTTTGTTATTTATCTATCGTTTGCTGGCCATAACTCCTGCTTGATGTCTGTTAGCTTGATTTAAGCATTGAAGGGAAGTCATCCTTTAAACTAACGAACCGTTTTCATTGCCGCGTGCTGTTTAACTACATTTTGCAGCACGTTTTCATGAATATCGAGAAGGCGTCCCACGGATAGGATCAGCTCGTCCGCCTGCCTGGGGATAAATTCGGGGGATGTGGCTAGGGTGATCATCTCCGCTGTTTGCCGGAATACCAGGAGAGACGCTGCCTGCAATAAATGATAATACACAGTTTTTTCCCGTCCATTGGGCGATAAGCAAATTAATTCCACGTGCAGAATATTACCATGTTTGATTTAAAGAATGGCATAAGTATGCTCCGGTAAATAAAACAACCTGTTCCATTCGGGCACAATATTTTTCCTTGCTAAGTTTGTGGTTTCATTTCTAAACGGATAAAAAGAAAATTGAGAATCGGCATCAATCTTGCAAGTAATAAAGATATATTATAAAGTTATATTTTCTTCATTTGGATTGATCAACAGTTTAGAAAAATTCCTTATTAAACGAATATTCCAATGTCCTATAAGAGGAGTTATTAACACATTGTCGAATTCTGATAATATGACTCCTGGTTTGATACTTGGGGGGTGATGATCATTGCCTTAATATCTACGGATCATAACAATTGCCGCAAGTGCTATGCCTGTGTAAGAGCCTGTCCCGTCAAGACCATCGCTATAAAAAGGGGTCTGCCGGAAATTATAGAGGCAGGATGCTTGGGATGCGGGCAGTGTGTGCTGGCATGTTCGATCGGTGCAAAGATTGTTCATGATGATTCTCCCGTTATTCAAAAATGGTTGTCCGAGGGAATGAAGGTGGTTGCCCTGGTTGCGCCGTCTTACCCGGCTTCCTTTCATTTAAACAGCGGTCAATTCGTTGCCGCACTCCGCCACCTGGGGTTTTCCGGCGTGCATGAAGTGGCTTATGGCGCCGGGATTTGTGCCGGGGAGTATTCAAAGTATTTCAGCGGGCAGCATGCAAAAACAATACTTTCAACCGCTTGCCCGGCAGTTGTGCAACTGGTTGAAAAACATTTTTCGAACCTCATTCAATACCTGGCCCCCATCGATTCACCCATGATCATTCAGGCAAAGATTATTAAAGCGGTTCAACCGGACGCAAAGGTCGTTTTTATCGGCCCGTGTTTTTCTAAAAACTACGAGTCCAAAGACCTTAACACAGGCGGTTATGTTGACGCGGTAATTAATTTCAGGCAGCTTGGCCACTGGTTTGACAGTACCGAGATTGCCTGGCAGGAATTGGCGGAACAGTCTTGGGATAACCCGCAGCCGGACCTGGCCCGCACCTTCCCCATCAGCGGCGGACTTTTAAAAACTTCCGGCATCCTGGAGGATGTTACCAGCATGGAAATTGTGGTGGTGGAAGGGGCCCGGCGCTGTATCGAAGTGCTAAAAGCTATTGACAGCGGGGATTTTACTCCCAAGTTTGTGGATATGCTGGTTTGCGAAGGCTGTGTCATGGGACCAGGGATGGTCAGTGACAAGCCCTATATGGTAAGGGCCCACCAGGTGGCGAAAACCGTTCAGCAAAGCAATCATTCTGTTTGTCATCAAGAAATGCGACAGGTTTTGCAGGAGCTGGATTTTACAAGAACATTCCAGGCCAAGCCGGTCTTGAAGAAAACCTATACGGACGAACAGGTCTGGCAAACCTTGAGAGAAACCGGCAAACACAACATCAGGGATCTCATTAACTGCAGCGCCTGTGGTTATGATACCTGCTGGGAGAAGGCTGTGGCCTGCCTGCAGGGAATGGCCGAAAAGGAAATGTGCCTGCCCTTCCTTTTACGACAGGTTCCTGCTTTGACCAGCAGCCTGATGGATATGAGCAGCAAATTAATGCTTTCCATGGAATCCATTAATTTCTCTACCCTTACCCTCAAGGGAACCACCTCTAAAATCAACAGCAGGAACCAGCACCTGGAAGCCCTGATGAAGGAAACCAATACCATCGCCAAGGATACCCTGGAATTGGCCAACAAGGTCCTGTTGATGGTATCTCAATATCAATTTCCCATAACGGACAAACAGGTACCCCAACTGCCCCTGGCCCCTTCCGATATCGAAGAAATCCGAAACATTGCCGCCCAAAGCAAGCTGCAGTCCGAAAAGGCCACCAAAGCCTTTGAGGATATTGCCAGTGTCTTAACACGCCTGAGAGAAGACAGTGTAATGATCCTGGAACAGGAAAAGGCCATCAAAGTGGTAACCAGTTCGCTGGAGCAAATCGTAGCCACCTATGATCAACTGCTCAATATCGGCGCCGCCATGGCCAGCATCGGAAGAAATTATGTATAACTTCAAAGGCCCGGAATCACCATGGAATCTAATAGTATGAAATTTTATAGAAAAATATAGAAATCTACGAAATTTCTTTGAACTTATCCCAATAATCCTTGAAGTAAGGATTTCTCAGGATTAAGTCCTTAGCCCAACTATTGGGGCGTGAAGTTCGCTCCAGCCTGCTAATGAATCGCTTCACCAACACCTGGAGGATCAACTTTTTGTTCTTGTAAACGGAACCAATCTCGTCAGAACTTCTGACACAGATATTTCTGGCTCCATTTACGTCCGCATGGGTTTTATAACCACAGTACCGACAGACAAATTCTGCCTGGGTACTGCGATTACTCTTATCGACATACCCGCAGGAATTACAGGTTTGCGACGTGTAGGCAGGGTTAACATAGGTTACTTTGATACCATATTCCTCTGCTGCCGCATCAAGTTTAGCGGTTATAACTGCCTTGCCAAACCGGGAGAGAAGTCGGTTTAACCTGCGGGATAGGTTGGGGTTTTGAAAGTTAAGTTTTTCTATAACAATC
Organism: Desulforamulus profundi; assembly: GCF_002607855.1. The sequence goes on from NZ_AWQQ01000024.1 coordinate 28,036, forward strand.
TCTTTGGGGCAATACAGCTTAACAATTCGGTTTACAATCCGGCATATATCATTTTTAAGGTAAGACCTGAGTTTAGAAACTAATCTGTCATAACGAGGGCTTCTCACTTTAGTCCCTGCTTCTGCCGGTTACGGGCCAGTTCGGTGATAATGCCGTCATATTTCAGAAGGGTTTCGTAAAACTTACGACCAAATAAGTCGCCGCGGTCAGTAGTAAAAATACTCTTTAAGCCTAAGTCCAGGGCTGTCTTAGGTGTCAGGGGTTTATATTCTTTGGATTTAGTTTTGTCCTTAATAAAAGATACAGTCATCTTGCCTTCCTTAGTCAAATTAAACTGACAGAAATTCTTTAACTGACCCGGTATATCCTCAAAATATTCGTTAGACTGCACAGGAATGTAAACCGGCTTGCCTTTATCCAGAGTAGATAACCGAACCCAAAACGGCAGGGGAAGGACAGAGGTTTCCTTGGCCGTGGACAGGGCAATGGTGGTCTTTGTTTTTACCACCCCGGGCGCACCTTTAATGACTTCGCTGACCAGTTCTTCCAAATCCCTGATACGGGTGCAGCGTACTTTAAGAAGATAGTCCTCTTCACCGGCTATGTGATGGCATTCCAACACTTCCGGCAGTTCCTGCACACGATGCAAAAAGTGTAACCGGTCATCCGGATGCTGTAAAACAACATAAATGAAAGCCAGCACCTCACAGCGAACCGCAGCCGGCTCCACCACCGCCGTATACCCTTTAATAATGCCCCGGTCTTCCAAGTTTTGTCAACACTCTGTAACATGTTTTACGTGAAACATTTTCCTTTTATAGGTACCCACATCAATACCTTTTTAAGAAGGAAGAAATCCTTTCTTTGTTGAATAGGGATAAATAGAAGAACTTGGGGGGTGCTCAATTGGGGAAAATCATATGCATTACCAACCAAAAAGGAGGAGTGGCCGCGCGTCCGTAAGACGCTTTAGTGAAAGTCGTGTATATACGATAACCCTAGCGGTTCATTAGGGGTTCGTACCATCTCACTAACCCAAGATCCGAAAGGTGAAGGGAAAAACAGCATGTGAGAAAAGCATGAATGGCTTGAAATAGGCTAAAGTCAGGTTATGCAAGGTACAGGTATCCTATGGCTAAGGCTAAACTGCTTGAACTCTAGTATCCTCGCTGTAACCCGCCCAGATAAGGGAACGCCTTTTGATAACCCTTATGGTGTGTTGAAACCCGTGAATTTTGGTCACAACATGGGAAAAGCCATATCGCATTTACCTACGGCGAATATGGAGAACCGCCTACACACCCAAGTGTCAGTAAGACACTCAAGGATACGAACGGAGAGCCTAAGGGATACCATTGCACTAAAGTTGTTAAACGGAGATTACCTACGTGGGAACGTTCTATCATTAAGAACTATGCATGATAATCCCGCAAGGGATATGGACGCTGAATATCCCATAAGGTAACGGAGCTTCCGTAGTAGTCCGAGATGGGGAAAGCCTATCACATGGCGAAGGGAAGCAGGTCGTCCGATATACTAGGATATGAGGTATGCGAAATGCAGACAGCCGAGACTATACTAGGTATATTAAATCAAAAGTCGATAGAGAATCCAAATCAAAGATTCGAGAGATTATACCGTTTACTCTACAATAAGGACTTCTACTGGAATGCCTACTGTAAAATTGCCAGTAAAGAAGGTAATCTAATCAAGGTTGTAGATGACGATACCATTGATGGCTTTTACGAAAAGAAAATAGAGAAACTAATTGAAGAAATAAGGACGGAAAGGTACTACCCAAAACCGGCCAGAAAGAAGTACATTCCCAAAAGCAACGATAAACTTCGTCCCCTATCAATCCCTAGTTTCTCGGATAAACTTGTCCAAGAGGTCATCAGAGAAATTTTAGAAGTCATCTATGAACCACACTTCTCGGAAAACTCGCATGGCTTTAGACCCAATAAAAGTTGCCATACAGCCCTCTACCAGATTAAGAAAAACTGGCGAGGTGTAAAATGGGTTATCGAAGGAGATATAACCAGTTTCTTTGATAATATCTCCCACGAAAAACTTCTTGAAATTCTCAGTAGGAAAATTGATGATAACAGGTTTCTTAGACTAATTGACAAATTCCTCAAGGCTGGATATATGGAAGATTGGAAAAAGTACGAAACCTACTCGGGAACACCCCAAGGTGGGATACTTAGCCCAATCCTAGCGAATATCTACTTGAACGAATTTGATAAGTTTATAGAACGAATCTGTGAACAATATTCCTACGGTGAACTAAGAAGAAGAAACCCAGAATACAACAAGCTGAATTGCAAATATCACTACTACTCAAATAAGGGTCAAATGGACAAAGGCTACAGCAGAGTGAAGTATTGTAGATATGCAGACGACTTTGTCATTGGCATATGGAATGACAAAGCCACCGCCGAAAGAATCAGAGACTTCGCTAAGGAATTCTTGGAAAATGAGTTACTGATAGAACTCAACCAAGAGAAGACACTAACAACAAACCTCAAAGACGAAAACGTAAAGTTCCTAGGGTACGAAATATCCAAGTCAGGTAAACACAAATATACAACTGATAAGAGAAAGGGCTTCTTTGTAAACGAAACCATTCAACTGTTAGTACCCTCTAAGGTGGTAAACAAACACATAGCTAAATACTCTAAAAACGGCAAAGCTATACATTTACCACAAAGAGTAAACCAACCTGAATTAGATACCCTTATGCAGTATAATGCTGAAATCAGAGGTTTGTACAACTATTACTCCTTAGCAACAGATGTGAGTACCAAAATAAACAAGGTTAGGTTCTACAATTACGATAGTCTGGTTAAAACCCTTGCCTTCAAACATAAATGCTCATATAAGAAAATAATTGAGAAATTCGGTGTAGAAGTCCCACTAAAAAACAACAATACAGGGACTAAAAAACTGTTAGGCGTCAAATACAAAACCAAAGAAGGCGAAAAGGTATTAACATACTTTAACGAGAGCCTATCTAAGAGAGAATTTCCAATAATTAACCTTGTTGACCAATTACCCTTGCCACTAAATCACCGAACTACACTACTAGATAGAATCCAAACCAACGAATGTGAATTATGTGGCAGCAAGGAAAATATCGAGGTACGCCACATCAAAAAGTTGAAAGAAGTCAAAGAAAATGGCGGAAAAGGGGCAAAGAAATGCCCCAAAGGGTGGAATTAATGTCTGCACTGAACAGGAAAACCTTAGTGGTATGTGCGCAATGCCACGATAAGATACACAACGGAAATCTCTAACTTTTGATGAATAGGATGACTGGAGAGCCGTATGCTTGGAAACTTGCACGTACGGTTCGGAGGGGGAGTACAGAAACCTACCATAGTGATATGGCAAGGCGCTGGACTCCTACCCTACAAGACCACCACTGCCGTAAATGTAGGGGCCAGCCTCGCCCTGATGGGACAACCTGTACTGCTGGTTGACATTGATCCCCAGGGTAATGCCAGCAGTGGTTAGGTATTGATAAAACTGACCTGGAACGCTGTATTTATGATGTTTTAATTAATGATATTTCTCCCAGGGAAGTGATTATTTCCACAGATATCCGAAACCTGGATATACTTCCCTCTACCATACAACTGGCCGGGGCGGAAGTTGAGATGGTGTCCTTGATCGCCCGGGAGCAGATTCTCAAACGGGCGCTAACGCCATTAAAGGAAAAATATCAATATATTATTATCGATTGTCCTCCATCACTGGGATTGTTGACCCTTAATGCTCTGGCGGCAGCAGATTCGGTATTAATACCAATTCAATGTGAGTTTTATGCGCTGGAAGGTGTTGGCCAGTTAATGAACACCATCCAGTTAGTACAAAAACACCTTAATACCGACTTAAAAATCGAGGGCGTATTATTAACCATGTTTGATGCCCGGCTGAATCTTTCCATACAAGTGGTAGATGAAGTGAAAAAGGTTTTCGGCAGCAAGGTGTATAAAAGTATCATCCCGAGAAATGTTCGTCTAAGTGAAGCACCCAGTCATGGGATACCGGTGGTTATTTACGATCCAAATCCAGGGGGTCCGAAGCATACCAAGAACTAGCCAAGGAAGTGATGGGTGTTGAATAAAAAACGAGGACTGGGAAAGGGTCTGCAGGCACTGATGCCTGTTGTAACAAATGAAGCCCCCAGTCAAGGGATCTTAAAAGAGATTAGGGTCTCCGATATTAAACCTAATCCAAAACAGCCAAGGTTAAGAATAGATCAAGAGAAACTGCTGGAATTGGTGGATTCCGTCAGGGAATATGGAGTTGTGCAGCCGGTGGTGGTCAGGGCGCAACCCGGCGGCGGCTACGAGCTTATTGCCGGGGAACGCAGGTGGCGGGCCTGCCAGCAACTGGGCCTGGAATACATCCCGGCTGTGATCAGAGAATATGGTGAGCTGCAATCTGCTGCCATCGCCCTGATCGAAAATTTACAGAGGGAAAATCTCAACCCCCTGGAGGAAGCAACCGCTTACCGCAGGCTGATGGATGAATTTCAGCTTACCCAGGAACAGGTCTCCCAACGGTGGGCAAAAGCAGACCCCAGATCACTAATATGATCCGCTTGTTAACCCTGCCCAATGAAATTAAGGTGAAACTCAGCAGCGGGGAAATATCAGCAGGACACGCCCGAACCTTATTGACGTTGGAATCCCGGCACAAGCAGATAGAAGTGTGCGAGTTGATCATTAAGAAGCAGCTGTCTGTGCGGCAGGTTGAAGAATTAGTGAAGAATATTCTTGACGGGGACCAGGATAAAGAAAAGACCAAAAAGGTAAAAACACGTAACCCCGAGATCATGGAATTAGAAGACCAGTTGAGAAGTTGCCTGGGGACCAAAGTACAGATTAAGACCAGCCGGCGAGGCGGTAAGATCGAGATCGATTATTATGACGACAATGATTTAAACAGGCTGTTGGAACTGCTGCTTTCTGAAGATAAGCTAATGGCTTAATGTTTCACGTGAAACATTAAGCCATTAAATTATTGGGCAGGGGAATTTAATACAGTAATAAAATAACTAACTAACTAAAACTAGTTAAAAATATTTATTAAACCTATCTATTACAGTATTATAACAAGTCATCAAAAACATAGAACTTCATAGAAAATAATAGTGCAATTTTCAATTTAAAAATGGTATAATTTTCATATGAAACTAAGTAATTACGCAAAACAAAGAGGAATAACATACCGAGCTGCCTGGAACCACTTTAAAGCAGGGAAAATACCCGGAGCCTATAAAGACCCTAATACAGGTGCAGTGATAATCCCGACTTATGAAGAAACCAGGCTCAAAAATGCTGCCATTTACGCCAGGGTATCCAGTAACGAAAACAAGGATAACCTGGAAAGCCAAGCTGAAAGGTTAAGACAGTATGTCATTGCCAGAGGTTATCAGATCACCCATGTTGTAAAAGAAGTGGGCAGTGGCGTAAATGATAACCGCAAGAAACTTCTCCAACTACTTTGTAAAGATGATTGGGGTACGTTAATAGTTGAGCATAAAGACCGCCTTACCCGGTTTGGATTTAACTACATCCAAACTCTACTTGAAAAAGAGGGTCGTAAAATTGAAGTCGTCAATCTGGCGGAAGATGATAAAGCAGACTTAATACAAGACCTTATTTCCATCATTTACTCCTTCAGTGTCCGGATGTATGGGTTAAGGCGAAGCAAACGCCGGACGGAGAAAATCATTCAATGTCTTACAAAGGAATTTGAAGATGATAAGAACTTACCAACTAAAACACCAGGCCAACAAGAGTAAACAAACTGAAATTAAAGCTATCCTGGATGAATACCGTGTCTTGGCGAGTAAAATCGCTGTAAGACAATGGCATTTGTTTTTTACTAAGGGTGGCTTTAATAAGAATGCGGACATCAAAACTATTTCCACCAGGCTGTCAGAGCGATATAAGCAAACCTGCCAATACCAAGTAGTCGGGTCGCTGGAGTCTTTCATCTCTAACCGGAAGAATGACTTCGTTGACCGGGTTTGCCACAGTTCCTTAGACGTAAGGACCAAGACAGACTTACTTTACATCAATAAACACGGGAAATGGTTTAATGACTCAATAAAAATCCCGGTGTTTGGTGATAAAGGCAAGAAAGTAAAGGGTGAGTACAGGGAGATAAGCCCGGAAGTTATTAGACTAGCCCGCAAAATATTCAAGCACATTCTTTCTAAACACCGTAAGCCTACGATGGGGCGTATAAATATGGCTTTAGACCAAAAGGTTGCGGTAATTAAAACTAGGAACAATAACGGTGCCAAGAAGTTTGACTATTGGGTTCGGTTATCTACTCTGGATAAAGGCAAGCCGGTTTACATTCCTGTGCAGTCTAACGAATATTTTGAGGATATACCGGGTCARTTAAAGAATTTCTGTCAGTTTAATTTGACTAAGGAAGGCAAGATKACTRTATYTTTTATTAAGGACAAACCTAAATCCAAAGAATATAAACCCCTGACACCTAAGAYAGCCCTGGACTTAGGCTTAAAGAGTATTTTTACTACTGACCGCGGCGACTTATTTGGTCGTAAGTTTTACGAAACCCTTCTGAAATATGACGGCATTATCACCGAACTGGCCCGTAACCGGCAGAAGCAGGGACTCAAAGTGAGAAGCCCTCGTTATGACAGATTAGTTTCTAAACTCAGGTCTTACCTTAAAAATGATATATGCCGGATTGTAAACCGAATTGTTAAGCTGTATTGCCCCAAAGAGATTGTTATAGAAAAACTTAACTTTCAAAACCCCAACCTATCCCGCAGGTTAAACCGACTTCTCTCCCGGTTTGGCAAGGCAGTTATAACCGCTAAACTTGATGCGGCAGCAGARGAATATGGTATCAAAGTAACCTATGTTAAYCCTGCCTACACGTCGCAAACCTGTAAYTCCTGCGGGTATGTCGATAAGAGTAATCGCAGTWCSCAGGCRGAATTYRYCTGYCGGTACTGTGGTTATAAAASCCATGCGGACGTAAATGGAGCCAGAAATATCTGTGTCAGAAGTTCTGACGAGATTGGTTCCGTTTACAAGAGTAAAAAGTTGGTCCTCCGGATACTGGTGGAGCGATTCACCGGTAGGCTGGAGCGAGAACCATGCCGCTGTAGTACGGCTAAGGACTTAATTCTAAGAAATCCTTATTTTAAGGATTATTGGGATAAGTTCAAAGAAGTTTCGTAGAGTTCTATGTTTTTCTATGGAATTTCATACTATGCAAAAGGTCATCATGGTTTGCTATGCTATGGACAGGAATCCTACCAGAAGCATTTAGCTGCGCTGCAAAAGCTGATTGGCTAAACTTGATGACTCATAGAACCAGCGGCCCTCGTAAAAGCATCTGCTTTTAAAAGCAGGTGCTTTTTTAACTAGAAGAATTGAAACAGTAATCACCAATTGTTTTAAATGAATAGTACGAGAAGAATGTGTAATAAATTGTAAAATTTCTGCATGATCGGTTTAACTAATACTTAAAAATAGATATAATATTAATAAAAGTAAAACTAAGAGGTGAAAATTTATGAGTATAAATAAAATGTCACACAAAGGCCAGGTAGTTATACCTAAACACCTAAGAGACAAGTATGGATTAAAGCCTGAACAAAACATTAGAATAACAGAAATAGATGGTCATATAGCCATAATACCGCTGTTTGATGACCCAATTAAAGATACAAGGGGAATTCTTAAAAAGACCCATCCCAAGATAACTTTTTCGGCAGACGAACTAATTAAGGAATACCGAGAAGAAGAAAAGTCTCTGGAATCGCATAGGGAGGATGGTTTTTAAATATGGAGAGTTATGTTTTGGACACTTACGCTGTACTTGGATATTTTTTGGACGAGCCATCCGCAGAGACCGTTGCAGAAATACTTGAATTAGCAAGAAACAGTGAAATCAAGTTGTATATGTCATGGATCAATGTGGGTGAAGTATATTATATTATCCAACGAAGATACGACAGAAAAATAGCAATAGACTTACTTGAAAATTTAAAAGCATGGCCCATTGAACTATTTCAAGTATCCCATGAACTAGTGATTTTAGCTGGAGATATAAAGGCAAAGTATCCAATGTCTCTTGGAGATTCATATGCTGCGGCATTAACAATGCGGGTACGAGGGACACTTTTAACTGCGGATAAAGAGTTTCAACGACTTGAAAATAACATTATCAAGATAAAGTGGTTAAAAAAGCATAGATAAAAAATAATGCACATTGCAACGTTCATGCGAAAAACAACATTAACTTGTGTAGGTTTTTTTATTTTCTTAGGATACCTGCGGAGGGAGGACGGCAGGTGGCGGAAGTACCTAATGTTCAAAATACTAAAGAATAACAAAATTCATCTATCTAATTCTTGACAGTGATTGACTAAAAAATTATACTTAGTAGTAATCAATAGCAAAACAGCGTTGAAGGGGATCGGGCATCTGATACAGGGCCACAGAGAGCCGGAGCAGGTGGAAGCCGGCGCCACATGACAGATTGCCTACATCACCCCGGAGCTGCCCTTCCGAAAGCATCACGCAAGTAGGTTGGGCCGGGTTTGGGAACCCGTTAGCAAATCCGCACAATACATTACTGTATGCTGTGCAAAAGTGGCTCTTAACCGGAGAGCAATCAGGGTGGTACCGCGGAAGGATGACCTCTCGCCCCTGGCAAATCGCCAGGAGTGAGAGGTTTTTTGTTGTACGCTCTGAAAATTTAACCCGATCATAACACAGAACTTCTTGACACTACTTGTCGAAACTACTATACTTACTAGTAATTTATTTAGTAAGGTACAGAAAACAGCTATGATCGGGACAACAGTCTGAACAGGGCCACAGAGAGCCGGGTTGGGTGGAAGCCGGCGCCACTGGCAGATTGGTCTCACCCGGGAGCTGCCCTCGTGAAAGTGATTGGCACGAGTAATTGGGGCCGGGTTTTCAGAACCCGTTATCAAAAGGCACAGGGTATGTATGTATTTTGTGCATGAGTGGCTCTTGCTAAGAGCAATCAGGGTGGTACCGCGGAAGGATAAACCTCTCGTCCCTGGCATTGATGCCGGGGAACGAGAGGTTTTTTGTATACTCATAATCGGGAGGTAAAGCTATGCGCAGCGATGCAATGAAAAAAGGGTTGGAGAGGGCTCCGCACCGCAGTTTGTTTAAAGCTTTAGGATTGGTGGATGAAGAATTGTCCCGGCCTATGATCGGGGTCGTGAACTCCTTTAACGAGATTGTTCCAGGACATATCCATTTGAAAGATATCGCCGAGGCCGTCAAGGCAGGCGTTCGCATCGCCGGCGGGACGCCGGTGGAGTTTCCCGCCATTGCAGTTTGCGACGGCATCGCCATGGGGCACCCCGGTATGCGGTATTCCCTGGCCAGCCGGGAAATCATCGCCGATTCCATTGAGATTATGGCCCAGGCTCATCCTTTGACGGGCTGGTGCTGATTCCCAACTGTGATAAGGTGGTTCCCGGTATGCTGATGGCTGCGGCCCGGCTGAACATTCCCGCCATTGTTGTCAGCGGCGGCCCCATGATGGCAGGAAAATTTCAAGACCAGAATGTTTCGGTAAGTCAAATGTTTGAGGCGGTGGGAGCAGTCCAGGCCGGCCGTATGACCGGTGAAGAGCTGGCTGAACTGGAAGATAACGCCTGCCCCGGCTGCGGTTCCTGTGCCGGCATGTTTACCGCCAACAGCATGAACTGCCTGACCGAGGCCCTGGGCATGGCCCTGCCGGGCAACGGCACCGTGCCGGCGGTCTCCGCCGCCAGGCGCAGGCTGGCCAAAGCGGCCGGCATGCGGGCGGTGGCCCTGGTCAAAGAAGATGTAAAGCCCCGGGATATTTTAACGGCGGAGAATTTCCGCAACGGGTTGGCGGTGGATATGGCCCTGGGCTGTTCCACCAATACGGTACTGCACCTGCCCGCCATCGCCCATGAAGCGGGCATCGAGTTAAACCTCGATTTAATCAACGAAATCAGTGAGAAAACACCGCACCTGTGCAAGCTCAGTCCGGCCGGGCAGCAGCATATTCAAGACCTGTACGCAGCCGGCGGCATCCAGGCGGTGATGAAAGAACTGTCCGTCAATGGTCTGATTAATCCGAACATTAAAACCGTCAGCGGTTTGACGGTCGGCCAATTATTGGAACAGGCAAAAATTAAAGATAGAAATGTCATCCGCAGTGTAAAAGAACCCTACAGCGCCACCGGCGGCCTGGCCATCCTGCGGGGCAACCTGGCGCCGGACGGAGCGGTGGTAAAGAGAGCGGCGGTGGCCCCTGAAATGTTAAAACACACCGGCCCGGCCAGGGTGTTCGACGGGGAAGAGGCAGCCATTGCAGCCATCATGGCAGGCCAAATTAAACCCGGCGACGTGGTGGTGATCCGCTACGAGGGTCCCAAAGGCGGTCCGGGTATGCGGGAAATGCTGGCACCCACCTCGGTGCTGGCGGGGATGGGACTGGACAAAGAAGTGGCGCTGTTAACCGACGGGCGTTTCTCCGGCGCATCCAGGGGAGCTTCCATCGGACACATTTCACCGGAAGCAGCGGAAGGGGGTCTTATCGCCGTCCTTCAGGACGGGGACATTGTGGAGATCGACATCCCCAACTACCGGCTGGAAATCAAGCTGGATCAGGCAGAAATCGACCGGCGCCTGGCCACCTGGCAGCCTCCCAACCCAAAGTAACCACCGGCTACCTGGCCCGCTACGCCAAACAGGTATCTTCCGCCGGCAAAGGAGCGGTGCTGAAGTAGTCGTCGGACGTCAGTGCTTACGGGTCGGGCTTCGGGGTCCAGACAATGGCCATTAGCCATCGACCATTGGCCTTTTAGTAAAAACCAAAAACTTGCAGCCAAAAGCCAAAAGCCGACCCCAAAGAAATGCAGTATTAGCATGACTGGAGGTTTTTACAGATGAAAATGTCCGGAGCGGAGATTTTAATAGACAGTCTAAAAGAAATGGGCGTTGAGACCATTTTTGGGTATCCCGGTGGCGCCATCCTCCTGTGTACGATGCCCTGTATGATGCAGATATTCACCATATCCTGACCCGCCACGAGCAGGGAGCAGCCCACGCGGCAGACGCTACGCCAGGGCCTCCGGCAGGGTGGGGGTTTGTCTGGCCACCTCCGGCCCCGGGGCCACCAACCTGGTGACGGGGATTGCCAACGCCTACATGGATTCAGTGCCCCTGGTAGCCATCACCGGTCAGGTCCCGACGTCCATGCTGGGCCGGGATTCCTTTCAAGAGGTGGATATCACCGGCATCACCCTTCCCGTCACCAAGCACAACTATATCGTAAAAGATATTCGAGATCTGGGACGGATTGTCAAAGAGGCCTTCTATATTGCTGGCACCGGTCGCCCCGGCCCGGTCCTGATTGATGTTCCCAAGGATGTTTCCTCCGGGGAAACGGATTACCACCGCAACAGCTACCCGGCCCTGCCCGGTTACAACCCGCCCCGCAAAGGCCGGGAGGAATTGGTCAACCAGGCCATGAAGCCATCGCCGCAAGCCAGCGCCCGGTTATCTATGCCGGAGGCGGCGTTATCAGCGCCGGGGCCCATGAGGAGCTGAAGAAACTGTCCGAGACACTGTTGGCCCCGGTGGCCTCCACCCTGATGGGACTGGGGGGATTCCCCGGTGACCACCCGCTGGCCCTGGGCATGCTGGGCATGCACGGTACCAAGTACGCCAACTATGCCATTTGCGAGTGCGACCTGCTGATCGCCGTCGGGGTTCGCTTCGATGACAGGGTCACCGGCAAGGTGGAATCCTTTGCCCCCGATGCCAAGATCATTCATATCGACATAGACCCGGCGGAGCTGGGGAAAAATGTTCGGGTAGATATTCCCATCGCCGGGGATGTCAAGGCGGTGCTCAACCAACTGTTGGAACGCCTTGAAGCAAGACTGCCGGCCGCCTGGCAGGACAAAATTGCCGCCTGGAAAAAGGAATACCCTCTTGCATATGATGAAAACGGCGGCAATCTCAAGCCCCAGCACGTCATCCGGGAGATTTACCGGCAAACCGGCGGCCAGGCCCGCATCACCACCGAGGTGGGGCAGCACCAGATGTGGGCGGCCCACTACTATACCTACACCCGGCCCCGTTCCTTTATCTCCTCCGGCGGGTTGGGCACCATGGGTTATGGTTTCCCCGCCGCCATCGGCGTGCAGGTGGCCTGCCCGGAGGAAACGGTCTTTAACATCGCTGGCGACGGCAGCATTCAGATGAACATCCAGGAACTGGCCACCGCCGTGGATTATGATCTGCCTGTGAACGTTGCCATTATGAACAACGGTTACCTGGCATGGTTCGCCAGTGGCAGGAGATGTTCTACAACCGCCGCTATTCATACACTGAGATGAAGAACCCGGACTTTGTCAAGCTGGCCGAGGCCTATGGCGCCGAAGGATACCAGGTGACCCGCAAGGACCAGGTGGCGGAGGTGCTGGATGCGGCCATCCAGTCCCGAAAACCGGTGTTAATGGACTTTGTCATTGAAAGAGAAGAAAATGTTTTGCCCTTTGTTCCGCCGGGTAAGGCGCTGAATGAAATGTTAGGGTAGAAAGGAGTGCCGCGATGTACCATACACTGGCAGTATTAGTGGAAAACAGCCCGGGCGTGCTGACCCGGGTGGCCGGCCTATTCAGCCGGCGGGGATACAACATCGACAGCCTGGCCGTGGGCCGCACCGACAACCCGGCCATCTCCCGCATAACCATCGTGGTGGAGGGGGATGAGCGGGTCCTGGAGCAGGTGAGCAAGCAGCTGCACAAGCTGGTGGATGTCATCAAAATCAATGACATTACTTCATCCGCCCACGTGGACAGGGAACTGGTTCTAATCAAGGTTAGCGCCGATGCCGGCAGCAGGGGAGAAATCATGCAGATTGCCCAGATCTTCCGGGCCAGTATCGTGGACTACGGCCACAAAAACCTCACCCTTGAGTGCACCGGCAACCAGGAAAAAATCAATGCCTTTGAAGAGGCGCTGCGTCCCTTCGGGATCAAGGAATTGGTGCGCACCGGTAAAGTAGCCATGCTGCGGGGCGCTAAATATACCAACATCAACAGAACAAAAGAGGAGGACTAAAATGGTAAAGGTTTATTACGATGCAGATGCTAACTTGGAATTTTTAAAAGGCAAAAAGATTGCCGTGCTGGGTTACGGCAGCCAGGGCCACGCCCAGGCGCAAAGCCTTAGAGATAGCGGTTTGGATGTGGTGGTGGGCCTGCGCAAAGACAGCCCCCGCTGGGCCAAGGCCGAAGCCGACGGCCTGGAAGTGGCCATCGTGCCTGAAGCCTGCGCCAAGGCCGATGTGATCCAGATCCTGCTCCCCGATGAAATCCAGGGACGGGTTTATGCCGAAGAAGTGGAACCCTACCTGAGCGAAGGCAAAGCCCTGATGTTCTCCCATGGTTTTAACATTCACTTTGGCCAAATCGTGCCCCCCAAGCATGTGGATGTCTTTTTGGTGGCTCCCAAAAGCCCCGGGCACCTGGTAAGACGTATGTATGCCGAGGGTAAAGGCGTTCCCGGGCTGGTGGCCGTTTACCAGGATTACACCGGCAAAGCCAAAGACATTGCCCTGGCCTATGCCAAGGGGATCGGCTGCACCAAAGCCGGTGTCTTTGAGACCTCCTTTAGGGAAGAAACCGAGACCGACCTCTTTGGCGAGCAGGCAGTCCTCTGCGGCGGCGTCAGCGAACTGATCAAGGCCGGCTTCGATACCCTGGTGGAAGCCGGTTACGCCCCTGAAATGGCGTACTTCGAATGCCTGCACGAACTGAAATTAATCGTGGATCTCATCTATGAAGGCGGCCTTTCCCGCATGCGGTACTCGGTCAGCAACACCGCCGAATACGGCGACTATATGGTAGGTCCCCGCATCATTACCGAAGAAACCCGTGAGGAAATGAGGCAGGTGCTGGCAGAGATCCAGGACGGCACCTTCGCTCGCAACTGGATGCTGGAAAACCAGGTAAAAGGCCCCCAGTTCAATGCCATCCGCAAAATGGAGCAGGAGCATCCCATTGAACAGGTGGGCGCCGAACTCCGCAAAATGATGCCCTGGCTCAAGAAGTAGACGTCGGTCGTCGGATGTCTGACGTCAGGAATAAAAATATAAAGGTGTTAGCTGGCGGCTGTCGGTCTTCCGGTATGACCAATGGTTTTACTGACGACCGACGACCGACGACTAACGACCAAAACGGGAGGGATATGCTTTGGAAATGACCTGTGCCGAAGCGTTGGTTCGCTGCCTGGAAATGGAGGGTGTGGAGTTAATCTTTGGTTATCCCGGTGGGGCCATCCTCCCTGTGTACGATGCCCTGAACAACAGCAAGATTAAGCATATACTGACCCGGCACGAGCAGGGGGCGGCCCATGCGGCCAGCGGTTATGCCCGGACCACCGGCAGGGTGGGGGTCTGTATGGCCACCTCCGGTCCCGGCGCCACCAACCTGGTAACCGGCCTGGCCAACGCCTATATGGATTCCATTCCGCTGGTGGCCATCACCGGGCAGGTTCCCACCGTCCAGGTAGGAACCGACGCCTTTCAAGAAGTGGATATCACCGGCATCACCATGCCCATTACCAAACACAATTACCTGGTAAAAGACCCCAAAATGATGCCCATGATTATCAAACGGGCCTTTCATATCGCCCGCACAGGCAGGCCGGGACCGGTGTTGATCGACCTGCCCAGGGACGTGGCAAACACCCCCATCCAGTTCAAATATCCCGACGATGTGGAACTGATGGGATACAAACCCACCGTCAAGGGCCATACGGCCCAAATCAACCAGGCAGCCAAACTCATTATGCAGGCCCAGCGGCCCGTCATTTACATAGGCGGCGGCGTGGTGAACGCCGATGCCTCGGAAGAGCTGGTCTGGCTGGCGGAAACCATCGATGCGCCGGTGGTCTCCACCCTGATGGGGCTGGGCGCCTTTCCCGGCGACCACCCGCTGTTCCTGGGCATGCTGGGGCTGCACGGCAACAAAGCCGCCAACCTGGCGGTCACCGAGTGTGACCTGTTGATTACCCTGGGCGCCCGTTTTGACGACCGGGTTACCGGCAGGATTGCTGGGTTTGCCCCCAGAGCGCGGGTCATCCATGTGGACATTGATCCGGCGGAAATCAGTAAAAATGTGATTTCCCACCTGCCCATTGTGGGCGATACCAAGAAGGTTCTGGAGGCCCTGCTGGTGCGGTTGGACAAAAAACAAAACACCGCCTGGACCAACACCGTGGGCTACTGGAAGAATGAATTTGCCCCCTGCTACCGGGAAGGCGGCGAGTATCTGAAGCCGCAGTATATAATAGAAGAAATTTACCGGCATACCGGCGGCGACGTTGTTGTGGCCACCGATGTGGGCCAGCACCAGATGTGGGTGGCCCAGCACTTTCCCTTTAAACAGCCCCGGAAATTTGTCACCTCCGGCGGTCTGGGCTGCATGGGATTCGGGCTGCCCGGCGCCATCGGCGCCCAGTTCGGGAAGCCTGATGAAACGGTGGTGCTGGTGACCGGTGACGGCAGCATCCAAATGACCCTTAATGAGTTAGGCACCGCCGCCGAGCAATGCCTGCCGTTGAAGATCTTTGTGTTGAACAACAGGCGGCTGGGCATGGTACGGCAGCTGCAGGAGTTTTACTGCGAAAAACGCTACATGGCGGTGGACTTCACCTTCGTGCCGGACTTTGCGGCCCTGGCCCGGGTCTATGGTTTTAAGGGCTTCACCGTCCGTACCGACCAGGAGCTGCAGGCTGCCCTGGCAGAGGCCTTCAGCGACCCGGGTCCGGTTCTGGTGGACTGCGCTATCGACCCCGATGAGAATGTACTGCCCATGGTGCTGGCAGGTAAAGATATCTGCGACGCCGTGGATCAGGAATAGATGAGACGGGAGGGAATGGTTTGAGCAACCGGGTTTACATCTTCGATACCACCCTGCGGGACGGCGAGCAGTCCCCGGGTGTCAGTTTAAATATTAATGAGAAACTTCAAATTGCCAGGCAGTTGGCCCGCCTGGGCGTGGACATCATTGAAGCTGGTTTTCCCATTACCTCCCCCGGCGATTTTGCCGCTGTTCAGGCAGTGGTCAGGGAAGTGCGGGGCGTTACGATAGCAGGTTTGGCCCGGGCCAATTTAAAGGATATCGACGTGGCCTGGGAAGCCCTCCGGGATGCGGAGCAGGCCCGTATTCATACCTTTATCGCCACCTCCGACATTCACCTGAAATACAAGCTGCGCAAGGACCGGGACCAGGTGGTTGAGGCAGCGGTGGCGGCGGTGAAACACGCCAAAAAGTACACCTCGGATGTGGAATTTTCCGCCGAGGATGCCTCCCGCTCGGATGTAGACTATTTGGCCCGGGTCTTCGGCGAAGTGATTAAAGCCGGGGCCACGGTCATCAACATACCGGACACCGTGGGCTATGCCATGCCGGAGGAGTATGCCCTGTTTATCAAGCAGGTCATGGAAAGGACGCCCGGCATCGAAAAGGCTGTTGTCAGCGTGCACTGCCACGACGACCTGGGCCTGGCGGTGGCCAACTCCCTGGCCGCAGTGGGCGCCGGCGCCCGCCAGGTGGAAGGCACCGTCAACGGCATCGGCGAAAGGGCCGGCAACGCCGCCCTGGAAGAGGTGGTCATGGGCCTCTACACCCGTAAGGACCGTTACGGCCTCACCACCGGGTTCAACACCCGGGAGATTTACCGCACCAGCCGGTTGGTCAGCTCGTTAACCGGCATGCCGGTGCAGCCCAATAAAGCGGTGGTTGGCAAGAACGCCTTTGCCCACGAGTCCGGCATCCACCAGGACGGTGTGCTGAAGGAGCGCACCACCTACGAGATTATGAACCCGGAAATGCTGGGCATTGCCGCCAGCAACCTGGTGCTGGGCAAACACTCCGGCCGCCATGCCTTCCGGGACCGCCTGGCCGAACTGGGCTACAACTTGACCGATGAAGAACTGAACCTGGCCTTTACCAGATTCAAGTCCCTGGCGGACAAAAAGAAGGAAATTACCGATCAAGACCTGCAGGCCATGGTGGAGGACGAAATCCGGCAAATTCCGGACACCTATACCCTGGAATACTTCCACATCTCCAGCGGCACCACCGTGGTGCCCACGGCCACCGTGGGGCTGCGGGCGGGCGAGGAACGCAAGGAAGACGCTGCCTGCGGCGACGGCCCGGTGGACGCCATCTACAACACCGTGGATAAAATCACAGGCATCTCCTGCACCCTGGTCAACTACGCCATCAACGCCATCACCGGCGGCAAAGATGCCCTGGGTGACGTAACCGTCAAGCTCAAGTGCGAAGGAAGCGAAAAGGTCTACATCGGGCGGGGCGTCAGCACCGACATCCTGGAAGCCTCCGCCAAGGCCTATGTAAATGCAGTCAATAAACTGATGTATGATATCGGGTAAAAAAATATAAGCAAAGTCGAGGTGAAGAACCGTGCCAATGACAATCACAGAAAAGATACTGGCTGCGGCAGCAGGGAAAGACAGCGTAAAACCGGGGGAACTGATCAACGCCAAGGTAGACCTGGTTTTGGCAAACGATATCACAGCCCCTGTGGCCATCAAAGAATTTGAAAAGATCGGCCTGGAGAGGGTTTGGGACAAAGACAGAGTAGCCCTGGTGCCCGACCATTTCACCCCCAACAAGGACATCAAATCTGCCGAACAGGCGAAGCTGGTGCGGGACTTCTCCCATACCCAGGAACTGACCAACTATTTTGAAGTGGGCCGCATGGGCATTGAGCACTGCCTGCTGCCCGAGCAGGGACTGGTGGGACCCGGTGACGTCATCATCGGGGCAGACTCCCACACCTGCACCTACGGCGCCCTGGGGGCCTTCGCCACCGGCGTGGGCAGCACCGACCTGGCGGCGGCCATGGCCCTGGGAGAAACCTGGTTTAAAGTACCGGAATCCATGAAGTTTATCTTTAACGGCCAGCTTAACAAATGGGTAGGCGGCAAAGACCTCATCCTTTACACCATCGGCAAAATCGGCGTGGACGGCGCCCTCTATCGGGCCATGGAATTCTGCGGCGAAGCCATCAGCCAGCTTTCCATGGACGGCCGCTTTACCATGTGCAACATGGCCATCGAAGCCGGGGGTAAAAACGGCATCATCCAGCCCGATGAAATTACCCGGCAGTATGTAGAAGGTAGGACCAAACGACCCTACACCTTCTATACCAGCGACCCGGACGCCAGTTATGTAGAAGTTTACGAATTTGACACTGCCAAGATCGAACCCCAGGTGGCCTTCCCCCACCTGCCCGAGAATGCCCGTCCGGTCAGTGAAGCCGGCAGGGTGGACATCGACCAGGCCGTCATTGGTTCCTGCACCAACGGGCGTATGGAAGATTTGCGCCTGGCCGCCGAGATTCTCAAAGGCAAGAAAGTCAACAAGCGAGTCAGGCTGATTATCATCCCCGGCACCCAGGAAATTTACCGCCAGGCCATGCGGGAAGGTTTGTTTGAAATCTTCCTGGATGCCGGTGCGGTTGTCAGCACCCCCACCTGTGGTCCCTGCCTGGGCGGCCACATGGGCATCCTGGCCAAAGGGGAGCGCTGCATCGCCACCACCAACCGCAACTTTGTGGGCCGTATGGGCCATGCCGAGAGTGAAGTGTACCTGGCCAACCCGGCGGTCACAGCGGCCAGCGCCGTGACCGGCCGTATTTCCCATCCCGAGGAGGTGCTGTAAATGAAACTGCAGGGTAAGGTTTGGAAATTTGGCAACGACGTGGATACCGATTTAATCATCGCCGCCCGCTATCTGAACAGCTCCGACCCGGCGGAACTGGCCCGGCACTGCATGGAGGATGCCGATCCCCAGTTTGCCTCCAAGGTACAGCCCGGCGACATCATCGTAGCCGCCAAGAACTTCGGCTGCGGCAGTTCCCGGGAGCACGCCCCCATTGCCATTAAGGCTGCCGGGGTCTCCTGCGTAGTGGCTAAATCCTTCGCCCGTATTTTTTACCGCAACGCCTTTAATATCGGTTTGCCCATTTTTGAGTGCCCCGAGGTTATCGATGAGCTGAAGGAAGGGGATACTATCACCGTTGACGCCGCCACAGGCGCCATCACCAATCTGACCACCGGCAAGGAGTACCAGGCGGTGCCCATCCCGGATTTCATGCGGCAAATCATTGATGCCGGCGGACTCATCAGCTATGTAAAAGGACGGGTGAATCAAGGTGTATAAAATTGCGTTATTGCCCGGTGACGGCATCGGGCCGGAAATTGTCCCCCAGGCGGTCAGGGTTCTGCAGGCCGTGGGGGAAAAATTCAACCGGGAGTTTCAATTTCAGACAGCCCTCATCGGGGGAGCCGCTTACGACGCCACCGGCCACCCGCTGCCGGAGGAAACCCTGGCGGTCTGCCGCAGCAGCGACGCCATTTTGCTGGGGGCGGTGGGCGGACCCAAGTGGGATAACCTGGAGCCCGAACTGCGCCCCGAGCGGGGAGCCCTGCTGCCCCTGCGCAAAAAGCTGGGCCTCTATGCCAACCTGCGCCCGGCGGTGGTGAACCCCGCCCTGGCGGAGGCCTCCACCCTGAAGGAAGAGCTTGTGTCAGGACTGGATATCCTGATCATTCGGGAACTGACCGGGGGGCTCTACTTTGGCGAAAAACGCAGGGAAGACCTGCCCGGCGGAGGCCAGAAAGCGGTGGAAACCCTGGAGTACACCACCGCCGAGGTGGAACGGGTGACCCGGCTGGGCTTTGAGATGGCCCGCAAAAGAAACAAAAAATTAATGTCCGTGGATAAGGCCAACGTGCTGGAAAGCTCCCGCCTGTGGCGGGAGGTGGTGGAAAGTGTGGCCAAAGAGTACCCGGATGTGGAACTGAGCCACATGTACGTGGATAACTGCGCCATGCAGCTGGTGCGCAATCCCAAGCAGTTTGATGTCATGGTGACCGAGAACATGTTCGGAGACATCTTAACCGACCTGGCTTCCCAGCTCACCGGCTCCATCGGCATGCTGCCCTCGGCCAGCCTGGGCGGCGAAGTGGCCCTTTACGAACCCATTCACGGTTCCGCGCCGGACATCGCCGGTCAAAACCTGGCCAATCCCATCGCCACCATCCTGTCCGTCGCCATGATGCTGCGCGTCTCCTTCAACTTGGAAGCCGAAGCAGCCGCCATCGAGCAGGCCGTAGACAGCGTCCTGGCCCGGGGCTACCGCACCGGCGACATCCTACAGCCAGGCAAAACCCGTGTGGGCACGGTGGAAATGACGGAAGCGATCATTAGCGCTTTAGGGTAATACATCGGGGTCTAGTTGCTAGACTTATACTGTATTTCTCTGGGGTCCTGTTATTGGCTTTTGGCCAACAACAGGACCCGTAAGGAATACCCGAAAGGCTAGCAACTGGACCCCAAAGAACAGCAGTATGAGACAAAAATGGGGTGAACGCAATTGGGGATTATGCAAACCTAATCAAAATTTACGATACCACCCTGCGGGACGGCACCCAGGGGGAGGGAGTCAGCCTCTCGGCGGAGGATAAAATTAAAATTGCCCTGCGGCTGGATGAAATGGGCTTCCATTATATCGAAGGGGGCTGGCCCGGCTCCAACCCCAAAGACATGGAATTCTTTAACCGCATTCAACAATACACCTTGAAGCACGCGGTGGTCACCGCCTTTGGCAGCACCTGCCGCCCCGGCGTGGAACCCGCCCGGGACGCCAACCTGAACCGCCTGCTGGAAGCAGGGGTCAAAGTGGCCACCATCTTCGGCAAAGCCTGGGACTTCCATGTCACCCGGGCGTTAAACACCACCCTGGAAGAGAATTTGCGCATGGTGCGGGAATCCGTGGCCTATCTCAAGAGCCACGGCCTAACAGTTTTCTTCGACGGGGAGCATTTCTTCGACGGCTATAAGGCCAATGCCGGGTACGCGCTGGAGGTTGTAAAGGCAGCGGTGCAGGGCGGTGCCGACGCGGTGATCCTCTGCGATACCAACGGTGGCAGCCTGCCCCTGGAAGTATTCCAGGCCGTAACCCGGGTGAGGGAAGAACTGCCCGATGTGGAACTGGGCATCCACGCCCATAACGACGGGGAAATGGCGGTGGCCAATTCCCTGATGGCCGTCCAGGCCGGGGCAACCCAGGTGCAGGGCACCGTCAACGGGCTGGGAGAGCGGTGCGGCAACGCCAATCTCTGCTCTATCATCCCCAACCTCACCTTTAAACTGGGCTGCCCCACCATCCCCCGGGAAAACCTGGTCTACCTGACGGAGCTTTCCCGCTATGTTTACGAACTGGCCAACTTAAACCCCGCCGCCAACCAGCCCTATGTGGGAGAGAGCGCCTTTGCCCACAAGGGAGGCATCCACGTCAGCGCCCTCATGAAGGAACCGGGCACCTACGAGCACCTGGACCCGGCGCTGGTGGGCAACACCCGGCGGGTGCTGATGTCCGAGCTGGCGGGCATCTCCAACCTCCTGTATAAATACAAGGAGCTTCATTTAGACAAGAGCAGCCCCGAGGGCCGGCAGGTGCTGGACCAGTTGAAAAACCTGGAGCACTGCGGCTACCAGTTTGAAGCGGCAGAGGGCTCCCTGGAACTGATGCTGCGCAAGGCCCTGAACGGTTACCGGGAACCCTTCCAACTGGAGAGCATGCGGCTTATCCTGCAAATGTGGGAGGGGCAGCCCATTCACTCCGAAGCGGTCATCAAGCTGAGAGTGGGGGAAGAGGTGGTGCACACCGCCGCCGAAGGAAACGGGCCGGTGAATGCCCTGGACAACGCCCTGCGCAAGGCCCTGGAAACCTTTTATCCCGAAGTGGCCGCCCTGCGGCTGCTGGACTACAAAGTCCGGGTGCTGCAGGAAAAGGCCGGCACCGAAGCCCAGGTCCGTGTCTTAATTGAAACCGGCAACGGCAAAAAGACCTGGGGCACAGTGGGCGTCTCCACCAACATCATCGAGGCCAGCTGGCAGGCCCTGGCGGACAGTATGGCCTACGGCTTGCTGAAAGAACATAAGCTATAATGTCAAGGCAAAGAAGATCCGGAAGATTTTTTACGGGTCTTCTTCTTTTTTGCCCAAATTTGTCTGAAAATTATTAGTCTAACCCTTTCCGGGCATTCATATATATGAAGGGAGTGATTGCGTTCAAACTTAAGGAGGACTCGTAAAGTGAAGAACGAAACCTGCAAAGGATTTCTTAAAATACTGATCGGCGTTTTACTTTACACAGCCTGGCCATCACCCTCTCATCTCAGACGGCAGAAACGGTGGAGGCTTCCGCCATCCCGCCGCCGCCCCCGGAAAGCAGCGCCCCGGATACACCGCCGGCCCCGCAGCAGCCCGCTGTGCCGGAACCACCCGGGCAGGTAACCCTGGCGCTGGTGGGAGACATCCTGCTGGACTCCTGGGTGGGCACAGAAATCAAAAGACAGGGCGTGGATTACCCCTGGACCGGTGTTAAGGACATACTAAGCGCTGCGGATGTGGCTGTGGGCAATTTGGAATCCCCCGCCGGTGTGACCGGTACACCCGTCCAAGGCAAGAGCTTTACCTTCCGGGCCAGACCGGAAACCCTGCAGGGCGCAGTCAATGCCGGCATCGACATCCTCACCCTGGCCAATAACCACATTCTGGACTACGGTGCAAGCGCCTTAAGCGAAACCCTGGACAACCTGGACCAGTACGGCATCGCCCGCACCGGTGCCGGCTGCAATGCAGACGAAGCCCTTGCGCCGGCCGTCAAGGAATGCAACGGTCTTAAAATCGGCGTGCTCTCCTTCAGCCGGGTGATCCCGTACCCGGGGTGGGTGGCAGGCCCAAACTATCCCGGCGTGGCCAACGGCTGGGACACCCAAAAGGTGCTGGAGACCATCAAACAGGCGAACTCTCAGGTAGATGTGCTGGTTGTCTCCGTCCACTGGGGCAAAGAACTGGCCGACTACCCGGCCGGCGATCAGACCCGGCTGGCCAAAGCCATGGTGGACAGCGGGGCGGATGTCATCCTGGGCCACCATTCCCACTGCCTGCAGGGGGTGGCGGTGTACAACAAAAAACCCATCTTCTACAGTATGGGCAACTTTATTTTTACCTCCAGCAGTATGAAAGCCAGTTCCGGCGCCATAGCCCTGGTGAACATGGACAGAGACGGGGCCAGGGACCTGCAGGTAATACCCACCCGGTTGGACTGGGGCCGGCCGCAAGTCCTCACCGGGGAAGCCAGGGTGGGAGAAATCATCCGGCTGCAGTTCCTCTGTAAACCCTTTGGCACGCAATTTAATAATGAAGGAAAAGCCTATCTGCCAGCAAAATAAGGATTGGGACTTTGGACCCAATCTTATTTTTTCTCTATACCAAAAGTGAAAATATTCCTTATAATAATTAGAAGGTTAAATGTCAATTCGTATCGAAAAAAGTATGTGAAACGTATTGTTGGATTGGTGCGTCTATTTGAGAAATACTACAAATATCTAAAAATGGGGGGAGTGCCGGTTGCTGGAACAACTCAAGGCGCTGAACCTTGACATTTTAAATATCACCAGCATCTTTGACATCCTGCTGGTCACCTTTGTCTTTTACCGCTTCATGCGGATTATTCAGGGGACCAGAGCGGTGCAGCTGATCAAAGGGTTGGTGGTGCTCCTGGTGGCCACCACCGCCAGCAGCTGGCTGCACCTGCACACCATCAACTGGCTGCTGCAGCAGGTTATGACCGCCCTGGTGGTGGCTCTGCCCATCGTGTTCCAGCCCGAACTGCGGCGGGCACTGGAAACCCTGGGGCGGGGAAAATTTTTTGCCAGGACCATTAACACCCTCAAAGAAGCAGACAGGAGCCGTATGATTAATGAGGTGGTGCGGGCGGTCCAGGTGCTGACCAAAAACAAAATGGGAGCCCTCCTCATCATCGAAAGAGTCACCGGCCTGGAAGAATACATCGACTCCGGCGTTAAAATCGACGGCATTGTCACCGCCGAATTTCTGGTGAATGTCTTTATACCCAACACCCCCCTGCATGACGGGGCCGTCATCATCCGGGGAGACCGGGTGGCTGCCGCCGCCTGTTTCCTGCCCCTGTCGGAAAACCCCTACTTAAGCAAGGAGTTAGGCACCCGGCACCGGGCCGGTATCGGGATTTCCGAGGTTTCCGATGCGGTGGCGGTCATCGTATCCGAAGAAACCGGTGCCATTTCCCTGGCCATGGACGGGTCCATCGACCGCATGCTGGACGAATCTACCCTGAAACAAAAATTAACCGAAGCCCTGGAGCAAAAAAACCACAGTTCCTTGAGCGGGGTATTTAGGAGGAACGAGCAATGATCCGGCTGAAGTGGAGCAACAACTCCATGATGCTGCTCTCGGTGCTGCTGGCCATTTTACTGTGGGTGTATGTCAATAACGTGCAGAACCCGGTAAAAGAGCAGGAGTTCAGAGTCACCGTAGAGACCCGGGGAGAACTGTCCCAGGGCTTAACCCTGAGCGGCCTGCCCAAGAGCGTGGCGGTGCGGGTACAGGGGAAAAACGCCCAGTTGTCCGGCATCAGGCCGGCGGATTTTCAGGCCGTTGTGGACTTAACCAACATCACGGAAGGCGAAACCACCAGGCCCGTCCAGGTCACCGCCCCCAGCGGACTGCAGGTGGTGCAGGTAAACCCCACCCGGGTGACCCTCACGGTGGAGAGGGTGATCCAAAAACAGCTGCCCCTTGCCGTGGTGGTGAAAGGGGAACCGTTGAGCGGCCATACCGCGCTGGAACCCGTGGTGCAGCCCACCGCTGTCCTGGTACGGGGTCCGGCCCGGGTCCTCAAGGACCTGAGAAGCGTGGAACTCACCGTTGACATTACAGGCACCAACCAGAATGTGGAGCAGCAGTTGATGATCCCCCTGCCGCCGGGGGTTACATCTTCCCCGGACCGGGTGAAAGTGCTGGTGCCCGTCACCCGCGCCCTGCCTTCCCGGTCGCTGCCGGTGGTGCCTCGCTATACAGGCAGCCCGGCGGATACCTACCAAGTGCTGCGGGTCATCCCCCAGCCGGCCACCGTACAGGTTTACGCGCCGGTTGAGGTCCTGAACAACCTGGAAAGCATCAGCACCGAAACCATCCGCATCGACGGCATCTCCGATAACGTGTTGAAGGAAGCGCGGCTGCTGCTGCCCCAAGGGGTGGTGGATATTGTACCGGGTAAAGTGGAACTGGCGGTTCAAGTGAAGCCCAAGCAGCAGCCAGTGCCCCAGGAACCGCCGGAAACACCCCGGGAGAACGCCGGTTCTCCGGATCAGAATAAGCAGCCATAAGCTAAGAAGCCCGGCCTCAGGAAATTGAGGCCGGGTGACTGTAATTTTCACAGCCCTGGACAAAAACAAAGGACAAGTCCCTTTCATAATATGTTAAAAAATTGACATACAAAACTGTTGAGCGATATAATAGCTTTGGTTTTTATCAAGAGCTTCCTCGAAGGATAAGGGGGAAATGAACGTATAATGGCGAAACTATTTGGCACCGACGGAGTGCGCGGAGTGGCCAATACAGACCTGACTGCCGAACTGGCCTGCCGGTTGGGGCGGGCTGGGGCCCATGTATTGACCAGGCAGGGTCACCCCGGGAAAGTGATCATTGGTCGGGATACCAGAATTTCCGGAGATATGCTGGAAGCGGCACTGGCAGCCGGCATTTGTTCAGTTGGCGTGGATGTTTACAAGGTAGGAGTGTTACCCACTCCGGCCATTGCCTATTTAACCAGAAAACTAGGAGCGGGGGCAGGGGTGGTTATTTCCGCCTCCCATAACCCCGTTGAGGATAACGGTATCAAGTTCTTCGGCCCCAGCGGCTACAAGCTGCCGGACGAACTGGAAGCCCAAATTGAAAAGCTGGCCCTGGAGCCGGCAGCGGAACTGCCCAAACCCACCGGCGGCGACCTGGGCCGCCTGTACAGGGTGGAAGACGCCCTGGACCAGTACGTGGAGTATGCCAAAGGCACCATCTCCACCGACCTGAAGGGCCTAAAAATCGTGGTGGACTGCGCCAACGGGGCGGCCTACCGGGTAGCCCCCAGGGTGCTGTCCGAACTGGGTGCGGAAGTCATTCCCATCTTCCACCTGCCCGACGGGGTCAACATCAACGCCAACTGCGGCTCCACCCACCCGCAGGCGCTAATGGAAGAGGTTGTCAAACAGGGCGCCGACCTGGGCCTGGCCCACGACGGGGACGCCGACCGGGTGCTTGCCGTGGACCACACAGGCAGCCTGGTGGACGGCGACCAGATCATGGTGCTCTGCGCCAAGCATTTGAAATCCAAGGGCAAGCTGCGCAAAAACACCGCCGTGGTCACCGTCATGAGCAACCTGGGTCTGCACAAGGCCCTGGAAAAAAGCGATATCAACGTGGTGGAAACCAAAGTGGGCGACCGCTATGTGCTGGAAAAACTGCTGGAAACCGGTGCCCGTTTTGGCGGCGAACAGTCCGGCCACATTATTTTTCTTGAGCACAACACCACCGGAGATGGTATAATAACAGCATTGCAGCTGTTAGCCGTGATGAAAGAAACCGGCAAATCCCTGGCCCAGCTGGCGGGACAGATGGAGAAATACCCCCAGATTCTTAAGAACGTCAGGGTGCAGGATAAAACCGCCGTCATGAACAGCCCCATCATGACCGAAGCCATCCGCCGTTTTGAGCGGGACCTGGCCGGTCAGGGACGCATCCTGGTGCGCCCCTCCGGCACCGAACCCCTGGTGCGGGTGATGGTGGAAGGCAAGGACATGGACGAACTGCAGTCCATCGTCGACAAAATGGCTAAAATTGTGGGCAGCATTTAACTGCTGCCCGCATAATATAACTTAGTAACCCTCATACACACCCGACGTCCGACGTCTGACGACCGACGACTGACAAAGGGGGGTGATACCACCGGGCACTTTAAGACAACTAAATAAAAAACAAGCGCCAGAACCCTGGTCCTTCAGGGTTGACGAGGAGAGGGAGTATCGATCATTCGGCGGATGCCCTCCGGCCCGGTCACGGCCGCAGCGTAGAACAAAACCAGGAGGCAACTCCCGGACCAAAGACTACAGGTGACCAACAGGCGGCATTTTGAAGATGTTTCACGCCCCGGTATGCTATTGCCTTTACCGGGGAAAATTACACAGTAAAAAAGAAGCCGTGGCCGGTATGGCCGCGGCATAAATTTTTAAGGAGGTCGACATCTATGTGTGGAGTCGTCGGCTATGTGGGCAGCAGGCCCGCAACACCTATTATTCTTGAAGGCTTAAAGAAACTTGAATATAGAGGGTACGATTCATCCGGCGTGGCAGTCCTGGATAAGGACGGCTTGAAAATTGAGAAAAAAATGGGACGCCTGGCCGAACTGGAAAAGGCCTTGAGCGGCAGAGAAGTAGGCGCCACCATCGGCATCGGCCATACCCGCTGGGCCACCCACGGGCGTCCCAACGACGTCAACGCGCATCCCCATACCTCCAACGACGGCAAAATCGCCGTGGTGCACAACGGCATTATCGAAAACTACCTGCAGCTGCGGGAATGGCTCTCTTCCATGGGCCATGTCTTTAAATCCGAGACCGATACCGAAGTCATCCCCCACCTGATCGAGCATTTCTACAAAGGGGATTTAATTGAAGCGGTCCAAAAGACCGTCTCCCACCTGGAAGGTTCCTACGCCATCATGACCATCTCGGTGGACCAACCCGGCCGCATCATCGCCGTACGCCAGGATATGCCCCTGGTAGTCGGCCTGGGCCAGGGAGAGAACCTGCTGGCCTCAGACATCCCGGCCCTGCTCAAACACACCCGCCGGTGCTACCTGCTGAATGACGGCGATGTGGTGGAACTGAAAGCCGACCAGGTCATCATCCGGGATGTCACCGGCAAAGTGGTGGAAAAGGAAATCTTCGAAGTCACCTGGGACGCCGAAGAAGCAGAAAAGGGCGGCTACGACCACTTTATGCTCAAAGAAATCTTCGAACAGCCCCGGGCGCTCCGGGATACCCTGAAGGGACGCATTTCCCATGCCTGTGATAAAGTCGTCCTGGACGAAATCAAAATGACCCCTGAACAAATCAAGGGGATCAAAAGAATCATCGTTACCGCCTGCGGCACCGCTTACCACGCAGGTTTGGTGGGCAAATACGTCATCGAGCAGCTGGTGCGGATTCCCGTCGAGGTGGATATTGCCTCCGAATTCCGCTACCGCGACCCCCTGGTGGATAAAGATACCTTGGTGGTGGTCGTCAGTCAGTCCGGTGAAACCGCCGACACCCTGGCAGCTCCGGGAAGCCCGCCGCCGCGGCGCCAGAGTGGTGGCCATTACCAACGTGATCGCCAGCTCAGTGGCCCGGGAGGCAGACGACATCATCTACACCTGGGCCGGCCCGGAAATTTCCGTGGCATCCACCAAGGCCTACACCACCCAGCTGGTTGCCATGTACCTCCTGGCCCTCTACCTGGCCCAGGAACGCAACACCCTGGCCGCCGGCAACATCAAGGAAATCCTGGGTGAACTGAAGTCCATCTACGCCAAAGCCCAGGAAGTCCTGGACAACGTGGAGCCCATTAAAGAATTTGCCAAGCAGTACCACAAAGCTGAAGACACCTTTTTCATCGGCCGCGGCCTGGACTATGCCGTAGCTCTGGAAGGTTCTCTGAAACTGAAGGAGATCTCCTACATCCACGCCGAAGCCTACGCCGCCGGCGAACTCAAACACGGCACCCTGGCCCTGATCGTGGAAAACATCCCGGTCATCGCCCTGGCCACCCAGCAGAGCCTGTTTGAAAAAATGGTCAGCAACATCAAAGAAGTCAAAGCCAGAGACGCTTCCGTCATTGCCCTGGCCATGGCAGGCCACACCGAAGTGGAAAAAGTAGCCGACCAGGTGCTGTATATCCCCAAGACCCACCAGGTCCTGGCACCGATTCTGACGGTAATTCCGCTGCAACTGCTGGCGTATTATATGGCCGTGTATCGTGGTTGTGATGTTGATAAACCGAGGAATTTGGCGAAGAGCGTGACGGTGGAGTAAGAAATAAAACGTTACATATAAAAAATACTTTTATATGTAACAACAAATGACAGTTAGTCCCTTTACACCTTTACAAATGATAGTATGCCACCCCAAATAGTCACCCCAATTAGACGGGGTGGCTTCTTTTTGGTTTGGGAACTATCCTGAAAATATAATTTTTCATCCTTCTGCTGGTGCCGCGTCAGCGGCATGTGGGTCTATATGGTTAAATTTTCGAACTTGGGGTGCAATTCTAAGCCAATTTGCTAATGGCTTTTATAACCAACGTCGTTTTTTATTAAAGACTGCTAATTATCCTAAATTTCAGCTTTTCACAGAGTGAAGAGTGTACTGCTGAAAAATCTTTTATGGCCTCCTCAATATTCTTATGATTACTTAAGAAATCAATAAAAATCATCTCAAAGGCAAGTGATTCAATGAAATCGACATCATCTCTAAATCCGGTCACATATGATGCACCGGTAAGCTTCATAAATTTTTTGATGCGGTTCTCAGTACCTTTAACGACCGAGCATGAATCAAAATGAATTAGATGCCCGGAAAATAGGTTTTCTTTAATTTGCATTGAAGCCTCTGCGAGTTGTTCCAAACTTAATGAGTCTTCACCAAAATGTATCTTACCTGGTTCACCATGACCACATAAAAATAGTACACAAAAGTCATCATTAGCTTTGTTTATCTGTTTCAACTTTTTAAGACAATATTTAAATTCAGCAACTGTGTTTGCAGTTCTGAATATGTACTTTACCTTAGTAGGATAAATACCTTTAATACATTGCAACATGGGTTCCTTCCCAATCGGACTCTATACAAAAAATAAATTTCATCCTAAATTTTCTCCTTTAAAAAGGGCGTAAATTATCTTCTAAGGCCTAGCAATGAAAGGTCACTACGGAGGGAAGTATGGAGAAGACAGGTTTATGCGGAAAATCCACTCTGGTACGCCACCTAGTTCGCTCACTGGATCCAATGCGCTCCAAGCGGTTTATCTCAGCCAAGCACGATGAAACCCCGGGATTTTTACTGCTTTGATGAAGAATTGGCTATATCCTGAATCTACCTATGTGACAGCTGCAGCTAAAGTTTCAATAACTTCTTCCATTTTGGCTTCCATCGGGATAGCTGTTAGGACCAATATTATGTTTCTTTTTCCTGCATTAAGAGAAGCATGGTGATAAACCATTCCTCTTTTTCTCAAGGATTGCCATGTTTGTTTCCTGCAGGGGTATACTAAGCAACTAATGATTCTGTTGGCGTCTGATAGTGTGGAATAAGCTAATACCTGAAGTAGATCTGCTCGGTGACGCTCTCTCAATTCTTCATCCAAATTACCCCACCGGTTTACATTTAAATCTTCCAGTGACCTTTATACTTCGCGTCAAAAATAATGGTTTCTATTCCATTCCCATCTGAGGCTGCCCGTTCGAGGACTAAATCTGGCAATAAATATTTTTGGGAACCAACATAAGAAGGATTCCATACAAGCGGTGCGACTGTTTCCCTTTTGCGACCAACCCGTAGAATACCTCCTATTCTTTTGGTAAGCTCCCCTGCAACAGTTTCTATCCAAGCCTCAAAAAATTCTTCCATCGACAGAATCCAGGGCAGTCCTTGTAAATCTCCAAGCCCTGCAAGCCCTCTATCATCTATAGTCCACTCCATTGCCTGTAATCCATCCCTAAAAACCCTTGTTTGAAGGTTTCCCCGTTGCCACGCACTAAAATTCAATGAATTAGGTCTTTTAGGTGTCACACTAGATACTCGTTTAAGTAAAGAATGGCATAGATCAATCAGTTGAAGAACAAAATATCCTGCGGCTCTCTGAGTTTCCAGACTAGCTAGCTGTTTTCGTAAAGTAAAATGGATCGCCGCTTTTAAATTATTATCATCCCTTAGGTCGGGGTACCTACAGGGAACTTGTAAAAAGTGTGCATGAGCCAGATTGGTAAAATATTGTGGCCACTTAATACTTCCACGAGGCGCAGGTAGGTCTGATTCGGTAAAGTTCAATCTCCTTTCAAGCCTATCCAGCATTTCTTTGATGCGCAGGAGGATTGTTGTTGATAACACCCACGGAGGTATTTTTCTATCTGAACGTGGGAGTAAAGGTAGTTGTAGGGGAAAAGGTGTTACTTTCCAACCCATTTTACATAACATAGGGCCAATACCCGACCAATCAAAACGTGGTTTAATAATAATCCCGTAATCTGGCTTCCCTGAAGTGGGAGATAAAAGCGGAAATGCTCCTATCCTTGTGCCCGTATTTAAGATCAGATCAACGGAACTCCCGTCATAATGAATGTTTGCAGTAATTCCAAAATTCCCTAAAATGCCACGATTTTGCTGGATGAATTGATTACCTAAACGTGCCACCTGCGGTTGAGGATCTCTAGGTTTTTGGCCTTTTAATAAAAAATCAGCCGGGAGACGGATAGTAGAAGAATCAACAACCTCTAAGCAAGGAGATTCTCCGGGTTTAATCGGTAATAGAGGTGCTTTGACAAAGATTCTACGACGATTCATCTAACTTACTCTCCTACAGACTCTCTATCCACTGAAGGTAAGCTCGGATATGGTCAGAAAAACCAGCAACATATCCTTGGCTCAAATATTCTTCTAACAGGGGGGCAAGATTTACCCTTAGTTGTTGCGGTGCTTTATTATCGTCCTTTTGTAAAAAATACGAATGTCCTGGAACAAGGGCCAACGCGTCTTCACCTGCGTGTTCAACAAAAATGCTTACCAATTCCATAAACGCCTTTTGCATCAATGGCCCAGCTATATGCTGTACCA
Organism: Desulforamulus profundi; assembly: GCF_002607855.1. Next base: position 59,920 of record NZ_AWQQ01000024.1, read on the forward strand.
CTTCCATCTGCGGCCACAGCTTTACGAAGGCAAAACGCCTCCGCACCGCCACATCCACAATAGCAATACTTCGATCCGCACTGTTCATAGTACCTATGATATGTAAGTTATCCGGCAACCAAAATGTATTACCAAAGGGTTTTCCAAAATTATATGGTAATTCTAATTGTCTTTTTTCATTCGACTGATATTCTAGGAGGAAAATTGCTTCTCCGAGAACCTTAGCCAGATCAGCCTGTTAATTTCATCTATATGGAGTAAATAGGGCTCATTTGGATTTTCTATTGCTTCCTTCGCTGCAGTCATTAAGTGACCCATTTGAGGAGTAAATCTAAATCCCATCCCATCGGTTGTTTTCTCCGGGGCAAGTCCTCCAATAAAGTTCTCATATGTCGTATTGGGATGAAATTGTATGGATTTCCCCTTTCCTTTATAAGTATTATTTAAAATCTGTAGGGCCAATCTTGTTTTGCCTGTTCCTGGCGGCCCTTGTAATACAACAAACCGCCGTTCTTGAAGTATCTCCTGTACTTTTTCAAGCGAAATGTCAGGCATTAAATGAGAAAAATATTCCGAACGTATCTCTTCCCATTCACTAGCAAAAGATTTCAATGGGTAGATACCACGTTCCTCAAACATTAAATCCATAAACGCTTTCAGTGCGCTAGTTGTGGCTTTAGTATCACCGTTTGGTACAAAGATACCATATAACACCCTACCATAACGTTCAAAAATGGACTGGTACTCTGGAAACAGTCTCTTAATATTGTCAGGGATATCCAAATCTATCCTTACCGGGTCCTGCTTGGCCCAGGCAACCATTTTTCCATTACCATATTTTTTATTAAGCCAGTTGCAAATGGCGGCCACCTTTCTTCCATGACCGGGTCGTCCAAGGATCTCCTCATCAGGGCTTAGCCCCTGGGTTCCTATAACCATGGCAATCAGACTAGGGGCATCCGGTACGGGAAAAATAACAAAACTCATACCACCATACGCACCGGAATCGGGGTTTGAAGGATGAATCAGTGCTGCAAACGGAACACCTGATCCCCCTTAAATTCCGGGGCGCGAAGAGTTACAACTTTTCTTGCCTTATCGGGATAACGTCCTCCATTGGCTCCAAACAGCTCTTCAAAAGCATGCTTAGCCTGACCAGCCCAGTTTTCATTTTGTGTTTGGTAAATAAGATTAATTAATTGATTCAAAAGTTAACTCCTCACTCTAAAGTCTTAATTCTATTTTTATCAAAAATCTTAACATAGAAATGATTCATTTCTTGTCGAAATTTGTTTTTCAGTAACAAAAAACCACTATGGCAAACAGTCATCAGCGTTCATGGATTACCTAACAGCGCAGAGCATTACATCCTGTAATGGGATGACTATTGACTATATCAACAACTAAATCAAAACCCTGGCAGGATATACCTACAAAACCGTGGAACAAAATATCTGCTCCCTGAGGGCCTTTTTCCGGTTTCTTATGAAAACGGGAAAAGTTACCACCGATTTTGCGGCCAAAACCCCCATGGATTTCCGCTATGCTTTTCAAAAGTCATTTATGGGTAAAGTGGTGGATAGGATGAGCCAGAATGAAAAATTCTTTATGAAAATACTCGATGATGAACAATTTGCCAATGCCCTGATAGAACTTATGCTACCTAAAGTTTACGAGAAACTGCAAAGTGTGGAAATATAAAGAAGTATGCCTGGCGAGTCGTTATGCCACTGTTTTAATCGTGGCATTTTAACTATAATATTGAAAGGTGTTAGATATTTATCATTTTGTAAGAGGTGTTTCGGACAGTGGATTATGCAAAACGATCCCCGGCTTCAGAGCATCCTTTTCTAGCATGGGTAAGGAAAGAGACCGGAATTGTTTTAAATAGGAGCCAGCGGGAGGCCGTGCTCCATAAAGAAGGCCCGTTACTTCTCTTAGCCACACCTGGGGCGGGTAAAACCACTGTCTTAAATTTACACATCGCTTATCTAATCTTAGAACACAAAATTAACCCCCATCAGATTCTGTCCCTTACCTTCAGTAGGGCATCAGCCAGGGATATGGAAACCAGGTTCCAAAACCTGTTTGGCCGGGTGATTTCTCAGCCGGTTCGTTTTTCCACCATCCATAGTTTTGCCTTTCAGGTGGTTACCGGATTATTTGCGGCGCCAGGGGCGGCCGTATAAGCTCATTGAAAATGAACAAGGGGTCACTAGTAAAGGTGCGGTTTTAAAAAGTCTCTACCAAAAGCATAATGCAACCGTTGTATCCGAAGAAAAGCTGGAAGAATTGGCCAATGCCATTGGTTATGTAAAAATACCATGATACCAGTGGAGAATCTGGAAACGATAGATTTTAAAATAAATCATTTTAAAGAAATTTATCTCTCCTATGAAGAATACAAGAGAAAAAGTTATGCGCCAACCATCCTATTAGATTTTGATGACATGCTGACCCTGGCCCATGATATTTTAGAAAGGGAACCGGGAATCTTAAATTTCTATCAAAAACAATATCGGTACATTTTGACGGACGAGAGCCAGGATACATCTTTGATTCAGCACAAAATTATTGAAAAAATAGCCAAACCTCAGTGCAATTTATTTGTTGTGGGCGACGAGGATCAGGCTATTTATGGGTTCCGTGGAGCGGCACCGCAATATCTGCTGGAGTTTAAGAAAACCTATCCCAATGCGAAAATTATAGCCATGACAGAAAATTTTCGGTCATCAGAAGATATTGTTAAGATAACAAACCAGTTCATTAAGACCAATAAAAAGCGTTATGAAAAAGATATGTTTACCCATAATGCCAAAAACAAGCCCATACAAATCAGCAAGTTCAAAACTGAGCAAGAGCAATGGGATTATCTTGTTCAGCAATTAGCCAGGACAGATGATCTATCATCCGTTGCCATCATCTATCGCAATAACGCTTCGGCCATTGGTCTCATTAATAAACTGGACAAACACGGTATTCCCTTCTACCTCAGGGATTTCAAGAATCGTTTTTTTGCTCATTGGGTGGTTGAGGATGTATTAAACTATCTGCGCTTTTCCTATAACGATAAAAATATTGCCGTATTAGAGAAGATTCACATCAAACTGAACCCCTTTATCTCTAAAAATGATCTAGAGCTTTTAAAAAGGGCGGATGCGGATGTCTCTAGTTTTGTTAACCTGGCAAAGATTCATGGGGACGCCAGCAAAAAAGCACAGGGGTTCTTAAGACTACAGAGGTATTTTAACCAGTTAAACAAGCTTTCTCCCCACCAGGCCATCCGCTTTATTAGGGAAAAATTAAAGTATGAAGAAAGTGCAGAAAGGATATGCAATAATTTAGGATACTCCTTCGACAATGTTAAAGGTATATTAGCCACGCTGGAGTATATTGCCGTCGGTTTAGAAACTCACCAAGAGTTTGCCTTCCGTTTAAAAGAACTGGAGAAGCTAATGGGTGACTCAAAATATAATCAAGACAGTAACGCCGTAACGCTCACCACTATGCATTCCGCTAAAGGGTTGGAGTTAAAAGGGTATACCTGATTGATTTGGTGGAAGGGATAATCCCAGGGGCAGAAAGTATCAAAAAGGGCAACGAGGACAGTCTGGAAGAGGAACGAAGATTATTCTATGTGGGAATGACCAGAGCGATCCAAGAGTTGTCTTTATTAACTGTAGAAGAGTATCAGCAGGCGAAGGTAGATGAATCACGCTTTGTTAAGGAAGTCAGGCAAATTCTTCAGCCAGACCTTAAGACAGAGGGTGTTCAAGGGGATAAGCAACTTGCCGCAGGGGTATTTATCGATCACAAGAAATTTGGGGTAGGTAAAGTTATTTCCATCAACAGGGGTAAGGGCACCTTTCGGGTTGGTTTTGAAAATGGTCAGGTCAAAGATTTATTATACAGTGTTTGCATAGAGAATAATTTAATCCGGGTTTTGTAAGACGGTGGAAGAACTAAATGAGATTCTATTGAAGCCAAAAGAAGAATAGTTCTGTCCACTGGCCCCGCCCCAGATAGTTAAGCGGCCTTGAGCAAGTACATTACATAAACCCATGGAACTGCTGGAGGTCTTCAACTTCTTTGGCGGTGTGCCCCACAGTATTACCTGCGATAACCTTAAAAACCGCTGTCTACAAATATTACAGTCTGTCCCGTCCGTTTAAAGAGATCGTTGGTGATATTATCCTGACCAACGCTGGTACGGCTTTGATCCTGGGAGCTAAAAAGGCGAAGGGGAGTTGTAGGAATTTATTATTTTTCTTTGAATTTCTTCTCTCAACTTTTCAGTTTTCAGTATGCGAAAGTTGAGTTGAGTATATAATAAATGTAAGGTGATTGTTATGAAACGTGTAAGCATTGACGAACTAGTAAATAAAGACAAAAAAAGGAAAACATTAAAAATACAACTTTCAACCTATACCCGTCTGCCTAAAGAGGAACGGATAAATAAAAAAGAAAGAGATCCCGTGGAGATAAACTTGTTAGCCAGATCCATCATGGCCAAAGTAAAACGCTATCAAAGCGAAGGGATTTTGATAAAGAATGGTAGAAGTTGGAGATTTTATTTCTGAGGCTGATGTACAACTTATTAAAGAAAAGATAGCTGGCATTCAAGAACAGCCAATGGAAACATTCCAGAGAAACATTAAGGTCGTCAGCTACCTTACATACCTTCTGGAAAAAATGGGTATCCGTCCAATTATTGTAGGTGGCCATGCAGTAGAGATTTATACCCTTGGTCACTATACCACAGTTGATGTAGATTTAGTCGTAAGTGGCCGTGAATTTGCCAGGAAATTCTTACTCTTTTAGGTTTTAAAAAGTCGCAAGGCAACAGGCATTGGTATCATGAAGATTTAGGACTCCCAATAGAAATACCGGACGATGTCCTGGCCGGCTCACTTGACAGGATCATGCAAGTCACTGTGGAAGAAAGTTATCACGTTTATGTTATTGGCATCGAAGACTTGATTCTTGACCGGGTCAGAGCGGCAGTGTATTGGAAATCTTCAGCAGATCGGGAATGGGCCTTTCTTTTAATAAAATCACAAAGTGCTGTGGCGGTTGCGGGGAGACTTTTGATTTATTCCCCGGCTATTTGCTTGCCGCAAACCGGCGCCATCCTAAAAATGTCGTTATCTGTTCCGCCTGCGGCCAGTTGAATGAAGTGGAAGACCGGAAATACCTAGGGATTTGTCATGATTGCGGCGAGGAATTAAAAATCAACGGGCCGGCGAACCGCAACCGCTGTCAATGCCCTTACTGCGGTAAAATCAATACTTATCCGGATGCTTCAAATGGTGTACCCCGGCACCGCATGGTGGCGATAGAATACTACTGTCCTGCCTGTAAACCCAATCATCAAGGCAGGTTTTTTAAAAACCAGACGCCGGGGATATAGCGAAGTACGAGGAAGCTTCCGGGGCATTGGCTCAGTTAACTGCGAGCTATATACCTGACGATGAAATCCCGCCCGGTGATGAAACCGACCACCTTCACCGGTGGGGGTACCGGCGCTACCGCGAGATGTTTAACGACCGTCAATTACTGGGGCTGGAATTGAGCTGCCGGGCCATTGCCAGGCATCCAGATGATAAAATCCGCAGTGCGCTGGCAACAAACTTATCCGACCTGCTTCGCTACCAGAACATGCTTTGCCGTTACGATACAATGGCCTTGAAGTCCCTGGATATCTTTTCAGTGCATGGTTTTCCGGTCGGCCTGGTTCAGTGTGAGTCCAACCTGCTGGGCATACCTAACGGTTACAAGGGGTCAAATGTCGGCAGCGGTGGCTGGTTAAACATTATTGCAAAGTACGAACGTGCCAAGGCCTACTGTGAAAGCCCATTTGAGATCCGGCACCAAGGCGGGCGCAAAGTACAGGTGCCAATCAAAGGCGAATGGATTGGCGATAGACCTTACACTTCCGATATGCCGGAGAAAAGGAATATTGAGCTTCATTGCTGCAGTTCAACTTTTTCTGATTTGCCCCCCGGCTCCCTCGATGCGGTCTTGACCGATCCGCCATATTATGCCAATGTGCAGTACGCCGAGTTGATGGACTTCTGCTATGTTTGCTGCGCCGGTTGTGATGCTGGGTGCCAGCACCTGGGGTCAAAGATCCGCGAGGCGTTAAATGCGATGAACTTCGCGGAAGTCGAGATCGAAAGAAAGAAGCTTTTCATAAAGACCAAAGGTACGGACTTAAGCCGCAAGTTGTTGCGGATCTTACGAATTCACTCACCCCAAAAATATCATGTCACCGGAAGAATTTACTCTGTAAAAATCCGTTATTTTCCGGGGGGTCATTATGTGCAGCAACCTGTTCCACATTTACCGCTCCGTGTCCGGTAACGAAGATTACTTATGCAAAGTGATGGTCTTTGTGGCCGACCGACCTGGTTCATTGGCGGCGCTGGCTAGCATTTTCGCCAGCCACAACGTCAATATCACCTCTTTTCACTATAACCGGTCGGAGCATCCCAACCGGGTGCTTGTAGAGGGAAAAAGTAACGACCTCCAGTCCTTACAGAATGTTTGCCGGAAACTGAACGAGCAAGGGATGCTCGACGAGGAATCCCATGCGTCGGTCCTTGAACTTGGTGTGCTCGATACCCAGAACATTCTCAAATTGAAGGGGCATCTCCAGCACCGGCCGGGTTCGTTGGCAGCATTCGCCGCCCTGCTTCGGAACCACGGGGCCAATGTCATTTATATGGCATATAACGAGGCCGTTTCCGAGGTGACAGCTACAGTTTCCCTCGCTACCCGGAGTGCTCGGGAGATAGATGAGCTCCTGAAAGACCTCAATGAACACGGGTATTATTACAGCCTAGAGTACCAGGGCACGGAGCAGGAAGAAACAGAAAACGTCATCGGCCTCAATCTCGTAGAGCGGTTTTTTTTCAGGCTGAAGCGGCTCCTTGGGACGGAGGACATCGATCGCCTGAAGAAGGTCGTAGAGTCGTCCCAGCGCATGTCCGAGGCGCTGGCCAGGTTTAGCAGGGAGGCGGGCAAGAATCTCGAAGCCGGTAAGGTTTTCACTAATGTGCTGGCCTTCGCTTCAACATCCCTGTGCAGGACCGGGCCCGGTTTTTCCTACCGGCGGCTCCCGGCGCTTCCCCTTGGAAGTATCGTCTTCCATGCCTTTCGTCTTCCGACCGGAGGGAACATCTACATGCTGCAAAGTGACGAAGAAGTGGTCATGGTAGACGGCGGGTACGGGGTCTACTACGAAGACGTGAAGCGGATGTTGCGGGAAAACGGGTTGGACCCCGCGCGTATACGTCGCATCTACCTTAGTCACGCCGATGCGGATCACGCGGGCTTGAGCGGTTATTTCGCTTCCGAGTTCGGTAGCCGTGTCTTCCTCCACCCCGATGCCTGCGGCATACTGGAAAACGAAAACCGGGCGTGGGGGAGTGGTTCGCCGCTCGCCGGGTTGAACCACTACTTCACGGTGCTGGTTAATACCTTTACGAAGTCTGCTGCGCCGTCCGCGTGGGAAGCGTACGGCACCGGCGACCTCGGTCGTTTGAACGGTCTCCGGGTTATCGACACTTTCACAGTGGGCGGCCAGACCTTTAAAGTACTGGAAAGCATGGGCGGCCATATTCCCGGCCAGGTTTTCTTTATCGGTGTTGAATCGGGGCTCATTTTCACGGGTGACTACCTCATGCTCCTTGCGAGCCTGGGGCCAGAGGAACGGGAATTTCTTAACCTGCCGAAGTTTATGATGACAAGCACTAACACCAACTCCCTTCTTTTCCGCCGGGAAATGCAGGCACTGAAGGAGATCGTGCTTGGCCTTGATGCCGAGTTGTACGAACGAAACCGCGGGGCGATTGTTGCGCCGGGCCACGGCGATTACTACCCGGCCAGGTGGTTAAACCGGTAGACGAAGAGCGGGCGTGGGGTCGAGTAGATGCGCGTCTCTCCAGCTTTAGGAGCACTTTGTTTTCCCGGTTTCTCCCCGTTTCCTCTGGGAGTGTCACAATATTTGCTCCATGGCTGAATTGAGCACGCACCCCTCACAGAACCGTGCTGGCGCGATTAACGCACACGGCTCCTCATATCAACATTTACAGATATAGCCAATTTCTGTTTTAAGCTTGTAGATGTTAACATAGGTTTTGGGCCGAGGAATAGGATATCTTTTAAGGAATAAGACGAATTTACCCCAGTCAAAACTTCTTCGCTGACTGCGCCGGTTCAGCCATTTGAATAACAACCGCCTGACTTTGTCCCGGAATTTATCCATCATAGAATAATTGTCGGTGACACCGTAGTACTGGTAGTATCCGCGCAGTTTACTCTGCAGCGTGTCCATCAGTTCCTTGACTGGCGTGCTCCGGTTCTTACGCAACCATTCTTTGCACCGGAGAAGGCTTGCTTTGTACTTTTTCCGACTAGTCTTGCGTTTGACTCTGAACCGCCCATCCCGGCTTTTGCCGCAATAGTGGGTGAAGCCGAGAAAGTCGAACGTTTCCGGTTTATTCCTATCCTGCCCTTTACACTTAGCAGCTGCGTTTCGTCCGAACGAATGATTTTCGTCTTTTCTTCGGCAATCTCCAGGTTGAAGCGCCCCAGCCTGGTAACCAGTGTCCGGTAGAAAGCCTTGGCTTCATCCTCATACTGGAAGCAACAGACGAAATCATCACAATACCGTACCATATACGCATCTCCCCGACATGCTCTCCGTACTACTTTCTCAAACCACAGATCAAGCGCGTAGTGCAGGTAGACATTCGCCAGTATGGGGGATACTACTCCACTGCGGCGTTCCTTCGGGGGTATCGTAAACCATCCCTGCTTCTATGACTCCAGCCTTGAGAAACCGGACAATGAGCCGGTGGATGTTTGGGTCGGCAATCCGGTGCCCGACAAATTTCATCAGCCATTGGTGGTCGACATGGTCGAAAAAGCCACGGATGTCAGCATCTACAATGTAGTTAATGTTCTTTGTTTCGATGATACGGTTTAGGACTTTCAGGCGTCATGGCATCCTCGATTGGGTCTGAATCCGAAGGAGCAGTCCAAGAATTCGGCTTCGTATATGGTATTGAGTATCTTGGACAGTGCCTTTTGCACTAATTTGTCCTCGTAGGCGGGAATGCCGAGCGGTCTGGTTTTGTCCGTACCAAGCTTAGGGATGAAGGTACGCTTCACAGGTTGCGGCTTATAGGCCTGTCTTTTCATTCGCTCCACCAGGTCGCGGATGTTTTGCAACAGGTTCCGGCCATATTCCTCCTTGGTAACCCCATCTACACCGGGCGCCTTGCGCTTTTCCAGCTCAAGGTGACAATTGGTGAGCATAGTTTCATTGACAAGATGAGCAAGCGATGTAAAGCGCTCTTCCGGCCGTTCTTTGGCTATTTCTGCTATCCTTGCAAGTTTCGTTTCCATTAGTTCCCTACCTCTGTGTGTAGTCAATGTGTCTCCAACAAGGTCGTTGATATGTCACCGCCTTTCCTCCACAGGCATTACCCTGCATCATTGGTACTATTCGGTGATCCGACTCCCTATCCGCCTTTTGACTCCCTCACTTTTTTATCGCTTGATCGGTCATACTCCTTACGAAGAGCGGATAGGATCTCCTGAGTTACCGCTGCATGTCAGTGTTTAACGTGCCGAGGTCTCCGACCCCGGGAAAGTTCCGTCAATCTCGCCATAATGATTGCCGAAATGTTGCTTTCTGCTCTGGCAACAGCATCAGCCTTCCCAATTTTATAGGTATTTCGGGGCTCAGTTCCTTCAGCTTGTGCTTTCGGCCCGCTAACTTGCTTGTCTACGCTTAAACCTTTAGGTTACCCTATCGGTTCCAAGACTAGCTACGGGCGGCTGGCTAAACCCTACCCGGTGGGATTCCCACCCACTACATTCAGCGACATTGCTCAGCCGCACTACCAGGTACCTTTTTGTTTTTGCCTTTTTGCCATGTACCTTCAAAGATGCATTTGCGCCGGTGTCCGGCAATTTTTACAAAGTCTTAGCAAAGTCCTTTCCTGGCTTAATATATCCTTAGTATCCGCTTTACAAAGGCGATTTATAATGAAAAAAACGGTTTTGTGGGGTGTGATATGTTAGACGTTACAGCCATGTTCAGTTGGTCCGTTTCCACCGCTACAAAATATATCTCTTCCTTTCCCATTCCCGTTGAATGGGTCAGAGGCACCAGCAGTACGCACCCGTTTATCAACCAGCAGGCCCGCCAGGTACTGATGAATGACGGCCACAGGCAAGCGGCGCAATTCTTTAACATGTTTGCTGACCAGTTGGACAGCGGCGTGGTATGGGTTGATAACGGTCTGCAAAGCACCTGCCACCTTTACGACCCGGATACCAAGTCCGGTATGTGGCACTGGCCCAGCGCAGCAGAAAAATGCAAAGAATTTTATCACAAGGCCTTAAGACTCTGGCAAAACAAAAAACATGCCCGGGCAATGTTTTATCTGGGGGCCGCCCTCCACCTGGTGCAGGATGTCTGTGCTCCCCATCATGCCTCCTGCAGGATCTTCAGCGGTCACGTGGACTTTGAAAGTTGGGCCGAAAAAAGAAAATTTAATTACCTGACAGAAAAGGGCGGCATCTATGGTATTTCTGATCAACCGGAAGAATGGATAGCAGAGAACGCAAAAATCGCTAAGCAGTATTATTCCCTGGTCAACCAGGGGTTGCCGGATGACTACCACCGGGCAACCACCATCTTGTTACCCAGGGCTCAGCATACCACTGCCGGTTTTTTATTGCATTTTTATAACCAACTCTAAAATCTGTAAGAAAGGGGAACCCCCATTGAAGGTAGCCATTTTTACAGATACCTTTATTCCCCAGGTGAACGGAGTGGCCCGGACCATCGGGCGTCTGGCGGATGCTTTGACCAAGCAGGAAATTCCCTGTATGGTTCTGGCGCCGGATACCGGCCTGGCGGGAGATCACGGCTATCCCGTTTATTTTGCGCCGGGTCTTGATTTACCCCTTTACCGGGAATGTAAAATAGCCCTGCCCAGTTATTCCGAAATCTGCAACCAGCTTGAATTTTTCAAACCGGACATTGTTCACCTGGCCACCGAGTTTTCCATGGGCCTCATCGGTTTAAAGTACGCCTCCTCTGCCGGCATTCCCGTGGTTAGTTCCTACACAATAAATTTCCCCCAGTATCTCTCCTATTACAAGTTAGGCCTCTTCTCTACCTGGGCCTGGAAATACCTGCGCTGGTTTCATAGCCAGTGTCATAAAAATTACTGTCCCTCCCGGTCTACCCTGCAACTGCTGGAGAAAAAAGGAATCCAAAATCTGGCCATCTGGGGGCGGGGCATTCACCACCACAACGGCGTGACAACCGTCAACGGTTATCTGTATGTCCTGACCTACAGAAACCTCCGGCCAGTGCATAATTGGATCTCGGTTAAGCCCCCCAAAGCGAAACCCCTGCAGGACTGAACTGCAGGGGTTTGTTCGCCAATGTGGCAGTTGCTATTTATTCATTGTCTTTTCAATGGTGCCCCCACCCACCAGATAGTCACCCTGGTAGTAGACAACCGCCTGGCCGGGGGTGATGGACCGCTGGGGATACTTGAAAGTCACTTTCACCAGCCCTTCTTCCACGGGCTCGATGATGGCCGGGGAGGGTTTGCTGTTGTACCGGACCTGGGCTTCCACTTCCCTGGGGCCGGTTAGCTTATCGAATAAGATAAAGTTGTTGTCCGAAGCCACCAACCGGGTGCCCCAAATGGCCTCTTCCGGGCCGACAATGACGGCGTTCCTGTCCACATCGATATCCACCACGTAAATTCTTTCTCCGGTGGCCAGGCCAAGACCTCTGCGCTGGCCGATGGTATAAAAGGGAATCCCCTTATGCTGGCCGATGACATTTCCCTGCAGGTCCAGGAAAGCACCCGGTTCAATGCCGCCCTGGGAACGCTCATCCAGGAAATTGCGGTAGTTGTTGTCGTGCACAAAGCAGATTTCCTGGCTCTCGGGCTTGGAGTAGGTGGGCAATCCCCACCTTTGAGCCATGTCCCGCACCTGCTCCTTGGTATACTCAGCCAGGGGCATCAGGGTGTGGGCAATTTGATCCTGGGTAAAACCGTACAGTACGTAGGTCTGGTCCTTTCTCTCATCCCGCGCCTTGCGTACGGTATAGCGGCCGTATTCCTCACTGTAGCCCAGTCTGGCATAGTGCCCGGTGGCGATGTAGTCGAACCCCATCTGGCGGGCCTTTTGCAGCAGCGCCTCGAATTTGATATACCGGTTGCAAGCGATACAGGGTTGGGGGTCCGCCCCCGGAAATACTCATCTACAAAATATTGAATGACTTTTTCGGTAAACAAATCTCTAAAGTTTAATACATAATAGGGGATGCCCAGGACGTCTGCCACCCGCCGGGCATCATCCACCGCAGTGAGGGAGCAGCATCCCACATAGTCATCGTCCACCACGGTGACATCCGGGTCCCAGATTTGCATGGTTACTCCGACAACCTCGTACCCCTGCTGCTGTAAAAGGGCGGCGGTGACAGAACTGTCCACCCCGCCGCTCATGGCTGCAATGACTTTCTTTTTGGTTGCCAAAAGGCTTCACCTACGCATTTTGTTTTTTCAAATAGTCCTCAATGGCCGCTTTTAAAGCATCGGCCGCCAGGTTGGAACAGTGCATTTTGGCCGGGGGCAGTCCCTCCAGGCTTCGGCCACGCTCTTATTGGTGATTTTCAACGCTTCGTCAAGGGTTTTGCCCAGGGCCATTTCTGTTACCATACTGCTGGTGGCCACCGCTGCGCCGCAGCCGAAGGTTTTAAATTTGATGTCCTTAATAATGTTATCTTCAACCTTAAGGGTAATTTTCATGATGTCGCCGCAGCTGGGATTGCCCACCTGGCCTGCACCGTCCGGGTTTTCAATCTCTCCCACATTGCGGGGGTTGGTGAAATGATCCATTACCTTTTCACTGTACATAAAGATACCTCATTCCCTTATTATTCTTTAAAATTCCTCTTCAGATTCACCGTGGTCATGGTGGTCTTCGTCGTGAACGGTACAAGTGCTGCAGGCACAGGGGTTGCACCCTTCACTTAAGGGAGACATGGCTCTCAGACGTTCAATGATGGGAGGCAGCGCCTCCAGGAAGTACTCTACATCTTCTTCCGTATTGTCCTTGCCCATGGTCAGGCGCAGGGAGCCGTGGGCAACTTCCTTGGACAGGCCGATGGCGGTGAGCACGTGGGACGGTTCCAGGGAGCCGGAAGTACAGGCCGAGCCACTGGAAATGGCGATTCCCTTCATGTCTAGCATTAAGAGCATGGACTCACCCTCGATAAAGCGGAAGCAGAAGCTGACGTGGTTGGGCAGGCGCTCTTCGGGATGGCCGGTCAGGATGGTATTGGGAATCTTCTGTAGCACCTCCGAGATAATGCGGTCACGGTACCTGGTCAAACGCTCGGCATCGGCCTGCATTCTTTCGGTTGCCAGTTCAACGGCCTTGCCCAATCCAACGATCCCTGCCACATTTTCCGTGCCGGGCCGCCGGCGGCGTTCCTGACCGCCGCCAAACAGGATGGGCTGCCAGAAGGTTCCTCTACGAATATACATGGCCCCGATTCCTTTGGGCCCGTAAATTTTATGGCCGGACAGGGTCAGCAAATCCACTCCCAGATCGTCCACATTGACCGGTATTTTGCCAACACTCTGCACAGCATCGGTATGAAAAATAATCTTTTTGGACCTAGCCACTTCACTGATTTCTTTAATGGGCATAATGGTGCCAATTTCGTTATTGGCATGCAGGATGCTAATTAAGATAGTCTTGTCGGTAATGGCATCCGCCACCTGCTGGGCGGTCACCCTGCCGTACTGGTCCAGCGGTAAAACCGTTACGGAAAACCCTTCCCGCTCCAATTGCTTACAGCAATTGAGCACTGCACTGTGTTCACCTGCAGTGGTAATAATATGGTTTCCCTTTTGCCGGTTGGCATAGGCTACACCACGGATGGCCATGTTGTCGGCTTCGGTGCCGGTACCGGTAAAGGCAATTTCGCCCACACTGGAAGCACCAATGGCGGTGGCCACCTGCTGTCTGGCCTTCTCAACAGCCTTGCGGGCTTCTCGTCCGAAGGCATGAATACTGGAGGGGTTGCCGAAATGTTCGGTTAAATATTTCATCATTTCTTCCACGACAGCCGGGTCCACCGGAGTTGTTGCCGAGTGGTCGAAGTATACTTTTCTCATGGATTGTCCTCCTTGTACGTTTATCTGTCTACAGATCTGATTTGTGCATTTGACCTTTCTGCGCATCCCGGCACATATCCTCTAGGGTAATGGAGTCCAGCACCTCCGCAATGCTGTCCCGGACCCTGGCCCAGACATCCCTTGAAATACAGTAATCAACCTTTTCACAGGCTGCCGGTTCATATTCACTGACGCAATCCAGCGGGGCAATAGGCCCTCCATGGCTCGGATGACATCCCCTACTTTTATTTCCGAAGGAGGCTTGGCCAGTATGTACCCCCCCTGGGCTCCCCGGACACTTTTCACCAAACCGATCTTACGTAACACCGCGATAAGCTGTTCCAGATAGTGCTCGGATATACCTTGCCGCTCGGCCACGATCTTCAGGGGGATTGGCTCGGACCCGTAATGCATCGCCAAATCAAACATCGCCTTAAGTCCATAGTGTCCCTTGGTGGACAGCCGCAAGAAACATCCCCCCTTTGCCAATTCCAAGTAAACTGCTCGGTTTTCTGGGAGTATGATAACACGGCCCCTGAGCCAATGTCAATGTTAAATCCGACTAAAATACTCAAGTTTAAAACAGAGATAACCTATTATAAAAAAATACCACCACTGGGGTGGTAATATGCAAAGTTTGCTACAATATTTTCTTGAACCTTAAGTCATTGTCCTAAAAGGTATGTACAATGATAAATTTCCATGATTAGAAATGCTTCTCCCCAATGTCACGCCACATAAAAAGCCGGGCGGAAAGAACGATTTTATTATAATTTTCCATTGCTGACTTTGTCAATTAAAACCACGGGTTACCTTTGATTGAGAATATCCCGCACCACCGCTCCGGCCAGTACCAGTCCGGCGGCGGCAGGCACAAAGGAAATGCTGCCGGGAGCAAAGGAATTGCTCCTGCTGCCGGGGTCCGACGGATCCGCCTTCACCTTGGTGACCTGGACTTTTGGTGTGATGGGTTGTTCCAGGGAGAAAACCACCTTGACCCCCTTTTGGATGGCAAATTTTCTCAACTCCCGCCGGATCACCCTGGCCAGCGGGTCCACCGAAGTCTCGGAAATATCCGCCACCCGGAAAGCGGCGGGATCTAGCTTGTTGCCGGCTCCCATGCTGGAAATGACAGGCATGTTGCGGAAGTAACATCTTTTAATAATGTCAATTTTTCCTGTTACATTATCAATGGCATCCACCACATAAGAATATGCCGGTTTTAGCAACTCTTCCCCATTTTCCGGCGTATAAAACTGTTTTAACGGGATGACCCTGGCCCGGTGGTTAATGAGCTTGACCCTTTCCGCCATTAAATCAACCTTGTTCCGGCCAACGGTATTCTCCAGGGCATGCAATTGCCGGTTGATGTTGCTGATGTCCACCGTATCAAAATCCACCAGCGTAAGCTCACCGACACCGGCCCTGGCCAGAGCCTCCACCACGTAGGAACCCACGCCCCCCACGCCAAAGACAATAACCCTGGCGACTGCCAGTTTGGCCAATCCTTCTTGGCCAATTAACATGGCTGTTCTGGAAAACCTGTGCTGATTCACGGAATCCTCCTTATTTTTAATAGGCTAAATTGTTGAGCAGGCACGCTCGTTCTCCTGTCCATGCTTTTCTGAGACAGCAGAAAATGTCACCTTAAAAACACTCCCCTTTTGCAGCTCGCTTTCAACAGTTATAGACGCTCCGTGTTGTTGGGCAATCCATTTGGCAATAGATAAGCCCAGGCCGGTTCCTCCCACCGGCCTGGATTTGTCCGACCGGTAGAATCGTTCAAAAATCTTAGCTGATTCACTCCCCTCAATACCCATGCCGGTGTCTTTGACCAGGACCTGGACACCGTCCATGCTGCATGTAACCGCCAGTTCCACCGTGCCGGCCGGCGGGGTAAATTTAAAGGCATTATCCAATAGTATAAGTACAAGCTGCTTAACATAATCAGGGTCGGCCATGATAAAGGCCCTGTCACAGCATTCGTCAATATTCATTATAAAATGGACATCCCCGGCCAGGATTTTGGCCTGCCGCCCCACCTGCTCAATGATTTGGGCAACGGGCAGGGGCTGCAGGATCAGGGTCAGGCCGGCATCCGCCCTGGCCAGCACCAGCATATCGGAAACCAGCCGGCTCATGCGCTGGGCCTCGGAGGCAATATCCGCCAGAGCTTCCTGCCGTATGGCAGGGTGTTCATCCCCCATTTTCCGTATCAAATCAATATTGCCACGGATGGTTGTTAAGGGCGTTTTTAATTCGTGGGACACGTCAGCCACAAATCTCCTTTGGGCGGCATGGGACTCTTCAAGCTCCCGGTAAGCCGTTTCCAGACTGTCCAGCATGCCGTTTAATGTCCCCGACAGTCGTCCCAGTTCATCGTTTGGTCCCCGGTGGGGAATCCTCTGGTGAAGATTGAGGTCCTGGCGAATGAGGGCCGCCGTTTTTGTGATTTCTTCAACCGGTCTCAAGGCGGCTCTGGCCAACCACCAGCCGATGGTTGCAGCCACCAAAATCATCAGGCCGCTTAAAAGCCACAGCAACCATTTCAGCCTGTTCAAGGCCGCCTGGATTCCCGAAAAGGGTTGGCCCACCTGCAGCAGACCCACCACACGGTGCTCCGCCACTAAAGGGTAATTGTAAGTCCGTATTTTCTGGTCGCCCACCTGCAGCCATTCGTAAAAACTCTGCCCGGTGGCGCCCCGCTTGAGGGTGTCTTCGCTGAGGGGCAAACTCTGGTGGGACAGGTTGCTGGACTTTGCCACCAAGCGCCCGTAGGGATCCACCACCTGCAGGTAGGTATTGGGGTAACCAAAAACATCTACATCCGGCAGCACAATTTGCTGCTGACGAAACCAGTTGGCTCCCACCACTTTGATGGACCGGGCCACCCCAACGGCCCGCCCCGTCAACTCCCTGTCAATTTCTTGGACCATGCTGTAGGAAAGAAACGTATAGAGAATAAAGGAGAAGGCAATTAAGGTTAAGCTTACGACAGCGCTATACCATAATGTAAGTTTCAGCCTGATGGTCATCATTCCTGCTCCTTCAGAACATATCCCACTCCCCGGACGGTGTGGATCAGCCTTGGACCCTGTTCCTCGGTCTTCTGGCGCAGCATATTTATGTAAACCTCCACCACATTGGAGCCCCCGGTGTATTCCAAGCCCCAGACCCGGTCGATGATCTGGTCCCTGGTTAACACCTGATTGGGATGGTTTAAAAGAAGGTTCAGCAAGTCAAATTCCCTGGAGGTGAGAGAGATTGATTTACCGGCCCGGCGTACTTCTCTGGTTTCCAGGTCCATTTTGAGGTCGGAAAACTGGATCACCTTGCCGGCATTGGTCTTGCGGCGCAGCAGGGCCTGGATACGGGCCAGCAGTTCTTCCAGGGCAAAGGGCTTGCCCAAATAGTCGTCTGCTCCCAAATTCAGTCCCTTTACTTTGCTCTCCACCTCGTCCCGGGCGCTGAGGATCAGTATAGGGATCAAGTTTTCCTTGCGGAACCGCTGGCAGATTTCCCAACCATCCAGTCCCGGCAGCATGATGTCCAAGATCAGCAATTCCGGCGGGTTGTTTCTGGCCATGTTCAGGCCGGTACACCCGTCGTTGGCTGTCTCCACCCGGTACCCTTCATAGGTCAAGGCCCTTTGCAGCATGGCGGTGATTTTGGGGTCATCGTCGATCACCAAGATTCTGGCGCCCATTCTATTCCCCTCGCTTTACATCCTAAGAAAACCGGGCCCGGGGCCCGGTTAAATTCTTCTGGCACTCTTATCTCCAATTATGACCTGTACCTCTTTACTTTGTCCAGCCCTGACAACCACCAGCGGTACTTTTTGTCCCGGTTGGGTCCGGTTCACCGCATCCGTCAGTTCCTGGGGCGTGGTCAAATCTTTGCCGTCAAATTTCAAAATGATGTCCCCGGGCTTCAGACCAACAGCCATGGCCGGACTGTCCGGCACCACTCCGGACACCGCCACACCCCTTTGGTCCCGGGAAGGTTGGATGCTGACTCCGATGTAAGGGTGGGCAACGGTTCCTTTGGTTATTAGTTGATTATAAACCGAAACCACCGTTGAGGAAGGAATGGCAAACCCGATCCCCTGGGCCTTTGCGTTCACTGCCGTGTTGACCCCCACCACTTCACCGTTCAAGTTGATCAGCGGCCCGCCGGAGTTACCGGGGTTGATGGAAGCGTCGGTCTGCAGGAGGTTGCGGAACCTCCTGTCTTCAATATTTACCGGCCTGCCCTTGGCGCTGATGACCCCCACCGTTACCGTATGGTCCAGGCCATAGGGATTGCCGATGGCAATCACCCAATCTCCCACTTCAATTTTTTCGGAACTGCCGAATTGTAAGGTAGGAAGTTTTCCTGCGGGATTAATTTTTAACACCGCCAAGTCCAGTTCCCGGTCGGCCCCAACCACCCTGGCCGGGTAACTTTTGTCGGTTGCCAGCGTCACCTGGATCTGGCTCGCTCCGTCAATGACGTGATGATTGGTTACAATGTATCCATCCTCCGAAACAATAAAACCGGAACCCATGCCTGTCTGCACTTGGTCCTTGGCAGGCCCTGGGCACCGAAAAACTGCCTGAAAAACGGGTCATTGAGAAAGGGGTCCGTTTCAACCCTAGACTGAACCACCGTCTCAATCTTCACCACAGCCGGGGCGGTCTGTTTGACCACTGCCGACAGATTGGCCGGCCGGACAAAACCCTGTTCCGCCGCAGCCGGCTTGTCCCCGATGGAAATCAAATGCTGCTGGCTGCTTGACCAGTGGAGTCCGGCAACCACCAGCAGAATCGTCAGCAGGGTCTTGGCCAATAAAACACAAAGAGGTTTTTGCAACTTTTGCGCCCTTACTTTCATAAACATCTCTCCCTTGCATGTAATTTCAAGATCATCATAACGGCTGATCCTTAAAATTACCTTAAAAAGAAAAGAAAAAACACCTCGTCAAGAGATGTTTGCATGAAAATATTATGTAAACCATAAGGAAACCCCACCGTGCCGTGTCTTTACCCAAAGTTTTTTGAACCTGTTCTCCAACAGGTGGGTGCCCTTCCGCAGCTTCCTGTTTCCTTATCCTATGTAAGGTCTACATTCCCTTGCGAGAAACCGGGCTCCCTTTTTCTACAATGTTGGCTCAAAACTTCAGGTATACCACGAGCAAAGCAGGGCGATAGATTGTTCAAAAAATAACTATTTTCAATCATTATGTTAACACAGCCTTATTAAATTCGCAAGTCTTCGGCCGCCACTGTTATCACCCTTATTTTTCCAAAAGACTACAAAAAAGGACATGTAAAGTGAAACGATGAAGCATTATAAACATCGGTCCAGTACTGACCGTAGCAGATGAATTATACGCGTGTTTTAAACATAATGTTCAGCCCGGAGATTTCGGCTTTCATTTTTCTTTTTACTCGTCCCATATAGCCTGAGCTAACTTATAATCTTCCTCCGTGTCGATATCCATTGATAAATAATAGGGGCAGACAGGAATGGTTTCCAACCGGTCCCGGTACTTTTTAATGATCTGCTGCCCGCCGGCGTCCCCGGAAAGCTGTGCCAGTTGTTCCTTCAGGGTGCTGTCAAAGAGTACCGGGTGACCTGTCTCGCCGGCTCTTACAATGAGAGCGCCGGTGCCGGTAAATGTATCAATGATGCGGTTGATGATCTGCGGGCAAATGAAAGGTTGATCTGCCAGCAAAAACAAGATGCCCCTGGCTGCCGGACATACGGCGGCTGCTCCGGTGGCCACCGATGTACCCTGGCCTTCTTTATACCTTGGATTATCGGCAAATTTCACATCATAGCTCGCTAATCTTTGTTTTATCTCTTCCCGGTAAGCCCCTGTCACAACAATGGTTTCTACAACCTTGGATTGTAGTGCATTTTCCACCACATGCTCCAGCAGGGTTTTTGTACCCAACTGCAAAAGCTGCTTGGGTCTGCCCATACGGGTGGCAAGTCCGGCCGCCAGGATCACTGCGGAAACCATTCCATTACCTCCAGAACTGGATTGTGCGAGAGGGCGGAGGTCAGCAGCACCCTGGGGGTGGTGGGATTTAATAATTGCATTGCCAGTTCCCTGGCTTTCTTCCTCTCCTCCAGACAATCCATTTTATTCAGGACCGGCACCCAGCAAATACCCGGAGATGCTTGTTTTGCTATCAACTCATAATGCCGGAAGACCTTTACTACGGTAGTCTCAGTAACGGGTTCACCTGTATTTTGACCTGCTACCCGGGCAACCAGGTGGGGGCGGTGTACAAATTCTTCCGTCAAGGGGCAGCCCAGTATATCCATCCCTACCACAGGCAAAACCGTGGTCGCTAAAGACGGCAGTACCGGTTCGTGTTCTGCCGGAGCTTTCATTGATTTACCCCGGGAGCCGTCTGCTTCCACCAGAACATAATCAAACAGGCCGGAACGGTAGATTTGGTCCAGGCATTCTTTGCTTAATCCGTCTACTTTTTGTTCGCCGGAGATTCCCTTACCCGCAGCCAAAAGATTTGTCTTAGAACAAAGTTTCACCAATTTATCCAGCAGGTTTTCCTCTTTCTCCAATACAACCTGAGGCTGCAATCTTTTAACTGCCGGTAATACATTTTGGTACTGGTGGTAACCAGCACCCGGGCTCCTGTCACTGCGCATTCCCTGGCCAGCAGGCTCAGTAAACCGGACTTCCCCCCGGCGCCCACAAAACAGATCATTTCTTTATTCTTTAATGTAAGGGCATTGATCAATTTCATGACTCATTCGCCTTACTGTATGCATCAACGGTTGAGCAGCACTGCTTCCGGTAATAAAAAACGGCTTCCAGTACCCCGCCGGCAACGGCCCTGGCTTTATCGGAAATGGTATACCCGTGTTCCGGCTCACCCCTCGGGTCAATATCCCCTATTTTGAGTCCCCGGCGCACCTGTGTTCCCTCCCGGATGAGTCCCCTTAACAAGCCGGCGATACCTGCCCGCACCGGTTGATCCCCTACATACCCCAGGAGTTCCCCGGCCTGCACGAAACGGTTGATCTCCACACAGGCTTGAAATACGCCGTCTACCGGTGCCCGGACCAGGCGCTCAAGGGTGTACCCCTGCACCGGACCGGGAATGCCTGTATTGGGCTGGGCACAACCGTTTTCAATGACCCGCCCCAGATGATGACCCCGGTTGGTTTCAATCACGGCGTGGACATCCAGGCCGGCTGTAAAACCCGGTCCCAGTCCGATGACCAGCGGGGCATCGGTTATTTGCGTGCCGGTGTTTTTCTTCGCCATTACCGCATCCACCAGAACGGAGGGCCGTAACCGGAGGGCCTCCCTGGTTTGCGGATCCACCAGCACTGGAATTTCCCCTCTCTGCAGCACCTCTGCGGCCTGATCGATATTGCGGGCTAACCGGGCTGTAACCCCTTCAACCACGTGAGCAGTCTCGTAGACCGCTTCGGCAAAGGACACAGAGCGCCGCACCACGGTAGCTGCGGGATCTCCGTCATCACCACCCGCATGCCGCACCGGTACAGCCTGTGAGCAACCCCGGTAGCCAGGTCACCCGCTCCCTTTACAACAACCAGCATGTCCATTTATACCAACCTCTCCAGAAATACGTCCATCGCGCCGCCGCAGACCATGCCCTCTTCCGCCGCCGTCCCCGCATCCAGCAACACGCTGCTGATCTTAACCCCGCCTTCATCAAACAGCATCAAGGCATCCCTGCGCACCGCCGCTTCCCCGCAGCCTCCCCCAATGGTTCCAATGCAGGTGCCGTCAGGCAGTACCAGCATTTTTGCACCGGCCTTGCGGGGGTTGATCCCCTGGTACGTAGGATGGTCGCAGCCACCACGGGCTGGCCCAGGTTTACATACTCCATTGTCCTGGTCAGCAGTTCCCATTCTTCCGCTGTCGAGGTCGGCACACCGCCGGGTCCCCTGCGCACTTCTACCAGTTGTGCGGCAATGCTGACGGCAATTTCCTCCGGTGTTGCCGCCCCAATGGCCAGGCCAATGGGCATGTGCACACGGTTAACCTTTTCTTCCGGGTAGCCGCAGCGGGCCAGGTGTTCCTTCACCAGTTTTACCCGCCTGCGGCTGCCGATCATTCCCACGTAACCCGGTTGGAATTGCAAAACATACTCCAGGCATGCCAGATCATGCCGGTGGCCCCTTGTTACAATGACAACACTTGTGGCGGGATCAATGGTTTGTCTTTGCAAAGCGGGAATAAATTCATCGCACACCACCGCAGCCCCCGGAAACCTTTGGTTGTTGGCAAAGGTCGGGCGGTCGTCCACCACGGTAATTTGATACTGCAGGAGGGATGCTATCTGCGCCAGGGGCCGGGCCACATGGCCTCCCCCGAGGATGAGAAGGCGGGCCACCGGGTGATAGCACTCTACAAAAATACCGGCGGTGACTTTTTCAGCGGTTATTTGTCGGAAATGAACCCCCCTTTGTTTGAGAGCTTCTGCGGCCAGCCGGTGTACTTCCGCTCCGATGGGATGGTCCTGCAGGGGCCCAAAGACCTCTGATTCCGTCAGCAGCAGTTTTTGGCCCGGCAGTTCCCTGTTTTTTTCCCCTGCCTCAACCACTGTGGCCAGGGCGATGGGTTTCTTTTTACTCACGAACTCCTGTAATTCACGATACATACGGCTCACCTCATTTCTGGGAGACACCGATACCAAAGGTGCAGTTGGGATAGCGGCACCGGGGGCAGGAACGACACAGCCCGCCGTGGGCCAGTTTAACAATATCCCTGCGGCTGATTCTCTCCCCCACCAGCAGGAGGGGCAGCAGCAGGTCCAGCACGGTGGTTCGGAAATACATGCCGCAGGCCGGCATACCCAGCACAGCCACATTGCCCCGGTAGGCCATCAAAAACATGGCTCCCGGCAATACCGGGGAACCGTATTTAACAATCTCCGCCCCTGAAAGCCGGATCCCCAGTGGCGTTACATCATCAGGGTCCACCGACATGCCGCCGGATACCAGGATGATGTCTGCACCTTTTTCCACGGACAGGATAATTTTTTCTGCAATTACATCAGCATCATCCGGTGCATAGTCCACCTCTAAAACCTTTGACCCGTAGGGAAGGATTTTTTCAGACAGCACCGGGCCAAAGGCATCCTTTATTCTCCCTTTGTATACCTCGTTTCCTGTAATGATAATACTTATTTTTTTCTCCAAAAAGGGAAGAACTTTTATGATGCTCCCTGCTTCAGCGGCAATTTTCTCCGCCTCTAAAAGCACCTCTTCTTGAACCACCAGGGGAATCACTTTGGTTCCTGCCAGCATTTCTCCCTCTTTTACGACGGTGTTATTGGGCAGTGTGGATAATATGACATCGGGAAGGTCATTGACTGCTTCCAGGGCCTCAAGATTAATTTTCAACAAACCTGCTTGCCCCGCAAACAGATTTACCTTGCTTTCCCTGGGCTGACTAAAGGTAACGCCATCCCCGGCAGCTGCCTTGGCCAGCCTGCTGCCGGCCTCGTCCTCATGGATTTCACCCGGTTCAAGTTCAAGAACATAGACATGTTCTTTGCCCAGATTAAGAAATTGTTGAATATCCTGAGGTTGAATGATGTGCCCTTTTTTGAAGGCGGCTCCTTTAAATCCATCCTTAACGATCTTTGTGATATCGTGGTAAAGAATCTTGCCGACGGCATCTTCTATTTTTATAATTTGCGTGCGAATGGCTACTCACCTCGTACTATAATGAATAAATAAAGGATAAAAAGAAACAGGGTCGTATTCAATCTTTGAATAGAGACCCCTTTGTCTTGACTTTGTTTATTGAACCCAGGTATTTACCACGATCAAATTATGAAACAATTATACTTTTATTTTGCCGAAACAGTCAATTGGGGTGTCAAATTCAATGATTGGCAGCGGCAGGATGATCAAAGTATAGAAGGACTGTCTGATTTTTGGTAAAATAAGACATTAAGCGTTTTATCTATTTTGCTAAAAACTTCTTTAATTGATTTGGGGGCTGAGCATGTTTACAATACAGCATTTAATACAACCGGATACCCTGGAAGAAGCATACCACGTCTTGACCAATGATGTAAGCAATACGATCCTCGGCGGTTGTGCTTTTTTACGGTTGGGCTCCAAGAAAATAGGTACAGCCATTGATTTGTCAAAACTTAATTTGAACCATGTCAAAGAGAAAGATGATTTTATTGAAATCGGGGCCATGACAACATTCCGAGAGATTGAAACCAACTCTGTACTGAACACGCATTTTAATCGCATTTTACCTCAATCAGTTAGCCATATCATAGGCGTTCAATTCAGGAACATTGTTACGGTGGGTGCCAGTGTGTACTCGAAGTTTGGATTTTCCGACTTGCTCACAGCTCTTTTGGCTTTAGACTCTGAAGTAGAATTGTATAAAGGCGGCAGAATGCCGCTGGCAGACTTTCTGGACAGATCTCCTGAAAAAGATATTCTCACAAGAGTGTTTATTAAAAAGAATGAAAGGAAAGCCGCGTATCAAAGTCTGAGAAACTCAAAAAGCGACTTTCCTGTCCTGAATGCGGCTGTTTCACGGCTAGATGACCAGTGGCGCATTGTGGTTGGAGCCAGACCGCTACGGGCTCAAATTGCAAAAAAGCCTCGGCAAAACTGTCGAAAGGAAATGCCAACTCTGATAGCATCGCCAATACAGCCGCTATGGCCGTAGAGGAGTTATCCTTTGGCAGCAACATCAGAGGCACCGCAGAATATAGAAAGGCGATGTGTAAAGTACTGGTCAAAAGAGCCATCACGGAGGTGCTACAATGCAAATAGAAGTCACCCTCAATGATAAAAAGGTTACTTTGGAAATAGAAAACGACGAATTTTTGGCGGATACTTTAAGGGCCAACGAAATGTTAAGCATCAGACAGGGCTGTGACACATCCTGCTGCGGGCTGTGTACGGTATGGATCGACGGGAAGCCAACCCTGTCCTGCACCACTCTCTCTTTTCGGGTGAACGGTAAAAATATTACCACCATCGAGGGCGTTCAAAAGGAAGCGGAGGACTTTGCACAATTTCTGGTGGCGGAGGGTGCAGACCAGTGTGGCTTCTGCAGTCCCGGTTTCATCATGACGGTGCTGGCTATGAAAAATGAACTCAAAAACCCTACAGAAGAGGAAATCATCCACTATTTAACCGGGAATTTGTGCAGGTGTACCGGCTATATGGGACAGTTAAGAGCCGTTAAAAAGTATCTGGGGGTAGAATAACATGAATTTCATTGGTAAAGGCATTCCAAAGATCGATGGCATAAGCATCACCACCGGCAAGCCTGTCTATACAGACGACCTGGCCCTGGCAAATGCACTGGTGATCAAAATACTTCGCAGCCCCCATGCCTTTGCAAAAATTAAATCCATCGATACGTCACAGGCAGAAAAACTTCCGGGCGTTGAGTGCATTCTTACCTATAAAGATGTCCCCAATACAAGATTTACATTGGCCGGACAGTCCTATCCCGAACCCTCTCCCTACGACCGATTAATACTGGATGAAATCGTCCGGTACGTCGGCGATGAAGTGGCCATCATCGCCGCTGTCGACGAAAAAACAGCTTTAAAGGCTATGAGTTTGATCCAGGTTGAGTACGAGGTATTTGAACCTGTTTTGGATTTTGAAAAAGCGGCGGGCCATCCTTCCATCGTTCATCCCGCGGATGACCTTCACTGTAATTTTGACATCGGCATGGATAAAAAAAAGAATATTGTTTCTTCCCAGAAGGTGGAATACGGAGACGTTGAGGAAGAATTGAAAAAATGTGATGTGGTTGTAGAAGAAACTTATTATACCCAGGCCCAGGCCCATGCCATGATGGAAACGTACCGTGCTTTCAGTTATCTGGATCATACAGGAAGGCTGGTGGTGGTCAGTTCCACCCAGATTCCATTCCATGTCAGAAGAAAGTTGGCCCGGGCATTGCAAATCCCTGCCAGCAGGATCAGAGTCATTAAGCCGAGAATCGGTGGAGGTTTTGGTGGTAAGCAGACCGCTGTTCTAGAAGTCTTTCCCGCCATTGTGACTTTAAAAACAGGAAAACCGGCTAAAATTGTGTATGAAAGAAAAGAAACCTTTACCTGCACAAACAGCCGGCATGCCATGCGATTAAAGGTTCGGCTGGGAGCGGATAAAGAGGGAACCATCCGGGCTGTAGACATACAAGGTTTATCGGATACCGGAGCCTACGGAGAACACGCCCCCACGGTATTTGCGGTGGTAGGACAAAAAACCCTTCCTTTGTATAACAAAACAAAAGCGGTCAGATTCATGGGCCATGTGGTCTATACAAATAAAATGCCCGCAGGCGCTTTACGAGGATACGGCGCCACCCAGGGGACCTTTGCCCTGGAATCAACGGTGAACAAACTGGCAGAAGCACTGGGTATGGATCCGGCAGAAATTCGGCTAAAGAATTTAATCAAAGAAGGGGAAACATGCCTGCCTTACAATGGTAAACTTTTGGGAAGTTCGACCCTGCACAGGTGTATCGAAAAGGGCAAAGAACTGATCGGCTGGCAGGAAAAATACCCAAGCAGAGAAGTCGGCGACAACAAAGTAAGAGCGGTTGGTATGGCGGTAACCATGCAGGGTTCGGGAATCGCCGGTATCGATACAGCCTCCGCTGAAATAAGGTTAAATGATGACGGTAACTTTACACTTCTGATCGGTTCCACGGACATGGGCACAGGCAGTGATACCATCCTGGCGCAAATGGCCGCCGAGGTTTTAGAAACACCGCTGGAAAACATCATCGTAAATACAGCCGATACGGACGTTTCCCCCTATGATCCGGGGTCTTACGCTTCCAGCACAACCTATGTCACGGGGATGGCTGTGGTAAAAGCAGCCGGGGATTTGAAGAAACAAATTATTGAAAACGGCGCCAAGTTTTTAAAAGTTTCACCCGAAGAAGCAGAATTTGACGGGAAAACCGTTAGAACCCTGGACGGAGCTAAAGGGATCAGCCTGGAGAAACTTGCGGAACTTTTGGTATTGGGTACAGGAAAACTTCAGCTGTTTGGTAACGCTACCTATGGAAGTCCAGTGTCGCCCCCGCCGTTTATTGCAGGTTTTGCAGAGGTGGAAGTGGATAAAGAAACCGGGGAAATCGACTTGCTCGATTATGTGGCCGTTGTGGACTGCGGCACGGTTATCAATGCAAATCTGGCCAGGATTCAGGTGGAAGGTGGCATCGTTCAGGCATCGGCCTGGCCATGTATGAGGATGTACGGTATGACCAAAAGGGTAATCTGCTGACCAACTCCTTCATGCAGTACAAGATCCCCTGCAGAAAAGACATTGGGACGGTCCGGGTAACCTTTGAGGAGAGTTATGAACCTACCGGTCCCTTCGGAGCAAAATCCGTAGGAGAAGTTGTGATCAATACCCCGGCGCCGGCCATTGCCCATGCCGTGTATAACGCCGTGGGCGTCAGGATTACCAATCTCCCCATCACGCCTGAGAAAGTGTTTATGGGTATGGAGATGGCAAAGTAACTTATCGCTATCGAGCATCTTGGGTATCATCAAAAAACAGCTCCAACGAAGGTTGGAGCTGTTACTTATTTATGCCTGTTTTCCGTTGTTCTTGGCCGGTGTGCTGCGGATATGCAGTTCCGCCAATTGGGCGGGGTCCACCACGTCCGGCGCCTGGGTCATCAGGCAGGTGGCGCTGGCGGTTTTGGGGAAGGCGATGACGTCACGGATGCTGTCTTTGCCGGCCAGCAGCATGACCAAACGGTCAAACCCAAAGGCAATGCCGCCGTGGGGAGGAGCCCCGTATTCAAAGGCCTCCAGCATAAAGCCGAACTTCTCTTTGGCCTCCTCGGGGCTGAGGCCCAGGGCCTTAAACATTAATTCCTGCACATCCCGGCGGTGGATGCGGATGCTGCCGCCGCCGACTTCCACACCGTTTAACACCATATCATAGGCCCTGGCGCGGACTTTGCCGGGGTCTCTCTCCAGCAGCGGCAGGTCCTCCTCCACCGGCGAGGTGAAGGGATGGTGCATGGCAAAATACCGGCCTTCTTCGGGGTCGAACTCCAGCAGCGGGAAATCGGTCACCCAGAGGAAATTCCACAGGCCCTGGGGAATCATGTTGAGACGTTCGGCCAGGTGGACCCGCAGGGCCCCCAGGGAGGCTGCCACCACAGCCGGTTTGTCTGCCACAAACAGCAGCAGGTCGCCGGGCTGCGCTTCCAGCTTATCCTGAATGGCCGCCAGCTCTTCGGGCGTAAAGAACTTGGCAATGGGTGATTTTACTGAGCCGTCTTCATTAATAATGAAGTAGGCCAGGCCTTTGGCTTTGTAGACCGCCACAAAGGCGGTTAGGTCATCAATTTCCTTGCGGGAGAAGGTGGCACAGCCTTTGGCGTTGATGCCTTTTACCTGCCCGCCGCCGGCAGCGGTGCTGTTAAAGACCTTAAAGCCGCACCTGGCTGCAATGGGTGTGATGTCCGTCAGTTCCAGCCCAAAACGGGTGTCCGGTTTGTCGGAGCCAAAACGGTCCATGGCTTCCTGGTAGGAAAGGCGCGGAAAAGGTGTATGTATTTCCAGGCCCATGGTATCCCGGCATACCCGGGCAATCATTTGCTCCATTAAGCCATGACGTCCCCGGTGTCCACAAAGGACATCTCCAGGTCGATCTGGGTAAACTCCGGCTGGCGGTCCGCCCGCAGGTCCTCGTCCCGGAAACAGCGGACAATTTGGAAATAACGTTCCATGCCGGCCAGCATCAAAATTTGCTTAAACAGCTGGGGAGACTGGGGCAGGGCATAGAATTTGCCGGGGTTGACCCTGCTGGGCACCAGGTAGTCCCTGGCCCCTTCCGGGGTGCTTTTGGTCAGCATGGGTGTTTCAATTTCCAAAAAGCCGTGCTGATCCAGGAAATCCCGCACACTTTTGGCAGCCCGGTGACGCATCATCATGGCTCGCTGCATTTCCGGACGGCGCAAATCCAGGTAGCGGTAGCGCAGGCGTAAATTCTCGTCCACATCAATATTGTCTTCAATATAGAAAGGTGGGGTTTTGGCCCGGTTCAGCACCCGCAGGGCATGGGCACAAACCTCCACTTCCCCGGTGGCCATATTGGGGTTAACGGTGCCTTCGGGACGGGCATTGACCCTGCCCACC
Source organism: Desulforamulus profundi (assembly GCF_002607855.1). The sequence continues at coordinate 89,312 of NZ_AWQQ01000024.1, forward strand.
ACGGCCAGGACATACTCGTTTCTGACGCCTTCGGCTTTTTTGAAAGCTTCCTCATCCACTTCGGGGCTGAAAACCACCTGCACCAACCCGGAACGGTCCCTCAGGTCTACAAAGATCAAACCGCCGTGGTCCCGGCGTCTCTGCACCCAGCCCGTCAGCACAACCTCCTGACCTTCCTGTTGTTTCCCCAGATCACCGCAATAAATGGTCCGGCGCAAATCATGCATAGACTCAGACATCTGTAATACCCTCCATTACTTACCTGTCAAATATTTTTAGAAAAATTAACCTTCGTTGTATAAAACTGGGCATTGTTGTTTTAAAAATGATGATTAAAAAATTACCCTTTGGCGTTAATATAATTTATCAGTTCACTCAGGGAGACTTCCTGCTGCTCACCGGCCTGCATGTCCCGGACCACTGCCACTCCCCGGGCCACTTCCTCCTCACCCAGGATAATGACCAGCCGGGCCTCCAATTTTCCGGCGTACTTCATCTGAGCCTTCAGGCTGCGGCCCAGGTAATCCTTTTCGGCGGCAACCCCCTGCCGGCGTAATTGCTGCAACAGTTGGAAGGCCTGCCTTTCTGCCCCGGTACCCACGGTGGCAATAAAGACTGCCGGTCCCCGGGTGACCGGGAATGTGAGACCCTGGCGTTCGGCTGTCAGCAAAATGCGCTCCAACCCAAGGGCGAAACCGATACCCGGGGTGGCGGGCCCGCCGCATTCCTCAATTAACCCGTTGTAGCGCCCGCCGCCGCCGATGGAACTCTGGGCGCCGATGTCCCGGGCCATGATTTCAAAGGCGGTACGGGTGTAATAATCCAACCCCCTGACCAGCCGGTTGTCCACGATGTACCGAACACCCACCGCATCCAGGTAACCCTTCACCCGTTCAAAGTGAGAATCACACTCGGGACAAAGGGCGTCCAGTGTGGTCGGCGCATGCCGGCCCATTTCCTGGCACTGCTCGTTTTTACAATCCAGGATACGCAGCGGGTTTCTCTCAAACCGCCCCTTGCAGTTGGGACACAGGTTTTCCAAATGGGGCTGAAAATGCTCTTGCAGTTTTTTTCTTAAGACCGGGCGGCATTCGGGACAGCCCACACTGTTAATATGAAGCTCCAGGTCTTTTAAACCGATTCTTTCATAAATATCCATGGCCATGGCAATAACTTCTGCATCTATGGCCGGGCTGTCGGAACCGAAGACTTCCACGTCAAACTGGTGAAACTGGCGAAAACGCCCGGCCTGGGGCCGATCGTAACGAAACATCGGTCCGATTAAAAATAACTTAACCGGTTGTGGCAGTGCATAAAGCTTGTTTTCCACATAGGCCCGTACGATGGCAGCGGTTGCTTCGGGTCTCAGGGTAATACTGCGGTCCCCCCGGTCGGTAAAGGTATACATTTCTTTTTCCACAATGTCTGTGGTTTCTCCAACGCCCCGGTGGAACAATTCCGTATGCTCAAAAATCGGTGTTCGTATTTCTTCGTAGCCGTATTCCCTGCAAATCTTTCGGGCAAGTTCCTCCAGGTATTGCCATTTCTCCACTTCTCCCGGCAATACATCGTTGGTACCTCTGGGTCTGGTCGTTAACACAACATAAACCTCCTTGCGACAAATCGTTTTAAAAGCAACCCTGCTCACCAAAAAATCCTGGCGCACAGAAGCTTAGCGATTCCTGCGGAAATAAAAAATAAACTCCCGTCCCGGGTATGCCAGAGCATAGCCAGGGACGGGAGATCTTCCCGTGGTGCCACCCTGATTGAACAAAAAATGTTCCTCTCAAGTCGACGATAACGGCGTCGTTCCGTACCGGCCTACCGGGATGGATCTCCTTTCGGGGGTAACTCCCGGGTGTTCTTCAGCCAAAGCCCTTGCAGAGAAGCTTTCAGTCCGGGGCTTCTCCTCCCTGAGCAAGATTTCTCAAGCTTACTCTCCCGATCATGGATTTATCCTATATAACCTGAGAATTATTGTATGCAAAAGAACGGAATTTGTCAATGTTACAGGGCTGTGCGAACAGTTTCCTAATTGTTAAAAAATGGTGGGAAATGCTATAATAGTAATGATGCCGGGATGCTTATGGAACGAACTTGTTCCCCTGTGTGCCACATGCTATACTACAAATGAGGTGATTCCCATTATTACAAAGGAATTGGTTGATAGAATTAACGCTTTGGCCCGTAAGCAGAGGTGCGATGGGCTGACCCCGGAGGAAAAAGAGGAACAGCACCAACTGCGCCAGCAGTATCTTAAGGGTATCCGCGGGCAAGTGATCGACACCCTGGACAAAATCAAGTTTGTGGAGGACGAGGGTTCCTGCGGGTGCGGCGGACACGAGCACAAGCATCATTCAGACGGCTGCGGCTGCTGTGGGCACCACCACGGCAAAAAAGGTCCCCTGCACTAAAAGAAAACCAAAGCGGAGGGAAAATATGCTGAAAACCATCCTGTTCGACCTGGACGGCACGTTGCTGCCCATGGACTTGCATCATTTCCTAACTAATTACTTTGGCCGCCTGACCAAGTCCTGTGCACATGTTCTCGACCCCGAGGCTCTGCATAAACATATATGGGCTTCAACCGAAGCAATGATCCGGGATAACCGTCCTGACAAAACCAATCAACAGGTTTTTCTGGAGGATTTTGTGCCCCGCTTCAACCTGCCCGCTGAGGAACTAATGCCTTTATTTGATAACTTCTATAACGGTGAGTTTGGCGAACTGATCTGCTGCACCTTTCCGACCCCGTTATCCAGGCAAATTTGTCTGGAACTGGTTGGCAAAGGGTATCAACTGGTGCTGGCCACCAACCCCATCTTTCCGGACGCAGCCACCGCCCACCGGATGCGCTGGGCCGGCATTAACGATATCCCCTGGGCCCTGGTCACCACCTACGAGCACTGCCACTACTGCAAACCCAACCCCAACTACTACAAAGAAATCCTGGAAAAGGTCGGGGCCAACCCGGAGGAAACCCTCATGGTGGGCAACGATACCAAAGAAGATTTAGTAGCCGGGAAACTGGGCATCAAAACCTACCTGGTAACCGACAACCTGATCAACCACGGTAATTCCTCCCACGATGCGGATTTTGAAGGCCGCCTGGAGGATTTTATGGAATTCGTTAGGAAGCTGCCTAAAGTGAAATAAAAGCTGCCCATTACTTGCGGTGTTACCGCTGTAAAGTCCGGCGTTTAACAGTTCACAACTGCCGGAAACGAAGGCGACTTTAATTTTGTAAGAGCGACGTCCATGATAACGGGGGTTATAGCCAACCTCTGAGCCCTGCTGGGTACCAAACACTGTAATTACTGAATCGTCAAAGTCAAGCCATATTTCACGGGGATCTTCAACTCATCTTCCCTCTCCTCCCTTATTCATGGTTCTACTCTTAAAGATTTTAGTTATTGTAAACGTTTGTATTTTTGTCAAAAAAGAAAGATTGATCACCCCGGAGATTATTTACCGGTTTCGCTACTTTTGCGAATCACCAGCTTGGGTTGGAGCACCACGTGTTTCTTTTCTTTGGCGGCCCTTCCTTGATTTCTTCCAGCAGTATTTTGGCCGCCATTTCACCCATGGTATATTTAGGCTGAGCAACGGTGGTTAGGCTCACTTCTGCATCCGCGGCAAAAGGAATGTCGTCAAAGCCTACTACGGCCATATCCTCCGGGACTTTCAGGCCGCATTCCTGTACCGCTTTAATGACCCCCAGGGCCAAAATGTCGCTGGCTGCAAAAATGGCTGTGGGCCTTTTTTCTGTCTCCCTGATCAGGGCCATGGCATTTTGATAGCCGCTTTCCCTCTTGAATGTGCCTAAACGGATTAAGCTCTCATCAACAGGGATGCCTTCGGAGACAAGGGCCATTTTGTACCCCTGCAGACGCTCGTGGGTAGCCTCCACGTGGGCCAGACCGCCGATAAAACCAATGGTACGGTGTCCCAGACCCAGCAAGTACTCCACCACCTGGTAGCCGCCCTTGACATTATCCATCACCACATAATGGGTATCAATATCTTTGAGGACCCTGTTGACCAGTACCAGAGGGGTCACCCCTTGGATGAACCTCCGCACGGCCTCGCCGTTGTCGGTGACCGAAGCCAGTATCAACCCGTCCACCCTTTTCTCTTCCAGGACTTCCAGGTACGTCTCTTCCTTGTCCGGCACCCAGTTGGTATTGCAAAGAAAGACATTGTAGCCTGCCTGGGACGCGGCATCTTCCACACCCCTGGCCAACATCGGGAAAGAAGGGGTTGGTGATGTCCGGTATTATAACAAGTCATCTATTTTGTCGAAATTGATATTTATATCCTTTTTAAGAGGTTTCACAAAGTTAATGGAGGTTGAGAAATGAAGCGTTTGTTGTGGTTGTCCGTTGTTTTCCTGCTGCTGTTTACCGGCGTGCTGCCGGCCTTGGCCCAGCCTGCCGGTGAAATTACGGTTTCCATAGACGGCCTGCCGGTGGCCTTTGATGTAAAACCGGTCATGGACAAGAACCGTACCCTGGTTCCTTTTCGTGCCCTGGCAGAAGCCTTAAATGTGCGGGTTGCCTGGAATCAGAAGACCCAGACCATCGTGGGAGCAGACGGTAAAAACACTGTTTCTCTAAAAATAGGCAGTAAAACGGCCTTTCGGAACGGTGCCCCCATTCCACTGGATGTGCCGCCCAAGGTGCTGAACGGCAGAACCTTGATTCCCCTGCGGTTCTTCAGTGAAGCCTTTGCCTGTCAAGTGGCATGGAGCCCGGCGGAAAACCGGATCAAGATCACCTCCCCGGCCCGGGACATGGCGGTTACGGGGTTTTATGCCCTGGGGGACCGGCAGACCAGCAGTTGGACCAATCTTTTCGGCAAACCGTTTCCTGAGGCTGGTGTGGGCAATACCGATGTAGTCAGTGCAGTGGCCCTGGCTGGTACAGTTTGGACCAGGAAGGAAATCTTCTTACCAAGAGCACCACCGGCTGGCAAAGACCGGATGATTATGAAAAGGTTTTGGAGCGGGCGGCAGAGTATGGTTTGAAAACCCAAATGGTGGTTCACATAACCGACGGAGAGGGCTCTCTTACCAACCTGCTGACTAACAAGCCAGCCATGACCAAAGCGGTTACAGCGATCGTGGAAGAGGCCAGGACCTACCAGGGGGTGAACCTGGACTTTGAGGGTTTGGGCCTGCAGAACAAGGGTGAAGGGTTAGCCCGGGTTAGAGACAGCTTCACCAACTTTGTTACCCTGTTATCCCATCAGCTTAAGGCGGCAAACCTTCCATTAACCCTGACCCTGCACGCACCCAACAGCGCTTACCAGGGTTACGATTATCAAAAATTGGGTCAAGTGGCCGATGAAATCATTATCATGGCCTATGATTACGGGCAGAAGCCCGAACCGGCAGACCTGGTACTCCAGGCCGTTAAGTCAGCCAGCGCATTGGTGCCGCCGGAAAAACTGACCCTGGGCATTTCGGTCCCCAGCGAAACTCCGGAAAGCCTGATAACCAAAGTGGGCATCGCCAAGCGTTATAACCTAAAAGGGATTGCCCTGTGGCGACTGGGACTGGTTTCTGACGACATGTGGGCTTCTTTGAGGACCTGCGTCGTTGCACACAAATAGAAAACAATATGCTCTTGAATGTTACAGCCCACCGGGACATAACCGGTGGGCTGTATGATATTTCGGCGTCTTCCCTTCTGCGTTTATGGTTATCCAATCATAAACTGTGCAGGGTCGGGACAACCTATCTTTAATCATTCATGAGGAACGATCTTTAAATCTTTTGAGGAAGGAATGAAATAAAAATGCCTCGAAAATTAAAAAAAGCAAAAGCAAAGCCTGACGTTGCCCCTGGCATGTACGATTTTATTGAGCAGGATGCATCCCCCGAAGAAATCAAAAGGGGTGAATTTACCAGGGTTACCACGCTGTCTTTTGACGAAACCCATTAAATTTAAAAAAATATGGTTTTCCTTAGCACATTACGCACCCTGTCACCACAAGTAAGCAAAAGCCACTTTCATAGGATTTGGAAAACCCCAGGAGTTCTTTTCCTGGGGTTTGTTTGAATTTATTGTAGGAATATTATAACAAACATACATTCGACCCGCAATGATATCTACTCAGAGAATGTTTAGAAATGTAAAGATATATGTAGATTTACTTAGTAATTTTTATACTCGTAGAAGCAAAAAGTTTCAGATTGTTACAACAACAAAGCAAAAACAATGATTTTAATGAAATGATCTTCTATGGAAGATATAATAGAGTTGAATTATTAATCAAGGATCATCCAACTAAAAGAGGAGTGGCTGCAGACTTGAGAATTGGCGTTATCAGCGATACCCATGGAAGTTTAATGCATTTTGAGAAGGCCCTTGAGGTAATTGGCAGCTGTGATTATATCCTGCACGGGGGTGATGTCTTGTATCACGGACCCCGGAATCCCCTTCCGGAGGGTTATTCCCCCAAGGAGTTGGCGGAAAAAATAAATTCCATGAACAACCTCGTTTTTGCCAGGGGTAACTGCGATGCCGACGTGGATCAAATGGTGATCAAGCACCCCCTGCAAAGTCCTTATGTTCTCCTGCAGTTTGGCAAATTGAAAATTCTCGTTACCCACGGATATACCCGGGAAAAGCAGGCGTACATACAAATGGCCAAGGATTTTGAGGTGGATATTTTTATTTATGGTCATACCCATGTCAAGGAACTCTATAAGGATGAAGATTTAATTGTCTTAAACCCCGGCAGCACCGCTCTTCCCAAGGATGATATTCACTCTGTGGCGGTGATCGAAGATCAATTCATCCGGCTTATCAATATGCATAACGGTCAGGTGATTCAGGAGCTTCCTTTCGACAATTGAACCTTGGAAATCTCGTACTTATCAATGATAAAAGAGAGGCAGTTCAGCCCTCTCTTTTCTTGTTTGAGTATGGCAATCTCAACTCCACCATGATCGGGTCCTTCCCGGAAGATTACCGGAAGCCCCAACTCCGGCTGCCCGGCAGCGGCGGCGCCAGTGATAGGGCAGCCTCCTGCGAGCGTACCATCATCATTATGTCCCATGAAAAAAGAAGGTTTAAGGAAAGGCTGAGCTATCTAACCAGTCCGGGCTACCTGGATGGCAGTCCGGACGCCCGCCAAAGGGCCGGCCTGTTGGGCCAGGGTCCCTACAGGGTGATCACCACCCGGGCCATTCTGGGATTTGACGAAGCCACCCATCGCATGAAGCTGCTGGCTACCATGCCGGGAGAAACGGTGAAAAGCGTGCAGGAAAATACCGGCTTTGAGCTGCTGGTGGATGATCACGCGTACCCCTATGACCCCCCTACGCCGGAGGAATTGTGTTTGATCCGGGAAGAAATCGACCCCCAGGGCTATTTTATCGGGAGAAAGGGAAGCCCGCAAAACAGGATGAACTGCCGGGCTTCCCCTTATACTTCGGTACAGGATTAAGTTCTACTTCGCCGGGTGTTCTATCTCTACCCCCTGCCCCTTTAGGTATTCCTTTATTTTCTCCACGATGGCCCTGTCGTCGGGTTGGTTCATTAAAATGATCTCCCTTATGTTAACCAACATGGCTGTTAAAGCAGCCTTGTCTCTTTCGTATAAATCGATAATCATTTCTACATCACCACTTGTTTTGGCCCTGCTCAGCATCTACTTAGCCTGGTTTCTAAAACTTACGCATACTTACTCAAAATATAGCGTAAGTTTTTCACCCATTCGACAAATGGGCGGCAGTGTCACAGGATTCAACTGCCAGGCCATAGACTCTCATCTATGTTCCGGGTGGTTCACCTTTCGGTTCACCGTCAGCTTATGCTGTCCGTCCTGCCCGGAAAGGGTGTTACCCTTGCCTCGGCAGTTAACTTATGACAGCAGCCTTTCACAGCGTGTACTGCTGCCATACCATAAAGTCTTTTGAGAATAGGATTTACCCTATACCTAACAGTTCTTTCCGGTGAACCTGCCAGGAAACCAGGCTGTTCACCCCCTTCTTTTTCAGATTCTTTAGAACAGATTTCTTGATACTTGACCACTGCTGCCAGTTGTTTATCTTACTAAAGCCTTCTTTTGCTTTGATAAACCTGTCTACCAGTAATTTGGGAACTCTTTCAGAAACATGACCCAGACCCCTCCGGGCTATCACCAAGGCTGCTGCCTGATGAGACGATAACCCATACTGGTGCTGGTACTTCAGAATACCTATTACCGAGGTAAATGCCGGCTTTACTTTGAACACCGGCACCCCTTCCCTTAAAGCTCTCCGTTCTGCATATGCCAAAAACTTTACCAATTCATGTTGGCTTTTGATGGTGTTTTGGGCATCGTATACTGCATCGTTGGCCTGGCGGGAGTTGAGGTTAAACTTGACCTGTACGCTTTTGCGGATGTCCTGGATTCCTTTGCCTTCCAGTAATCTTTTAAAGCTCCACCTGACTGCTGCACAGTAACGGGCCATGAGGTTATCGAGGTAGGTTTGTTGGGTTTCGGTAAGTTCAAGGATTACTCCCATTGCCGTCGTTTTCACCGGCAGCCACCTCGCTTTCAATGACCTGCACCAGCTTTTTTGCCACTCTACCGCCGCGTTTTCCGTAAAGTCTGGCTGAAAAACTGGTTACTATGGCTATCATGTCTTCTACCAGTTCTTCTTGCGGTTCTTTATTGGGCCGGTCATCTACTTCTTCGATAACCACGTTAAATTGTCGGCAAAATTCTTTGAGATACTTGTAACCAAAACGGGCTATACGGTCACGGTATTCTATGAGAACAATATCTACTTGACCACCGGCGATAATTTTTAATAGTTTGCTGAGTTCTTTACG
>NZ_AWQQ01000025.1 GCF_002607855.1 Desulforamulus profundi
GGATGATTTAACTTACGACCCGATAATAGCCTAGGAATTACATCATTTGTAAAAATGTGGATTAAAGGACTACCTCTTAAGTGGTTGTTCCTTTAGCATAAAGTAAAATGGGTTAATTGGTGTATACACCCAAATAATTACAAAATTATACAATTATATCTTCCAATTATTACCTTTTAATTTATGCGAAAGTTTTATGCAACGCTAGTGATAACTTCTACTTTTTCACGGGTCACATTAACCTGCTCAACGTACTCCGCGATGATGTCTTTACATTGCGCGGAGTCTTTATTTTTTAGCAGGGTGAAATAGTGGAAGTTTTAAGAGATTATTTATAATTTGAAAAAGTTCTAGGTTCTGTTTCTGAAGCTACTTTCCATTGAATATTTATTTTTACATCTTCCAAGATCCGTACTGCTTCTGATTCTTTCATAAGTTTAGATGGTTTTTTGGATAATACAGAGGTTGACATAGTAGAAGTTTCCTTGACATCAGGGATGGCTCCACCTGGTTTTTCGGCATTCCAAGTATACTTACCCCGAACCGGAGGTTTATAATGTGAAGGCCAGTCCCCGGAACGAAAATCCGGTTCAATTGTAACATATTCTAAGGGCAGGTTACCTTTATATCTGGCCTCAACTCTTCCGACGACTATCTCATTGTTCCATTCAATTATGGCATTTATATCCCAATCTTTGTCGGTCAAAATTTGTTTTGAAATGCTTTTATAATTTTGATTTGAGCAACCAAAACTAAATAACATGGCAAGTATAGCTAACATAGATAACAAAAGCTTAACTTTCATGACAACCCTCCTGTTTAATTGAATTTATATTAATTAAAACAATATCGAGTAGAGTAACGCCGTAGTAATTTGCTACGGCGTCAGCCCTCTCACAGAACCGTACGTACGGGCCTCGTATACGGCTCCTGATAAACCTCAGTCACTTCTCCCAGAAGTGATGCAAAATGCCGACATTATACTTAGTTAGGTCAATTAACCCCATTTCATCAAACCACTTGTTGGGTAGGGCCATATTTACTAGCGGACTAGCTGAGTTTCTCCATCTTCGCATGGATATTTTCTCAAATGTCCCCTTGTAGCCCCGCCTTCTTAGTGCTTTATGGAGTTGCTTCCAACTTTTCCATTCTCTCATTTGCTTCATTCGTAGTCGTCGCCTTATCCACTCCATGAGTTGCTCTACTACCTTCTTGCAGTTCGCCACTCTAAAGTAGTTGATCCACCCTCTCAGCACTGGATTTAGCCTTCTTATCATTTCTTCAATGTTCATCCCGTGGTTTCTCGGTGTTAGTTTCTTGATTTTGTCTTTTATACTCTTGATCTTTTTAGGATTTATTGAGATAAACTTTGATCTAATGATAAAGCCTAGATAGGCAACTCCTTTACTCACATTTGTGATGTGTGTTTTCTCCTTGTTGACTGTTAATTTTAATTCGCCTTCAAGGATTTCCGTGGCTATCCGTTTATATTGCTTTGCTTCTTTGAGGTGTCCACTTGCACATAAATACCTACATAATCATGGTGTTCCTTTTCATAATTAAACAGCTGGTATCTATTTATACCCTCCAAGCAAAGTGCTAAAATCTTAGCAAATTATTTTGGAGGGAATTTTTTTGGTCATTGTCCACAACTTTAATATTTCGTTAGAAGATTACGCTGCCCGGGGTGTTAACAATGCTTTCCCCAGGATAAAACGATGCCCTCATTGCCGCGGTATGGTTAATCTCCTCCGACACGGTTTTTACTGGCGAAACGCCATTGAAGGTGAAAAGTTGTACCAGATACCGATTTGCCGGTTAAAATGTCCCTCGTGCAATAAAACAGTATCGTTATTGCCAGACTTTCTGTTTCCTTACTTCCAATATACAGTGAGTACTATTTTGGATAGGTTGAGGAGCAGCTTTATTGACCGGATTACCACCGGACAGCGCCAGCTGACAGCATTTTACCAAAAGCGTTACCTCAAGCAACTGAATCAGGTCGAAATGTTTTTTCGAGATTATGGCTTTAGGGAACCACTTCCTACAGGTAGTAAAGAAAAAGCCATAAAATTGCTTGAAATGATCCTGGCTTTGGGGAAAGCAACCTTCATAAGAAGGTCCACGGGACATTTCAAAGGCAACTTCATGGCAAATTAATTTTACCATGAATAGTACCACCTTGTGAATATTCTTCCTGACCACACACCTTTTGCGTGGATAACTGTATCTTGGCCGTTTTAGAATGGATAAGAGTTAACCGGTATTGCCCCAACAATTATTTCCATGCTTAAGGAGTGAAGTGTGATGCAGGAACAAGGTGAGTTAACCTATTGTCCCCAAAGGGATCGCTGGATATTTACAAGCAGGTTGTCGAGCTACTCACTTCATTGCGGAGAAGCTTTGATGCTTTGGCTTGACGGCTATTGGCTACCCTGCCGGATTGAACTGGGTAACCAATGGTACGTTATCTTTCGCAATGCATCATTTGATTTAAAACCAGGTCAAGTATACCGGGCAACTTTATGAAAAAGCAGGGCAATGTTCCGGTTAACCTCCAATAGCGGAGGTGATTATGGTGGATGAAAAAATACGCGAAAGCATAGCGCTGTTTCGTTATGGGCTTATCGCCCCCATTTTAAACGGCCAGGTCAGCTGCCAAAAGACTTACCTGGAAGAAGTAGCCGGGAAAAAGCATCAGGTGCCTTACTATGGTGAAAAAGAGTTTACGCCCAAGACTATCTCTTGCTGGCTTTTAGACTATCGGCGGGCAGGTTTCGCCGGGCTGAAGCCCAAAGTCCGATCCGATAAAGGACAGTGCCGGAAGTTGAATGCCCAGCAGGAAGAACGACTCCTATCTTTGCGTCAGCAATACCGGGATATGCCTGTTTCGGTTTTTTACGATCAGCTAGTGGACCAAGGCGAGATCTTGCCCAAGGAAGTTTCTTACGCTACGGTTTACCGGTTCTTACGCAAACACGGGCTGATTGCCAAGGATGCACCTGCAAAGCAAGAGCGAAAACGTTTTGCTTATGACAAGGTTAATATTTTATGGCAGGGTGATATGTCAGTAGGACCGTATCTTTTGCTTAACGGCCGGAAAACCAAGACTTTTCTCTTTGGCTTTATTGATGATTGCTCCAGGATCGTGCCCTTTGCCCAGTTTACTGTCTCTGAGAAGTTTGATGCCCTTAAAAACGTGTTCAAGGAGGCCTTAATCAGGCGGGGCATACCTAAGATTGTATACGTTGATAATGGCAAGATTTACCGGGCGGATACTTTTCATATTGCCTGCGCCAGTCTGGGGATTGTGTTGACCCATACTAAGCCTTATGATGCGGCCAGCAAAGGGAAAATTGAACGTTTTTTCGGCACGGTTAAGACCAGGTTTTTTCCTCTTTTAAAAAGTCAGCCACCATCTTCTCTGGATGAGCTTAATCAAAGGTTCTGGCGTTGGCTGGAGGAAGATTACCACCGCAAAATACATTCCTCCCTGGGCATGACCCCATTGGATATGTATTTGTCACAGGCAAACAGTGTACGCATGGTAGATGATCCCGCCTCTTTGGATGTCCTGTTTTTAAAACGGGTTCAAAGAAAGGTCAAGCACGATGGCACGGTGTCTCTCATGGGCCGGCTCTTTGAGCTGCCCCCGCAATTTATCGGTCAAAGGGTTGAGTTGCGGTATGATGACACCGGTGTTTATGTCTATGAGAACGGCGTGCAGGCAGCCACAGCGGTACCTGTTAATTTCGCCGATAACGCTAGGGTCAAGCGAGCCCTGTCTTTCCGGGAGATGTCCACCGGGAAGGAGGAAAGCTGATGTACAAGACTTTTTATTCCCTTTCCCGGGAGCCTTTTCCTAAGGGATTAAAAACAGCCGATTCTTTTATTTCCGCAGCTTTTACTGAAGCACGAGCACGGCTGGATTATCTAAAAAAGGTAAAGGGTATGGGGCTTTTAGTGGGTGAGCCGGGTGCCGGAAAAACTTTTACCCTAAGGCTTTTGCCGAATCCTTGAATCCTTCTTTGTACAAGGTGATTTATTTTCCTCTTTCTACGGGTACGGTGATGGACTTTTTACGGGGCCTTGTTACAGGCCTGGGTGAGGAGCCCAAGTTTCGCAAGGTGGATTTGTTTCACCAGATACAAAAAGCGGTGCTGACGTTTTACCGTGAGCGGAAAATTACACCTGTTTTTATCTTAGACGAGATGCAACTGGCCAAGGATCTTTTCTTACACGATCTAAGCATCGTCTTCAATTTCGGCATGGACTCGGAAAACCCGTTTATTCTGGTTATTTCGGGACTTCCATACATGCAGGACAAGCTGTCTTTGAACCATAACCGCCCTTTGTCGCAGCGGTTGGTGATGCGCTACAAGGTCGAGCCCCTTAACAGGGATGAGGTGGCTGGTTACATTCGGCATTATATGAGCCTGGCCGGGGCTAAACACGATGTTTTTAGTGATGTTGCGCTAGGGGCTATTGCTTCCCATTCCCGTGGCTGGCCTCGCTTGGTTAATAATTTAGCTACCCATTGCCTGTTGTGTGGTTACCAGGCAAAAAAGGAGTTGATTGACGAGGAAGTTGTTCGTCTGGCGGTTCAGGAAATGGGTTTGTAGTTATCCCATTCGGTCACACCTTTGTGTGGCCGTTTTTTGCCATATTAGCATGATATTGTGAAAAAGGATATTACCAGTAATTAAATTTATTTGCAAGATTATCATATTATGGCAAAATTTTATGCTATTTGTTTGTGAAAAGCAGGTGCCGTTTTAATTTGCAAGTTTACATTTGAGGGTTTTGCCAAATATGAGAATGTCATCGGCATAGCGAACGATGCGAATTCCCTTATTCTTCATAGCCTGGTCAAAATGGTCTAGATATATATTAGTAAGCAACGGGGAGATTACCCCGCCTTGCGGGCTTCCTAAATCTGTTCCTTCCCAGGCACCATCTTTCATTACTCCTGCGGTGAGAAATTTGCTTATCAGTTTTAGCACTTTTCCGTCACTGACTTTTCGGGCTACCCCTTTTAGTATTAGTTCATGATCTAGTCGGTCAAAGCATTTCGATAGATCCATGTCTACTACGTGTTCCAGTCCATATTTGTTAATAAACATCTCTGCCTTGGCTACTGCCTGATGGCAGGATCTATTTGGCCGGTACCCGTAGCTTGAGGGGTGAAAGTCTGGTTCGAATATCGGTTGCAAAATGTTGAGTAATGCCTGTTGGACTACCCGGTCCTTTACAGTGGGTATACCTAGCGGCCGCTTACTTCCGTCCGGCTTTGGTATTTCCACTCTCAGTACCGGTTGTGGTTCGTATGTGCCGGTTTTCAGTTCATAATGAAGTTGGCTTAGCCGTTCCTCTAGGTTTTCGCCGTAGGCTTTCACGGTCACCCCGTCTACTCCGGGGGCTCCTTTGTTGGCTCTCACGGCTTTGTATGCCTTTTCGAGGTTTTCAATTCGATAGACTTTGTCTATCAGGCTGTACCATTTCTTCATTATTTCACCTACTTTCGCTATGCTTCCTTGGTCTCTTCCAATTGTGTGACAGTCTCTTCTTGCAATTTCCCGGCGTTTCTAGCTCTGGGGCAATCTTACCTTGGATTTATTGCAATACTCTGTCTGGGCAGACGCTAAACCCAGCGAGTTCGTCACTCCCGATTCTAGCGTTCCTCTTGGCATTTCAGCCTTGATTGTCTTCCCTCTCACAGTTGCCAGATCCGTTAGTTGCATACTTTGGTTTATCTTCGTCCCTTCGCAGATCATAATGGCTTTTGGCTCATTATGGCTCATTGCAATTAGATGCAATGTCCCCTCAGTTTTATCCTCCAGTCTGTTACCAGCCTTCATTGGCTGCGGGTTTGTCACTACTACGGACTCATCTGCCACCCAACACCACGTCTTCTCTCCCTTGCGTTTCCGCTTGTTTGAGCTTACCTGCGGGGCAGGATGATATTGGGCTTCCCCGGTTAAGTTTGCTTGCCTGAACTTGAACGCATCCGTCCTAACCTTTCGAGTTATCCAGCTTTTGGGCTTTCCCATATACTGCAAGGTTACCCACTCGATAGGCCAACATCGGTTCGCTTTCGCTATGTTCCAAGTTCCCCCTTCAGCTTCCTTCAGACCCCACCGTTACCAGTGACGCCCTTGCCTACGAGTTGTCTTCCCGCTGGTTAGGTGACAGGGTTTCTTTCAACCCATCGGCTCGGCAAACATGCCGGGCGAACACACAATATTCCTCCTAGCAACGCTAGGAGGAATATTGCTTACTTAAAGCTTTATGAAGGCCAAGCACTCATATTCTCCCCAAACAGATAGCAGGAGAGAAATTCCCATGATGATCCTCCACGAGTTAACGTATCTCTTTGCTCACCAACCACATAACATCCTGCAACAGTACAATTTATATAACCATCATTACTGATTGTATTAGTATAAAGCTTGCCCCATGACATAGGAAGTGGGTTGCTATAATCCTCTCTACCACACCACTTACCACTAGTATTATAACCTAACCATTCTGCACCATACCGAGAGGAAGAAATGGATACAGAGCTATCGGCACGATACCATTTTGCTTCCACTTTTTCTGGCCTAACCCATAAAATGGTGTTGGAGTCTCTATAGGAAGAATAATAGAAGGTACCAACATGTCTTATGCTATAGGAGTCATCATATTCATCCCAACCCTTCGAAGCGGCAACCATGATGGGTGACTTGACAGAGTTTAGTGATGCGAGTTTTAAGGTGCTTGCAGACTTTTTTACATCTTTATCTTTATCCTTCAGAATTGTAAAGAAAGTTGTTGCGTAATAAGTTTCTACATTCCCATCCGTTCTTTTTACTTTCTTCAAGATCTGAGTAGTAGCTTTCTTTTCAACAACCATATTGACAGGAGCATTTTTTAGTTCAGCGCGGAAATTATCAATATCGGATTTTATATCTGATACCCCGCAACTTGCTCTTTGCCATAGTATATTTAAGTCTTTGATTTCTTCCTTTTCTAAAATAACTTCCGGATTTGTTGCAGCAAATGCCTGGGTGCAAATTAACGATATAAAAACTAAAACCAACAACATAGTTAGGGACTTCCTCATAAGATTTAACCTCCTTTTTATATAATCTTATTTGTGTTTAAAAATACTGTTGCTCCCTCAAAGTAACCACCTCCTTGTATGATATGACCAGCGGAATAATTTCCAGTTGGTCATATTTATTTTTTAAAGTAATTGACCTTTGGGTTATACCCTGGGACAATCACGGTAGAACCGATGGCGGGGCAGTTTTTCGCCTCCTGCACTTTTAAGTGCTTGGAAAGACTGCTCCCCGGGCCTGGTGGCAACCGCTTACGCGCGGGCTGCACGCCCAAAGAGGTTCTCCCTTCAGCAAGGAGCATCACACCAATCTCTCTGGGTGAGTGCTCATCGGCAAGGTTGCTGTTACACCAGGTTCCCAGGGATACCCCAAAATTTTGGTTTCTTTAAGTTCACGTGAAAAGAGGTGTTGATAACATGGGCCGTACTCTTTTTGTCGGCATTGACATAGGAGCCGACACCAATGTAGTCAGAATCATTGATGACACCGGTGATGATGTCTGTGGATTCTCTGTTTCCAACGACCTCCCTGGAACCGAAAGACTTGTGGAAAAAGTGGTTGATGTGGCTGATACTTTGCCTGTCGATAAGGTCAAGATTGGCATGGAAGCCACCAACCTTTACTGGTGGCATCTGTCCCAGGCCCTTCATGATGACCCTCAATTAACAGCTCTGGGCACCGAAATCGCTGTGATTAACCCCAAGGTCATTGACGGGTTCAAGAATATCTACACTGATATGGCCAAGACAGATGCCTTAGATGCCAGGGTTATTGCTGATTGCTTGCGGTTTGGACGAGTCCGTCCAACACCACCTCCCGACATGAGGTATGCACCTTTGCAACGGCTAACCCGGTTTCGCTACCACATGGTGAGTAACCTCACCAGGGAGAAGAACAGGGCCTTAAACCTGATTTTCCTTAAGTTCTCCACATACCAGAAGGAGTGTCCGTTCTCAAACCTGTTTGGTCAGGCATCCACAGCAGTTATAGGTAACCTAACACCCGATGAAATCGCCAATCTGCCTGTGGAAGAATTGGTAGACCTGATGCTGCAACACGGAAACCACCGGCTTAAGGATGTTCCTGAGATGGCCAAGACCCTTAAACGGGCAGCCCGAAACTCTTATCGTTTAAACCCGAAAATGCAAGAATCTGTGGACATTACACTGGCTATGTCCCTTGAGACCATCCGGTTCTTTGAGAAGCAGCAAAAGAAAATCGATCAGGCCATCGCCAAAGAGATAAAGGCAATTCCACACACGTTGGAAACTATTCCAGGCATCGGGCCGGTTTACGCAGCCGGCATAATAGCGAGATCGGCGATATTTCAAGGTTTGACAATCACAATAGCCTTGCCAAATTCGCGGGCTTAACCTGGCGGCAGAACCAATCAAGCAAATTCAACGCCCAGGATATTCCCTTAACCAGGTCAGGTAACTACTACCTGCGGTATTACCTTGTAGAAGCAGCCAACTCCGTCCGGGTGTGGGAGCCGGAGTATGGTGAGTTCTACCGCAGGAAGTATGCCGAAGCCAGACATCACCATCATAAACGTGCTTTAGTCCTTACGGCCCGCAAACTCGTTCGCATGGTCTTCGCGCTGCTGAGTGAAGGCCAAATCTACCAGCAGAGGAGGGTGAATTAGTAATATTTTACAATTTACATTTTCTTTCATAACTGGGAATCTATTACGATTGCTGGTAGGGATACTTATTGCCTTTTTTACATAACAGCCAAAAAAATTTCCAATTTAGGGTCTTGCTATTTTACCGCGGGTCTTGTTTAATAATAACTGTACCATCATCCTGCCGTTGGATATCCTGCTCAACGATCTTAGAAAGAATTTCTTTTAATTGTTGTTCCTTTGGGCTAAGTTTCTGACTTCCAATGGCAGAAAGCAGCTTTTCTGCATCACTTATCAGGTCATTTAATAATTGGTTGCGTTCTTCTGGGTTGTTCCAGTCAATCTTAGGCTTGCTGTCAT
>NZ_AWQQ01000026.1 GCF_002607855.1 Desulforamulus profundi
CTCTGAAATATTACAGAGGGGCCACAGTGCCGTGGATGGGACCATGGGAAACGGGCATGACACCCTGCTGCTGGCCCAACTGGTAGGCCCTGAGGGGAGGGTGTATGCCTTTGATGTGCAGGAGCAGGCTCTGGAAAACACACGGCGGAGATTGGCATCGGAAGGCGTGCTGGATGAGCGGGTCAAATTAATTCAAGACGGCCACCAGAATATAAAAAAATATATCGATCATTCTATACAGGGGGCCATCTTTAATTTAGGATACCTGCCCGGAGGCAATCATGAAATCATCACCCAACCCGGCACCACGCTGATTGCCATTAAGCATACCCTGGAACTGCTCAGCAGCGGCGGCCGTCTGGTAATTGTTGTCTACCCGGGTCACCCCGGGGGACAGGAAGAAAAGGAGGCCGTGGAGGCAGTGGCTTCTCAATTGGACTCTCTTATATACAAGGTTTTAAAAATAAATTTTCTCAACCGGCCACCCTCAGCACCGGGAGTACTTTTGATAGAGAAGGCGAGGGATGAAGCGTGAAGACACAACGCCAGGCAAAAATATTGGAATTAGTCCGCGACAGAACCATTGAGACCCAG
This sequence comes from Desulforamulus profundi, assembly GCF_002607855.1. The sequence goes on from NZ_AWQQ01000026.1 coordinate 595, forward strand.
GAAGAATTGGCGGCGGCACTGCGGGCCGAGGGGTTTGAGGTAACCCAGGCCACCGTGTCCAGGGACATTAAGGAACTAAGCCTGATCAAAATACCTGGCGAACACAACACCTCTTACTACGCCTCTCCGGACGAACCCATGATGCGCCGTGGCAATGAGGACAGGCTAAGACGTCTGGTCCGCTTGTCCTTGAGCGACATCAATTCCAGTGAAAACTTGATCATTATTAAAACACCGCCCGGGGAAGCCCAGGGTATGGCATCCGCCATTGACCACGCCCACTGGCCGGAGATTATCGGCACCGTGGCCGGGGATGATACCATTCTGATTATTATTAAACCCAAAGAGGCCACGCCACAGGTTGTGCAGCGATTCCTGGAATTGGCAAGGGGGTAAGCCTGTGCTCCACTCGTTATATGTAAAAAATTTTGCCCTGATCGACGATGTAGAGGTGAACTTTGACAAAGGCCTGACCATTGTCACCGGGGAAACCGGTGCTGGTAAATCCATGCTGATCGACGCCTTGCAGGTGGCCCTGGGAAGCCGGGCTTCAGCGGACTTTATCCGCTCCGGCAGGGAAAAGGCCACCGTTCAGGCCACCTTTGATGTTTCACGGCTGTCCTGGATAAAAAAACGAATGGAAGAACTGGGCGTGGACTGCGAAGAAGACGGTCTGTTGGTTCTGGCCAGGGAGCTAAGCCGCAGCGGCAAAAATGTCTGCCGCATTAACGGGCGCCCGGCAAACCTTGGCCTTTACCGGGACATGGGCAGCGGCTTACTGGATATGCTGGGCCAGCATGAGCAGCAAACGCTGCTTGATCAGGACAAACACCGCTGGTTGGTGGACAGGCTGGGTGGATCTGAATTGTTGGAGCAGGCCGGAAAAGTGAAAGAAATCTATATCCGCTGGAGAGACACCTGCTCCCAGTTAAAAGATCTGGAGTCCAATGCCCGGGAACTGGCCCGGCGCATTGATATGCTTTCTTTTCAGATGCAGGAAATCACCAAAGCTCAATTGGCGGAGGATGAGGAAGACGAACTCCTGAACGAGCGGCGTCTGCTGATGAATTCTGAGAAGATTTCCCGTCTGGCCGGGGAAATCTATGATCAACTTTACGGGGGCGAGGCCGGTGCAACG
>NZ_AWQQ01000027.1 GCF_002607855.1 Desulforamulus profundi
CTGCCAGAGATCTTATTGCCTCTTTTTTCCATTTAAGCAATTGATTTGGATGAATCCCATACTCTGAAGCAATCTGGGATATGGTTTTCTCTTCCTTGAGAATTTCCAGTACAACCTTGGCTTTGAACTCCCCAGAATATGATTTTCTCACGGCAACGATCCACCTTAAATAAAGCTGTTTTTTTGTCTAGTTTTCTTTATCCATTATAACCCGCGAGTGCTTGATTTCAAGCATTCGCGGGTTTCTTGATTTAAAGCAAATGGTCGGGATGACAGGACTTGAACCTGCGGCCTCACGGTCCCGAACCGTGCGCTCTACCAAACTGAGCTACATCCCGAAAACGTTATTTACGGTAACAGAATATATTATGACGGATTGTTTTCCTTTTGTCAAGGATGTTTTCCGATAGGATGTTTTCTGTTAAAGGCATTGGTAAAAGAAGGACTCCGACCGTATAAGCAGCCCCCAATTGCAAAATAATAAGTTCAAGCATTTACCCTGGGGAGGGATGATTTATGGAAAAAAATGTTGGTACTGCGGATCGAATTTTGCGGGTTACCTTTGGTATCAGCTTTCTTGCCCTGGGGGTATTAAGAATTTTTGGATCCTTTTGGTCTGTTTTTTTTAGTTTGCTGGGTATTGAGGTACTGGTGGTGGCTGCCCTGGGTTACAGTCCTCTTTACCATGTTTTAGGTGTCTCAAGCCTTGAGCCGCGTCTTACTGTGGAGGAGGAGGTGGACAATTGGACGACCGGGGGGCCGGATTTGGAGAAGTAGTGGACACGTTTGCAAGTATTTTGGGAAATAATTTAAAGGGGGGTGAAGAACATCGTCAATACAAGCAATCCGGCAGAATTAAAAAACTGTATCCAAAACGCGCAAAACTGCATGATGGATATGGGAAGAATGATTGATAAGCTTCCCGCCAATGCGCCTGAAAAACAGCAGCTTGCTCAATTGTGCCAAAAACAGGCATTTTGCTGGAAGAAGCCCGGCAAAGATGCCTGCAGGTCTTGTAAATCACCGGTTCCGACTGGTTTTCTTCTTAGGAAGTCAGTCTTAGGAGCTAACCACTACCCTTAGCCTGAGCGGTATTAAGGAGGAAAACCATCTTGTTAAAGTGCTGTGTCTGTTGTAAAGAAGATGTTGAATCAAAGATGGTCCTTGATGAGGAAATGGATAACAGTTACTGCGAGAATTGTTACCTTACTGAATACTCAAAGGAATAGCACAGCAAAAACAACAGGCCCCTGGAGGCCTGTTGTTTTTGTTTATGGCCCGGCGTCATCGCTTTTCCTGCAGCCAGGGCCACTGAGGGCGGTAAGGGTTGTCATCCGGTGGCGGTGAAGCGGGATTGTAGATTAGATCCCGGGGACCTTCTCCGGAATCCGCAGGTTTCTTCCACCAGAAATCCCCAAAACAGGGGATCCTGGGTTCGGTGCCCTGGATGAAGTAGGCGGACATGGTGCGGCTGGATAGGGCCGAGGCCTTGAGACCGTCCGTGGTACATACTTGTTCCTGAACAACCCCATCGGGGACTACAAAGTCTGTAGCCTTGGTCCCCTTAAGGCTTCTTCCATAAATTGTCCCCAGATGGGAGCCGCAATGTCCCCCCCTGTCAGGCCAACCCGTTTCTTCTTATCATCATATCCCACGTATACGGATGCCACTAAATCCGGGGAATAGCCGACAAACCAGGCATTGGTATAGTCTTCGGTGGTACCGGTTTTCCCGGCCACCGGCCTTGACACCATCCAGGACAACTGGGCGGCTGTGCCGCCCGGTTGTACGGCGGCCTTCAGCATATCCGTAACGATATATACCACCTTTTCATCAATGACCTTCGCCAGTTGGGGCCGGTGTTCCTCCAGTACGCCACCGGCGCTGTCGGTGACTTTTATAATATACAAGGGTTTGGTGCGAATTCCCTGGTTGGCCAGCGGTCCAAAACCAACCGCCATTTCCAGGGGAGTTACTTCCGAGGTCCCCAATGCCAGAGAAAGATAGGGCCTTAAGGGGCTTTCGATGCCCATGGCCCTGGCATACCTTATGATGGCGCCAGGGCCTATGGCGTCTGCCAAACGGACGGAAATGACGTTATCAGAGACGGCCAGGGCCTGTTTCAGGATGAAGGGTCGGTAGTGGTACCCAACCTTATGGTCCTTTGGCGTATAGGGCTCGGCCCCTTGCTGCCGGTAGGTAACCGGTTCGCAAAAAATCGTGCTGGCAGCGGTATAGCCGGAATCAATGGCTGCGGTATAAAGAAAGGGCTTAAAGGCAGAACCCGGCTGTGTTTTGGCCAGGGTACGGTTGTACTGCGACCTCTGCCAGTTCCTGCCCCCTACCATAGCCTTAATGTAGCCGTTTTTGGGGTCAACGGCCACCAGTGCCCCGTTAATTTCCGGATTTACCTTTGCCAAACCTTGCTCCAGAGCATTTTCAGCGCTCTTCTGCATGTACAGGTCCAACGTCGTCTGAATGGTTAACCCGCTGGAATATAACATCTCCATGCCGTTGGGATATTTGTTTTTAAAATACTTGATAATCTCCGCCACAAAATAGGGCGCCTGTTGAAAGGCCTCGGTCCTGGCCTGGGGTTCAATATGTTCAGCCAGGGCCTCTTCCTGCTCCGCAGCGGAAATCATGCCCAGCTGCACCATACGTCCCAATACGAGTTTTTGCCGTTCCTTCGCCCCTTTCAGGTTGGTGGTGGGGGCATAATAACTGGGCGCCTGGGTAAACCCGCCAGTAGGGCGCTTTCACCCAGGGTCAATTCTTTGGCGGACTTATCGAAATAGGTCCGTGCCGCGGCTTCCACACCATAGGCGCCCTGGCCGAAATAAACACGGTTGAGATACATGTTTAAAATTTCTTTTTTTGTATAGGTCCGCTCCAGTTGAATGGTATAGTAGAGTTCCTTTACTTTCCTGCCCAGTGTTCGTTCCGGACCCAAGTATAAATTTTTGGCCAATTGCTGGGTAATGGTGCTGCCCCCCTGTACGATACCGCCGCTGCGCAGGTTTTGATAGGCTGCCCGGGCCAAACCTCTAAAATCAATGCCCCGGTGTTGATAAAACCTCTCATCTTCGATGGCCACGATGGCCAGCTGCATAGATAGGGCGATTTGATCCAATTCCACCGGCACAGTATTCACCTGGGAGACCGTAGTGATTAACCTGTTGTTTGCATCAACAATTTTGGAAGGCATAGGGATATCCGGAGGCTGCATTTGATCCACGGCGGCACAACCGGAAATGCAGTTGAATATCATAATGAAACTCATGATGAAAAAAATTTATTGACCCGGTTCAATCTTTTCCTCCACTGTTTCAGTTCGTTGTTGTGATCCTAACTATTATTTCACTCAAACAGTTCCTTATGCTTGTCAAAGGTGGAACCAAAATGTGCTAGAAGAATATTATGTTACAATACAAAGTTTAGGATGGTGATTTTATGCCAAGCACGTCATCAGGCCGGGTGATACGATAAAAGCCATCGTAAAGAAATATAACGTCAGTTTCAGCAATCTTTCCATTACCAACACGCATCTGGAAAACCTGGATCGTCTTAACCCAGGAGATGTTATCTATATTCCCGATCCTTCGGATGGTACATTCAGCCTCATTGAAACTCGTCCCCTGAAGACCCAGCTCTTGTCCATGATCGGTTTTTCACCCAGGCAAATTCAAGAGCATTATAAACTTTACCAGGGCTATATCAATAAAACCAATGAAATCAGGACAAAGTTACGCTCGTTGGAACATGGCGAGAGCAATTCTACCTACAGTGACCTGCGCTCTTTAAAAAATGCAGAGACCTATTCGGTGGGCAGCTACAAGCTGCATGAACTGTATTTTGAAAATCTCGGGGGCAAGGGAGGATCTGCCACCGGAGGGATGCTGGAGGCAATCGTGAGGGATTTTGGTTCCTACGAGTTTTGGGAAAAGGATTTTCGGGCAACGGGATTGGCCAGCCGCGGGTGGGTTATTCTGGGTCACGATTACGATGACGGCCACCTCCATAATTACGGGCAGGACAGTCCGGCACCGGTGGTTCGTCTTGAGCCCCTGCTGGTGATGGATGTACATGAACATGCCTATTTTCTTGACTATGGAACCAATTGCGCCAGCTATATGGATGCTTTTTTCAGAAACATTGATTGGCTGGTTGTCAACTCCCGATTAGCGAATCTAAAAAATAACCGGATAAATGATTGATAAAATAAATTAGGCTAACCTTTTTTACAAGGGTTAGCCTTTTGTGGTATTATACTTTGGTAGCAAATACATGGTTTCCGATTCGGGTAACGACGGGAAGGGTTTTTATCCATTTATCTGTAGCAACAACCGGATTGTAAAAGAATAACGCTCCACCGGTAGGGTCGCGTCCCATCAGGGCCTCCAGGGCAGCCTTCGTGGATTCCTCATCAGGCTTAAGGTTGATGGAGCCGTCCTGAACGGGTGAAAACTGATAGACCCGGTTGTTGTTTTCCAAAATGACATCGCGAATATTTTTAGGAAAATCCGAGCTTGCCAGGCGGTTGATAATCACTGCCCCCACAGCAACTTTTCCCTCAAAGGATTCTCCCCTTGCTTCAGCATGAATCAGTCTTGCCAGCAGCTCGATATCATCCCTGGAGACATCCCCCCGGGACAGTACCATGCCAAATGCGGAAACACTGGCAGCCGGAATAATTAACCTTTGATTTGGATAAATTACGGTACTTTTTAAATTATTGGCACGCATCAATTGACCGAGCGATACATTATAGTCTCTGCACACCTGGTAAAGGGTATCTCCCGGTCGGACCATGTAACTGACTTCCTGGCATGATCGGTCCGGATCAGACCCCTCATAATCTAAACCGCCCGCACCGTCGCTAGTCTCCCCCGCAGCTACCGTAGCACCAACGAATCCAGAGGTGACTGCTACCACAATCGCCAGTACAGTGGCGATTTTACGGTACTTCTTGTTCATCACTTCCTCCTTTCTTACCCATATGATAGTTTGTACAATTCTGTTAAGAATATACACAGTAACGATAAGAAAAATTGCCGGTTTCTAATTACTTGGGCTGTCCAAGGAAACAAAATGGGATTTTAAAAAGGAAAATAATAAAAATAACGCCCTTCGGCGTTATCAATTCACTAGCTGTACATCGATCTCATTAATGTTTTTTCTTTTGATCCGCTCTATTGGCAGATTCCGGACCGGTCTTCCGCTGAATTTGCTTGGCCCGGTTCTGCTCAAACCGGCGCTGGTAGCTTCCACTTCCTGAAGGGTCCTGACATTGTTTTTATGCCATTCCCTGAGGATGCTGCCGATATATTTAAAGTTATGTTTTCCCCTGATCACTGCCTGCCGTAATGCTTCTAAAATCAATTCCGTCTCTTGTTCTTCCAGCCAGCCGACAATTTGTTCGATCTCCATGGGAGAAAGCAACCGGCCAAACTCATTTTCAAAGGTATGGCACAGGTCTTGTTCCTGGGAGGTCAAAACAATTCCAGGTTCTTCATTTTTACGGCCTGCATTGCCGGCAGAAGAATTTAATCTCTCGGCGATGCTGTCCAATTCCCTTTTTTGATTCAGGGCCCAGACTTCCGAAATTTCAAATACCAATGGTTCAAAATCATACCCTTGTTTGACAGAGCCGTCATCGGTAAAATAATTTGTGATGCCGATGACGCTTTTATCAAGCAGGCTTTTAATCTGTCTTTCTATTTTTGCCGGTTCCGCAGCCAGGCAGCCGGCCAGTGTTTCTATGCCGGGCATCAGCTGGTGTTCTTCATGGCGAAGTCTCAACAACTGAATAATCAGCATCATTTCGGAATCTGTGATGCCCACGTCACGGTAATATTTTAGGAACAAATTTGGTATGCTTGTCATGCCGCCCGTAAAGATGGCGGAACCAAAATATACGGTCATGTTGGTAGCATCAAATTCTTTTTTTAAAGCGCGACCATTTTTCTGCAACATGCCCCAACCCCCTCCCAATTCCTTTCCTTATTTTATGGTAAGGTTGGCAGCCTTGTCCATATCTGTTTGTCGACAAAGTTGCAGGAAAAGCTCTCTGTCATACACGAATTTGCAGGATGGTTTGGTTTTACTCCCATTAGCCTTAATTCGAGAATTTCTAACAAAATATGATTTACTTATCGTATGGCCGTAGGGACTCTTTGATGGAAACCATGCAAAGACAAGCCGTGTTCATAAAGCAGTTCCACTGCTTGCAGCAAACCCTGGCCCAGTTCGGATACGCTGTGGGCATCGGAGCCCACGGTAAATATCTTGACGCCACATTCCCTGGCCAACTTCAATAGTCTTACGGAAGGAAAAAAGTCCTGACCCTTTCGTTTCCTGGATGTATTGATCTCTAAGCCCATTCCCTGCCGGGCCATTTGCCTTAAAATCCTTTCCCCGTGCTCCAACTCCACCTCGTTAATTTCCTCTCCCAGGTAGCCAAGACCATATCTTTTATATATATCCAGGTGACCTACACAGTCGAAAAAACCTGTGCCTACGGCTTCTGCCATGATTTTATAATAATCCTGACAGACCTGTTTGGCGGTGCGACCCTGGAAGTAAGCAGGGCTTTCTTTTCTTGACGAGATGGCAATGTGGTCCAGGCAATGCACGGATCCCAGCACGTAATCCCAGGGATAGTCAGTAACCAGTTTTTCAATCACCGGTTCCAGCCCGAGGCCATATCCTACCTCCACCCCGGCCCTTACCGTCAAACCCGCTGGTTTAAAAACACCTTTGGCCTTTTCAATCTCACTCAGATAATGATCAACCCAGGACCACTGATCCATAGGGAGCAACCGGCCGTTCAAGCGTACCAACCAGTCGATGTGCTTACGCAGCGGGTCGCACTCAAAGTGGGTGGTAAAACATATTTCCTGTAGCCCCAACTCCACTGCCCTTTGGCAGTAGTGATGAATGGACCAAGGCTCGGCATCCATAGAATAACCGGGGTGAACATGATAATCTGCTAAATACAAAGGTCCCTCTCCTTCAGAATAGGATTATTGCTATCGGAAATTATATAATAAAAACGGGGAGTGTATACCATGGCACCGGAGGGTTTATTGGAGCAAATTAAATCTTTGCCGCCTGAAGACCAAAGATTTCTGGTTAACCATCTGTTGGACCATTTGTTTCTGGAAGATGAAGATCATGACCGGGGTCTTTATAACCTGGATATCTTTTAATATTACATCCTATAGGGTTAAAATGTAAAAACAGTGCCCCGACAGAGGTACTGCTTTTTTACGCTGCCAGATTGGAACTCATTTTACGCATAATTCGGTTGGCAATGGTATTGATAATAAAAATAAGGATGATTAGTACCGCCGCTGTGGCATAGGCCTTTTCCATGGAAATGCCTTCCATGGCCAAAATATACAGGTGTACCGACATGCTGCGGGCCGGGTCCATCACCGACGTAGGAATATTAAGGGAACTGCCGGCTGTCAGGATCACTGCTGCGGTTTCTCCCACAACCCGGCCGATGCTTAAAATAACACCTGTCACGATACCGGGTAAAGCGCTGGGCAGTACGATCTTCCAAACGGTTTGCCATTTGGTTGCCCCCAGGGCCATACTTCCTTCCCGGTAGCTTAAAGGCACACTTTTAATGGCTTCCTCACTGGTCCGCACAATGGTAGGCAAAACCATAAAGGCCAGGGTTAACCCCCCTGAAAGCAAAGACCAGGAGAAACCCATAAACAGTACCAGAAAGGCAAAACCAAACAGGCCAAAAATGATGGAAGGAATACCGGCCAGAGTCTCGGTGGCAAACCGGATGGTTTTTACCAGGGGGCCCTTTTGGGTATATTCCGTCAGCTGTATGGCGGCCATAATGCCAATGGGGGTGGCTATGGCCAGCGAAAGTAAGATGAGATAAACGGTACTGACGATGGTAGGAAAAATACCGCCTTCCTTGCCCATAAAACGGGGTTCGTCGGTTAAAAAGGTCCAATTGACGTGCACCAGACCTTGTTCAAGAATGTGAAAGACAATGGCCAGCATTGCCCCCAGGGTCACCAGTACCGAAGCCCATAAAAATCCCCGGGCAATCTTTTCTTCCAAATATACGGCGGATCTGACTCTTTCCATCTCTATTCACCTACCCTTTTAGGCACCAGAGTGACCATAAAGTTTAAGATCATAATAATAACAAACAAAACAATCCCTGTGGCAAATAAGGCCTGTGAGTGCTCTCCGGCTGCATAACCCATTTCAATGGCGATATTGCCGGTAAGGGTCCGAATGGGGTCGAGGATGCTTTCGGGCAGGGTGGCCACGTTGCCCACCACCATAATAACGGCCATGGTCTCCCCAATGGCCCTCCCCATCCCTAATACGATGGCTGTCAATATGCCGGAGCGGGCGCTGGGCACAATCACCTTTTTAATGGTTTGCCAGTGGGTGGCACCCAGGGCCAGGGAGCCTTCTTTATACTCCCTTGGCACGGCGCGAATGGCGTCTTCGGATATATTCACAACAGTGGGTAGGATCATGATTGCCAGGACAACCGAGCCGCCCAGAATGCTGAAACCCCTACCACCAAATAGTTCTCGAATTAATGGCACCAGAATGACCAGTCCGTAAAACCCGTAGACCACCGAAGGGATACCCGCCAGCAGTTCAATTGCCGGTCGAATAATTCTTGTCACTTGCTTCGGGGCAATTTCTGCCAAAAAATGGCACAGCCCACACTGAGAGGAACCCCGATGACAAGCGCTCCCAACGTCACCAAAAGGAACCAGCAATCATCGGCAGTAAACCAAATTGCTTATCCAGGGGATGCCAATCACTGCTGGTAATAAAATGAGCAATCCCGTATTTCTGCATAACGGGCAAACCGCCGGCAAAAATGAAATAGGTGATCAAAGCCACCACCAGAACAGCAACCACGGCACTGATTAACAATAATTTTTCAATGATACTTTCATGAATTTTTTTCATGCCCTTTAACCCCTCACAAAAACAGGGACAGAGGGTTGCCGAAAAACAACCCTCTTCCCATTCATTTTGTCCTGCTGAGTCTTGAAACCTGTCCTTAAATTACTTCACAGGGACGAAGTGAGCTTCTTTAACAATCTTCTGGCCTTCTTCGCCCATTACGAAGTCGATGTAAGCCTTGGTAACTTCATTCATTTCACCTTTGGTCAGGTACAGGAAGGGACGGGAGATTTTAAAGGAACCGCTCTTCACGTTGTCGATGGTAGCTTCAGCACCGTCAACTTTTACAGCTTTTACTTCTTCGCTCAGAGCACCGATGGATACATAACCAACAGCATTTTCGTCACCGGCAACGGTGGTACGCACAGCACCGGTGGAAGGCTGGGTCAGAGCTTTGTCGGTGAACTTGGTATCTTTACCTAATACCAGTTCTTCAAAAGCACCACGGGTGCCGGAACCTTCTTCACGGTTTACAACGCCAATGGCAGCATCTTTACCGCCTACTTCTTTCCAGTTGGTAATCTTGCCTGAGAAGATACCCTTTACTTGCTCCATGGTTAATTCAGCAACCTGGTTCTTGGAGTTAACGACAACAGCGATACCGTCAAGGGCTATCTTGGTTTCAGTGAGACCCAGACCTTTTTCTTCTTCTTTCAGATCGCGGGAAGTAGCGCCGATTTGAGCAGCACCTTCGTTAGCAGCCTTTACGCCGGCGGAAGAACCTCCACCTTGTACGTTAACAGTTACGCCGGGGTTCTTTGTCATGAAAGCTTTGGCTAATTCTTCAGACAGGGGCTGTACCGAAGTAGAACCGGCAACGGTAATGGAACCGGACAGGCCCTGAGTTTTTTGTTCGCCATCAGTCTTGGGGGCCTCTTCTTTCTTGGCGCCACAACCGGCAAAGGCAACAGCGGCGGCCAGGATAAGGGCAAATACCAGCATTAATTTTTTGGTGTTCTTAAACATGATATTCCTCCTTATTTTATATCTTTTTAAAGTAAGCTTTTATAAATATAGGAACCCTTTAAAATTTACTGAGTCCCGCTTTTCTCCTCTTGTCCCCACCTCCCTATTGTATTTTATCTGTCTTTTGTTAATAAACAAGTTGTTTCCAGTAAACAATCCGTTAAACAGATGTTAAGTTTCTATTAAGGTGGGCTTGCGCCAGGCAACCCGGCTTTTGCAACCATCTTCATCGTTCGTCCCATCTGCCTGACCGGCTGAAAGGCTGCTTTCCTCTGCCTGGGGAAGCTGCCACAACAAGTCCTGTTCAGGACCTTCATCCAGGGTAAAGCTCTCCAACCTTCTCCGTAATGATTCTGACAATTGATCCAGTGTTTTGGCGGTGTTGCTAATTTGACGCGCTGTGGCCGTTTCATCATCTGTGCCGGCATCATTGATGTCACCGGCCAGTTCTCTGATCAGTTCCTCTACGGTGGAAGTTCCCCGGCTGATTTGTTCGGCGCCATTGTGTATACGGGTAATTTGTTGTCCTGTTAAATCAATGGTCTCATAAATACGACGCAATGCTTCCTCGGCACTCAAGGTGGCCGTTAAACCTTCTTCGGCGATCTTCTTGCTTAGATCAACCTTGTCTAAAACCTCGGAACTTTCCCGGGCAATGGCTGCAATAATTTGCTCCACATCTTTGGTGGTGGCTGCCGTTTCCTCTGCCAGGCGCCTGACTTCCGTTGCAACCACGGCAAACCCCCTGCCGTGTTCACCGGCTCTGGCCGCCTCAATGGACGCGTTTAAAGCCAGCAGGTGAGTATCCTTGGAAATTTTACGGATTAAATCCAGCAGTTGGCTGATCTCTTGAATACGTTGGCCTAAATTGCCAATGGCCATGACCTCTTCTGAAATCACCCGGTGGTTCTGGTTGATAACCTGGACAAGCTTTTTCACCGCCTCGGTCCCTTCCTCCGCAGAGTCCATCATGTCCCGGCTGGAAACCTGCGTCTCCTTCACAACTTCCGTGATTTGCTGAACAGAAGAAGACATCACCCGGACAGCCTGATCGGTCTTTTCTACGGCATGAAGCTGCTGCTGGGCAACATTAGTCATTCCCCGGCTGCTCTCCAGCAATACAGAGGAGGTTTGATTTAATTCCGATAGTAAAGAGGAAAAATCAGAAAGCATGGCGTTAAAGGAGGTTCCCAATTGGTTAAACTCCGGACCTGTGCCGGTTTCCTTCACTCTCACCGTTAAATCCCCGCTGCGGGCTTGTTCCATGGTTGCCATCATTTGGTTCAACGGTTGAATAAATTTACGCGTACCAAAAACACAAACCGCGGTTGCAAAGATAAAGGCGGCCAAACCTACCAAAAAGGCGGTGGTTTGCATCCTTTTTACCAGGGTCAGATAATCCTCTTCAGCCACCCCGGCTACAAAAAACCATGGTCGCCCGGCAATTGGCTCCAGGACAACGGTGCACCGGGTACCCCCCAGACCGGCAGAGTAGGTGCCCCCTCCGGAATTTTTCTTAATCAATGAGACCAGTTCCGCATTACTGGGCTTAATGGGTTGTCCCTGTTTCGCAGGAACAACTACCTTCCCTTCTGTATCTACAACATCTACATACGCTCGATAGTTGAGAACCTTATAAGAGTTTCGCTGTTTAGTCAGATAGTAGTCCGTCTTGTTGGCTATCTCCCTTTTATCCATACTGTGCAGCATAATAGAAATTTTATCGGCATTATCCGCTGCGGTAATTTTTATTCTGTTGACCATCAACTCACTGACCGTTGATTTCGCTTCCTCAAAGATGGTGACTCCCATGCCGATATTGATTAGAATGATAATCATAGCAAAGGTTAAGACCAACTTCGACTGTAACGTCCAGTTTTTTACAGATTTCATCATCTTTAACAAAAGCTTTTTCCTCCCCGGTAACACCGTTATTTACTAATTAAAGCTTAATATGGTGGATTTATGGGAATATAAAGGTAACGTTAAATTTCTCTAACAAGAAGTAAAACTATCGTTAGGACTAAAGGAACCAAAAAATGGGATAAATTTCCCACTGCAATTTCTACCAAATATTGTTTAATTAAGGAGGATAATGAATTTTTTCCACGAATACGGATGATAGGTTTAATTAACTACGAATGGCAGGTCTGGTTATGGATATTGACATTAAAGCGTTGGACAACATCATTAAAGAGACCGTTTTAATGATAGAAAAGAGCAAGGAACAGATTTATCAAATTGCCGAGTCCGCCCGCTTGGAATGCCAGAGGGTGAAAGAAGATATTAGTGAGATAAAGGTTCAAGTGGCAATAATTATTGATCAAGTGAATCAACTGGAGCTGTCCGAACGGAAAGCCCGGATTCGGTTAATGGAAGTAAGCAAGGACTTTCGTCGTTTTTCCGAGGAGGATATTAAAGAAGCCTACGAGAATGCCCAGACTATTCAACTAAAATTGGTCATGCTCAGGGAAGAAGAAAAAACCCTGCGTTTTAAGCGTGACCACCTGGAACTTTCCTTAAAAAGAATGAAGGATACCGCAAATAAAGCTGAGAAACTGGTGTCTCAGGTGGGCGTGGCCATGCAGTTCCTCAGCCACGATTTGTCCGGGTTAAGCGAAAAGCTGGGGAACTTGCACGAAATGCAGCAGCTGGGGATCTCCATTATCCGGGCCCAGGAGGAAGAACGAAAACGGGTGGCCCGGGAGATTCACGACGGTCCGGCCCAGTCCATGGCCAATATCGTCATGAGGGCAGAGTTTTGCTTAAAGCTTCTGGAGATGAACCCAAGCCTGGTCGGCGGGGAACTTGTTTCCCTGCAGCAATTGGTTCGTCAGAGCCTGCAGGATGTGCGTAAATTATCTTTGACCTGCGTCCCATGGTACTGGATGACCTGGGATTAGTCCCCGCCGTCAAACGGTACCTGGAAGACTACAGAGCACAAAACGATATTTGTGTAGAATTTATTTTTCTTGGTAAAGAACGGAGGTTTGACACTTCTCTGGAAGTGGCATCCTTTAGAATTATCCAGGAAGTTCTGACAAATATTAAAAAACATGCTAAAGCTCGACATGTTATCATAAAAATGGAGCTGATACCATCCCGCATTAACGTATATATAAAGGATAACGGTTGTGGTTTCAATTTGGAGACCACAAAACCCAGAAGTGACGGCAGCGGCTACGGACTGATGGGAATAAAGGAGAGAGTTCAACTTCTCAAGGGAGGTTTGGCAGTCTATTCAGCTCCCGGAAAAGGAACGGAGATAAGCTTTTGGCTGCCACTGGACGACCAATCTTAATCGGGGAGGCGCTGTTATGAACCAGTCAATTCATTTATTAATTGCCGATGACCATGCCCTGATCAGGGAAGGCTTGCGAAAAATACTGTCCATAGAACCTCGAATTCATGTTGTAGGAGAAGTTGCCGATGGACAGCAAGCCGTGGAATTTTGCACTCATAATGTAGTGGATATTGTATTGATGGACATCAACATGCCTGTTATGAACGGCATTGAAGCCTGCCGGAGAATTAAAGAACTGAGGCCAAACATCGTTATTATTGCCCTTACCATTCATGACCAAGATGAGTATTTGTTTGAGTTAATAAAACATGGTATATCCGGCTACGTGTTGAAGGATGTGGACCCCAACCAGCTTATTCAGACCATCCTCGGGGCCGCCCGGGGCGATTCCTTTATCCCTCCCGCCCTGACCGCCCGTGTACTGGCCGAGTTCAGCCGCCTTACCTCCGGAGACCATCACGACAGGAAACACCAGTCACTGACCGACCGGGAGATTGAGGTTCTCAGGCAATTGGCCAGGGGCCAGAGCAACAAGGCAATTGCAAAAATCTTGTATATAAGTGAGAAAACTGTGAAAAACCACCTGACCAATATATTTAACAAGATCGGAGTAGAAGACCGAACCCAGGCCGCGCTGTACGCCATCAGAGAAAAACTTGTGGACCTTTAAACACCCTGAGCGTTGCTCCAGGGTGTTTTTTGGGACTTTCAGCCCAATATGGCATGACTTTAAGGAACTTTGGAAGGTGACTACGGGTTACCATAAAATGGGTCTATTGAATCATGTAAGATTCGGTAGAAACTGTTAATCTATAGACACAGAAGCAATACGGCAACTCCACTGGGAGAGAGGTGGTGGCTAAAACTGGATCGAATAATGCACTTGTGGTCTGAGGAATGCGCCCAGGGAATGGCTGAGTATGGTCTGATTTTGGCACTTGTGGTTTTATTTATTCTAGCTTCTTTTCAGCTTATGGTAAGAGCAATTCCTTCGGGTATTGAGCCGGTAGCCAACAATCTATCATCAGACAATTCAAATTAAATTGAAAGGGGATTTAAAACAATGAAAGAAATGATGATGAATCTTTTAAAAGGAGAAAGTGGTCAAGGTATGGCTGAATATGGTCTTATTCTCGCTTTAATAGCTGTAGTTTGTGTAGCGGCTCTGACTGCATTAGGTGGCGGTCTAAGAGACAAATTTACCGCCGTAAATGGCAGCCTCACGCCTGCTCAACAATAATATAACTAATATTGCACAATAAGTGCTGCGACCCTACTTAGTAACTAAGTAGGGTCGCCTGCTAATAAGGGGCTGATGGCAAATGTTACCTGATCTGGTATTAGTCCTGGTGGTCGGTATTTCCCTTTACACCGACCTGCGATATAAAAAATATATAATATCGTACTGTTCCCGGCTTTTATGTTGGCTCTGTTATACAGTCTAACCAGCGGTGGTCTGACGGGGCTTCTTTTCAGCATCAAGGGGGCAACCCTTGGACTTGCACTTCTTTTAATTCCCTTTATGTTGGGAGGTATGGGAGCTGGTGACGTTAAAATGCTGGCTGTTATCGGTGCCTGGCAGGGTCCCCATTTTGTATGGCTCTGTTTTCTTTCTACTGCCATTGTGGGAGGAATTATTTCTTTGGTCCTTCTCTCAAAAAGCGGTCGCTTATGGCAAAGTTTAAAATACATTCTTTTTGCCTTTCTTCCCGGTACCCCAAAAGTAAATGCTTTTGGCACCCTTGCCACCGCCAAAGCCGGTGAGGCCTTTCCCTATGGTGTAGCCATAGCTGCTGGTACCCTGGCCACGTATTTTTTGAGGTGATGACATTGAGTGCGTTCTTGAGAAAAATTAGGCAAAGTGAAAAGGGCCAAACCTTGGTGGAGTTGTCTCTTATTTTACCGATAGTAATCATTCTCCTCATGGGTACCATTGAATTTGGTCGGATTTTCTTTACTTATTTAACAGTTACCCACGCTTCCCGAGAGGCTGCCCGGGCTACGGTGATTTATACGGGCAAAGATGATGCCTTTATTAAACAGAAGGTACAGGAATCCGCTTCCTGGTTAAACGCCGCCGACCTGGTTGTGGAGGTGACCCCCTCCTCTCCCGCCAGTCGGACCACCGGTGTTTCGCTGACTGTTTCAGTAAAATACCCGGTGCAGTTATATACCCCTGTACTGAGTGATATTATGACAAACCCCTTTACAGTACATGCTCAAACGACCATGCGTATTGAATGAGGTGACCCGGTATGAAAGTTTACAGAATTATAAAAAGGCTAATGAATGAGGAGCGGGGACTGGCGGTGGTTCTGGTTTCTCTCGCCATGACCGCTCTGATCGGCGCAGTTGCACTGGTAACGGACTTTGGTCTAGTGGCCTTAAACAAAAACCGTCTGGCCAATGCTGCAGATGCGGCGGCATTAGCCGGAGTACAGGAATTACCCGAGTATCCTGCCAATGCCGAATCTGTAGCCCGTAACTATGCACTTCAGAATGGACTAAACGATCAACAGGTGGTCATAAAACTGGTCCCGAATCTGCCAACCTCCCAGTTCGTGGGGGTACAGGTAACCGCCAGTAAGACCGTAGATTACATCATGGCTAAGGCCCTGGGTTTTACTTCTGTTGATTTACAGGCCAAAGCCACTGCCCGGGTGATGCCGATCACTTCGGTCTACGGCGCGGCCCCCCTCTTTATTCCGGATACCCAGCCTTTAGTATTTGGCCAGCAATACACTTTAAGGTCAAAGGACTCCGATTTCGGGCCGGGTAACTTCGGCGCTCTGGATTTTCCCGATAGTTCAGGTGCTAAAGATTTTCAATACTACCTGGCGAATGGTTATGATGGAATCATTAAGGTAAGTTACGAAATTGATACTTTAACCGGTGTTAAAAAACAAAAAACCATTGACGGAATTACAGCACGTATTTCTAAGTGTGAACACGGCTGCACTTACGATAACTTTCAACCCGACTGCCCCAGAGTAATAAAATTACCGGTGGTTCACTACGATAAGCTGAATGGGCACAAACCTGTAACAGTGGTTGGTTTTGCGGCATTTTTAGTGGATGATGTGCGGGACTCCGGTTCCATTGACATCACCGGGCGTTTTGTAAAGACCCTCGCCGAAGGTGAAGGAAGCCTTGAACAGACAGACTACGGATTACGAACTGCAAAACTGGTTGAATAACAGGAGGAAATAAAATGCGCAGTAAACTGATTCTCATTCTTGCCATTGTATTTGGACTGGCAGCTGCCTTTGGCGTTTATCAATACCTGGACAATTTGAAAAAATCCTACCGTTCTTCCGGTAACTTTAAGCAGGTGGTGGTTCCCAAGCAAATGATCGGACCCAGGACCATGGTTACCGAACAAATGGTTAAGGTTAAAGATATTCCGGTGGAACTGATCCAGCCCGGCACCGCTATGGAGCTCAATGAGGTGGTCGGTAAAATATCCCGTAGCGAACTGTTTGCTGAAGAACCTATTTTACTAAGCCGCCTCCATAAAGACAATGACCTCAGCGGTGGCCTGGCCCTTACCATTCCCCATGGCCAGCGAGCCCTGACAGTTGCCGTGGATGATATCAGCGGGGTGGCCGGCTTGCTGCGGCCCGGGGACCATGTGGATGTGCTGGTTACCTTTGATCATGAGGCGGAAAAGGCCACCCTCACTTCTTTGATTATGCAAAATATCACCATACTGGCCGTTGGGCAATCGTTGGACGGCGCTCAAAAGGGTGACAAAAAGGTGAATACCCAAACCGTTACCCTGGCTGTCAAACCGGATCAGGCCCCTCCCCTTACCCTGGCTTCTGAAAACGGGACGATTCGACTTATGCTGCGCTCACCCAAGGACGAAGGCACCGTAAGCCTGCCCTCCGCCCGTATGCAAAATCTGGTTCGTTAGTTAAGGAGGTTGTCGCCATGCCGGAAATCAATGTTTTGGTGGTGGATGATATCGCCAATACCCGGGAAGATGTAAAACGCCTGCTCTATTTTGAAGACGATATCACCGTCATCGGCGAAGCCGCCGACGGTGAGGAAGCCATCGCCATGGCCGCCAGCCTGAAGCCGGACATTATTCTCATGGATATCAACATGCCCAAAATGGACGGCATTCAGGCAACCGAAACCATTGCCAACAGTTCCCCGGAATGTTCCATCATTATCGTCTCCATTCAAGGAGAGCAGGAATACCTGCGCCGGGCCATGGCTGCGGGCGCCAGGGAATACCTGGTAAAACCCTTCAGCAGCAACGAATTGGCCGACATCATCCGCCGGGTATACGAGGCCAACAAAAAACGGCTGGGTCTCATGGGACTGCAGAGCCAGGCCAGTCCCCGGATAAAAATTCAAAAGGGTAAAATCATCACCCTGTTTTGTTCCAAGGGAGGTGTGGGTAAAACCGTCCTGGCCTCCAACCTGGCCATTGCTCTGGCCCAGACCACCAAGAAAAAAGTGGTCCTGGTGGATTTGGACCTGCAGGGCGGCGATATCGGTGTTATGCTCAATATCACGGTGAAGGGCACAATTGCCGAATTGGCCCAGGAAAGCGATGCCCTGGACATCGGCCTGGTGGACAGCTACCTGCTGCCTCACCTGTCCGGGGCGAAAATTTTGCCGGCGCCCTTGAGCCCGGAACAGGCCGAGTTAATTACTCTGCAGCGGGTTGAAGAACTGCTGCAGGTATTACAGCAAAACTTTGACTACGTTGTCATAGACACTTCTCCCCTGTATAACGACATCAACCTGGCCGCGCTGGATGCCGCCAATCAGATCTTGGTGCTGCTCAGTCAGGACTTACCCTGTGTGAAACACGTAAAAACCACGATGGATATCCTCAGCACCCTGGGCTATAACGAAAAAATAAAACTGGTGATTAACAGTGCCGGCCTGGAAGGCGGCATTAAAATTACCGACCTGGAAAAATCCTTCCACCAGGCTGCTTACGCAGTCATTCCCTACGAAGAAAAGGTTGTCCGCAGTTCCATTAACAAAGGCCTGCCGGCGGTCATGACCCAGTCCAGCAGCAAAATTGGCGAAGCCATCATGGATCTGGCCTATAAAATTGCGGGCGTCAAACCGGAAAACATGGATAGCAAAGAGGCCGAGGAACCCAAGCGTTCCATTATTGGCCGGTTATTTAGCTTCTAGGAGTGATCCAAATGTCGCTGTTACAACGGTTGGAAAAGCAAAAATCACTGCAGCAGGAACAGGCGGAACAGCAGGAACTTTCCCTCACCCGGCGCGACCTGCGCCAGCAGAATCGAGGTCAACTCCAGGAACTGACCTTAAACCTGCACAAAAAGGTAATTTCAAAATTAAACGACACCTCGGAGGATAGTAAAGAAAACCCCGACCTGTTAGCGCAAAAAATTGAAGCTCTGGTTAACGAACTTTTGGATGAAGAAAATGAGAATATTGCCCGTACCCAAAGACAGCTCATTGTGGCGGAAATCATTGATGAAACCATCGGTTTCGGCCCCATCACACCCCTGCTTAACGACCCCAATATATCGGAAGTGATGGTGAACGGGCCGAACCAGGTTTATGTGGAAAGAGATGGCAAGCTGGTTCTTACCGGTGTAAAATTTCGGGATAACGCCCACGTTCTCCATATCATCGAAAAAATTGTCGCCCCCATTGGCCGCCGCATCGATGAAAGTATGCCCATGGTGGATGCCCGTTTGCCGGACGGATCCCGGGTTAATGCCATTATCCCTCCCCTGGCTTTAAACGGACCCACCGTCACCATACGAAAATTTTCCAAGGACCCCTATACCGTTGACGATCTGATCAAATTTGGCACCATTACACCCCAAATGGCACAGTTTTTGGAAGCCTGTGTTAAGTCAAGGCTGAACATTGTGGTCTCCGGCGGTACCGGCAGTGGTAAAACCACCACCTTAAACGTACTCTCCTCCTTCATTCCGGCGGATGAAAGGATTGTCACCATCGAGGACGCAGCGGAACTCCAATTACGGCAGGAACACGTCATTACCCTGGAAAGCCGCCCGCCCAACATTGAAGGCAAAGGCGCCATCACCATTCGGGACCTGGTGCGCAACAGTTTGCGTATGCGGCCCGAGCGGATTGTGGTGGGTGAGGTGCGCAGCGGCGAGGCACTGGACATGCTGCAGGCCATGAACACCGGTCACGACGGTTCCCTGACCACCGGTCACGCCAATGCCCCCAGGGATATGCTGTCCCGCCTGGAAACCATGGTGCTGATGGCCGGCATGGACCTGCCCGTGCGGGCCATCCGGGAACAGATATCCTCTGCCATTGATTTAATTATCCAGCAAAACCGTTTCCGGGACGGTTCCCGAAGAATTACACATATTACGGAAGTGCAGGGCATGGAAGGGGAAGTCATTATTTTACAGGACTTATTCACCTTCCGGCAGACCGGGGTGGACGAAAACGGTAGGATTAAAGGCTCCTTCCAGAGCACCGGCATTCGGCCTAAATTTATTCACAGGCTGGAATCCAGCGGTATTAAACTTCCTGCGGATATTTTCAGTCCTTCTATTTTTTAAACCGGGTAAAACTGCTCAAACATAGGGAGGTGCTTTTGATGTCCCCGGAAAAGATCGCTGTCCTTATATTTATTGCCGGTAATTTAATGGTTTTAGGGCTCCACCAGCTCTTAACCAGGGACAGTTCGGAAATCAGCCGGCGCATGAACAGATTAACGGCCAAAACCTTTCGCCAGCGTTTGGCCCGGAGCGGTGAGGATATTCCCAAAACCACCTGGCGCCGGCTGCTGGAACGTGCGGCCCGTTTTTTGCCAAACGCGGCATCGGCAAACGGATGGAAGGTGAGTTGACCAAAGCGGATATTCCCTTGCGGGGTGAAGAATTTGTTGTGCTGGTGCTGCTGGCCGGCTTAGGCTGCTCCATATTTTTCTTAATGCTCACCTTGAACCTGGCCTTTGGCGTCATTGCAGGAATCTGCGGCTTTATCGTCCCCTTCCTGCTGGTACGCATGACCAGCCAAAAACGGTTGGCCAAATTTAATGCACAAATTGGCGACGCCCTGGTGATTATGTCAAACTCGCTGCGCTCCGGCTTCAGTTTTCTGCAGGCCATGGATATGGTCCGTAAGGAACTGCCCAACCCTATTTCCAAGGAATTTGGCCGCACTTTTAAGGAAATGAACCTGGGGACCCAGGCGGAAGAAGCCCTGCAGAATATGGCCCAGCGGGTAAAAAGCGATGACCTTGATTTGCTGGTTACAGCGGTACTGATTCAGCGGCAGGTGGGCGGCAACCTGGCAGAGGTTCTGGACAATATTGCCGAGACCATCCGGGAGCGGGTGCGCATCAAAGGACAGATCCGCACGTTGACTGCCCAGGGCAGAATATCGGGGTTTGTGATCGGCCTGCTGCCGGTTGGCCTGGCGGCGGTCATGTTTGCGATCAGCCCGGGGTATATTATGACCCTGTTTACCAACCAAATAGGTTTGCTGTTGGTGGCCGCCGCCATTTTTCCGAGATCACCGGAGTGATCTTGATTAAAAAGATTGTTGATATCGAGGTGTAGTACATGGACAGCTGGCTGCATATTTCTCTGAGTTTGGTTTTTTTTGCTGTTTCCTTTGGAACACTGGTCGTCTACAGATTTCTTTTTGGCGAACGTATCCAAATAGCCCAGCGTATCGACCAGGTGGTGGGGTCCCCTGTGCCGGTGCGGGAATTGGAACTGAGCGTCCCCCTTTACCAGCGGGCCATACGGCCCGCCCTGGCCGGCATCGCCAGGCTGCTGGTAAGGTTTATCCCCGCTGCCCGGGAGGCGGAATTGCAGAAAAAAATTATGGCCGCAGGCAGCCCGGGCAACCTCAACGCCAGGGAATGGATGGTCTTAAAGTACCTGGTTGCTGTGGGAATTGGGTTTCTGTTCTGGACCTTTGCCGACGTGGTGGGCAAATCCCTTTCCCAGGCCGTCTTTCTGACCGCTGCGGGAATTCCTCTGGGCTGGTTTGGTCCGGAACTTTTTATTAATTCCAGGATTAAACAGCGGAAAAACCAGGTGGAAAAAGCCCTGCCCGATGCGCTGGATTTATTGACGGTAAGTGTAGAGGCAGGCCTGGGCTTTGACGGGGCACTGATGAAAGTGGCCGAAAAACCAAAGGGGTTTTAGGCGATGAGTTTGTCATCATGCTGCAGGAGTGTCATATGGGAAAGCCCCGCCGGGAAGCCCTGCGGGACATGGCCGACCGGGTCGCAGTGGACGACCTGTCCAGTTTCTGTGGCTCCGTTATTTTGGCGGATACACTGGGGATCAGCATTGGCAACGTTTTACGCACCCAGTCCCAGCAAATGCGCCAAAAGCGCCGTCAAAGAAGCGAAGAAATGGCCATGAAAGCTCCCATCAAAATGCTGTTTCCTATGGTATTCTTCATTTTTCCGGCCATATTCGTCATTTTGCTGGGTCCGGCGGTACTGCAAATTATGAAGGCCTTTGCCAGCTAAGGAGTATGCTTATGCAAGTGATTAACCGCTCCAAAGACAGGGTTGTGGCAAAGACCGTTCATGTGGCAGATACCTTCCGGTCCAGGTTAAAGGGGTTGTTGGGCCGTAAAGACTTTCCTCCCGGCGAAGGCTGGTTCTGCATCCCTGCTCATCGGTTCATACCTGTTTCATGAAGTTTCCCATTGATGTGGTTTTTCTGGACCGGCAAGGAAGAGTTGTTTATCTGCAGGAAAATTTAATCCCCTGGCGTTTTACTCCCATTGTACGTAAAGCAGCTACGGTGGTGGAATTACCTCCTGGAAGTATTGAGGCCGGTTGTATCAAATCAGGTGATACACTGATATTGGTCGGAGGTGTTTCAAATGTTTAAACATACAACTTCCCGAAAATCCAAACGAATTGGCAAATTCTCCCTGGGTTTTAAACTGAGCCTGGGCATCACCCTGTTAATCATGTTTTTAATGATCTGTGTCGGAATCAATTCCTATGCCCGTAACCGCGCCATCATGATGGAAGAAGCCCAAAGCCGCGGTTGGCTCACGGCCAGAACTGTCAGCGCCTTTGCGGCTGATTACCTGCGGGGAAACAATACCGTCCTTTTAAGCAACATCATGGATCACCTGGAACGGGATCCCTTTGTCAAAAGGGTGGCCGTCATGGATTTAACCGGGAAAATCGTCATGTCTTCGGACCAAAGCTTACTGAATCAAAAACTGGACCGATCCGAGATAAAAGAAGCCATGGTGCAAAACAAAGATACCCTTAAATACATGTCAGACATTAAGGGCCGGCCCCTGGCCATGGAATTTATTTCTCCCGTCGCTCCCCGGGGTGAATCACCCGTAGGTTACTTCTGGATGGAGACGGATTTACGTTATATCAGCGCCCACCTGATTGATACGGCTTATAACCAACTGTACACTTCCCTGCTGGCCATCCTGGCGGGTCTCATCGTCAGCCGATTGATCATCCTTAGGGTGGTGCAACGACCCGTCAAAGAACTGGTGAAAGCCACCGACCGTGTTTCCACCGGCGACTTTTCGGGGGAGGTCCAGGTGCTTAACCAGGATGAACTGGGCAGGCTCGCCACCGCCTTCAATACCATGACCGGGCACCTGGGAGTTTTATTTCAGTCCATTCGTTCTTCGGTGGATGATATTAATCATACAGCCCAGGTGATTATCAATCGCTCAGAACAATCGGATATAGCTGCGAAAAAATTTGTCAAGTCCTTAAACAGCCCGCAGGCTTCTCCGGCAGAACTGCAGAAAATACCCCAACCGGATCATCCTTGTGTGGTGGGTTCAGATAAACTGGCGGAAACAACCATGAGCCAGCAGGAATGCCTCAGGGAAATCCGCAATGCCTCCAAAAAACTGATGCGGTATATTGACCGGTTAAACAACATTTCTTTACAGTTTAAAATTAACGAAAAATAAGATGTGGTGTGCGAATTACACCACATCTTATTTTATTAAAACATTAAAAATCTCTTGCGCAGTATTTTGTAAAGGACGATATAGCCCAGTCCCAAAAGACCAAACAAAACAATGGCCGTCATATGATACAAGCTGATCCTGTTTTTCAGGCCGTCTATCTTTTGATCCCTCACTCCAATTTGCCTTTGGATATCTTCCTTTTCCCTGGCCACAATTTCCTGCTGCTGTTTAACCCGCAGTTTTTCCTCTTGCAGCCGACTCATTTCTTCCAGCAGGTGCGCATTGGCCAGACTGAGATCCTTTATTCTTTCGTTCATCAAGTACTCACTGGACTGACCGGCAATCTCTTTAAAGGAATTCCATAATACCAGGCCATCAGTTCTTTCCAGCTTTATGCCGTTCAGGTAGCCAATCGTAGGAGCAACATCGCAGATACTGACCGGGGGAAGCTGCGTACTCTCTTTAAAGGGCAGCCCCTTCATAATTAAAGGCGGTGACCCTAATGTCCCAGTAATGATAATCATGCTGTTCTCGTAGCTGTTCTCATCATGTAGTTTCTTTAACAGCCGCCCAATCTGGCTGTCGGTTTTTGTCACCGCCATCTTATACTCATTGCTGTTGACCCCGTGTTTGTCAAGAACACTGCGAAGTTCAGGCAACACGACGATGTTTAAGTAGGACTGACTCTGGGACCACTCGTTTAAGAGATTGGTTACAACCAGTTCATCCTTTCCATTAAAGGGACCGGTACAGTTGTGTCCTCCCTGGGCTATTAACTTCTTCAATTCACCATCAGCGCCAAAAAATGCTGTATTGATCTTCCTCTTCTCCATTAAATCCTGGATGGTTTGACCCTCCAGTTTGTCTCCCACCTGGACAAATTTATGTTGTTCAGGCAGCATACCGGTTAAGATGGAAGCCACGGTGGCCTGGGTGCTGTCCGGAAATACCGAAATGACTTTGGTGGTTCTGACCCCGGCATTGGCAATCCCATTTATATTGGGAGCGGAAGTCTTTTGCAGGGTCTCTGCCTGGAGACCGTCAGCAATAATTATAAAAACTTTACTGGTGACTTTAGGCACATCCTCTTTGTCTGGTGGGTTATTTGATTGCGGTTCCGCCATGGCCAGGGATGAAAAAGTAAACCATATCAGCAACACCATGAATAAGCTTAAAACCTTATAACGGTACATAACCTAAAACCCCCTCCGGGCTGGCATTTTAATAAATATATATAGGGGATTTGTCCAAGTTATGACCAATATTTTCCTATATTTCTTAACAAGTTTTACTTTTTCCAAATTATAGTGAATAAGTTTTATTTTATTTGTCAAAAATACTAATACTCCGCTTTGGTGAGTTCTATCTCTCCCCGTCCAGCAACGTAGCTGGACTGTTTTTTTGTTTTCCGGCGGTTTTTAACTATTGCCAACAACCAGCAAATTTGCTACAATAGCAGTTGTCAGTTAAACCATCGGGGTGTAGCGCAGCTTGGTAGCGCACCTGCCTTGGGAGCAGGGGGTCGCACGTTCGAATCGTGTCACCCCGACCAATGTTTTATAAAAATCTTAAGGGTTTAGAGCGTTTTGCTCTAAACCCTTTTGTTTTTGTTGCTTCCCCTGCATGACCGGCTTCATTATTTGGTTTTACTTCTTTGGTTTAAAGGCCGGTTGGGCAATGACACGCTCTTTGGCATAGCCGTAAAGCAGTCCGCCGAGCATCAGCAGGCCGGCATAACCTACAGCGGGATAGAGTACCCGGACCAGAGTGGAAAAGCCCAGCTGCCCGGCGCCAAAGGCGACCACGCTGGTCCCTATCACGACCCATTTAAACATAGGCTTTCCCTGATCGGTAATTCTTTCGGCAAAACCAAATAAACTTCCAACTGCGGTGGTATAGATTTCGGCCAACAGTATGATACTGTAGCCTGCCATGATTGCAGGCGAATACTGAGCAGCAATTGCTACCATGGGAACTTCATATTGGGAAACACCCGGTATATTGGCCAGCAGGGTCAGATTTATGATCAAGCACCGATTCCTAACCCAATTCCCCCGTATAAAGCTCCTTTCTGCAGTGTTTTTGGATCGTTCACGTGCCGGCCTAAGGGTGCCAAAACCGCGACTCCCAATACCAGGTTGTAGGATACATAGATGATGGCCGAAAAGACCCAGAAAGGAACCGGTGCCCGGTTGGCCTGGGCCCACTGGTTCACGGCGTCAAAATTAATGGGCGACGTGACTAGGGTGGCGATGGCAATGGCCAAAACAGATACCAGCATCACCGGCACCACATAACTGATGGCGGTAATGACTCCCGATAAGCCAAGCAGCACGGTAAATCCGGTGGCAATCACCAAAAGCAGGCTGCCCAGTAAGTGAGACAAGCCAAATTGTTCTTGAAAAATTGCACCGGCCCCGGCGGCCATGGCTGTTAAAGCACCAAATAAGAAGAATGTAATGATGCCGTCGACGATACCGCCGACCCATCGCCCCCCGGCATATCGAATAACCTGCTCGTGCGAATCAGCGCCTAACCTGCGACCCAAATCCAAGATAATCAGTCCGAAAAAGACAAATAATATCGTGGATAGGATCAAACCAAGGATGCCGGTTGTTCCAAAAAAACTGAAAAACTGGAGAACTTCTTGACCCGAGGCAAACCCCGCTCCCACCACAGTTCCGATGTAGGCCGCCGCTACCTTAAAGGTGGAAATGTTTTGTGTGTTCGTTTTCATGAAGATAGTGTAATCCAGGTTGGTCCTTTTTATCCGGCATCCCAGTAAGATCGATAAAATTTTAAAGCCCTGACAGCCATGCCAGGGCGGACTGGTTTTATATGGCATTCTGCCGGGCCGGTTTCAATGGGCTAAAACAAGGGAACCTAAGCCGGCAGCGATAACAACAAGCTTAAAAAAGAACCCTACAACAGGTAAGTTTGTCAGTACTGCGAGGAGGGAAAGACCCAATAACGCCCCAGCCCCCCTCTCGTTTCTCTATATAAATAACGCAGAAAGCATCTTTTTCTTCCCGATAGTTTCTGTTTTTACGGTGTTTTAACGAAAAAAATAACACACCGGACCCTGGCCCGGTGTTTACTTGATAAACTGTAAATCCTTAAGACTTTTATACTTTCTTTTTTCACTTTTGGTTACGTTTTTCTGCTCTTCATAGAGCTGCATGAATGCTTTGATTTCGTCCTCGGTAATCTTTTTATTAAGCTGGAGATAGTTCAAAAAACACATGAGCATGTCCTCATTTTCACTTAGCAGTTCATGAAGCTTAAAAATGGTCATGACCCCCAATCTATGTCATAGAATATTCAATGTCTTTTTTAAGACATATTCTACATTTCACAAGCGTTTTCCTGCTAAGGGAAAATAAAAAGATAATTTAATATTGAAAATGCTGAACTTTCTAACAAGCGCAAGTGGTTTGGCTACTCTTTATCCTCTATTGTATTGACGGATGAGTAATCTTGACACTGCCTGATGATGCTAATGACTTCGTCTTCTGTTAGTCTTCCAGTATCTATGAGGTATTGCAAAAAAGCCAAAAATTTATCTCTGTCCTTGGAGAGTTGCTCTAACAATGCTTTCATTACAAATACCTCCCACCCGGTTTACAATTATACTTTTTATTTTCTACTATATTAATAAAACTCCTTCCTCCTACCCATTTAATTTTTTAAAAAATTTTGAAATATTTAACATTTGTTTGCAAACAAAATAATCCTGGCGAAAGTTTTATGAGGAGGCAACAGCCTCCTCTGTGATAAAATTTACAAATGTCCAATTTCCCGAACCCAACCAAAGGGGTCTTCTTCTTTACCATATTGAATATTAATTAATTTGTCATAAAGTTTCTGAGTAACAGAACCAACCACATTATTGTTGATGGTGTATTCTTTTTCTTTAAAGAACAGTGAGCCTACCGGTGAGATAACCGCTGCGGTGCCGGAGCCAAAGGCTTCTGTAATCTCGCCACCGGCAATGCTTCAATCACTTCGTCAATGCTGATGGCCCTTTCTTCCGTTTCCAAACCAAGGTGTTTTGCCAGTTCAAGAACGGAAGCCCGGGTAATGCCAGGCAAAATAGAACCGGTCAGTTCCGGAGTTACCAGTTTATTGCCGTAAACAAAGAATATGTTCATAGCTCCGACTTCTTCAACATATTTTCGTTCCCGGGCGTCCAGCCACAGTACCTGTGAGAAGCCCTTCTGCTGAGCCCGGTAACCTGCCATCAAGCTGGCAGCATAATTGCCACCGGTCTTAATATCCCCTACGCCGCATACGGCTGCTCTTACAAAAACGTCTTCAACGTAAAGCCTTACAGGATTGAAGCCGCCCTTATAATAAGCACCTACCGGACTTAAAATAATGTAAAACAAGTACTGAGATGAGGGGTGAACACCCAGGAAGGGCTCTGTGGCAATCATGGTTGGCCGAATGTATATGGATGTACCTGGGGCCCGGGGAATCCATCTTTTTTCTGTCACAACCAGTTCCGCAATGGCCTGGAGCATATCTTCTTCCGGAATGGTTGGCATCACCAAACGTTCTGCGGACCGGTTCATTCTCTTTACATTCTGTTCCGGCCTGAACAGCAGGATCCGGCCATCTTCTGCTGCGTAAGCTTTCATGCCTTCAAAGATTTCCTGTGAATAGTGAAATACGCAGGCGGACGGGTCCAGACTGAAGTTCTTATATTTTTCAATTCTGGACTCAACCCAAGCATTTTCTTCAAACCGCATGGTAAACATGCGATCTGTAAAAATCCGGCCAAAGCCCAGTTGAGAAGCGTCTTGATACAGAGGTTTGAGTTCCTGTTCCTGCAATTGTTCTACCGTTATCTTCATATTCTCACTCCCTGTCCTATTCAGCCGATGGACTATTTTTATTAGAGTATTCGCCTATTATGTCCATTATCCTGTCGGAGTGGACTAAATATAATTTTTACATAGTCAACGATAGCCCCGGTAAAATGAACCGGGGCTAAAGAAGAATTTCTAAATACTGCCTACGTCATTCACCGGCCGTTTAAAGTTCTTCCTCCAACACTTCGGTGTATAACTCTCGAAGTTGGCTGACCAAGCTTCTGATTTGTTCCGGGTCCTCCTGCATGGCCGCCCTCTCAATGTCAGCGCCTATGGCAGAGAATTCAGGAAAACCGTAGCACCGCCGGAACCCTTCAGACCATGACCGATGTACCGTACCGTTACAAAATCATTCATTTTGGCAGCGTTTTTCAGCTTTTCAATTTCTTCAGCCAGATCCTGCAAGTACCAGGGGACCAGTGATTCCACTCCTTTATCCCTGTTGCGATTCTTTTTAGTTGTGCCGACAGGGGGTAAAACATGTTGTTTAATGGTTTTTACCAGCATATCCCGCTTCACCGGTTTAGTGATATACCCGTTGCATCCGGCTTCTATACATTTTTCGAGATCCCCTTTCATGGCATGGGCCGTTAAAGCCACAATGGGCAACGTTTTATATTTCTCGATAACCCGGATTCGCCTGGTGGCTTCATAGCCGTCCATGACAGGCATTTGCATATCCATCAAAATGATGTCAAACCGTTCCTGTTCAAGGATTTCCAGGGCCTGTAGCCCATTTTCAACCAGGGTAACCTGATATTCATCGGACAACAGTTGAACAATCAGGCGTTGGTTAAAAACATTGTCCTCTACTAACAGAATATGAATGCACCTTTGTTCCTGCTGCTCTACACTATTTCTGGCAACGCCATGTTTAACAAGGTGACCCAATTCTTCCAACAAGATATCCGAGCGCACGAAACTTTTGCTTAAGATCCGCTCATACTTGTCATTTAATTTTTGATAATCTTGTTGTGTTAAGTCCTTTCCTGTATTGATCAACACAGGGATATGCTTACATTCAGGTTCCATGCGCAGTCTGTCGAGAAACTCAAAGCCATCCATTTTAGGCATCATGAGGTCCAAAATAATAGCATGGGTTTCTCCACCGGAAAAAATATAGTTTAAAGCTTCCTCCGCCTCCAAAAACTGATGGGTTTGATAGCCGGCGCCATCCACGACCGTCCTCAAAAACTCCAGAGCGGATTTTTCATCATCAACCAGCACAATATGAGTGTCATTGGTCTTCTGTGACATGGTCAGCTTGTTCAGCCTCCCGATAAGAATTTTTTCTGAAACCGGCTTCTGAATGAAATCTACCGCTCCCAGTGAAAAGGCCCTTTCCTTCTCCGGCAGCACCGTGCAAACCACAATGGGAATATCCTGGGTTTGTTCATGCTTTTTAATTTTCTCAAGGACTTCCCAACCGCTCAAGTCCGGCAGCAGGATATCCAAAATGACCACATCCGGACGGTATATTTTCGCCATCGTTAAAGCCTGTTTGCCCTGGTCAGTGGCGATCACTGCATATCCTGCTTTTTCCAGATAGTTAGCGATTAATCGTTTGGTCGTCCAATCATCCTCCACAACCAAAACAACGCCAAAACCTGAATGTATCTGCTCTTTGGCAGGATCAGGACTGATTC
This sequence comes from Desulforamulus profundi, assembly GCF_002607855.1. Next base: position 29,679 of record NZ_AWQQ01000027.1, read on the forward strand.
CTTCTACCATGGAAATCGGAATCGTAAAGGAAAATTTCGATCCCCGGTTTACTTCACTTTCGACATTGATCTCACCGCCCATCAGCTGAGCAAGATTTTTACTGATGGTGAGGCCCAGGCCGGTTCCACCATATTTTCTGGTGGTTGAACCGTCCGCCTGCGTGAAGGCCTGGAAGATCACATCAAGTTTTTCCTTAGGAATACCAATGCCGGTATCCTCCACAGTAAATTTTAACTTCATTTCACTGTTATTCTGAACCACCGGTTCACCGCTTACCACAACTCCAACATGACCCTGGTGGGTGAACTTTGCGGCATTGGAAAGTAAATTTGTCAGTATTTGACGAATCCTCGTCGGATCGCCCCTGAAATCATCGTGCAGATCCTGCTCTATATCGATCTTTATTTCAACATTACGTTCCGCCAGTCTGGGTTCTACCATACTCACTGCTTTGTGGATAAGGTTACGCAGGCTAAAAATGGTTTCTTCCAATACCAGCTTGCCGGATTCAATCTTGGAAAGATCCAGGATATCGTTAATCAGTTCCATCAATTGTTCGCCACATTGCTGGATCACTTTAACGCTTTCTTCCTGCTGAGGTGTCAGATTTTGCTGCAGTAATACCTCCGCAAAACCAAGTATTCCGTTCATGGGAGTTCTGATTTCATGACTCATATTGGCTAAGAACTCCGATTTGGCCTTGCTGGCCGCTTCCGCAATTTGCCGGGCCTGCTCGGCCTGTCTTTTGGCTTCCGCCACTTCCGTAACATCCACCACCATCAGTAAAATGCCGTCATAAATTTTATCGCGGTAAACGTGTTGGATGCTCATAATCACATCCATATCGCCTAAACGACGGGTGATGGTGCTCCGGGGTTGGTGGGGCTGGGTGCGATAATTACGAACCAATTCACGGATTTTTTCCAGCGCTTCTCCGCTATGCAGATCCCACAGTTTTTTGCCGATTAATTCTTCCCGGGTCTTGCCCAGCAGTGCCGTCCATTGTTCATTGACTTCGGTAATCACATCATTGGCATCCGCTAAAGCAATGGATGCATTCATCACAGAAACGATGGCCCGCAGTTTGGCAGCTTCCCGTTCGGTTTCTTCCCGGGCCTGCTGCAATTTTAACTGGGTGATTTTATGGTTGGTAATATCCCTGGCCGCCACATAAAAGCCGATGATTTTTCCCCCGGGAAGGCGAATGGGGTTGGCAATAATATAAAGGATATAGCCGATTTGGCTTAATTCTCCCTTCCAGGAATCCCCGCGGATAAGAGACATCAGCACCTTCTCTCCGCCATGATAAACGTCTTCGATCCTCTGGCCCAATATTTCCATTTGGCTGCGTCCAAACAACTCCAGAGCAGCAAAGTTGGCATAAATTAACTGGGCGCTTTCATCGAAGATGGTAACACACTCGATGGAGCTGTTATTGGCATGCATGTGCAAGCGCAGGTTTTGTTCCATGACGTTGCGCTCGGTGATGTCCACAAAAACTTGCACCCCACCGGCGTATTTGCCACTGATATCATGGAGAAAAGAACCGCTGGTAAGGATACGCCGCCGCCCCCGCCTGGTATTGATCTCGACCTCCATGTCTTTGTAACATACGCCGGATGTCATGGCGTGATGGAGGTGGCATTTTTCTTTCTTACACTCGCAGCCCATCAAGTGGGAGCAACTCATTCCCAAAACATCTTCCTGGTTTACCCCGAAGTAGGCAGCGGCTGCCGCATTAATTTCCGTGATTTCCATGTTGGAATTAACCACAAAAACACACTCGGTCATGCTTTCAAAGATGGTGCGTAGTTTATTTTTTTCGTTGGTTAGACTACGATTTACAGTCTGTAATTCAAGAAGTCTGGACTCCGGTCCTTCTCCGACCCATTCGCTGCAAAACCCCATTTCAAAACGATCAAAAAAGTATTCATGGCCTTTTTGGCTTCGGTTTTTTCGGCGGGGACAAGATCGCTTTCGTTGATGACATCCAGATAGGCCCGGCGATAATACTTGAACATTCCCAAAAACATTTTTATGGTGATTCCCCTGGCCCGGTGAGTCCTTGCGCTTTTTATACCGAATTGGGTGACGGGGTCGTCCCCGACATTTTCATCTATATCAATCACATCATTGATATAATGATTCAGATAGTAGGACAAGCTGTGAATAATTTCATGTACGGAGAGCCGCCAGTCCTCATGACGGGTAGAATTATACTTGGTAAAGCCGCCGGCTTTAGCGTAATCGATGAGTTTTTCAATAATTTTGTCTTCATTTCGGGTGAGTATTTCCACGACCTTTTCTCTCACGCCGCTACCCCCTACAAACCATAATAAGCTTAAATTTTGACATTATTTTTACTTTCCCTTTATTCTTTTATTGGAAAATAAAATTTCGATGCCGCTTCCTTTACTATAAGGATCGTATCAGAGATCTATTGTTTTTGGTTAACTAAAGGCTTACAAAAAGATTAATTTTTTGGAAGAGACTTAATCTCTACTGTGAAAAAAATAGTTCACTTTGTATAAATTTCCTAACATAAATACTTGCTACCGGCAAAATGTTTTGTTATAATAAACTTCGTCGCCGGCAAAATAGGATTTTGGCCCCTTGGTCAAGCGGCCTAAGACACCGCCCTTTCACGGCGGTAACACGGGTTCGAATCCCGTAGGGGTCACCAATTTCATATGGAGGGATTCCCGAGCGGCCAAAGGGAGCAGACTGTAAATCTGCCGTCAGACGACTTCGAAGGTTCGAATCCTTCTCCCTCCACCATATTGGGGCGTCGCCAAGCGGTAAGGCACCGGTCTTTGGAATCGGCATTCGTTGGTTCGAATCCAGCCGCCCCAGCCAGCAAGAAAGGTGAGAATATATCTCACCTTTCTTCTTTTTTTAGATCATCCATCGTTATTCCTTATAAATCTCAACTCTAACCTCTCACTTCTCACCTCTAAGTTGAAGGTCGGTTCATGCCGCTCAGTTTTTGTTTTTTCTTTCTGTCATTAGCTCTGCCCACATCCCATGTTTCATGGTATCCTCCGGTTCTTCCAACCGGGGCGGATTCGCCCGTAGTACCCGGGTTTTTAATCATGCCTTTAACTTTTTTACGCATTTTTTCTGGCCTCCTGATTCAGTCTCACCACTAGTGTCTCCTTAATTTCTCAATTTTATTTTAGTGAAAATCTTTTATCGGAATTTAACGGGATTGTCAGGCAGCTACCAGTATGATTCGCCAAAATGTGACATAATAAAAGTACTTGAAAGCTACGCTCTTTCCCGGTAAAAAAAATTGTGCCGGGCTTTTTTTTGCTATCAAAGTATAAAAGATCGTATAACAAAATGTAAAAGAAATGTTAGTTTAAATTATTAAGAATTAACACTTGCGCTGGATAATAATCTTTGCTATAATCACTATTGCACTGATTCAATCGGTGTTTCCAGTAAAATATGCGGCAGTGGCGGAATTGGCAGACGCGTAAGATTCAGGTTCTTATGCCCGTCAGGTGTGGGGGTTCAAGTCCCTTCTGCCGCACCAAAACAAACCCTGGTTATCACCCGGGGTTTTTGCTTTTATGCCTTCTTGTAATAATAAATGTTACTGTTTCATTAAATTAACTCTTGCATGTCCCGATTTAGTGAGGTATAATAACATTTGTCGGTGGGGCAATTGCACTGATTCAAGTTGAATATGCGGCAGTGGCGGAATTGGCAGACGCGTAAGATTCAGGTTCTTATGCCCGTTAGGTGTGGGGGTTCAAGTCCCTTCTGCCGCACCAAAATTGACACCTGGTTGTGAAACCAGGTGTTTTTTATTATTGGAAAAAATAATGCGGTAACCCGGATGACCGGTTACCACTGTATCTTTACATATCCACCTGTCTTTGCCCTGAGCGAATTTTAGAGTTAATGACTTCAACCAGAAACATGGTTGAAAAGATATGGTACAGCTCACCGGCAACCCCTTCAACAGAGCCCTGCCGGTTATTCAGTTGGCCTTTCAGGCAATTTCAAAGCCATACCGTTCTTCCATCAAACGGATAAACTCCTTGATAATTCTTTCTCTGATCTCACTGTTGCTGATTTCAATCCAACCATCCTCAGGCTTGACCTGCATACCGGTGATTTGCCCCACCAACATTAAAAAATCACTGCGAAATGCATGAAAGGTAGGTTTTTCAACATTACCTATCTTCACCTTAATCCCCCCTGCTGTTAAACTCTACATTCTATTATAGGGTTTCATTTAATACTATTTCAAGGCTGTCCCATCCGGCAGAGCAGTTTTTAAGAAAATTAAAAAACCCGGCTCTTTGGCCGGGGATTACAGTTTGTTAATTTCAGGGCACTTCATTTTCAAAAGATTATAGGAAAAGGGAGCAAAATATCTCTCTTGATTGCTGCAGCTTTTGTTCTCGCAGACGAGGGCCGGTATGGATTCCGCGTGACAGACGTTAACGTCTTCCTGCACATCCACATTAACCAACCTCTCAACCAGAATCTCGCCGCAAACCGGGCAGTTTTTAATAAATTGTGTCATGTAACGGTATCCCTCCTAAAAAAATTTTGTCGGTAACCGTATCTAAACTAACTGAATAGTCAGTTAGTTTAAGATGTGTATATTCTGTTATGAATTAATTATACTCCTATTAGAGGGATTTGCGCAATATTAATATGTCACATTTATTATTTATTATATACTAATGCGTTCCTCCGCCATAAAACAGCTCCCAGGAATAATTCCAGGGAGCTGTCTGGAAAGGCAACCCCATACCTTTCCCCGGGTGTCGGTTTTTCCAGTGGTTTTGTTGACACCTTTGCCCGTTAACTTTTCCGCGCATCCCACAAGCGACGGGTGGGTATTTGTTTTAGTATATTCCAAACAAATTCACGGTATCCCCGGCGGGTTGCTCATTTCTATCGTTCCAGCGTACTTGTAAATTCGGCGATATCATGATGAAAGGCCAGGTGATCCACTCGAAAGATGCTTTTATGTTTTGTCAGCAGGGCCTGTCGTGCGTAACCCTCGGCGGCATCTACAATGGTTACTTTTTTAAGGGATTTGTTATCGACCATGGCCTTGCGAAACATCCAATTGGACCTAAAATCGGTGGTGGGAAAGGAATAACCGATAACAATGATTTCCGAGGCCCGCTGCAATGCCTGCCGCGCCTGCTGCCACAACTCCGGTATAAAGGGAATGGATTGATAGTTCTTCATCAGGGTGGGCGGAATAATAACCCTACTTAACCTTTGACAGCAGTGTTCGGTGGTACACTGAATCATGTTGGCCATACCGTTGATGATCACACTGTGTCCCCTGGCGTCACTGTGTTCATAGGCATAGAGTTGACCACACTGCGGGCAGTAAAGCCAGTTCAAAGAACCATGGAGTTTTAAAAGTTTTACATTAGAGCCACCGGCTGCCGTTGCTGCTGTTTCCTGAACCCTTTGAAGATCTTCCGTGGCAGGCATCCCCGCAAGAGGATCACAGGAAATGCCATAGCCGTCCTTGATATGCCATTGGATACCGTCCCGCTGCAAATGGTGCAGGGCATAATCCATCAGCAATTCATAATTAAATGAAATGACGGTATCTCCGGCTCCCAGGGATTGAGCAATGCGCCGGTGATGCGGGCAGGGCTCGCCGTAAAGGATTTTATCGAAGGTAAGGGCCATCAACAAAAGATACTCTTCATAGGCTTGCCGTAAGCGGTCCCTTCCCGGTATGTCCTCTTCCATTTCAATGTTGAGCAGGGTTAGGACTTCTTCCATATCCAGGTCTGACCGGTGCACCTGTTCCCGGGGGATCCCCAGAGTTTTTCAATAAATTCAAAGATATGATGAAACTGCAGGTTTTCATCTCCAAAATGCCGGTCTTTAATACGATGAATGTTGATGACACGCATCGCCTTTTGAAAAAAGTTTTTCGCCACCGGGCTGGTTTCTCCGAGATAAGAGCCCGTATAGGCGGCCCCTGCACCTGCTCCCAAGACATATACTTTCGTCACTGGATACCTCCCCAATACTTATCCATCCACTTTAGTATGGTACCGGGGCAAAAAAATTAACCCGGGGTTGGGTTGATCCGGGTCTAAGAAGCTAAAAACCTGACCAGTTGAGCGGCAAAAAAGAACCCGCTCATTGCGCAGAACCCGAGCGCAGCCCTCCTGACCACGGGTGAGTCTTCATGTTCTAACCAGTCCAGCACTTCTTCCACAACAGAGCCTTCCTGGGCCTCTCTGGACATATCCTTGGTTACGGCAGGAAAAGTTAAATTAATTTCCGCACTCTTTATCATATCAAAACCCCCCGAACATTTGTTTTTGTTACACTGATTTTATAACCAAACACATGTTCTTGTCAATAAAAAAATGAAAATCCTACCAAAAAAGTTGGCAGGATTTTGCGGGTCTTGTATTTTAATGTTTGCCCCTCACGTTGTACGGTATGATTCTTTTTTCCCAGGTCCGCAAGGTTACATGGTCGTTTTTGTTTTCTATAATATATTGCGGAAGAACCGGCGTCTTTCCATAGCCGTTGGGTGCGTTAATAATATAGGTGGGAACAGCCAGCCCGGAGGTATATCCCCGTAATTGGTCCATAATGGAGATTCCTTCATCGATGCCGGTGATAAAATGCCTGGTTCCTTTGACGGCTTTGGCGTGAAAAATGTAGTAGGGTCGCACGCGAATCTGGAGCAGGCTTTGGTTAAGTCGTTTCATAACGTCCGGGTGGTTGTTGATGTTCTTCAACAGCACCGTCTGGTTCCCCAACACAACCCCGGCCTTTACCAGCATGTCGCAGGCCTTTTTAACCTCCGGCGTAATCTCCAGAGGATGGTTGAACTGGGAGTTTATATAAACGGGCGGGTGTTTTTCCAAAATGGCACAGAGTTCAGGGGTGATTCTTTGCGGCATGGTAACAGGGGTACGGGTTCCGATGCGTTTAATTTCAACGTGGGGGATATTGTCCAGCTCGGTTAACAACCAGTCAATTTGCTGGTCCGATAAAAGCAAAGCATCCCCACCGGTGATTAACACATCTCTGATTTCTTCATTTTCCCTGACGTACTGAAGGGCAGCTTCCAGGATCTTGCGTGGTTTATGAACATCGATTTCTCCGATGTTGCGGCGGCGTTGGCAATGGCGGCAGTACATAGCGCACTGGTTGGTGACGTTGATAATTAAACGGTCGGGGTAGCGCCTGGTGATTCCCGGCGCAGGAGAGGTAAATTCTTCTCCCATCGGGTCTTCCAAGCCGCAGCGGTCTTTAATTTCCTCTGCACTTGGGACGGCCTGCAGCCAGATTGGTCCCCTGGGCCCGCCCACCATGGCCAGTGCCATGTAATAAGGGGATACTGCCCAGCGGTATTGCCGGCCCACCCGCTCAATGGCCTCAATTTCTGCCTGGTTCAAATCAACCAACTGACTTAATACCCTGGCGTCCCTGATGCGGTTTGCCATTTGCCAGTGCCAGTCATTCCACTGCTCTTCACCGGCCTGAAAGAAATTCATCACCTTATCCCTGGCCTGGTTATATTCCTCTTGCACCTCAAAGCCGTTTGGGATGTTGGCTTTGTTGCTTAAATAACCAGTGATACGGGACTTCAGCTCCCTTGCCCTTTTCAGGGCAATCAATCTTTTTTCCTGCCCTAAACGTACTTCTTCATGCCGTAGGTGAACAGACATGAGTATCCCTCCCTTTCTTTATAGCTTACGAAGTTAGCTGACGGGTTCGGGTCGAAAGGTTAAAACCCTACCTGTGCGATGCACAGAATTCACCCCAAAATCGGTTCCTCCGTTCCCATTTTATGGATTAAGCTAATATTTCCCAGACAATGCCAAAAAAATTATAAGTTGCCACTATCATTATATCATAAGGTGGCTTGTCCGGCAACAAGTAAAAGGATACCCTAAAACTTATACTTTCTGATATAGCAAAAAAGCGCTGCAGTGCAGCGCCTTTTTTATACTCTGACCAATCCTTCCCTGGCAGCGGGATCCAACCGTCCGTAAATGGTTAAAATATCGCCATCTTGAATCCGGCTGTCCGGGGCCGGGTCGAAAATATCTTCCTGCCCCTTCCGCTGGATGGCCAGCACCTTCCTGTTGTGCAGCTTGCTCTCGGCCAGGGTTTGTCCCACCAGAGGAGAATCGGGCAATACCTTCCATTCTTCAATTCTATACAGCTTGGCTTCCAGGTGGATGGTATGTTCCATTAATTCTTCCATCAACCTGGAAATTTCGTGATTTAGCTGGTCTCTTTCCTTTACTAATTGATGTAGTCTTTCATGAATACCCGCCAGCACCCTCCGCTGATCAAAGTCATCCAAATACTTGCGGGCAACCTCTGAGGACTTTACCACCACTCCCACGCCGGGAGCCACCTCAACAATGCCGACTTCCTGCAGCAGCGTTAAAGCACGTCGAATGGTTTCCGGAGAAACATTATATTTCCCTGCCAGGTTGAACGGCCAAAGACTTTCTGACCTTCCTGGTATTCACCCCGTACAATTCGATCCGCCAGGTCCGCGGCAATGGTTATATATCTTGCTAAATGCACCTCGGTGTTTGGCAAAACAAAACCCCTCCAGAAAAGATAAATCTAAATATGTATTATAACCTTGAAATAAAAAATAAAAAAGATATTAAATAACATTTTGCAATAATTTCAATTAATGAATTTGTAAAAAGGCAAAACCGTGACGCCGGGATTTATTTCGCAGCATCACGGTTTAAACAATCATAAGGATTCTTCAATAAGCTCTCTAACATTCATAAACGGAATCTCAATTTTCGGTTCCATGTGCAGCAACGGTCTTCTTACCACAAAATCCAGGTGACAGCCGCATTTATTAATACCCAGGCCATAGCTGTCTCCAAGGGCAAAATGGACTGTGCCGGCAGCCTTCTCATCCACCGAAATGTTGCCCACCATTGTGGTAATAGCCGGGTTTAACCCGATGGCAAACTCCCCGATGGTCTTGATGGCCTCCGGGAACCCCTGAATGTATTCCCTGAATTCCTTGGAACAGTCTATTAGTTTCCCCCCGCTAAACTCCAGTCTTACAGGTTTGGACGGAATCCAGGAGCGGGTAACGGTACCGTCCACCACGATAACCCCGTTAAAAGTCTCCTCCACGGGGCAGGTATAGATTTCACCGTCGGGCATTTGAGAGATGCTGCCGTTTTTACTGAGCCCGCCGGCATCCAGCCACCGCCTTCCTTCCGTTGAGAAACTGATATTCGTACCCTGTTCGGAAGTAATTTTAAATCTTCTGGCCCGGTGCATTTTTTTCCTGAGCTCGGCAATGTCTGCCGCCAGTTTGGGGTAATCTGTATCCCCCCAGAAATCATCTTGCAGGTACTCCTCTGCCCAGTCAAAGAGTGAGAGCGTTTTGTAGCCCCTGTCCCAGAAGTAGTTGCGTAATTGCTTGCAAATACTGTACCCATCCTTGGCAGGATGATAAAGTTCTATGACGTGGCTGTAATTGCCGTTGATCATTTCCAATACTGAAACGTCCCTGGTTGCGTCCAGCATTTGTACCGGAAAGGGCAAAATCTGTGCTATTTTTTCAGCAATATCTCTGTTGAATTGATAGGCCACCAGAACACCGGTGACCGGTTCCCGACCGGTTGACAGGGCGTCGATCAGGTTTTGTTTTACTTTGTTCATCTTCCTAATGATTTACCTCCGTGCAGGCCACAATTTGTTTCCCTCTTGATTCTGGGTACAGCGTCAATGAGAGCCCTGGTATAAGGATGCCGGGGATCATGAAGAACATTTTCCACGGGTCCCATTTCAACGATTTTTCCCAGGTACATCACAGCCACCCGGTGACACAGGTAGTTCACCACAGATAAGTTATGAGAAATGAAGATATAGGTCAAACCCAGGTCAGCCTGCAACTCCGACAGTAAATTCAACACCTGGGCCTGTACCGAAACATCCAGCGCCGATGTGGGCTCATCCAGGATCAACAGCTCCGGGTCGGTGGTAAGTGCCCTGGCCAGGGAAATACGCTGCCTCTGACCCCCGCTGAAGGCATGGGGATACCTGTCCAGATGCTGGGCCGACAGCCCTACCTTCTCCAGAAGATACAGGGCTTTGTCCCTCATCTCGCCCTTTGTCCAACGCCCCAGGACAGCCATTGGCTCGGTAAGGATCTGTTCCACCTTCATGCGGGGATTTAACGAAGAATAGGGGTCCTGGAAAATCATCTGCATGCGTGAACGCAAAGGCCTCAGTTGTTTTTCAGGCAGGCAGGTAATATCCGTTCCCCCCAGAATAATGCGTCCTTCGGTGGGGTCCTCCAGTTTGGTAATTAGATTGGCCAAAGTGCTTTTGCCGCAGCCTGACTCCCCTACCAACCCCAGGGTTTCCCCCTTAACCAGTTTCAGGTCAATCCCGTCAACGGCTTTGATGATCTTTTCTTGCCGCCCCCAGAAATCTTCTTTGACTGTAAAATGCTTCTTCAGATTATAAAGTTCGAGAATATATTCCATCTGTGCATCCTCCAACTGAACTCAGGTCCAGCACGCTACCTTGTGATTGCCGTTAACACATACCAATTGCGGTTTTTGTGCAAGGCAAATATCTTTTTTTACTGAACACCTGTCATTAAACCGGCATCCCGAAATTCGGGCAAAAACATCCGGCACTGAACCCGGTATGGATGCCAGTTTCTTACGGTAACCCGGTGTAAGCTCAGGCACCGTCTCTAACAGCGCCCTGGTGTAGGGGTGACGGGGAGACAGCAGGGTCTCATTAACATCCCCTATTTCCACAATTTCCCCGGCATACATCACAGCCACCCGGGCGCAGATTTGGGCCACCACCCCCAGGTCATGGGTGATCAGTAAAACAGAGGCGCCTGCCTGCATGGTAGCCTCCTTGATTAACCGGAGAACCTGGGCCTGGATGGTTACGTCCAGCGCGGTTGTGGGTTCGTCCGCTATTAAAAGGCCGGGCCCGCAGGACAAGGCCCCGGCAATCATGACCCGCTGGCGCATTCCACCGCTCAGTTGATGGGGGTAGCTGGCAAAGGTCCTCGCCGGGTCGGGAATTTGTACCCTGCCCAGCATATCCAGGGCATGTTCTTTGGCCTCCCTTTTGGAGATGTTATTATGGGCAAGAATGACATCCATGATCTGCTTGCCGATGGTGAAAGCCGGGTTTAAGCTGGTCATTGGTTCCTGAAAAATCATGGAGATGTCTTTGCCCCGTATCTTCCTCATTTCCTGCGGCGTTTTGTCAATGAGGTTTTGCTCCTTGAAGCAGATACTCCCGCCGGATATGCCCCCTTTACCGCCGGGCAGCAGTTGCAATATGGAAAGGGCGGTCACGGATTTTCCCGACCCGGATTCGCCCACCAGACCCAGCACCTCGCCGGGTTTAATATCGAATGATACACCGTGCAGGACCCGGGCCGTCTTTCTGCCCGTGGGCAAATCCACAGTTAAATTTTTAACAGATAGAAGTGCAGTCATTTTGATCGCTCCCGGCTTATTTTTTGATCTGGGATCCAGGATATCCCTGACACCGTCTCCCAGAAGGTTAAATCCCATTACCGTAATGAAAATGGACAGGCCGGGAAATGTTGCATACCACCATTGGTCCAGGATATATGTGCGGGCCGTGTTGATCATGGCCCCCCACTCGGGGGCCGGAGGCTGCGCGCCGAGCCCGATGAAACTCAGTGAAGCCGCAATGAGGATGGCTTCTCCGATCCCCAGGGTTACCTGTATTAAGACGGGGGAGGTGCAGTTCGGAAGAATATGCTTACAAATAACCCAACCGGTGGAAGAGCCAAAGGAGCGGGCAGCCTTAACATATTGTTTTTCCTTTAAGGAAAGGACTTGACCTCTGACCAGCCGCACGTAGACCGGAATCTTCACCAGCGAAACAGCCAGCATGGCATTAAACAGACTTGGTCCCAGGGCAGCCGCCAGGGCCATGGCCAGTACCAGGGAGGGAAAGGAAAGAATAACATCCATGATCCCCATGGCAATTTGGTCGGTCCTGCCGCCGATGTATCCCACCGTACTGCCAAGGGCTGTCCCCACCAGCGCGGCCACCAGCACAATGGATATGCCGACCCCCAGCGAGTACCTGCTGCCGTAAATAATACGGCTGAAGATGTCCCTGCCCATCTCATCGGTGCCAAAAAAATGGCCAGCGCCGGGGGCTTTGAGTTTTTCGGTCATATTAATGGCAACCGGATCATGGGTGGCCAGAACCGGGGCGAGAATTGCAACCGCTGCCATCAGAAAGACAATACAGCATCCTACCAACGTTAACGGGTTTTTCATGAGAACATACCGGTAAAACTCCAACTTGCCTGACGGCATGCTTACCCCACCTCCCGTATCTGTGGATCCAGTAATTTATACAGGAGATCAACCAGCAAGTTTATCATTACATAGCAAAAGGCAACCACCAGGGTAAAGCCCATAATGGCCGGAAAGTCCAGAAAACTTACCGAGTCCACTACATACTTGCCCATACCCGGCCAGGCAAAAATTGTTTCCGTGATAATGGCGCCGCCCAGCAGTTCGCCAAAAATCAGACCGGCCACCGTTACCGTGGGGAGCAAGGCGTTCTTCAAGGCATACTGGTAGATGATTTTGTACCTTGGAATACCGTTGGCCTTGGCAGTGCGAATATAGTCCTGTTCTAAAACCTCCACCATGCTGGCCCGCACCTGCCGGGCAATAATGGCCAGTTGAATGTAGGCCAGGCAGCAGGCGGGCAGCATGATGTGGTGCAGGGCGTTGAAAAACACCGTGAAATCCCTGGCCAGCAGGCTGTCCAGCAAATACATGCCGGTGACCGCAGGGGGCGGGGTAAGAAAAACGTCAATCCTGCCCGCTGCCGGAAATAGTTGCAGGTGTTTATAAAAAAGCAGCAGCACCATCAGACCGGACCAAAATAATGGGGTTGAAACCCCCAGCAGGGCCACCAATCTGCTCAGGTGATCGGCTATTTTGTCTCGTTTGACAGCAGCCAGAACCCCCAGGGGAATACCCATCAGCAGGGTAATGATCATGCTTACCAGCGTCAGCTCCAGAGTGGCGGGAAAAAAAGTTTTCAATTCCTTGACAACCGGCTGCTGGGTTCTGATGGAAAGGCCCAGATCTCCCTGGGATAAATTTTTCATGTACTGCAGGTACTGGACGTATACCGGCCGGTCCAATCCCATCTCGGCCCGCATCCGGTTCAGGGTTTCCTCGCTGGCCCGCTGACCGATTAACATCCTGGCAGGGTCACCGGGTATCATATGCGAGATGATGAAAGTAAAAAGAGTTACGCCAAACAGCACAAACAGGAGACGGGGTATCCTTTTAAATAAATACTGTAGTAAAAACATATGATTTAACTCCCATAGGGATTTTGCGGGGCCACCGGAGCGGCTCCCGCAAACCCTTTTATTGTTACTTCTTCATACCCTCGAAGTTATACATGCTTTCCAGCATGGGGTTGTACACATAGCCTTCAATGTTTTTGCGCATGGGTAACAGAGTATTGTTTTGGAATAACAGTATATAGGGAGCTTCTTCCATCACGATGTCCTGGGCCTGCCGGTACAGCTCGGTGCGTTTCTTCTGGTCGCTGATGCGGGCCGCTTCCCTTAGGAGTTGGTCAACTTGATCATTTTTATAGAAGGCCCGGTTGCCGGCCAAGCCGTGGTTGTTGGAGTCAAACCAGTAATTCATAAACATGTGCGGGTCAGCATAGTCGGGACTCCAAACACCAAGGCAGATATCAAAATCAGCGCGGTCCACCTTGTCTCTCAGCGTTGCCCAGGCAAGTTTTTCCAACTCCACCTTGACCCCTATCTTGGAGAGGTTGTCCTGAATGGTCAGGGCCTCCTGCTCCCACCAGCTTATAGTCGGAGTACAGCAGCTTTAAGGTAAAGCCCTGGGGATAGCCTGCCTCTGCCAGAAGCTGTTTGGCCTTGTCCAAATCCAACTTATACTGCTTTACGTTGGGATCGTGACCCCATAACCCCTGGGGAATCGGCCCTTTAACCTGGGTGGCGTTTCCCTGCATCACACCCTTGATCATTCCGTCATAGTCAACCGCATAGTTGAGAGCCTGGCGGACTTTACTGTTATCAAGGGGCTTTTTCTTGTTGTTAAGATAGACATAGTTCACCAGCAGGCTGGGGTTTTCCAGAATTTTAATATCCTGGTTGCCCTCCAACGGTTCCAACTGGTCCACCGGGATTCCCTCAGCAATGTCAATATCACCGTTTTCCAACTGCAGCCGCTGGGCGGACGGGTCTTTGACAATCTTCGTCAGAATGGTTTTGAGGGCCGGTTGACCTCCCCAGTAATTGTCCACTGCCGCCAGCTTCAGGTGTTGTTCCCGGTTCCACTCAACCAATTGATAGGGTCCGCTGCCCATGGTGTGTTCCCCCAGCCAGCCGGAAGCCATGTCCCCGTCCTTTTCGTGCTCAATTACCTTGGGGTTGATAATGCTGCCGGCGTTGGTAGCCAGTGTGTAAAGGAACGGCGGAAAGGCCTCTTTAAGCGTGAATTTTACAGTGTTGTCATCCACCACATCAACCGAGGCCAGTGTGGGAAAATAATCAGCCGGGCCTTTCGCCATTTTCAGCACCCTGTCAAAGGAGAACTTTACGGCCTGGGCATTTAAGGGTGAACCATCGTGGAACTTGATGTCTTTCCGCAGTGTAAAGGTCCACTCTTTGCCGTCCGGCGACACCTGCCATGACTCGGCCGCCATGGGTTCCACTTCCGTACTTCCCTTGCCGTTTTCGGTTTTGTATTTCACAAGCCTGTCATAACAGGGGTAGGTGATTTTCCATGAAGCGTTGTCCATCGAGACAGCCGGGTCAAGGGTGGCCAGGTCCATGGCCATCCCGATAATCAGGGTGTCGGAGGGAGATTTAGAGACATTCTGCTTTTTTTCTTCCCCTCCGCCGCCGCAGCCGCTGACCAGCAAAGCGAGCAGCGCCAGCAATACCGGTAATAACCTTTTCATCTTCTTTCCTCCTCATCAAATACTAAATGATTAATTAGCTGGTTAAAAATTCTTTTTGCAATCACCTCCAGATTGACTTGGTTTTTATTAAAACGTAGGAGGTGTCATGGCCCAGATCCCGACGGCCTCCTCATTACCCGGGTTATAAAAACGGTGCGGTATGTTGCTGTCAAAATAAATACTGTCACCCTGGTTAAGGATATAAAGCTCTTCCCCTATGCGGACCGCAATGGTGCCTTGAATGACAACCCCGCACTCCTCGCCGGCATGGCTTAGCAATTCTCCGTGGTTATGGCCGGGCTTGAGTGTAATCATCATGAACTCGATCTTTCGATTCAGGTCAGGCGACAGGAACCGGTAGACCACATTGCTGTTGGGTGTTTCCAGCTTTTTTTGATTTTCTTGTTTTACCACAACCACACTTTTGTTTTCCACCTGTTCCAGCAGATAAAAAAGTGGGATGTTAAGGGCTTTGGTTATCTTCCAAAGGGTGTCCAGGGAAGGCTGCACCGTCCCCCTTTCCACCTGGCTTAACAGGCCGGCGGAAATACCCGCCTCCCTGGCAAGTTCTTGCAGCGTCTTTTGTTTTTCCTTTCTTAATTCGCGAATCTTAAACCCCAATGATATATAAAGAAGATTTTGTTCATGATTAACGGGCATTGTCCCACCTCAAATTACAGGTTATAATCTTTTGGTTTTGACCAACATTTAACGCTTTTACTCTGACTTGAAAATTTTTAATATTTATAAAACTAAAATGTATAAAAAAGGCGCTATTGATAAATAGCACCTTTGCTGACCCACTTCTTTGTCAAGTCTAGTTCAATATTAGCACGATTTTGCTTGCTTTTCAATATTTACCAACCAAGTATACAGGATTTTAGAAATATAGATCCCGCTCACCGGCTTCGATTTGTTTCAGTCTGTCTTCGGTGATCTTGCGAATATGCGGGTTGCCGATCTCATCCAGGTGCCGGCGGATGGTTTCTTCCCCGACCTCCCTGGTTTCAGGGGAAGCATAGTCCATTAAGTATTCTTTAAAGGTCAGGATGGCGTTGGGCTGGCAGACGTTTTGAATTTCGCCGCTCTTGGCCAGGGCCATGAACCGGTCGCCGGTGCGTCCTTTGCGGTAGCAGGCGGTGCAGTAGCTGGGCAGCCAGCCGGACTTGCAGACATTGCGCAGCACCTCGTCGGGACTCCGGTGATCATCCACGTAAAATTGTGGGGCATCTTCTTCGCCAGCGTCACAATTGGCACCTCCGCCGGCAATGCACTGTTTGCGCTCTGATTCTTTTTTGTAGCCGCCCACGCCGGTACAGGAACCGGCGGAAATTTGAGAAATACCGTAATTTAACAGCATATCCCGGTATTCAGGTCGCTCACGGGTGGAAATAATCATACCGGTATAGGGAACAGCCAGGCGAATAATGGCAACCAGCTTCATAAATTGCTCATCATTGACCAAATAGGGGAAGTTGTCGTAATCCACTCCCCGGGCCGGGCGCAGCCGCGGCACGGAAATCGTGTGCGGTCCCACACCAAAGCGTTCTTCCAGATGCAGGGCGTGCATCATGAGCCCATGACTTCAAATTTGTAATCATAGAGGCCAAACAGAGCGCCGAAACCCACGTCGTCGATGCCGGCCAGCATGGCCCTGTCATGGGCGGTGGTGTGCCAGTCATAATCGGCCTTGGGTCCGCTGGGATGCATTTTTTTGTAGGTTTCCCGGTGGTAGGTTTCCTGGAACAGAATGTAGGTACCGATGCCGGCCTCCTTCAGTTTTTTGTAATTTTCAACGGTGGTGGCGGCAATGTTGATGTTGCAGCGGCGGATGCTGCCATTGTCAAATTTGATACTGTAAATGGTCTTCAGGCACTCCAGCACATACTCGATGGGACACTCGCCGGGATGTTCCCCTGCCTCTACCGCCAATCTTTTGTGTCCCAGGGATTCCAGCACTTTTACCTCTTCCGCCACTTCCGCCTGGGTCAGCTTGCGCCGCTTAAATTTGTTATCCCGGCGGTAACCGCAGTAGACGCAGTTGTTGACACAATGGTCGCTGATATACAGGGGGGCAAAGAGCACCAGGCGCTTGCCGTAAATCTTCAGCTTGATTTCACTGGCCACCCGGTACATCAGGTCCAGCAGTTCCTGGTCCTCGTTTTGCAGTAAAATGGCCACTTCTTCGGGGGTTAACCCCTTGGCCTGCCTGGCCTTTTCAATGATCTCCCGTACCCTGGCCGGTGACGCTTGTTTGGCTTCCTCCAGCAAACGGTTAATTTCCCCTTCATTAATAAAGTCGGCCGGTTCCCACTGGTTATTGTAGATCTCCGCCTTGTTCACTGCCATTCCGATAACCCTACCTTTCCCCGGCCCTGCGGGCCGGACGGTTTTTAAAATGTTCCTTGGGGCTGTCGCCCCGTCCCGTACCGATCTTGCGACCCACTTCCTTTACCAAAGAGGTAATTTTTTCGTGGGATTCGTTCGCATTTTCTTTGCTGCCGGCCTTCTCGGGATAAATCTGATACATCTGTCGATAACTAGCCGGCGACAAATTTGGCATAATGACATTGGCGCCACAGCCCAGGGCCATCTTGCGGCCTGCCGGGTGCAGAGTTCCGGTTGACGTTGTGGCCGGCAGGTGCGTTTTCGGCAGGACCAATCTTGCCACGGCCAGCGCCTTGAGGGTTTGGTTTAAATCACCGGCAGGAGCGTCCCTTAAAGGCGTCTGGTCATGGGGGATGAATGGCCCAATGCCTGCCATCTCGACGTCCAGTTCCTTTAACAGCAGTATGTCATCCGCCAGGGTCTCCACCGTCTGCCCCGGCAGGCCCACCATATTGCCGGAGCCCACCTGGAAGCCAAGTTCCCGCAGCCATTTCAGCCGTTTCATCCTTTCGTCCAGGGAGGTGCCGGGCCTTAATTCGGCAAACAGCGCCGGGTCTGCGGTCTCATGCTTTAACAGGTAACGGTCGGCACCGGCTTCTTTCATCAGTTCATAATCTTTGCGGCTGCGCTCGCCGACGCAAACGGTAACGGCAAAGTCCCCCGCCTCTTTTACTTTACGGATCATTTCTGCCAGGTCTTCACCCGAGTAATAGGGGTCCTCGCCGGCCTGTAAAACGATGGTGCCATAACCGAGCTCCGCTGCGTATTTGGCTGTATCAACGATTTCCTCCAGGGGGATACGGTACCGCTGGATTTCTTTGTTGCTGCGCCGCAGGCCGCAATAGTGGCAGTCGTTTCGGCAGTAGTTGGAGAACTCAATAATCCCCTCAGGTGCACCTCGTCGCCGAAATTTTCCCGACGTACCCGGTCCGCCAGCTCAAACAGCTGTCTTTCTTCTTCCCCGGGCCGGGCCTGCAGCAGCGTAATGATTTCTTCCCTGGTTAACTCAACTCCACTGGCCGCTTTGTCCAGAGCAGTGGCAAATTCCTTTCTCAAGGGTATCACCCCTTCCTTTTAACCCGATCTATTCCTCGTCATCCAACATTTCCTGAATCATGGGGAAGGGGGACAGCGCTCGCCTGAGAATCCCCTGGACGTAAGCGATACACACCCCGTAGTTGACGATGGGCACGCCGGCCTGCTGGACCTGCATAATCCGGGAGAGCATTTCCCGGCGGTTGATCATACAGGAGCCGCAGTGGACCACCAGTTTGTATTCGGATAAATCCGTCGGGAAACGGTGACCGCTGCTCCAGTGGAACTCCAGTTCGCCCCCCACGATCTGGCGCAGCCAGCGGGGAATCTTGACGGTTCCGATATCGTCTTCCATCCGGTGATGGGTGCAGGCCTCGGCAATCAGCACCTTGTCCCCGGGTTTTAATTTCTCAATGGCTTTGGCCCCTGCCACCAGGGATTCCAGATCTCCTTTATAGCGTGCAAAAAGAATGGAGAAGGAAGTTAAGAGCACATCCGGCGGCGTATCGGCATCCGCTTTAAGAAAGGCCTGGGAGTCGGTGATGACGATTTTCGGTTTTTTGTTTAACGTGGCGATGCATTCCTTTAATTCCCGTTCCTTTACCACATAGGCCATGGCATCGTGATCCAAAATGTCCCGAATGGTCTGTACCTGGGGTAAAATTAACCGTCCCTTGGGTGCCGCCAAATCAATGGGCACCACCAGCACCGCCACGTCACCGGGATTGAGCAAATCCCCCACAATGGTTTGGTCATCCCAGCTGGGTGGGGCGGACTTCACAATGGCGATCTTTAAATCTGAGATCCCTGCTCCGGTCAGTGCGCTGACGGCCACCGGTTCCACACCCAGTTTTTCTTTGGTTTCATTGATTTGTATTTCAGTCACCGGGAGAGCGTCAATTTTGTTGAGCACCGCCACCACCGGCAGCTTTTTCTCCTTGCAGCGTTCGGCGATGTCCTGTTCAAATTGGGTTACGCCGGCCCCGGCATCAATGACTAACAGCACCATATCCGCTTTATTTAATACGTCCAAAGAACGCTGTACCCTTAGTTCCCCCAGGTCACCGGTGTCGTCAATGCCTGCCGTATCGATAATCACCACAGGACCCACCGGCAGTATCTCCATGGCCTTGTAAACCGGGTCGGTGGTGGTTCCCGGCACGTTGGAGACAACGGCAATATCCTGGTTGGTTAGCGCGTTAATGAGGCTGGATTTACCGGCGTTGCGGCGTCCGAAGATGGCTATATGGAGCCGGTTTCCCCTTGGTGTACTGTCCATATTCTCGCCTCCTTTGTTATGATAAATTTCTTTTTTTGCGTCTGCCTGCGATACCCGGCCGGGTTACCTCCTCCGGCCTGAGCAGATCATCTAATTCGTTCTCGGTGAACAGGCCTGCCTCTAAAATCACATCCCTAACCGGCCGGCCGGTTTTTAAAGCATTTTTGGCCAGTTCCGAGGCTACATCATAACCCACATGGGGCGAAATGACGGTGATAATGCCGACGCCGTTGTGCAGGTGATCCAGGCATTTTTCCGGCACGGCCTGAATTCCTTTGATACAACGCTCTGCCAGCAGGTTCATGGACTTGCTGAGGGTCTCCATGGCCGGCAGCAGGTTGGCTGCCACCAGGGGCAGGAAGGCGTTCAGTTCCAGCTGCCCCGCCTGCACAGCCAGGGTGATGGCCAGGTCCTGGGCCATGGCCTGGTAGGCCACCTGGGTAATCATTTCCGGCAGCACCGGGTTCACTTTCCCCGGCATAATGGAGGAACCGGCCTGCAAATCCGGCAGTCTGATTTCTCCCAGGCCTGCCCTGGGTCCTGAGGAGAGGAGCCTCAAATCCCCGGCAATTTTCGCCAGGCTGGCGGCGTTTGCCTTCACCAGTCCGGAAACTTCCACAAATACATCGGCGTTTTGGGTGCCGTCAATCATGTTTTCATTGCGGGCCAGACCCAGGCCGGTGAGCGCCCTCAGCCGTTCAATAACGGAATAGATATACTTGCGCTCGGCATTTAACCCGGTACCGACGGCTGTGCCGCCCAGATTCACTTGGCGCAAGCGCTCTTCTACCTTGTATAAACGCCAGCGGTCCCGGGCGATGGCCTCGGCCCAGGCGGAGAATTCCTGCCCCAGGGTAATGGGAACGGCATCCTGCATTTCTGTGCGGCCAACCTTCAACACTCCGGCAAACTCCGCTTCCTTGGCCTGCAGCGCCCCCTGCAGGTTGGCGCAGGACTGGGACAGGTGCACCAGCAGGCGGATGGCCGCAATCCGCAGGGCCGTGGGATAAACATCGTTGGTTGACTGGGACATGTTGACATGGTTCACCGGGTGCACCAGGGTATAGTCCCCTTTGCTCCCCCCCAGGATCTCGATGGCCCGGTTGGCGATCACTTCGTTGACATTCATGTTGGTTGAGGTGCCAGCGCCGCCCTGCAAGGCATCCACGATAAAATGGTCGGCAAATTTCCCCTCCGCCACTTCCGCGGCGGCCTGGAAAATGGCACTGCCAAGGGTCGGATCCAAAAGACCCAGGGAAATGTTGGCTTCCGCCGCTGCCTGTTTGACCACTGCCATGGCTTTAATCAGTTCAGGATGAACCCTTTGCCGGGACACGCTGAAATTTTCCGCTGCTCTGGCGGTATGAATGCCATAGAAGGCATCCAGGGGAATTTCTTTGAACCCGATGAGATCCTGTTCAATCCGGTATTTCAGCTTGCCCACCCCCTAATATTTGGTGCTTAGAGCAGACTTTACTTGGACTCCCTTAATATTTCCCAGCTTTCCTGTCATGGCTCCTATTTCATCATTGGTTCCCTCCACGATAAGGGAGATGACGGAAAGTGCCCGTTCTTTATGAGGGATCCCCATACGGCCAATGATGATATCCGAGTACTGGCTCAGGATATGATTAATCTCCGGGGCCTTGTTTCGGTCCTCAATAACAATTCCCACCACACCGATGCGACGATTGATAGCAAACACCCCCAAAAAAATAAAACCCGTTTATGCCGGAGAAAGGCATAGACGGGTAGTGTACACCAGTAAATGGCATACCCCTTGGTCCAAGGCCCCCTGGCCCTTCTCCTCAGGGAATATCCTGCGTTGTCACAACCCTCCAAACCAGCAGGAAACCCCGGTTTTGTCAGGTCTTACTTTTATTATATCTGTAAAGAATTATCAGTCAATTGATTTTGGGTTTTTTCATGAAAATTAATCTTTTTGTAATTCTTTTAAGTAAAAAATAACAAAGTTAGACACCGTTTCCCACAGAGGAAATATTCTGCCGGTGTAGAATATTTATCTAAGCTTTTAACGGTTGCAGCTTGTGCTATCAATTAAAGGAGTGATTATTATGGCAGTCGGTCAGGAAGACCAACTGGTGGTATTCCAGCTCAACGATCAACAGTACGCCCTCCCCATTAACGAAACCCAGGAAATTATTCGCATGGCTGAAGTGACCCGCCTACCCAATACCAATTATTATATCGAGGGCATTATTAACTTGCGGGGGACCATTCTGCCTGTGATCAGCCTCAACCGTCGTCTTGGCCTGCCGGAAACCGAACAAAATGAAGATACCAGAATTATTGTGGTAGAAAATAAGGGCAGCAAAGTGGGCATGATCGTGGACAGTGTTCTTGAGGTAGGACGTTATACCGAAAGCGAAGTGGAACCTCCCAACATGATCGGCGACAATATCGACTTCCTGAAGGGCGTTGTTAAAAAGGGCGACCAGCTCTGGCTGCTGGTTAACCTTGACACGGTTCTTTAATCTTTCAAAAGGAAAGCACGGCGATGGCCGTGCTTTCCTTTTAATTTACAGATGTTTTAGATGGTTACCGCCGTGCCGCTGGCGGTTACCATCAGCATGCCTTCCCTGATGACTTCGTAATCCAGGTCCACGCCGACCACCGCATTGGCCCCCATACGCTTTGCCTGCTCTGTCATTTCTTCCACGGCGATTTCCCGGGCGCGGGCTAATTTGTCCTCGTAGGCCCCGCTCCGTCCCCCGACGATGTCGGTGATACTGGCAAAAATATCCCGGACAATGTTGGCACCCATAATGGCTTCCCCACAAACCAGCCCGTAATACTGCTTAATGGGTTTTCCTTCAATGGATGGTGTGGTAGTAATAATCATGGCATTTCCCTCCTGTTACAAGTGTATTTTGTTATGACAACATATTTGTAGGACCCTGCCAGCTGCCCCAGCACAGCACCCCCTACTGTAAAAGGTATATACCCTATCCCCAAATGAAAATGATAGCGCAGCCAGATGATTAAGGGAATGGATAAATGAATGGCCAGAAACCAGGGCAGTGAATATTTACGGGTCCTGGCACGCCAGCGTCCTAAGGGTAGGTTAACCAAAAAGGCGGTTATTATTGTGATGGCCGCCTCTGCCAAAATTCTCACCTCTCCCCAATCTCTACCAGGCCACAGGGTAAGGGTAAATAGAAGGACAGGTTTTGTCTGTGCCTGTCCTTACTGTGTTTTATACTATTCTATTTTACCCGCAGCCTTATATGCATGGTAAGCGGCTTCCACGGTGCGTTCAATGTCTTTGTCGGTGTGGGCGGTGGAAACAAAGGCCGCTTCAAACTGGGAAGGAGCCAAATAGATGCCCTGCTCCAGCATGCTTCTGAAGAACGCGGCGTAACGCCTGGTATCGGAGGTGGAAGCGCTGGCAAAATCGTTCACAGGATGCCTGGTAAAGAAACAAGTCTGTAAGGACTGCACCCGGTTAAAGCTGGCCGGCACACCGGCGGCCCTGGCTGCCTGGCTTAATCCCTGGGCCAGCAGGGTAGACTTGCGGTTTAATTCTTCATAAACCCCCGGCTGCTGCAGCTGTTCCAGGGTGGCGATGCCCGCTGTCATGGCCAGGGGATTGCCGGACAGAGTGCCCGCCTGGTACACCGGGCCTGCGGGTGATACCATTTGCATTATTTCCTTGCGACCGCCGTAGGCACCCACGGGCAAACCGCCGCCGATAATTTTGCCCAGGCAGGTTAAATCCGGCAGCACGTTATAGTAGGACTGTGCCCCGCCATAGCTCAAACGAAAGCCGGTGATGACTTCGTCAAAGATTAACAGGGCGCCATGTTTGCTGCACAGGCTGCGCAGGCCCTGCAGGAATCCCTCTGCGGGGGGCACAACCCCCATATTGCCGGCCAGGGGTTCCACAATCACCGCGGCAATTTCAGAGCCCGCTTCGGCAAAGATTTTCTCCAGCAGTTCCAGGTCGTTGTAACGGGCATTGATGGTGCTGCCGGCGATATTCTCCGGCACCCCCGGGCTGGTGGGCACACCGTGGTTAAGGCCCCGGACCCGGCTTTGATCAGCAGGGAATCGTGATGGCCGTGGTAGCAGCCCTCGAATTTGACGATTTTACTGCGGTTGGTATAGGCCCTGGCCAAACGCAGGGCGCTCATGGTGGCCTCGGTGCCGGAGTTTACCATGCGGACCATCTCCACCGAAGGCAGCGCCTCCACCACCATTTGGGCCAGGGTTACTTCCAGGTCGGTGGGAGCGCCGTAGGTGGTGCCCCGTTCCAGGCACCTTTGAATGGCATGGATCACCGCAGGATGACGGTGGCCCAAAATAAGGGGTCCCCAGGAGCCGACATAATCAATATATTCATTACCGTCCATGTCCCACAGGCGGCAACCGTTGGCCCTGGCAATGAAGGGGGGGGCATTCCTACGGACTTGAAGGCCCGCACCGGGCTGTTGACGCCACCGGGGATCACCATTTGGGCCTGTTCAAACAACTCCTTGGATTTTTGGTAACTGGGAGCCATCGGGTACCCTCCTAATCCATAAAATATTTCATGCTGCTTTTCTTCAATTCAGCCACGCTATATAAAAGTCGGTAGTCGTTTACACCGGCCATTTGTGCTAACTGCTCTGCAATCCGCCTGCATTCTTCCCGGCTGTGGCCGTGCACCATGGTATAAAAGTTATAGGGCCACTGGGGCAAAGATACCCGCTGGTAACAGTGGGTCACTTCCGGCAATTGGGACATTTGTTCTCCCACTTCTACAATCTTTTCTTCGGGGATCTGCCAGACAATCATGGCATTGGCGGTAAAACCAACCCGGTGATGCCGCAGGGCAGCGCCAATCCGCCTCATAATGCCGGCCTGTTGAATGGCATGAACCCTGGCCAAAAATTCTTCTTCGGTGATCCCCAACCTCCTGGCCAGAGCCTCAAAGGGCCTGCTGACCAGGGGCAAACCCGACTGCAATTCCATCACGATGCGCTGATCCAGTTCGCTTAACGTCATATTCTCCCTCGCAAGCTTAATCTTCATCTCGGACATCAAAATTCACCAAAACCTTAAAGAACCTTTGGGAAGGAAGATTAATAATATCCTCAATGCCCGTTTTTTCTTTGATTTCTTTCAGAATTTGTTCCACTTTAGCTGGAGATTGGGCCAAAATGGTAAACCACATATTGTACTCGTGATCCCGTAAATAATTATGGGTAATCCCCAAATAGCTGTTGATCACTGCAGCCACTTCATCGATACGGTCTTGAGGAACTTTAACGGCACACAAGGTCCCCTTGTATCCCAATTTGCGGGAATCAAAAACGCCTCCCAAACGGCGGATCACATCCTGCTGCATTAATCGCTCCAAACGTTGCAAGACCTCTTGCTCGGTGATTCCCAACTGCTCCGCCAATACCTGATAGGGCTGCGGGCAAATGGGGAAATCCGATTGAACCAGATTGAGAAGTCGCCTGTCGAGATGATCCAGCTGCATTTAATACCCCTTTCGACCATGGTATAGGCACCACGGTTCCTCGGCCATATAGTCTCCGTGATAAAAATGCGCCCTGGCCCGGCAGCCGCCGCACAGTTTCTTAAAGCCGCAGGTGCCGCAGCCTCCCTTATAATCCAGGGTGCGCAGTTCTTTGAGCACAGGGTTGTTCTGCCAGATGTCCACAAAGGATGTTTCTTTTACATTTCCCAGGGGAATGTTTAAATAGGCGCAGGGCTGCACATCTCCCTTGGGGCTGATGATGCAGTAAGCGGTGCCGGCCAGGCAGCCCCGCTGAAACCGGGTATTGACTCCCATTTGCTTGGCGATCCGCATAAACTGGGGCGCACAGGTGGGCTTTAACTCTATGTCCACCTGCTTTTGTTTTTCCATAATCCTGGCCAATAAGTTCTCATACTGTTCGGCCCGCAGGGACTCCTGTTCAATGTTGACCGCCCTGCCGGTGGGCACCAGGAAGAAAAAGTGATGGGCTACGGCGCCTTCCCTGACGGCGAGATCGGTCAGTTCTTCGGCCTCGTGGTAATTCCAATCCATTACCGTAGTATGAATTTGAAAGGGCAGCCCGGCCTGGCGGCAGTTGCGCATCCCTTCTACGGCGGCCTGCCAGCACCCCTCCTGGGCCCTGAAACGGTCGTGCTTGGCCGGGTCCACACTGTCCAGGCTGATCCCGATGCCGGTGGCGCCGCATTCTTTAAGACGCCGGGCCACCTCCGGGGTAATCAGCGTGCCGTTGCTGCCGAAAACCGGCCGCAAGCCCTTTGACCTGGCGTGGGCCACCAGTTCGTAAATGTCCGGTCTCATCAGCGGTTCGCCGCCGCTGAAGATCATGATTTTAAAGCCTGCCTCGGCAATTTGATCGAGCAGTCTTTTGCCCTCTTCGGTGCTGAGTTCTTCCTCCGCTTTCACGCCGGCATCCCGGTAGCAGTGGGCGCAGTAGAGGTTACAGGCGTTGGTGGTGTTCCAGGAAATGATCATGATTTAAGCCTCCCTTAGCCAGCGGGCAACCTCCAGGGCATGGTAGGTAATGATGATATCTGCCCCGGCCCGCTTAAAGCCTGTTAATGTCTCCAGCACAACCCGCCGCTCGTCGATCCAGCCCAGTTTGGCCGCCGCTTTGACCATGGAATACTCACCGCTGACATTATAGGCAGCCAGCGGGTAGCCAAACCGGTCATTGATCCGGCGGATGATGTCCATATAGGCCAGGGCCGGTTTCACCATTACAATGTCCGCACCCTCCTCAATGTCCTGGGCCGTCTCGCGGATGGCCTCATCCCCGTTGGCCGGGTCCATTTGATAGGTTTTCCGGTTCCCGAACCGGGGGGTGGAGCCGGCGGCTTCCCGGAAGGGGCCGTAATAGGCAGAAGCATATTTTGCCGAATAAGCCATGATCGGGATATCGGCGTATCCCCCGGCATCCAGTTTGGCGCGGATGGCCGCCACCCGGCCGTCCATCATGTCGGAAGGGGCAACCATATCTGCCCCGGCCCGGGCATGGGACAGGGCGGTTTCAGCAATCAATTCCAGGGTGGAGTCGTTGTCCACCGTTTGTTCTTTTATCAAGCCGCAATGCCCGTGGCTGGTATATTCACACAGGCAGACATCGGTAATCACCAGTAAATCCGGGAAAGACTTTTTAATGGCGCACACTGCCTGCTGCACAATGCCGTCCGGGTCATAGGCGCCGGACCCCGCCTCATCCTTCTCCTCGGGAACACCGAAAACAAGAATGCCGGGAATCCCCAGTTCCTCTACAACCTTTAACTCTTTCAGCAGCATGTCGATGGAAAGATTATAGACGCCGGGCATGCTGGGCACCTCCCGGCGCACGCCCCGGCCATAGGTTGCAAATACCGGGTAGATGAGATCATCCACTGACAGGTGGTTTTCCCGCACCAGCCGCCGGACCCTTTCATTCAGTCGTAAACGGCGGTGCCGGATATTTGGGAAAAGGGGCACGGTGAACACCTCCACTGTTAGCCTTATAGGTAATGCTTACGGGTCCTGTTGCTAGACTTTTGCGTATTTCTTACGAATCTCGTTGCTGGTCATTTGGGCATTCCTTTAGGGTGTATTATTAGGCTCCGGATTCAGTAACAACGAGACCCCAGAGAAAAGACCCATAAGTCTAGCCATTTGCTCCTATTTCTTCATCGGTTAAATAACAGGCGGGGTCTTCGGCCCAGAAGTTGCCGTGGACTGCTTCCGCCCGGGCGCGGAAATTGCCGTTGCAAAGGTCCAACCACTTGCACTTGGCGCAGCGGCCTTGCAGCAAAGGTTTGCGGTTTTTCAGGCCGGCCAGGATGGTATGGCTGAGATCGGTCCAGATCTCTCCGAATTTCCGCTGCCGCACATTGCCAAAGCGGTGATTGCGAGTGAACTGGTCCGCATGAACATGCCCCTCCCAATCCACCTCTCCGATGGCAATCCCGGTCCGGTTGCCGCCGTTGCGGGAGAGTAGTTCAAAGACCTGCCGGGCCCGCTCCGGGTCTTCCTTCAGCAGTTTCAGGTAGATATAGATGGCGTCAGCGTGGTTGTCTACGGTAAGTATTTCTTTGTCCAAACCCCGGCGGTGAAAATCAAGGGCCCGCTCAATAATTAAATCCAGGGCGGCGCGGCTTTCTTCATGGGTAATGTCTTCCTTAATCATTTCGCTGCCCCGGCCGGAGTAGACCAGATGGTAAAAACACACCCTGGGGATATTTTCTTTTTCGATCAGGTCAAAAACACTGTTCAGTTCTTTATGATTATGACGGTTAATGGTAAAACGGAGGCCCACCCGCTGGCCCACGGCCAGGCAGTTTCGAATGCCGTTTAACGCTGCCTCAAAGGCACCCTTGCGTCCCCGGAACTCGTCATTGACTTCCCCGATGCCGTCCAGGCTGATGCCTACATAACCGACGCCAATGTTCTTAATGCGCCGGGCAACCTCGGGTGTAATGAGGGTACCATTGGTGGAAATGGTAGTTCGAATGCCCCTTTCACTGGCATACTGGGCCAGTTCAAAGAAATCCGGCCGCACCAAGGGTTCCCCGCCGGAAAACAGCAATACGGGCACCTTGAATTCAGCCAAATCGTCAATAAACTGTTTTGCCTCCCGGGTGCTCAGCTCATCATATTTTTTGCTGTCGGATTCAGAATAACAGTGACGGCACTTGAGGTTGCAGGTGCGGGTGGAGTTCCATACCACCACCGGCCCGTGGCCGGCCACAGCGCCGTGGACCTGCCCTTTGGAGCCGTGGGCGTAACGCAGGGAGTCCCCAAAGTTTTCTGAACCGCAAAGTAATTTACTAATACTTATCATAATGCTCCCACTTTTCTATACGCTATTTTCTAAAAGACTGTTGCTATTAGAAAACCCGTAAGATGCCTAATGTCATTAACACAAAGCAAAGCGTTCATTTACGGTTTATAAAAATCCTATAGATTTTATGCCTTTATAATAAAACGGGCTTTTCCAATAAGCAACATTGCCAAAAGAGCTTTTTATAAATTTTAATCCGGTCGGGAGATGCTAGGCATCTTCCCGGCCGGTAAAATAATCAGTCATGGCTTGTACCAAGCCGTTAATGGTATATTCCTTTGCTTCAATATCCACCCGCAGTCCCAGTTCCCTGGCGGTGCGGGAGGTAATGGGGCCAATGCTGGCTACCGTCACTTTCTCCATTAACTGTGGTAAACCTTCTTCACCTAATAGTTTAACAAAATTTTGAGCAGTGGACGAGCTGGTAAATGTAGCCACACTGACTTCACCGTCAGCCAGGGCCTGCCGGATGGCTGCGGCATCCCTGTCTCCTAAAACGGTACGGTAGGCAACCACCTCATGGACCACGGCACCCATCTCTTCCAGCGCCCGGGGCAGCAGCTTGCGGGCAATGTCCGCCCTGGGCAGCAGCACCCGGTCGCCGGGCAGTACCTTGCCCCTCAGGCCCTCCACAATCTCTTCCGCCCGGTATTCACCGGGCACATAGTCCACCATCAGTCCCCGCATCTCCAGCTCTTCCTTTGTCCGGGGTCCGATGGCACACAGCCGCACGTCGCTTAAATCTCTAATATCCTTTTTATTCTCACGCATCCGGTCAAAGAACATTTTTACACCGTTGACACTGGTAAAAATGACCCAGCGATAGGAACGAACATCCGTGATGGCCTTATCCAGCGGGGTAAAGTCCTCCGGGGGAGCGATTTGAATGGTGGGAAATTCCCATGCTTCGCCGCCCAGGGCCTCGATGGCAGAAGATAAGACACTGGCCTGTTCCCGGGAACGGGTCACAATGACCCGCCTGCCAAACAGCGGCCTGTTCTCAAACCATGCCAGTTTATCTCTCAGCTTAACAACTTCCCCTACCACGATCACGGCAGGGTTTTTAAAGTTTGCTTCGGTGGCCCTTTGATGGATATTCTCCAGCGTGCCGGTAATGGTCCTTTGTTCCGGCCGGGTGCCCCAGCGGATCAGGGCAACGGGAGTTTCCGGGGGCCGGCCAAATTCCATCAGCCTGGCGCAAATGCCTGGCAAATTCCCCATCCCCATTAAGAAAACCAGTGTTCCGGCACCGGTGGCAATCTTATCCCAGGCAATGCTGGAATCATCTTTACTGGGATCCTCATTGCCGGTGATAATGGCCAGCGTAGATGTGTAACCCCTATGGGTGACCGGAATGCCGGCATAGGCCGGTACTGAGATGGCGGAAGTAATCCCCGGCACCACCTCAAAGGGAATATGATTTTCCACCAGAAGTTCCGCTTCTTCACCACCCCGGCCAAAGACAAAGGGGTCGCCCCCCTTTAACCGGGTAACAACTTTGCCTTCCTTCGCTTTATCCACCAGCAGTTGGTTGATCTCCTCCTGCACCATGGCATGCCGGTCGGGTGATTTTCCAACATAGATTCGTTCGGCTTCCGGACGTGCATAGGCCAGCAATCGCGGGCTGGCCAGGCGGTCATAAACCAGCACGTCAGCTTTACGGATGCAATTTAATCCTTTTACTGTAATGAGGCCGGGATCTCCGGGACCGGCGCCAACCAGATAAACGAAACCCTTTGTTGTCATCTTCATCATTCCCCTGACCTAATTTGTTGCAATATTTTTTTGCCGCCCAGGGCCAGTAGTTTCTCAGCCACTTCGATCCCCAGTTGTTTTGCCTGACCCGCCGCTGCTTCTCCCTGGGTCCGGATCACCTGGCTGCCATCCAGCGTGGCGACAACGGCGGTTAGCGTAAGTCTTTCTTTTACCACTTCTCCAAAGGCCCCGATGGGGATCTGGCAGCCCCCTTCCAGGTGCCGCAGCAGCGCCCTCTCGGCATCGGTGGCGGCTCTGGTGGCAGAGTGCTCCACCCCTTGAAGAAGTTGCACCATCTCCTGATCGTCTTCCCTGCACTCCACGGCAATGGCTCCCTGCCCCACAGCAGGTAAACATATATTGAAAGGAATTATCTCAGCAATCATATCGTCCCAACCCATACGGGTAATGCCGGCCGCAGCCAGGACAATGGCATCCAGGCTCTCGGACACCAGTTTTTTCATACGGGTATTTAAATTTCCCCTCAGGCTTCCAGTTGAAAGTCAGGCCGGTAGTTTAACAGCTGGGCACACCGGCGTAGAGAAGATGTGCCGATTCTCGCCCCTCTGGGGAGCTGCTCCAGCTTGCGGCCATCCTTGGAGACCAGCGCGTCCCCGGGATTGTCCCGCTTGCAGACCGCCCCGATGGTGAGCCCTTCCGGCAGCACAGTGGGCAAATCTTTCAGGCTGTGCACAGCAAAATCAATTTCCTTTTGCTGCATTGTTATTTCCAGCTCTTTGGTAAAGAGCCCTTTATCGCCAATCTTCGCCAGGGCCACATCCAGCATCTTATCGCCCTTGGTCTTCATGGTTACGATTTCAAATGTTACTTCCGGATTTTGCTTTTCCAGTTGTTCAACCACCCAGCGGGTCTGCCACAGAGCCAGGGCGCTGTCTCTGCTCCCTACGGTAATTTTACGTTTCATGGCGCCTCCCAAAATTTATTCCCTCAACCTGCCGTCTGCCACCATTGCTGTGATTCCCTTGTCCCAGCCGGAGGCGGAACAGGATGCTACTTTTTTCTTTTTTTCCGAGGTGATGTTTTTAACCTGGGGCCGCTGCCCTTCCACATCCAGATTAAAAATGTTTTGGGCAATTTCGATGTATAGATGACCTTCCGGTGATAAGGCAGACTGTTTAAGCTTAATCACCGGGTTATGGAGTAATTGGTTGACAATTGAATTGGCCAGGGAGCTGATAATTTTTCTTTGCCGCTCATCCAAATCACCTAACCGGTTAAAGGCCCGGTGCAGCTCCCGCTGCTTGATTTCTTCCCCCATCTTTTTTAATGCCGTGATGGTTGGCACCACAAACCGGGTGGAAACCCAACACATGAATTCATTTAACTCTTCTTCAATAATTCCCTCGGCCTGCACCGCCGCTTTTCGTCTTTCGGCCAAATTGGCGTCCACGACGTTTTGCAAATGGTCTACGTCATACAGGTTGACACCGGGAATTTTGCGGACTGCCGGATCGATATCCCTGGGTACCGCGATGTCAATCATCATAATGGCTCTGCCGCCCCGCCGGTCCATGACCTTTTGCATGTCGGGATATTTGATCACACAATGCTGGGCCGCAGTACTGGAGATCACGATATCGGCCTGGGTCATAT
Source organism: Desulforamulus profundi (assembly GCF_002607855.1). Next base: position 61,570 of record NZ_AWQQ01000027.1, read on the forward strand.
AATGAAAGAGTTGGTCAAATTTTACCGCAGCCCCGTTAAACTTTTCTGCCAGCTGCATTGCCCTGTCGTAGGAGCGGTTGGAAACAATGACACTGGAGACGCCGTTGGCCACTAAATTGACCACCGTTAACTCACTCATTTCGCCGGCCCCCACCACCAGAACAGAACGGCCCTCCAGGGAGCCAAATTCTGCTTGGCCAACTCAACGGCGGTATAGGGAATGGAGACCGGGTTTTGATCGATACCGGTTTCGGTCCTGACTCTTTTACCGGTGGTAATAGCCTGTTGAAATAAGGTATTAAGGACAACGTTGGTAGTCTGGGCTTCCAGAGCGATTTCATAAGCCTTTTTGACCTGGCCGAGAATTTGTGTCTCTCCCAGGATCATGGAATCCAGACCGGACACCACCCGGAACAGGTGACGGATGGCGTCATAAAGCGTATGGCAAAAGGTGTAGTTTTTATCTCAGAAATGTCCAGGCCGGATTTCTCAGATAAAAAGACCACACGGAATTCATGCCGGTGTCCAATTCCACCGGGGCGATATAGATTTCGGTCCGGTTACAGGTAGAAACAATGGCACAGCCGTCAATGCCTGGGCATGACAGCAGTTTTCCCAGCCATTCCTTCATTCCCCATTCCGGAAAAGCCAGTTTCTCCCGCACTTCCAGCGGTGCTGTGCGGTGGTTAACTCCGATTACCGCGATAAGCATTTTGAATGCGCTCCTTTACCTGGTCATACTTCTTTTTTCTTAAGAGATCGAGAATATCGGATTCCACCAGGTGGCTAAAAATTTGTTTCCTCTGCTGGATGTCCGCTTCGCCGGCCAATACCTGGCGGCGCAGGTCCGCGAGGATTTCCATGAATTCCTCGTACTCGGGTCCAAACTGCCGTTCCAACTGGCGCCTGATTTTGGCAGCCAGCGCGGGGCTGGCGCCGCTGGTGGAAATCGCAATGGACAGTTTTCCTCGACGAATCACCGAGGGTACAAAAAAATTACATCTGGGCGGGTCATCCACCACATTGACCGCCAGGTTTCTTGACAAACACTCCTCAGAGACCCTGCGGTTGACCTTTTCCTGATTGGTGGCGGCAAATACCAGAAAAGCCCCTTCCAGATCGCCAGTTTGGTATTGCCGCTGCCGCAGTTCCAATTTGCCCTGGTTGGCCCATTCCTCTATTTGGGACGTAACCGCAGGACTGACCAGTCTTACCCTGGCTCCACACTCCAGCAGTGAACCAACCTTTCGCTCGGCCACTTTGCCGCCGCCCACCACCAGGCAAAGCTGACCTGCCAGCTTTAAATAAATCGGATATAAGTTTTCCATCTTCGGGTACCCTTTAAAACCTCCTGATACCAATAAAATCCGCTATCTGATAAAAGGTCTGCTTCACCGGCTTATCAGGCAGGGACACCAAATTACTCTTTGACTTTTCAATATATCTTCGGGCGGCATGAAAGGAAAATTCAATACCTCCCGCTTCCTTGATGATTTCAATGGCTTCTGAAACCTGCTCGTCCGTCTTGTCTTGAATCTCAACCAGTTCACGCAGGCGCTTGCGCTGCGGGCTTTTCTCCAGCGAGTAGATCACCGGCATGGTTAAAATCCCCTGGCGCAGGTCACCGCCTATGGGTTTCCCAAGAAGCTGCTGGTCTGCCACCATGTCTAAAATATCATCCGTAATCTGAAAGGCCATCCCAAGCTGGTGGCCATATCTTCTCAGCCGCCTGTGGTCCTTTTCCGGTGCTCCGGCGGCCACGGCACCCAACTGGCAGCTGGCGGCAATCAGCAGGGCTGTCTTACGCTCAATGCGATAGAAATAGTCCCGCCAGTTTTGCCCCGCACTGTAGGCGGTGGAAATTTGGTGGATTTCTCCTTCGCACATCTTCACACTGGTTTCCGCCAATACCCTTGCAATGATAGGATTTTCATACCGGGAAATCAATACCAGGGATTTGGCAAAAAGATAGTCTCCGGTATGCATGGAGATTTTATTGCCCCAATTGGCTTTTACCGTGGGGGTACCCCTTCTGGTCAGGGAGTCGTCCACCACATCGTCATGCACCAGGGTGGCCATATGAATCAGTTCTAAAGCCACAGCCAGGGGCAAAAGTTTATCCAGATTATCGTTGTATAATTTACCGGCCAAAAGCGCAAAAGCCGGACGCAAACGCTTTCCTCCGGCATTTAACAAGTGCATCGAAGTTTGGGTTAAAAGCGGGTCCCGGGATTGAACAATGGCTTTAATCTCATGCTCAACCACCTGTAAATCTTCCCTGACCTGGCTAAAAAAATCCAGCATAATGCAATCTGTCACCTACTTGATTACTTATCTTACCACCGTAACAGGTACTTATTCGCCAGTAGTTAATAAATTCCTCTTTATTAAGAAAGACCTTCTTTATTCTGAGAAATTTCCTTTATAAGAGTATCTTTCCAAAGCTGGCAGTGGATTATCCAAGCAGGAAAATTATACCCCGGGGTTGAAATACTAGGTTTTAAACATAGATATCCTACGGTTAGGGGAGATCAACAATGACGAAAAGATTTATCCAAAGAAATGATCTTGTTGATCTGTTAGATGCGGAAACCATACGAAGCTTCCTCCATAAAGTTCTAAAGCACGTAGAGGACAGCCAGTCTCATCCTTATTATAACCCGAATCTAGACAAACTGGGTTATGAAGTTCTCAAGACTAAAAGTACAGTGGTTTGTTGCCTTTAAGTCCTTACCATGCTATAATAGTTTTTGCATTTGCTTTTGTTAAATAGGTTTAAAATTCATGGGGGTGGATGGTGCCTGGTGGTGCTCCTGGTCTTCAAAACCAGTCGTTGGGCAGCGTTCCTGTCCATGGTGAGTTCGATTCTCACACACTCCCGCCAGTAAATTCAAGGCTTCCGACTGGACTGCATAGTCCGGGTAAGTAAAGACCTCCGAAGTTCCGGGAGGTCTTTTGTGTTTCTTCTATTTCATAAACTTTATTGTAATATCCGGCATATATTTCCTAATAGTTGCAAAGGGCTCACTATTTTGGCTTTTTCGCATAAAAAGTAACCCAATATATTTAATCCACATACTGTAAAATAACACTTGATTAATTCGGAGGTCCATAATGAGTGGTCAAACGAAACACGCTGAGGTATAAGAAATTAAAACTAACCGTAGGGTACTGGAATCATTAAAAACCTATTTCGTGTAACATTCCGGTTGAGCCAGTCATAATATATCCTATCGGGCAAGGGTCCGAAAAAATATTAGGGGGCTAAATTATGGGTTTTGGTTATAGTGGCGGCTGTGCTGCAGGCGGCGGAACTGGATATGGCAGTAACTTCTCTTTTATCATCTTCTTATTAGTACTGATCCTGCTATTCTTCGGAAATGGATCCTATGGTGGATACAATCAGTAAGTGAGAAACTGAAACCCTGGCCGTATGAAGCCAGGGTTTTGTGTTTGGAGTAATTAGTAAAAGTTTTTCTTTTTTGTTTTGTAATTTTTCATCCGTACCAGTAACACCTGCAAATACTTACCATATATTGGAGTAGAAGGTTCTTGACCCTATTTAATCCCTGCCGGATTCCCCCCTCGAGGTGTCTTTAGGGTCTTGAACCAGTATTATAATAAGGCCCCTGACTACGGCATTGTCTAAACTCCTTCCGGGTGTCCCCCTATGTTTCACATTATTATGCCACGTTTATCACCCAAAACCTAACTTATATTTTCTTGCTTATCCGGGCGCCGTTATAATTATAACTATCTAAATAGGTTTACATTAAATAAATTAACTACTTTCTGCTAACATTAGTAACCGGACACACGATATTTAAGGTTCCCAGGGTACAGTATAAAATGTAAAATCCATTCACAATCTGTAAATTAATTCCATCTTATCCACATTATTCACTGATTTATCCCCAGTATTTTCCACCTCACTCTATTCCTCTCTAATTTTTATACCTGCCATTAACAGCCGTGATCGGTTTTTGTTAATGCAATTAGTCAATTCCTCAGCAACCTGGTTCAGCTCTTCTACTTTAACAACCATCTGCTGCAGTGCCCCGGATAAATAACCGGGTGTTAGTCAATTGACCAAACACCCGGTATCTTTCTATTTACAAATTAATAAGGACATATTTTTACTCCGGCCAGTCTAACTCCTGCGCCAATTCTCTGATGGTATTTCGCAATTGACATTCTTCCATCTTTAACCTGCGAATGTCCGCCCGTACAGCTGTCAAATGCTTGACCAGTTCGTTGATATGAGCCAGTTTCTGTTTATGCCGGTAAGAATTGAGATCAGTAATCATGTCTCTATTATTTCCCTGTTTTTAATAGATTATCCAAATCCTCCGAAGTTTTTTGGATGGCTTCCTTTAATGCCGTTTCTTTTGACTTAAGTTCAAAAAACCATAATATTCAACAGACTGCCGCTGCTGCAAATGAATTAACAACCTGGCTCGACGCCCAGGGGAACCTGAGAAATCATAGCCTGGTAGTCGGGCAAGTTGAGACCTTCAAAATACTTCAGGTATTGCCTTACTTCGATGATCTCCTTCACCAGGGCATTTAATTTTTTCAACTGGTTGCGTTTGCGGATTTCCATGATTTCCGTAACCATTGCGATCACCAGATATTTTTTTCGACATTCCTTTTGGCAATCCCTGCCTTGGACCCCGGATTAACCGGAGAAAGTTGCTGGAAACCATGCCTGATTAATTTGTTCCATAACCTTTGGCTGCAAACCTCTGCCAGAAGTACCTGGCTATAGCTGGTTTTCTTGGTGAAGCCGTTGGCAGGATAGTCTTCCAGAATAGGATCTGCATGATGTTTTTCATGAGCATAGGCTTACGGCCTGCCTGTCGACTTTGCACCAGCCACAGACGGACCAATTCATCCATGCCGGTATTCACCAACTCGGAACGCAGTTCCCGGGCCCGCTGGGTGCTTTCCATGCAGATGAAGCTTTGACAAACCAGAGAACGAGCGGCATAGCTGGAACAAATACGGTCCTCTTGATTGAGAAAACCACAGGCCCCTTCTATGGTAAAACCTAAACTAATATCCACCGCGCCACCTTCAACATAAATGTAGGCATACTTTTTCAGGAAATCCAGCAGAGGCCACTGGGAATCCAGCTTTAGTTGATCTCCCAACTTTTCAACATAGCCTATCACATCGATGCTGGTAAGGGGAATACGTTCCCAGCAGCATTCATCACACCCACGGCAAGGAGGTTGAGAGTTTTTATCTATAAAATCATTCATGGCATCCAAATAATCCTGCACCGTGGCCCCGGGATGTAAAACTTTCAGATCATAGCCGTCTCCGGTTGCGCGTTTAAAAACTCGTACCTTCACTTTATTCCCTTACTTTCTTGAAAGACTCATGACAGAAAATTTACGCTATATAGTATATAACAGAATGGTCAGCTTAAAGATTTACCGGTCCCCTATGTATTTGTGGCAGGCAACCATGATTCACCGGATATCATTAGCAAGAAACAAGCACTTATAACGCCGGAATAAGGATACCGTAAAAGGTAGTGACAGAACTAAAAAAGCAGGGACGCTTCCCTGCTTACATACTGGAGCGGAAGACGGGATTCGAACCCGCGACCCTCGCCTTGGCAAGGCGATGCTCTACCACTGAGCCACTTCCGCATTGACAAAAATAATATAACATAGATATTTAACCTTGTCAAAACATAATCCTATTGAATTCGAACTTTCTTGTGCTTTTTTTTACCTTCTTTTAACCTTGCTCGTAAATTTTCCCTGCAAAAAGTTCATTCTAATCATGTGAATACCTTCATAAAGTTTAACAACCGAAGTACGAAGGGGGTGATCGATGGAGCACCGGTTTAAATTTTTAATACCACGCTTTTACACGTCCAAGGGGTAGATCAAATTTTTCATCCCCTCCGGAAGTTGCAGGAATTCCCAACTAAAAAGAGAAATATGATCGTAAAAACAAGGAGGGAATGCCATGTATAACAAAATTTTGGTACCCCTGGACGGTTCGGATCGTGCTACAAAGGCCCTGTCCCATACAGTTGAGTTAGCAAAAAAGCTGGGAGCTAAGATGACGCTCATGCATGTGGTACCCAGTCTACCTCCCTATGTTAATACGGCAGTGGATCGATTAGGTCATGCACAGCAAGCTATTATTGATGAGTTAATGAGGAATGGCAAAGAAATGCTTGAACAATATGTTTCTTCCATTTCGGATAAAACCATACAGGTTGATACGTTTATTGTCATGGGCCAACCGGCAGACGAAATTTTAGAAAAAGCCAGGGCCGAAAACTATGATTTGATTGTTGTCGGAAGCCGTGGTTTAGGAGAAATTAAGGGCTATATCATGGGAAGTGTAAGCAACCGTGTCTCCCGACACGCCTCCTGCCCGGTTTTAATCATTCGCTGACAAGTAAATACCATTCATGGAAAGCTTGGCGAAACCAAGCTTTTCCTAATACTGAAGGAAAAAACCGACCTGTTGGCGGTCGGTTTTTTTCGGCTTTTTTCCTATAATTTGTTCAGTTGAATGTTTAATTGGGCCGGGTAATTGAAGGGGATGGGCTTGGTATCCTTGGGTTCGGTAATCACCGTTGAGTTATAGGAGCCGGGAGTCGGTTCCTTTGTGCGGTAGTTTACCATTAATGTATTGCCGTCTAATTTCATGTCCTCGATGTAAATCTCATAACCGCTGGAAGGCTTTTCACCCCAGGAAATCTCCAATTCCCGGCCGCCTTCTTTTGCCGTTATGATTTTAGCAGCAACGCCGCTGTCATGTATACCGACAGTCCGCTTCATTTCCTTTAAAACGGCTGCCAGTTCCTGTGGCGTTACCCCTTGTTTGGGCCGGAAGTTGCCGTCCTGGTTCAAGTACATGATATTTAAGCCTACCATAAGCTTTATATCATCCGCTGCCTCGCTGCCTGCCCGGGCCAAATCTTTAATCTGGGGTTCGTTGGCCACAGGACCCAGCTGGTTGGGGGCTTTTTGCTTCAGCAAACTGCCCAAAACCTGAGCCAGTTCCTCGCGAAGGATCATTTCTGACGGGCGGAAGAACCTGTCCGAGGTTTGGATGGCACCGTTATAACCCAGGATCATAATGGCACTGGCTTGTGGATCACCGGTTGGAACGTCATCAAAAAAGTCCGTCACCTCCGGGGCTTTAAAGAAACGATAGCCGTCAAGGTTTAACTCCAGCGTGTTGACCAGCTTTACGGCAAATTCTCCCCGGGTGACATAGGGGCTGGATTTATTTGTGCCAGCTCCGGCCGGAGCGGTATTTTTATCGAATTGTCTGCAGTGGCACTTTGTTTTGGGGTTTGCGGTACTGTTACTTTATTGGTCTCGTCAGCTTGCCCCAACCCAATAGGCCAAAATGCTGCGGCACTCATGAACAAAGCGCCGATAAGGACATAGCCCAAGGTCTTTTGCATAGATTTCCCTCCTGTTACCTTATTGACGTAATGTCTGAACAGAAAGTTCCATAATGTGGTTAGGGAAACGACAAAATTTGAATAGCTTTTTGGGGGATCGGGATAGAAGAATAAAGACCGGGGGTCCCGGTCTTTATTCTTCTAGATGAAGTTTTCCGCCTTCCAAGCTGTTAATTTTAATTAGCGATTCAATTCTTACTCCGGAGTCACGCAGGGCCTTGCCCCCGCCCTGGAATGCCTTTTCAATTACAATGCCAATTCCCACCAACTCCGCTTCGGCCTGCTTGACCAGTTGAGTCAGGCCCTTCAGGGCTTCTCCCCGGGCCAGGAAATCATCTACGATCAAAACCCTGTCATGACGGTTCAAATATTGTTTGGCCACATAGATGTCCACGGACTCGTTTTTGGTAAAGGAATAAATATTGGACAAATAATAATGCTGCAGGGTAGAAGGCATTTTCTTCTTGGCAAACAGCAAAGGTACGTTAAGCGCCATGGCCGTGGTCAAACCGACGGCGATGCCGGAAGCTTCAACCGTTAGTACTTTGGTAATCTTGGCATCCGAAAACCGTCTGGCAAATTCACGGCCAATCTCCAGCATCACGTTGGGGTCGATCATATGATTGATGAAAGAATCCACACGCAAAATTTCATCGGATACAACTTGACTGTTGTTTAAGATTTTATCTATTAAAAGCTGCATTAGGATCCCCCTTCTGTTTAGCGTTCTTCACGGTCGTAGGGCAAGCCTAACGCTCCCGGGGTACCCACTCGGTTGGCCATAGCTTTGCGAGTTACCATGATTAATACGAGAATGGTGAAGATATAGGGCAACATCTTTAAAAAGAAGGACGGTATCATCACACCCATGGCCTGGGCGCGAAAACCCAGCGCATCGATGCCCCCGAAGATATAGCTGCCCAGCATGGCCCTCAGAGGATTCCAGATAGAGAAGATTACCAGGCCACCGCAATCCAGCCCCGGCCGGCGGTCATGTTTTCCAGCCAGGTAGGAGCATAGGCCAGGGAAAGATAGGCGCCGCCTATCCCCGCCAACATGCCGCCCAGGGTAACATAGAGATACCTCACTCGATAGACACTGACTCCCAGTGAATCAGCGGCAGCGGGGTTTTCTCCCACAGCCCGCAGGTGCAAACCGGGACGAGTGTAATAAATAAAAAACCAGAGGACCGGTACCAAAATATAGGTAATATAAACCAGTGGATCATGGTGAAAGAAAACAGGTCCAAGGACGGGAATATCACTGAGGAATCCCAGCGTTACCGGCTTGAAGGCATTTTCGACGGGAATGCCGATATAGGGTTTGCCGATAAACCCGGAAAGCCCCGTACCAAATAAAGTCAGAGCGAGACCGCTGACCACCTGGTTGGCCTGCAAGGTTACTGTCAAAAAAGCATGAACCAGGGCCAGTGCCCCGCCACCCAGCATGGCTGCCAGAATACCCACCCAGGGGTCATTGGTCCGGACCGCAAATACAAAACCGGTTACAGCGCCCACCAGCATCATCCCCTCAACACCCAGGTTAAGGATGCCGGATCTCTCTGCCAGTAGTTCCCCCAGTGCGGCATAGAGGATGGGAGTGCCTGCAGTAATGGCGGTAGCCAAAATGGTTATCAGAAATTCCTGGGTCACCGGCTACACCTCCATCTTTGTTTTGCCCTTGCAGACAATTTTATAACGGTTGAAAAATTCGCCGCCCAGAACAAAGAATAACAACGCCCCTTGAATCATAAAGACAATGGCGGCGGGCACACCGCTGGACTGCACACTATACCCCCCGACCTGCAAGGCGCCCAGTAGCACCGAGACCAAAAGGACGGCAAAGGGATTTAATTTGGCCAGCCAGGCCACAATGATGGCGGTATAGCCATAGCCGGGGCTCAGCCCCTGCTGCATCCTTTGGGCAATGGCAGAAACTTCCGCCATCCCCGCCAGTCCGGCCATAGCTCCGCTGAAAAACATCACCAGCAAAATATTCTTCGTAATATTCATCCCGGCATAGCGGGCCGCCCTGGGACTTTCCCCGATTGCGGTCACCTCATAGCCCCAGCGGGACTGTCGTAAGGCAATCCAGAGCACCACCGCCAGCACCAGCGCAAAGGCCAAACCAAGATGGACACGGCTGTTTCCCCATGTGGGTAAAACGGCCGCCGGCGTAAAGGGCTTGCTTAGCGGGAAGTTCATGCCCTGGGGGTCTTTCCAGGGACCGAAAACAAGATAGTTCACCCATAAAATGGCCACATAGTTCAGCATCAGGGTGGTAATGGTTTCGTTAACGCCCAGATAGGCCCTGGGGATGGCCGGGATTAGTCCCCACAGCCCGCCGCATAGCATTCCCATCAGCACCATGGCAGGCAGCATCACATAGACGGGCAGGTCCGAAAAGCTTAAAGCCACCCAGGCTGCCCCAAAGGCTCCCATATAAAATTGGCCTTCGGCGCCAATGTTCCACAACTGCATCCGGAAGGCAATGGACACGCCCAGACCGCAAATCATTAAGGGGATGGCCTTTACAATGGTCTCCGAAAGGCCGTAGGCAGAACCGAAGGCCCCGTCCAGCATGCCGGTATAGACCGCCAGCACCTGCCCCCAGCTAATGCCTTTGGGCGACCCCAGGCCGTTAATATAGAGAAAAACAGCCCCTGTCAGCAGGGCCAGAAGAATGGCTGTCAGAGGAATTAAAATCAACCCTGCAGGAGAGGGTGCGGAGCGTCTTTCCAACCTTATCATGATGCCATAACCTCCCCTGGTTGTGACCCCAACATCATCAGTCCAATTTTCTCCGGTTCCGCTTCTTCCACCGGCAGAATCCCCATCAGCGTCCCTTTATACAGTACGCCGATATGATCGGAGAGTTTGAGAAGTTCCTCCAGATCCTCGGATATCAAAACAATGGCTGCGCCCTTGTTCCTTTGCTCCAGGAGCATTTTATGGACCGCTTCCGCTGCGGCAATGTCCAGTCCCCGCACCGGGTAAACGGCCACAATCACCTTGGGGGAGGACGCCAGTTCCCTGGCCAGAAGAAGTCTTTGCAGGTTGCCGCCGGAGAGCATTTTAACCGGCGCTTCCAGGCCTGTAACTTTAACGTCCACTTCCCGGATCAACCGGGTGGCAAACTCCCTGGCCTTGCGACGGTTGATGAACGGACCCCTGCCCAGCCCAGGTCTGCGGTATTCTTTTAAAATCAGATTATCCACGGCACCAAGGTTGGGCACCAGTCCGGAACCAAGGCGGTCTTCCGGAATATAACTGACGCCTTCTTCAATGATTTCCAGGGGTGAAAGATTGGTAACATCTTTACCGCCGATGAGAATTTTACCGCTGGAAATTGGGCGTAAACCCACTATGGCCTCCGCCAGTTCCCGCCGCCCGTTGCCGGCGATACCGGCAATTCCCAGGATCTCCCCTTGCCTGACGGTTAAGGTAATCTCCCTTAACCCGGGCCGACGGCTGTCACTGTCCGCAGAGGCCCGGTCAAGCTGCAGTACCGTTTGGCCAAACTGACCGGGGTTCTTCTGGCTGGGAACGACCATATCCTGGCCCATCATCAGTCTGGCCAGTTCCCGTTGATTTACCTGCTCTCTTTCCCTGGTGGCAACAGCCATGCCGCCTCTCAAAACGGTGACCCTGTCCGCCACTTCCATGACTTCATTTAATTTATGGGTAATCAGAATAATGGACTGTCCCCGGGCCGTCATCTGCCGGACCACCTGGAACAATTCCCGGGCCTCCTGGGGGGTAAGAACCGCCGTGGGTTCATCAAGGACCAACAGTTTGGACCCCCGGTACAGCATCTTGACAATCTCCACCCTTTGCCTTTCAGCAACGGATAACTGCCAGATCTTGGCGGTTGGGTCCACCTGCAGACCATAGCCCCGGGAGAGTTCTTCGATCTCTTTTTCCACTTTGCCTGCCTTCAGCAGGAATTTCGCTTCTTTACTGCCCAAAATGATATTTTCCGCCACTGAAAAGGTATCCACCTGCTTGAAGTGCTGGTGTACCATACCAATCCCGGCGTCAATGGCTTCCCGGGGTGACTTAAAGGTCACCTTTTTGCCCTCAACATAAATCTCACCGGCGTCCGGTCGATAAAGTCCTGACAGAACGGACATAAGGGTGCTTTTGCCGGAACCGTTTTCCCCAAGCAAAGCAAGGATTTCTCCTTTCTTTACCTGCAGATCAATGCGGTCGTTGGCCAGCACCCCCGGGAACCTTTTGGTGATTTGTTTCATTTCCACCAGAAAATCGGCAGTCAAGTCCCTTCGCCCCTTAAATTCAGCTGCTGGCAGGATTCCCTGCCAGCAGCGATTTATTTTTACTTAGGAATGGTACCCTCTACGCCTTCAACAAACCAGTCGAAGGAAAGCATTTCTGCGTCGGTCATCTTTTGTCCTGAAGCCACACGTTCTTTACCGGTTTGATCTTTGATAGGACCGGTGAAGACATCGAATTTACCGTCCAGAATTTCCTGCTTTTTGGCTTCTACCATTTTCTTCACATCTTCAGGAACCATCGGGCCGTAGGGAGCCAGGTCAACGATTTTATCAGACATGGGCCCCAGTACTGGCTGCTCTTCCAGGTTCCTTCTTTAATGGCTTTGACAGTTTCAACATAGTAGGGACCCCAGTTCCAAACGGCAGAGGTCATAACGGCCTTGGGAGCCATTTTGCTCATGTCGCTATTATAGCCGATACCGAATTTACCTTTTTCTTCAGCAGCCTGCTGGGGGCCGGGAGTATCCTGGTGCTGGGTAACCACATCGGCGCCTGCTTCCAGCAAGCTCTTGCCGGCTTCTTTTTCAGCGGCGGGATCATACCATGTGTTGGTCCAAACCACTTTTACTTTGGCGTTGGGATTAACGGAGCGAACACCCAGGGTAAAGGCGTTGATGCCGCGAATAACTTCGGGAATGGGGAATGCGGCAACATAGCCTATGGTGTTGCTCTTGGTGGTTTTACCGGCAATAATACCGGTGAGATAACGGGCCTGGTACATGCGGCCGAAGTAAGTGCCGACGTTGTCTGCGGTCTTGTAACCGGAGCAGTGTAAGAACTTCACATCAGGGTAATTTTTTGCTACTTCGATGATGGGATCCATGTAACCAAAGCTGGTGGCAAAAATGATCTTGTTGCCCTTTTCGGCCAGTTCGGTTAAAACACGCTTGGCATCGGCGCCCTCAGGAACAGACTCAATATAGCTGGTTTCTACATCCGGCATTTGTTGTTGTAAGAACTGACGGCCCTGGTCATGGGCATAACTCCAGCCGCCGTCGCCGACGGGACCAACGTAAATAAAGGCAACTTTTAACTTTTCATTGGCTGCGGGTTCCTTTTGACCTTCCTGCGCCTTCGGCTTCTCGCCGCCGCCACAGCCGACCAGAACAACGGATAATACCAGCATCAATACAAAAGACCAGATTTTTTTCACCCTTTTACCCCTCCTTAATAATTTTAAGAAAAATCACAAACCGGACGTTTCTTATCCCACCCCCTGGAAATACCGACCTGCATGACGGGCGATATTTTGTTTTTAATTTATTTAAAAATCACTTTGTGTAAAATTATGAAGGAAAAGTTTTAAGCATAAGTCAAATAATTTCTTTTGTCAGGAATAGTTTGGTAACTTATTGCCCATACTTTAGGATGGAAGCGTTAATGCTTTATTTAATTTTGAGGAGGAAATACATTGCAAGGTAAGGTTAAATGGTTTAATGCCAATAAGGGCTACGGTTTTATTGAAGCCGAATCCGGCACCGATGTCTTTGTTCACTACTCTGCTATTCAGACCGATGGTTATCGTACCCTTGAGGAAGGTCAACCGGTTGAGTTTGAAATCGTAGACGGCAATCGCGGACCGCAGGCAGCTAACGTAACAAAGATATAATGCTGAGAAAAGCCCGGCGGCTTGTTGGAGCCTTCGCTTTTCTGATCCTTATGTAAGTAAAAAGCCCAGGACGATAGGTTTTCATACTCATCAGAGCGAAACCTACCTCCTGGGCTTTTATCCCTATAGGTGTAGCGTAAAAACGCCTGTACCGCTTGGACCAAACCAACTCTAAAGATTGTGGAACCCTAGGTACACTTTCCCTCCGTAGTCGGGCAATTTACGGTTGCCCGGTAGAAACACTTGAGCCAATTCCCAAGCATATACGGATTAATTAACATGTCCAAACTCATACTACCAAGACCGTGAATATTTGTCAACGAGCAAACATCTACATTCGACAAAGTAAGAGCATCTTTGCAAAACACTTTTATACCTCACAAGAGCAATAAAAAATCCGGAAAAAACCGGACTTTTTATTTTTCTTTGCATACTATATTGCAGGCTCTGAGACAACAAAGGAGTGTATAGCATCTCACCTCTCATCTCACTTCCCACTTCTCAAAACGGAGGTCATTGGTATGGTTGTTTGCCCTTACTGCCAGAGGGAAATTGAATTGGGCCTGGATACCTGCCCCCATTGTGGAGTCACCATGATTTACTTCTACAAATGCAAGCGCTGCAGCCAGGAGATTGCAGCCACCGGGATATTAAAATTCTGCCCCCTGTGTGATGCTGATTTATCGGATCAAATGAATTAAACTACCTTGTCGCAGACAACGCTCTCATTTCCGGCCGTAAATAATACACCTCTTTGGCCGAAACTTGTACAATTTGCCGCTCCGGATAGCGCAGCGCCGTGAGCTTGCCGCCCATCGCACAACCGGTATCGATATCGATGGTATTATTGCGAAATTCCGGCGCCTCCACAGGCATATGCCCGTAAACCACCAGGGCTTTACCACTGTAATGCTTGGCCCAGTCCCTTCGAACCGGCAGTCCTTCCGGCGTTACTTCACCGGTGGGGTCGCCGTACAGGCAAAAACTTTCGACCCGTTTGTTTAACCGGCCAATCATGTCCTCCTTGATTCCTGCATGGGCCACCACCAAATTCCCGTCATCCAGAATCAAATAAGGGTGGGCGGCATTATAAAAGGATAAAAATTCATTGGTAAAGATTTCTCTTTCCGGAGGAGACAATGCTGCCAGTTCCTCCACCGTTTTTTCCAAGCCGTATTTGACCTGAACATTCCCTCCTTTTAAAACCTTGCTTAATTTCTTACAATGATTCCCCGGCACGTACAGGGCATCGCCCCGGTGTACCATCTGCATGGCCAGGTCTATGCTTTTCAGGCAGTGTGGTCCCCTGTCTCCCATGTCACCCAGGAAAATCACTCTACGGCCTTGAGGATGCCGATAACTTGCATTCTGTTTATGATAGCCCAGTTTGACCAGTAACTCCGTCAACTCGTCAAAGCAGCCGTGCACATCTCCGATGATATCAAAGGGTCCCTTCTCCTTTCTCCGATCAAATGACACCGGTATCCCTCCTCAGAAAATTTCCTAGAAAAGAACGTCCGGCAGGAACCGGACGTTTACCTATTAAAAGAAATCCTCATCTTCATCTTCCTGACCCAGCCAGTCGATGACGGGATCATATCCGATGATCCCCACTGCCGTAGTCTTCAATCCAAGCAGCGCCATCCCTTTTCCCAGCATCGATTTACGAAAGTTTTCAGAGCGACCCAATCCGGTAAATGCGAGACCTCCCACCACGCTTAGCAAACGCTCGGTGAAATTCATATTCTGCCGCATTTTATTCACCTCCACTGTTATTATGGACAGTGAACAGGATTGTCTCTCAACGTAATGTCTGTCAAAACTGGTATTTCATTGGTTAAGACCTCTTCCTGGAAGCGCTTCATGGGGCGGAATTCACTCCAGCCACAGGAATCGCAAGCAAGCAAATGGACACAGCATTCTTCGGTATAACCCTTGTAGCCATCTTCAAAATTTTTTTGATCTTCATAGGCGCTGTAAGGGTCATAAAAGTCCTGGACCACTCCCAGATCATCAAGGTCATGGCCGCAGTTGGGACAGCCAATGGTTAGCGTGTAAAGCCTATTACATAACACACATAATTTTTCCAAGGTTTTTCACCCCGTCACTTTTCTAGGGATATTGTGTCCCTTTCCGGGTAATTTAAAAGCTTGTCCACGGTTTGCCAGCAGTGATCCACCAGGAGTTTTATTTCTTCCCCGGTGGCATGATCAATATGGATGCCTGCTACCAGCACCACCGGCTGCTTAAAATATTTGGCTAATTTTTCTGCAACCGGTTTGGCCAGTTCATCCTCCTTGTGTCCCAGCATGGGCAAAACACTGGAATTGCTGCTCCATTGACAAGGATCCTGCAAACTGGGCCTGGGTATGGAAAGAACCACCGCTCCCACATGGGGTCTTTCGCCTCCATACAACTGGCATACCAACCCCTCCGCAGTAAAACTGGTGACAAGTTCCACCCGGTATCTGCCTTCCCCGGCGGATACGGTTAAGGTTTTTATCATTGGATTCATCCTTTCTGGCAGTGAGAACACCGGGGCGCCATAACTTTGCCGCCCAGCAGGTTTTCCAGCCGGGCTAAACCGCTCCAGCGGGCTAAAACAAACCTGGAGTGCATCATGACAGAATCTACCATGGCGATCCCTCGGGAATTCGGCCAAAATAAAATAGACCGGGGCCTATTTAAAAGAGACAGTCACGGACTGTCTCCTATATTAGAACACGGTTATCCCCTACCCGGCGGGTGATCCTTTCACGGTCAAATGATTCCAGCAAGGGTAGGGTGAATTTGCGGGAAGTGTTGAGTAAATCTCTGGTTTGGGCCACCGAGATTTCCTTGTTTTCTTTCAGAAAATCAATAATCATTTGCCTGGCCTGCCGGTACCGTTCGGCGGAAAAATAAAGTTCATCATCGCCCAGCTTTACCAATTTGCCTGTCCGCAACAGAAACTGCAGGTACTCCTGTGCTTCGCTGTCCTTCAATTTATGATTTTTCACCACTTCACTCCAGGAAGGGGGTTGAAAATGACCCTCCTGAATGGTATTAATCATGGAGTCAACCAGTCTCTTATGCCCGGCGGACAGTTCTCCGGTAAAGTCGGGGCCGGCCAGGGTTTTGTCATGGAGTTTAACCACGCCGTCGGTCTCGAAAGCCTGTAAGAGATGCTGGAAATTCTTATGGGTAACGAAGGAAAACCTTCTGGAACGCAACTCCTCCTTGGGATACCCCTCCCTCAGGGGATATTCCCGCTGGTAGCTTTCCAACATGCTTCTCATTTCCTGGCCCCAGGTGCGATAGACCGACATCGATACAAACAGGTCCTTCTTATCCGCCGGAATGACTTTAATTTGTTCCTCTGCGGTCAGCTTTTGCAAACCGGCGCTGACATCCGGAGCCGGCAACCCGGTGGCAGACATCAATTCCTCAGCGGTAAACAACCCCTGCTTGCCGGTCAGGAACTGGTCGATTAATTCTTCGGGGGTCCCCATTTCTTTGGTGGCCAGCGCCTCCAGCACCTCGGGTCGGAAACGTTTGTGTTTGGGCGCATTGGCATCAATGACAGTGCCTCCCCCGATAGTCCGCATGGGAGAATAGGAGCGGATGACAAACCTGTCGCCCTTACCGGCAACGGCTTCTCCCTCCAACTCCAACTGGGCATAGACTTCCTGTCCCGGCTCCAATTCCTCCCTGTCCAGCAGCCTGATCCTGCCCAGGACCTCATCGGTGCCCAGATACAGCCTTACCCTGGCCCTATTTTTCAGGACTTTGGGGGCGCTCTCCAGCAGCAGGAACCGTACATCCATCCGGTGCGACGGCTCTACGCTGTTGGGGGTGACCAGGACACTGCCCCTTTTTACTTCCTCCACTTCCAACCCCGTCAAATTCACCGCGGTACGCTGTCCTGCCCGGGCCTGCTCCACTTTTCTGCCGTGCACCTGGACAGAGCGCACCCGGGACACCAAATTGTTGGGCATAACTTGTACAGTGTCTCCCACCGTAATCCGGCCTGCCAAAAGGGTACCTGTAACCACTGTCCCAAAGCCGGTAACGGAAAACACCCTGTCTACTGGTAACCTTAATTTCCCGGTACTGACTTTCTCTTCAGTGTCATCGACGAATTTGTCAATCAACTGCAGCAACTGGGGGATTCCCTGCCCGGTGACGGAGGATACCGGAATCACCGGGGCCTGGCCGAGGACTGTACCCTTCAGGAATTCCTTTAGCTCCTCGGTGACCAACCCCAGCCATTCTTCATCCACCAGGTCCACCTTGGTTAAGACCACAATCCCCCTCTTTACCTGGAGCAATTGAATAATGTCCACATGTTCACGGGTCTGGGGCATCACGCCTCATCGGCGGCAATGACCAGCAAAACCAGGTCAATGCCCCCTACCCCGGCCAGCATATTTTTGATAAACCGTTCATGCCCAGGCACATCCACAATACCTGCCTGCTTGCCGCTGGGCAGTTTTAACTGTGCAAACCCCAGTTCAATGGAAATGCCTCTCTTTTTCTCCTCCTTTAACCGGTCTGTGTCGGTGCCGGTTAAGGTCTTGATCAGCAGGGTTTTGCCGTGGTCCACGTGCCCTGCTGTACCGATAACAATATGTTTCATAACCGGGACACCTCCGCAGAATTTAGTACGCCGGCCATCACTTCCGCCAGCAGGTCCACTTCTTCCGCTTGAACTGTCCGTAAATCCAGCTGATATTGGCCGTCCTGCACCCGGGCCACCACCGCAGGTTCCGCCCCGCGCAGTTGAATGGCAAGCTCGTCCACCGACAGGCTTTCCGTTACACAGGAAACTAAATAGGTGGGCAATTCTGCCGTCGGCATGGACCCCCCGCCCACCTGGGATGACCCCTGGACAATCTTGACCTCCACGCCGGCGGTAAGTTTTGATTTAAGCTTGGCAGCCAACTCCCCCGCCCTTTGCAAGATGACGTCTGTGGATTCTGTCAGCATTCTCAGGGTGGGAATCTTGTTCAGAACGTTATCATGATCGAAATATTCCCTGAGGGTGGCTTCCAGGGCCGCCACGGTAAATTTGTTGATACGGACAGCACGGGTGAGGGGATTCTTCTTCATTTTTTCTATATATTGGCGTTTTCCGACGATAATTCCCGCCTGGGGACCGCCCAACAGTTTGTCACCGGAAAAGGTCACAACATCCGCTCCGGCGGCTACGGTTTCCTGCACACTGGGTTCCTTGGGCAAACCATACCGGGCCAGGTCCACCAAAAAACCACTGCCCAAATCGGACATGACCGGGATACCGGACTCCCTGCCGATTTCCACAAGTTCTTCAACAGAGGTCTCCCGGGTGAAACCCACAATGCGATAGTTGCTGGTATGGACATGAAGCAATAACGCTGTATTCTCCGTAATGCCTTTGCGGTAGTCCGCCGGGTGGGTTTTATTGGTGGCCCCTACCTCCACCAATGTGGCGCCGCTTTGCTCCATCACTTCCGGAATTCTGAAGGAGCCTCCGATTTCCACCAGTTGCCCCCGGGACACAATGACTTCTTTGCCCCTGGCCAGGGTTCCCAGGGCCAGCAGCACCGCCGACGCATTGTTATTTACCACCAGGGCCGCTTCGGCGCCGGTCAGCCGTGTGAGCAGTTCTTCCACTGGCTCATACCGGGACCCCCGTTTTCCTGTGTCAAGATTGATCTCCAAATTGCAGTAGGCAGAGGTTACGGCGTCAACAGCATGGCGGGCTGATTTGGAAAGCAGCGCCCGTCCCAGGTTGGTATGCAGCACCACGCCGGTGGCATTGATCACCCTGCGCAAATTAAACCTGGTTTCCGCTGCTACCAGGGCCAATGACTTTTCAAGCACCAGTTCATTAAGTTCTTCAGGGTTCCCGGTATAATGCCCGTTTAAAATAGCTTTTCGATAAAAATCGAGGGCCCCCCTGACCCCGTCAACCACCACCGGCCTCGGGTGTATTTCCAGTAACCGGGCAATCCTGTGGTGTTTCATGATTTCATCAACTTTTGGCAGTTCCCTAAGCAACGATTTGTCAATTACAGACCTCATTTTGTTCCTCCGTACTCACGTTCTCCACTCATTATATGGCATAAAATGCCTAAAAAGCAAGAAACCCAGCTCGGGCTGGGCGGGTGAGTTTTATTACGATACCGGTCTACTCATATTTTGAATCAGGCCTTTTTCCACGTTAATCAAATGATTCATCATGGCGTCTCTGGCCTCTTTTTCATCCCCGTTTAAAATTGCTTGGTAAATAATTACATGCTGTTCATAAAGACGTTTTGGCGTTCCCGGGGTAAGGTATAATTTCTCCCGAACATTCTTCATTTCCTTTATCATGGTTTCAGAGATGGAGTTCATCAATCTCATCAGCAGGGAATTATGGGCCGCGTCGGTTATGGCATAATGAAACTTCAAGTCGGACAAATCCCCCAGGCTGCCTCTATTGATGTCCTCGTTCATTTTGTCCAACCAGTATTTCATATTGTTCAGATCTTCCTTTGTCCGACGCAAGGCCGCCAACGAGGACGCCTCTGTTTCAATAATTTTTCTCAGCTCCAAAAGTTCAAACAGCGTATCTTTCCCCGTTAGCACCGCCAGGGACATGATATCTGTCATGGATTTTGTGCCGATCTCCCGCACAAAGGTCCCCTCGCCGGGTCTTATGTCGATAATGCCAATGGCTTCCAGGGTGCGGTAAGCCTCCCGAACAGCGGAGCGACCAACTTGCAGCCGGTCTGCCAGCTCTCTTTCAGGAATCAGCTTGTCGCCCGGGTTCAGTTCACCCCGCACGATCATTTCTTTAATTTGTTCAACAATCTCTTCGTATATTTTTTGGGTTTGATTGGTTTAAAGTCCACAATAAACACTCCAAGCTGACTGTTTATAGAATAAATTTTATCTTACTTTAATAAAAATCCAAATAATTAATAACTGTAAATATTGTAGCACAAAACAGAGACTCAAACCAAAGATATTTCGGAAAAAACAAAATCCGGCCGAAGCCGGATTTTATTATGAAAGGTTGGATAGAATCAATTTTTCTTTTAGTTCTTTTTCCGTTCTTGACAGATGCTTTAACATTGCAGACCGGGCGGCGATCTCATCACCTCTGGCAATGGCCTCATAAATCACTTTATGCTGTTCATACAACCTGCTGGGAGTCCCGGGAGTCAGGTACAGGTTTTCCCGGGCGGTTTTCATTTCCTGTTTCATGGTTTCCGAGATCGAATTCATCAGCCTTGTCAGCAATGAATTATGTGCAGCATCTGTGATCGCATAATGAAATTTTAAATCAGACAGATCGCCCAGATTAGCGTTCTCGATGTCCTGGTTCATCTGCTCAAGCCAGTTTTTTATTTCCTTTAAATCCTCGTCCGTTCGCCTGACGGCGGCCAGGGCAGCTGCTTCTGTTTCAACAATTTTTCTTAATTCCAGAAGCTCAAAAAGAGTGTCCTTACCGGTCAAAACCGCCAGCGACATAATATCTGTCATAGGCTTGTTACCTATTTTTCGGACGAAGGTTCCCTCACCCGGTTTGATTTCAATGATACCTATGGCTTCCAAGGCACGGTAGGCCTCGCGTACCGCCGAACGTCCTACTCCCATACGTTCGGCCAGTTCACGTTCCGGAATGAGTTTGTCGCCTGGATTAAGCTCGCCCCGGGCAATCATACCTTTGATCTGGTCGACGATCTCTTCATAGATTTTTTTTGCTTTAATTGGTTTAAAGTCCACAGGCAACACTCCAGGTGTGCATTTTGCTTAATGACTTTTCTATATCCTTATAGTATGGAATAAAAACACATGAAAAACCAGTTTTTCGGAAGAAAGTTATGGAATCATGGATCCCATAACTTTCTTACTTAACTTTTAGTGAACGCTGATTTTGGCGCTGTCTTTGCCAAACTTGCCGTCGCCTACTTGTTTGTAAGCATAAACGGCGATCGCCAGCACAACCACGGCGGTAGCAGCCATAATCAGGGCTCCCTGGCTGCGCAGGGCGGCCTCAGCGGCGGCAACGGCTTCCGGAGACAACTTGGCTGCAGCTTGCTTGGTGGTTTCATAAACGGGAATCATCCAGGTGAATACATAGGCCTGCAGGTAGGTGATGACGCAAACGATGGATGTAAAGAACAAGCTGTGCAGTACGGTGAAGCGGAACAGGTCGCCTTCTTTGCCTACCAGGTTGCATGCAGCGGTGGCAACAGCGATGGACTGGGGAGAAATCATCTTGGCCGCAACCCCGCCGGAAGTGTTGGCAGCCACTGTCAGCACAGGATCCACCCCGATATCGGTAGCGGTAACGGCCTGCATTTTACCGAACAGCGCGTTGGCAGAGGTGTCAGAACCGGTTATAAACACGCCCAGCCAGCCAAGGATTGGAGAAACTAACGGGAACAGGGCTCCGGTTACGGTAAATGCTTTACCCAGTGTAGGTGTCATACCAGACCAGTTTGCTACATATGCAAAGCCTAATACGCAGGCAATGGTAATGAGCGGGAAAGTCAGGCTTTTCACGGTTTCCCTGAAGGTCTTCATAAAATCACCGAAGCTGATCTTCAGGATTAAGGCGGTAATGATGGCAGAAATTAGGATGGCAGTACCGGCAGCAGACAGGTAGTTGAACTTGTAAACCACTTCAATGGGTTTTCCGCCGGCAATAATCACTTTGTTAATGGCATCAAAAGGAATCTTGATGGTGACAACATCCAACAGAGTCTTTACGGACTTAAGGCCCCAGTCACCGATCAGAATGGTCAGAACGATAAAGGGAGACCAGGCCTTGGCGATTACACCAAAGGAATGCTTCTTGACTTGCAGAGTAGCTGGCGGCTCATCTTTAAAACGCCACACATTTTTAGGTTTCCAGGTTCTTAAAAAGAGTACCATAGCTACGATGGATACCAGGGCGGAGATAATATCGGGTAGCATGGGGCTCAGGTAATTGGCCGAGAACCACTGGGCAACTGCGAAGGACACACCGCATACCATGATAGCGGGCATAACTTCCTTGGCGCCTTTCCAGCCTGCCATGATAAATACCAACCAGAAGGGTACAAATACGGACAGGAAGGGTAACTGGCGACCAACCATTTGGGAGATGGCCATGGCATCAATGCCGGAAACCGCACCGGCGGTGATGATAGGGATACCGATACCGCCAAAGGCAACCGGCGCGGTGTTCGCGATTAAGCAGAGACCGGCAGCATACAGGGGGTTGAAGCCCAAGCCCACCAGCATACCGGCGGTGATGGCCACAGGGGTACCAAATCCGGCGGCGCCTTCCAGGAACGCACCAAAGCAGAAGGCGATTAACAGGGCCTGCAGGCGGCGGTCATCGGTAATGGCTGCAATGGAGTCCTTAATGATTTCAAACTGACCGCTTTTAACAGTTAACTGGTAAAGGAATACTGCGGTAAGAACAATCCAACCAATGGGAAACAATCCGTACAAGGCACCGTAAATGGAGGACCAAACTGCCAAATTGGCGGGCATCCCGTGCACAAAGACAGCAACACCAATGGCCAGAAGTAAGGTAATACTACCTGCTATATGACCCTTCATCCTGGCAATGGCCAGGGCATAAAACATAAATAAGATCGGAATAGCTGCCACCAGGGCAGACAGGAACAAGTTATCTAACGGGTTAATGACTTGTGTCCATTCCATAATTTCGTCTCCTTTGCTCAATGTTGTAGACTGCAAGTAAGGAATCAAGTAAAAAGCAAAATAATAAAAACAAACAATACAAAAAGATACAAAACAGTGGTGAAATCACGATAATAAAAAACGCCTAAATCCCTTAATGTTTCGTTCATCTCCACCTCCCTGATTTGTTCTTTTGGCCAACAGGTTTAACAGCCTCCTGGCTTACTGGTGTAACCATGTTGGAGCCAAAAATTTTATTGGTTGTCATAAAGTTGAACGATTTCTTCTGATATTATTGATATCTTTTCTTTAACATTCGGTATCTTCAGTTTATTGCAAGCAAATGTATAATTATGCAGGAGAACAAGCCGCACTGGACAGCTATACCCCCTAATGTCAAGCCGGAGATAAGAAGTCTTAGGGAAAACGGAACTAAATATTTTAAATTGTTAACCAATTAATGCAATATTATAAAAGCATCCGGTAAAGTAGTCAAGTATTATGATGGTCTGACCACATAGATTGCATAAGTTTGTCCGAGTATTGTTAGTTTTCAGTATATTAAAAAAATCGATAAAAAATCAATGTTTATTTCGTATTAAATCACAAAATTTAATCATGGTTTAATGAATCCGTGCTTGATTTTTTGGTTTTCCTACCAATTCTTTATACAGTTCCGGTCTTCTGGCCTGCAAATAAAAACTGTTTGCCATGGATTTGGAATTCTGTTCCCTGATCATGTTAATTTTGGTGCAGTCTAAATCCGCCATCACCATCGACTCTGCTCCCCGGAAATCCTCCGCTATGACATTGCCTTTAGGGTCAATGATCAGAGCTCCCCCGCAAAAATGATGTCCCCGGCCATCGTCCCCCACCAGATTGCAGGCCCCGATAAAGACGGTGTTATCATAAGCCTGGCCGGCAGGTACTTCAACCAGATGTCTCTGCGGTCACCCACAATGGAGGGAGAGGCATGGGGAGCAAAGATAATTTCGCATCCCTTCAGGGACAGAATGGTCGTCATTTCCGGAAAATGCATATCCCAGCAGATTTGAATGCCGAATTTCGCCTTGGGGGTTGAAAAAACCTTAAATTCATCCCCTGCACAAAAATATGGCTGTTCGCTTTTTCCTAGGTGAGTTTTGCGATATTTTTCCACCGTGCTGTCAGGATGCACTACCACTTGGGTTATGAAGGGCTTCTTTTCTTCATGATTCCTTTCTGCCATACCTGTAATCAGCGTTATATTACCTTCCCTGGCCATTTGCACCAGGGAAGCAATGAACTGACTCGTGGCAATGTCTTCCGCAAGCTCCCAGGCCGCTTCCCGGTCATAACCTTGTACACACATTTCGGGAAAACAGATGATATCCACCGCTTTTTCCGCGGCCTCCCGTACAAATCGCTGCATGGTGGCCAGGTTTTTTTCCACCTGCCCCAATTTTGATTTCATTTGGACCAGGGCAATTCTCATATTCTGCATAATTAAACCTCAACGCTATCCCTTTTCAAGTTGGGGACGGTTCTTGACTTGAAATAGTATTAAGCAAATACCGCACTTTGGGGTGCGGTATTGGGGTTATTTTAGGCTTTGCCCACATTTCTTAGTATTTCGGTAATCTGCTGGGGTTTATTCATGGTGTACAGGTGAATGCCTTCCACACCGTTATCAAGTAAATCCTGGACTTGCCGGCTGGCGAATTCAATGCCGGCTTTTTCCATATCCTCACTGTTGTCTACGTATTTATCCACCATCATCAGAAGTTTGGCCGGCATGGAAGCCCCGCACAAGGAAATAATCCGCTTAATCTGCTTGGCGTTCAACACAGGCAGGACACCGGCAGCTACCGGACATTGGATGCCGATTCTACGGGCATTTTCCATAAAGTTATAAAAAACTCTGTTGTCAAAGAATAACTGGGTAATTAAAAAATCTACCCCTTGATCCACCTTAAATTTTAACCGTTCCAAGTCCTCGCTCAAACGATTGCAGCAGGCATGGCCTTCGGGGTAAGCAGCCGCGGCTACACAGGTATCGCCGTTGTTTTTGATATATTTGACAAGATCGGAGGCATATTGAAAGTCACAACCGGAAAAATCATAATCCGGGTTGTCTGCCGGCGGGTCGCCCCGCAGCGCCAGCACGTTCTCGATGTTTTCTTCCTGCAGGCCCTTTAAAATTTGATCAATTTCTCCGCAGGAGTGTCCCACACAGGTCAAATGGGCCAGGGCCTCTACCTGGTACCTGTTTTTAATCCTGGATGCAATTTCTTTGGTCCTGTCCCGGCTGCTCCCGCCGGCACCGTAGGTAACACTGATAAAATCCGGGTTTAATTTAATTAAGCCTCCAGGGTTGCGTAAATTGTCTCCACGGGGGCGGTGCTTTTGGGAGGAAATATCTCAAAGGAAATAACTGTTTTTTTCTGCTGGTACAGTGTTGAAATCTTCATCTTTTATCATCACCCTGTCAAAATGTATTTTGTCTATTGTTTTATTATAACTGGTGTTGCATAAATGGGAAATAACAAATTGTTTTCCGATTCCTTACAACAATCTTAACTCTTGTGCCAGGTTCTTGCGCATATAATTTGGTAATACTATACTATTAACTGTCTTAACAGGCATAAAAAAACAAATAAGATAAGTAAGGAGGATTTTTCAATGACCAGCGAAAACAATCTGAAAGCCGCTTTTGCCGGGGAATCCCAGGCCAACCGCAAATATCTTGCCTTTGCCGCCAAGGCTGACCAGGAAGGCTATCCTGCCGTCGCCAAGTTATTCAGAGCCGCCGCCGAAGCGGAAGCCCTGCATGCCCTGAGTGAATTGAAAGCCCTGGGTGGCATTAAATCCACCGCTGAAAACCTGCAGGCAGCCATTGACGGGGAAACCTATGAATTTACCCAGATGTACCCCGGCTTTATCGAGACAGCAGAAACAGAAGGCAATGAACAAGCCAAGCGCGCCTTCCATTATGCCAATGAAGCCGAAAAGGTGCACGCCGACCTGTATAAGAAAGCCTTAGAGGCCCTGGAGAAGAAGGAAGACATCGACTACTATCTCTGTCCCGTGTGCGGCTACATTCACGAGCGCACAGCCCCAGAGAAGTGCCCCATCTGCGGCACCAACGGCAGCGCTTTTAAAAACCTGGGATAACAAAAGCCACCCCCTGGGAGGTGGATTTAAGAAGTGAGATGGGGCAAACATCTCACTTCTTTTGTTTTACATTTCCCTGATAATCCTATAATCCGTTGTCCTCTGGGCCGGTCTAAATCCGGCATCACGGATGCAGTGGAGGATCTCCTTCAGAGCCACCCGGTAGGTAACCCCGGCGGCCCGCACCACATTTTCCTCCAGCATGGTGCTGCCGAAATCGTTGGCGCCAAAACGCAGCGCCACCTGGGCGAGCTTGGCCCCCTGGGTCACCCAGGAAGCCTGCAGGTTCTTCACGTTATCCAGCATCAGCCGGGCCACCGCCAGGGTCTTCAGGTACTCCACCCCGGAGGCGGTTTCCCCTCCCAGGTCTGTATTCCTGGGTTGGAAACTCCAGGGAATAAAGGCCGTAAACCCGCCGGTTTTCTCCTGGGCCTCTCTGACCCGGACCAGGTGGAGAATGCGTTCTTCTGCCGTTTCAATATGCCCGAACATCATGGTGGCGGTGGTTTTCATCCCCAGACCATGGGCGGTGGTCATGACCTCCATCCATTCTTCCCAGGTGATCTTTTCCGGGCTGATGGCCTTACGCACCCGGTTGTCCAGGATTTCAGCGCCGCCGCCCGGCAGTGAGTCTAAACCGGCATCCTTAAGCTTCTGCAAAACCTCCCGCAGTGAAAGACCTTCTTTTCTGGCGATATGCCAGATTTCCGGGGGCGAGAAGGAATGGATGTGAATGTCGTATCGTTCCTTGATGTCTTTCAGCAGCCCGACATAATAGTCCAATCCCAAATCAGGGTGCAGCCCACCCTGAATCAGCAGCTCCGTTCCCCCGGCGGCAACAGTCTCGTCAATTTTTTGATATAACTCTTCCCGGGTGATCACATAGGCATCCCCGGCGCCCGGTTCCCGCCAGAAGGCGCAGAAACGGCATTTGCAGCCGCAAATGTTGGTATAGTTAATATTACGGTCAATGATAAAGGTTACCCGGTTTTCCGGGTGCAATCTTTGCCGGACAGCGTCTGCTGCCGCCCCCAAAGCAATCAGATCAGAAGAATTTAAGAGGGCAACGCCCTCTTCCACACTCAGCCTTTGACCTGCCACAGCCTTTGCCAGTATTTCTTTCACCTTAGACATCTTCTTCACCCCAAAAAGACAAACGCACCCGTTCCTCAATCAGGCCGCTTTTGTAACAGTAATCATAGAAAGTTAAAAGGGCGCTGCGGTGGTCCTCTTCAAATTCATTGTTAATGGTTTTAAAATAGTCCTCGAGATAATCCATGGGTAAACCGGTGCGGCGCCTGCTTTTTTCAACAGTACGGCCATGGTGTCCTGAGAAATCTGCTTTGCTTCAACCAGCAGGTTGCAAAGGGCCTGAACATCTTTGGGATGCTCTTTGGCAAAATCCTTGCGGATCACCCACAGGGCATAAACCATTTTTTCGCCGGTAAACTGCTTCCAAACGTCACCCAGATCCGTCACGTGATAAGGCAGCTGATCCTGCAGGACCCTCCGGTGGGCCCGCATGGCATCATCGCCAATCAACAAAGCGGCATCTCCTTCTGCCATCATTTTCTCCAGATCCGGCGGTACGGTAACAAGATTGGCATCCACGTGATAATAGTGGTCAAAGAGCACCTTTAATAAAGCCACGGAGGTGGCGGAAGAAGAGGTCAGACAGACTTTTTTTCGGTCCAGTTCGGTGACAGGTACATGACTGAATAAAAGAATACTCTTGACCGGCCCGTCGGCACTGACCGATAAGTTAGGCAGAATCATGCATTTATCAATATTTCTGGCATATTCAATCGAGGATATCGAGGCTACGTTTAGTTGACCGTCCAAAAACATTTTATTCAACATGGTGGGTGGTCCTTTGACCAGCTCACCATCAAAGGGCAGAATGCCATCCTCCAAAGCATGGAAGACCGGTAGCGTGTTCAGGTAATCCACCTGCCCAAACCGTATTCTGGCCACTAAAAACCCTCCCCAATTACATTGTACAGGGTGTCTCGTTCAACGGGTCGCTTACCTGCAGCCTTAATCAAGTTGATTAATTTATTTTTAGCCATAAATTGAGCGGTTTCCGCCCCGGCATCATGGACAATTTTTTCCTCAATAACGGTGCCATCCAAATCGTCTACCCCAAAGGACAAAGATACCTGGGCAATCTTTGGACCAATCATGACCCAGAAGGCCTTGATATGATCAAAGTTGTCCAGCATCAGTCTTGCGATGGCCAGGGTTTTTAAGTCATCGTAGCCGGTGGTCAACGACAACTTGTGAGATGCCAAAGCGGTATTTTTAGGATGGAAGGCCAGCGGGATAAATGCTAAAAAGCCACCGGTCTTATCCTGTAATTCCCGTAATTGAAGCAGATGATCAATTCTCTCCTCGATTGTCTCCACATGCCCGTAAAGCATGGTGGCGTTGGTTCTCATTCCAACACGATGGGCTGCTTCATGAACCTCCAGCCAGCGTTCCCCGCTGATCTTTTTCTCACAAATGATGTCCCGTACCCGTTGAGCAAAAATCTCTGCCCCACCTCCGGGCAAAGAATCCAACCCCGCATCCATTAACGTTTTGAATACCTGTTCCAGGGACAGGTTATGGGTTCTGGCTAAATAGTCAATCTCTACAGCGGTAAAGGCCTTAATGATTGCCCCGGGCGCTGCAGCACGGACACGCTGCAGCATTTCCACATAATAATCGATTTTAAGCTCTGGATTTAGGCCTCCTACTATATGTATTTCAGAAACCTTTAATCCATGACTCTCTTTTGCCTTTGCTTCCACTTCGTCAAGGGACAAGGTATAGGCTGCTGCATCTTCTGCTTTCCTGCCAAAGGCACATAGTTTGCAAAGATTCTCACAAACATTGGTATGATTGATATGCCGGTTTACGATAAAAAAGGTTTTATCATCGTTCTTGCGTTTTCTCACGATGTCCGCCAGGTAACCGATGGCCAATAATTCATTGGATTGATAAAGACGCAAGCCGTCCTCTCTGCACAGCCTTTCTCCGGCTTCTACCTTTGCCTTGATATCTCGCAATTGACTGTTTGCAAAAAGATAATCCATGGTTTTCTCCTTTCTTTGCCAGCCAGGTTGCTGCGGCTGGTTGCTAGGGAGGCCTCCTAAAACACCTTCAAAGGAAGCAAAATGTCTGCCATTGTGCAGGCAAACATCACGACACTCAGGGTTCCGTTTAAATTAAAGAAGGCAAGTCCGGTTTTTGAAAGGTCTTCGGGTGTAACCAGAATATGCTGGTAGACCAGCAGGCCGGTGGCAATGGCAACACCAATAAAATAAAACAAACCTAAATGTAGCATAACGCCTACCCCCAGGAAACAGAGGGGGGCTAAAACATGCACAAGGGTTGAAATTTTCAGGGCATTCTTAATGCCAAACCGGGCCGGAATGGAAAAAATGCCCTCCCGCCGGTCAAAGTTGAAGTCATCACAGGCGTAAATGATGTCAAAACCCGCTACCCAGAGCAAGACACCCACCCCCAGCAGGACCGGGGCCGGGTGAAAGCTGCCGGTGATGGCCACCCAGGCTCCCAGGGGAGCCAACCCCAGGGCGATGCCGCACCAAAAATGACAGGTCCAGGTAAATCGCTTGGTAAATGAATAAAAACTAAGGGCAAAGACCGCCACCGGGAACAGTTTAAAAGCCAGGGGGCTCAGATTATAGGCAGACACGGCCAGCAGGCCGAAGGATACAAACACGTAAACCCATACCTCGGTCACTCCCAGCAGGCCCCTAGGCAGCGCTCTGGCCGCCGTGCGAGGGTTTTTGGCATCAATATGCCGGTCCACCAGCCGGTTAAAGGACATGGCCGCCGTCCGCGCGCCCACCATGGCCAGGGTGATCCAGAGGAAATCATGCAGCGAGGGAATCTGCTGTTCGGTCAGCAGCGCCCCGATGTAGGCAAAGGGTAAAGCAAAAATGGTATGTTCAAACTTAATCATTTCGAGAAAGACCCTAAATTTAGAAGCCATAGCTTTTCCACTTCCTGTCCACCAGGGACTTGATGTCTTCACTCATCACGATGTCACCGGGCCACTCCCGGGTATGTCCTTCGGCGGGCCATTTCCTGGTTGCATCAATGCCCATCTTGGCGCCGTAGTAGGGCATGGGAGAGGAATGGTCCAGGGCATCCAGGGGTCCGTCCACAATCATGACATCCCGCCGGGCGTCAATGTTGTTGAAAACCCGCCAGGCCACTTCAGAGGGATTCTGGACATCCACATGGTCATCCACTACGATGATCAGCTTGGCAAACATCATCTGACCCATCCCCCACAGGGCATTCATAACTTTTTTGGCATGACCGGGATAACGCTTTTTTATCGAAACAATGACACAGTTGTGGAAAACGCCCTCCGGCGGCATGTTCATGTCCACCACTTCGGGCAGCTGCAGCCGCAGCAGGGGCAAAAAGGTTCTCTCGATGGCCTTGCCGATAAAGTTATCTTCAATGGGTGGTTTGCCTACGATGGTGGCCGGGTAAATGGGGTCCCTGCGATGAGTAATGCAGGTTAAGTGAAAGACCGGGTAGTAGTCCGCCAGGGAATAATAGCCGGTGTGGTCGCCAAAGGGACCCTCCCAGCGGGTTTCCTCATGGTCCACATAGCCCTCCAGAATAATTTCAGCCCGGGCCGGCACTTCGATGTCAACGGTTTCACATTTGACCATTTCCACCGGTTCCTTGCGGATAAAGCCGGCCAGCAGCATTTCATCAATGCCCGGCGGCATCGGCGCAATGGCAGAGAAAATACAGGCCGGGTCGGTCCCCAGGGCCACAGCCACTTCCAGGCGCTGCTTTTTTTGCTTTTGTTTGCGGTGGTTTTCGGCGCCATCTTTATGCTTGTGCCAGTGCATGCCGGTGGTTACTTCATCATAAACCTGCATGCGGTACATGCCGACATTTCTCCGGCCGGTGTCCGGGTCTTTGGTAAACACCAGGGGCAATGTAATAAAGGGGCCACCGTCCAGGGGCCAGCACTTGAGAACCGGCAGCGAAGCCAGAGAAGGCTTGTCCCTGACAACCACTTCCTTGCAAGGGCCAGTACGGACGGTTTTCGGTATAAAGGAAGAAAGCTGTGCCAGCTTGGGCAAAGCTTTCAGCTTGTCCATGAAGCTGGTGGGAAGTTCGGGCGGCTGCAGAAATTCCATCATTTCCCTGCCGATGTCGTCCAGTTCTTTCACCTGCAGGGCCGTTTTCATATGTTCCAGGGACCCCATCAGGTTGGTGACCACCGGCATCGGGTAGCCCTTCACATTTTCAAACAGCAGTGCAGGGCCGCCCATTTTGCAAATCCGGTCCGTAATTTCAGTAATTTCCAGGTCCACACTGACCTCAGTTTTAATTCTCTTCAATAAGCCTTTGTTTTCAAGGGTTTTCAAGTAATCTCTTAAGTCCTGATACGCCACGTTCTATGCACCATCCCTAGACTGAATATTTATAGAGGGACTTTTTTGGACCTTAAATGAAAAATTTCTCACTTCCCACATCTCTCTTCTCACTTGATGCCAACGTGAACGGCCACAATGCCGCCGGTGAGCTCGTGATAGACGGCGTCTTTGAGCCCCACTTTGGTGAAGATGTCTTTGATTGCGGACTGGTGAGGGAAAATTTTCAGCGAATTGGGCAGCCACTGGTACGGGCCGTCCTTCCCCACGCCCAATTTCCCCAGCAGGGGTACCAGTTGTTCAAAGTACAGGTAGTAAAGCTGCTTAAAGACCGGAGCTCTGGGTTTGGCCAGTTCCAGGGAAACCACCCTTCCCCCCGGCTTTACCACCCGCCTCATTTCTGCGATACAGCCTTCTACATCAGGAACGTTTCTCAAAGCAAAACCGATGGTGGCACAATCAAAGGTATTATCCGCAAAGGGCAAGGCCATGGCGTTGCCCTGGATTAGCTCAATGTTATTTTTATAAGGTGTTTTTTCAATGTTGCGAACAGCCTGGGCCAACATGTTCTCGCAAAAATCCAGCCCGGTCACCCGGCCGGAGGTCCCTGCGGCCTTGGCCAGCTCAATGGACAACATGCCCGTGCCGCAGGCTACATCCAGGGCGGTCCCTCCTGGCTGCAAACCGGTTTGCGATACGGCAAAACGTCTCCAGTATTTGTCCCTGTTAAAGCTCAGGGTGGTATTCATCAGATCGTAGCGGTGTGCGATGGTGGAAAACACCCCGTGCACAAACTCTTCTTTGCTTTTCCCGTTGTACTGCTGCAAGACGGTAGTTCTCCCTTCTTTACACGACCTTACGAACGTCCTCTTCCGTTAAACGCAAAGCATGCACAAGATAATTCAACATGGCTTTTTCCGGACGGTTGGGCAACTTGTCCAGAGCCATTAAGGCTTGATCGAAGTATTTCATACTCTGAACGTTTAAACGGTTCCTTTGCAGGAGACCGTACACCATACCCAGATTTACCCCAAACTCGTAAAGGGATTCCCGGTCTTCTTCCGGAGCCCCGGCCAGGTCCCCCGCCAAACGGGCGGCGCCGGCCATTAATTCCGCTGTTTCCAATCGTACTATGTCATTAACCAGTTGGTTATTGTCTTCTAACTTGTGCAGGCTTTTTTTGTGCAGGATGCCGCCCTCATGCATAAAGCCAATGATTTCGGCCAGGGGGCGCAGGAAGCGCAAAAGTTCAGCATCACAGAGGGTGGTAAAAAATTTGCCGTAAAGGTAATCCCCCACCAGGACAGGAAATTGGGTGCCGTCCCGGGGGTCCCCCAGGCGAGACTGGACGGAGGTTTCCGGTATCTGCTTATGAATATGGGAAGCCATAAAAATAAACTGCACAATGGCACCAAGGGAAATCACCTTAGGAGACCTGCAGTTGTATAATCCGGCCGCAATCAAAACCACCGCTGGGCGAATAAAATTTTCCATCGGGGAAAATTCCACATGCGCATACTCATCTACATGCCCGGCTTTAATAGATAACTGACTTTTAATCGTATTATGAATAATCTGAATATCTTCTCTGATGCTTGCAAAAACGTCGCCTGACATCAAAAAGCCCCCTTTTTGGCGGTTAACTTATTATTATTTCGTTAAGCTTAACAAATTTCCTCCCTTCAGGGCCTGAAAAAAGGCACAAAAAAACTAACGAGCCTCGCTCCATCTTTCCGATGAGCCAGGCTCGTCAGTTCCTACTACTCTTGGTACTAATAAATATCCCTCCTATGAGTTTACGGCCACCATACGCGGCGCCATTCCAGGCAGGATTCCTCTCTTAGTCTCCTGAGCAGCCATATCCTTAGCACCAAATTCTCTGGTTAAGAAGTTGCATGCATCCCAGGGATTCACTGTATCCCCGCAGGTGAATACATCGACCGCAGCATAGCCTAATTCAGGCCATGTATGAATGGCAAGGTGGCTTTCACTGATGACTACAACGCCACTAACACCCTGTGGGCTAAACTTGTGGAATACGACTTAGCGGACCTCAGCCCCCGTTTCCAGTGCTGCGTTAACCATAATTTCCTCAACCTTCTTCACATCATTGAGGACTTCAAAATCACAGCCATAGATTTCAGCCAAGACATGGCGGCCCAAAGGTTTCATTATAGTTATCCTCCTCCTTTAATTAATAAAATGTTGGAACTAACAAGCCCATTTACCATTTTTTCCGGGCTGGCTAATTCCAACCAAAATCAATTTTAGCATAAACTTTTTCCTTGTCAATAAAATTTTACGCAAATTTTGCCTCTAATTGGCGAATATATTTATTTGCAACTTTATTCACGTGATTTATGAATTTAACTAAATATTCTGCCACAATTTAAGGGTTTTTCTCACTCCTGCACCCCTATATTCAATTATTATAGTATCCCAGGGTCATGCCTGTTCATCAAAAATTACTTAAGGAAGTTCTTTAACCGAAAGCAGGTTTTACTAAATGGTATGCTTGTTGTCCGGCCTTTGTTCCGATAACACCAGGTAAACCAGCGGCGGGGCGCCAAAAATCATGGTGGTGGCCGCAGCCACAACACCGGAATCGTTAAAGGCGAAAGCAACCAGGGCGCCGGTAACCACCCCGATAAAACCTTTAAACAGGTAAGGGTATTTTAACCGGATATTTTCCATTACACCCCTGGGCCGGTAAAACAATAGGGCCAGGACCGCCAGGCTGGCCAGCAGTATCCTGCTCCAGACGGTATAGCGCAGCAGTTTCATATTCATGGCCCATTTCCGCTGGATGATCTCCAATGCCTGGCCGGGTCCTGCATTTAAGACGAGGGACGCAGTGTTCCCATGTGTGAACGCAAATCCGGCGGCCTGGAAAGATCAAAGGCGATAAAACCAAGGACCGCCACCACCACCAGCAAGGCTACCAGCATGACGGTGCGGAACCGGAAACGAACGCCCATCAGCAAAAGAAATGTCACCAGCAGGGCAGAGGCGGCCGCGATGGTGCCCCCCACATTGGTCCCGATGTTGGGCGCTGCCATGGCATACACGGTAAAAAGGAACAGCAAACCGCTGGCTGCAATAAGTGGCCGGCGCCATTTGGCCCAGTATTGAATGGAGCGGTGGTGCCAATGATGATGGAACCAATTAAGACCCCCATGTACTCATTGCCGATGCCATAGAACCTGGCCCCCACAATGGGGTCATACCCCAACAGGGACTGTTTCTGTAAATAAGACGCATTTAGGAGGTCGGTTAAAATGGTTCCCGCACTGGCGATGCAGATAAAGATAAAGGGATCTAATCCCAGCTTTCTGTTAACTAGGATCGCCGCACCCGCAACCACCAGAGTGGTGATAACGAGCATGACGGCCATCACTGCCACCGAATGCCGGGGTAACAGCGGCATTAAGAGTTCGGCCAGGGGAACCGCCATAACCACCAGCAGGAAAGGTTTGATAAGCTCCGCCATATGCCGCCTGAAGAAGATGCCGTACATGGCCGTAAACAACACAATCAGCTGCAGCAAAACATAGGCTGACTGCAGCGGAGGTCTGGCCTGGTAGGTTGTAACCAGCTGCTTGTTTAAAGTGCTCAGATAATTTAAGCCGGTTTCCTGTAACTTTAAACCGGACACCAGGAGTGGGCGTCCCGACATGCTAACCACCGGCTCCAACCCCAGGTATCTGAGAACGGTGGGAGCGATATCGGTGTTCATGACAATGCCGTCCCTCTTTGTGGTGCCGGAGGTTAACAGGGAGCCCGGTTGAAAACCCGGCCCCACGGCAATGATGGGAGTTAAACTGTTATTTTCCTTGACCGCCTCAGTTGTAGGGGTGGGGGTAACCACCAGCAAAACTTCCCTGGAAAAATCCATTTCATCTGCTAAATCACCCACAAACCTGTCGATCCCACTAAGGACATCGGCCCTTTGCCTGGCATAGGTGAAATCGGTGCCTTTGTCCTTTTCTTCATAGATTCTGGTGGCATCTCCTGTTTCAATAACAATAAAAGATGCGCCGTTATGCCGGTATTCGTTAAACTTTTTTAATACCCTGGCAAAATTGGTGCGATAGGAACCAAGAACGGCCTGGTCCTGCAGCAGGACTGTTTCATCTACACATCCCATAGCCGTCAAACCCTGTTTATCCATGGTGATGGTGGTGGCCAACCTTCTGTGAATCCCGGCGGTGTCGGCGTTGCCGATGACTGCGGTTTTCCTTCCCGCTTCCTGCAGGGCCTGGCCCAGGGCGCCGGGTATCGCAGGGTAAGGCAGGGCTTCATTGGTACGGGTCAACTTGCCAATGGCCAACTGAAGGACGGACCCCTCCGGGGCCTGCCAGCCGGTCCGGCGATGGTA
Organism: Desulforamulus profundi; assembly: GCF_002607855.1. The sequence continues at coordinate 97,513 of NZ_AWQQ01000027.1, forward strand.
TTCCTTAGCGGCCGAAGTGCCCGTAACTTGTTCATAAGCATTAAAACCATTGAAGGCTTCCCCGGCACCAATCAGGTGGGCTCCGCCGCCAATGGTGGGATAGGTATGTTCCGAATAAATGCCGGCGCCGGTATTATTGTTCAGCAGCCCCGTGGAACCCCGGTTGGCTAAAGCTTTTATGTTGGCTAATTGGGTGCCTTCGTAATCCTGAACGTTTATTTTGTCAATCAGGACCAATACAACCCTTTCCGCCCGGACGGCATCCTCCGTCCCGGCTGCCTGGGCCGGGGGTCCAATGGTTAGCAGAAAAATGCATAGTAAACTGGCAATCACTTTACGCCAGAGAGAGTAACCCAATCTGATCCCTCCATGTCTGTGCCGGTAGATCTCTCTTGTCTTAGTTTTGATCCTCATTGCTCTGAATAATCTTTTTTTCCGTTAATAACAGGAGTTATGCACTTGATGGGAATAAATGGAAATTCATAACCCCAAAAAGTTTTTTTTAAAAAGACTCTGATAACTGGCAAAAAGACTTGACATTTCTGGAAGTCCCCCATAATCGCTTTGGATGGTACTTTCTACCATCACTCTGGTGATATGGGTGATACGAATGAAGGAACTATGTAAACCGACTTTCGAGAAAAAGGATCATGGTCAAGGTGCCGGAATACCGGTCCTTAAGTCAATCTGGGATTTGTTTGACCTGTCTCTGCTGTTTTCCCAGTCCGGAATACGCAARCACTCCGGGACTCCRGCCTGGCTTCTAGCTTTTGCCTACATTWGYGGYCTGGTTAATCATGCMMSWTCCCWMWKCRAARTGGTAAGGTACTTTTTCAACGCCAGCTGTCGGATCCGCTGCTGTGAGCAGTTGATCCAAGTCTATTTTGACACGGCAACCGAGCGTTTTTCAAGTCTTATTGATAAATTCTGGCCGCAATATTTGAAACTGGGGTTATGGAGTTGGAACTATTTTCCTGATACTGCATAACTCCTGTAATGAGATGGAGAAAAAWTTATCTTCTCGGAACGGTTCTATATGGTCAAAGTCACTCTTACYCTGGCACAMCAAGCCAATGTAGGCAATAGCAACGCTCCATATAGAGATATGGGGATTYTTTTGCTCAGTAGCCATTGTTTTGTTTAGGCGTGTTTTTAACTTGGTGTTAGCCAGTAAMGCACCTATGAGAGCCAGACCGTAATGAGTGGTTCAGTCCTCGTTACCTTGTTCAATAACAAAGAATAGTTTGCTTATCGTCGTTCTTATTTTTGGTTTTGTTTTTCAACTTTTTCATGTAGCACCCCCGAGGTGAATATTGGA
>NZ_AWQQ01000028.1 GCF_002607855.1 Desulforamulus profundi
CAAGGGCATAATAGATGCTGTTTTCAGAAACAAGGGGTCTGTTACTCCATTGCTCTAATACATCAATGTCGGTTATAGATAATTGACGTCCTTTTTGCTTTAACATATTAAATTAGCACTCCCTATCTAATGATAGGTATTTATTCCTACAAATATCTCCATTTTCCTTCCTGTTATGCTAAAGATATCTAATTTTGGTTATTATTGTTTGAAGTTTTTCAACAGTCTCCTAGGAGGATAAAATTCTCTATGCTATTGAACATCAGGCATATGGCCCTAGTTGTTGGGATATTTTTCCTATTTTCCAGGTTGAAAAAACACCTTATTTATAAGGCAGTTTTACTTGTATATAAAATCAGAGCAACTTTAAAGGAAACCATGTAAGTTTACAAGGACTGCTTACAGTGGTTGGTTAGCTATGACATTTGTTTTTATATTCGACTTTCGATGTTATGGCCAAAAAAACCTACCAAAAGCGCAAAAAAAGGAAATTTCTTTTGTATACAAGCCTTGCTTTTTCGACATATATCGATAATTTTATGAAAGAAAAGGTTTCACAATCTACCAAACCGTTATTAATCCCACATAATGCCAGTACCTTTATGAATATATTGGTCAGATTTGGGAACAAAAAAAATCGTTGACCGGGTGGTCAACAATGCAAGAGGCTAGTACTTATACAGTTCTTCAATAAATTTCTCGTTGTTGTAATGGCCGGTTACACGGATGCGGCGGAGTTTGAAGGGGTTTGAGTCAGCTTTGGCAAGACCCAGTTCGGTGGTGACGGCTGCTCGGTAGCCGGCAAGATCCGCCACGGTGTCGTTGTAGCTGCCGTGGGGGTAGGCAAAAAATTCGACAGGCTTTTTCAGGCCATACTCCAGGGCGCGCTTGAATTCTTCGATCTGGTGACGGGCCACTTCCGGCGGCACTTCCGCCAGGTGGGGGTGGCCACCGTATGGGCGCCGATGGTAAAGCCAGCCTCAGCCAGTTCCCGTATTTCATGCCAATCCATAATTTTGTTTTCGGGCTGGAGTTTCTTTTCCACATCAAATCACTAGCGTTGCATAAAACTTTCGCATAAATTAAAAGGTAATAATTGGAAGATATAATTGTATAATTTTGTAATTATTTGGGTGTATACACCAATTAACCCATTTTACTTTATGCTAAAGGAACAACCACTTAAGAGGTAGTCCTTTAATCCACATTTTTACAAATGATGTAATTCCTAGGCTATTATCGGGTCGTAAGTTAAATCATCCAGGTGGTCTGCTTCACCTT
>NZ_AWQQ01000029.1 GCF_002607855.1 Desulforamulus profundi
GTTCCGCCAAACCCCGGTACGTAAGAGACCAGCTGCAGCTTATCCAAAGCACGCTCCAGGATATGGATAAGTCAGTAATTGAAAGAGCGCTTCACTATTGCTTAAAGAACAGGCTTTACAGCGCCAGCGATTTTGGTGATGCGGTGGGTTACTTCCGGCAAAACGCCAGCCTTGGTACTGAGCCGTTTTCGAGTGCGGAGATTAAGACCATTGACTGGGTGCGGCAGGACTGTTCCTTACCCAGAGTTGGAAGATAAATCCAGATTTCTTAAAAATTTATAAAAACACTTGACAGCCATGTTGTTTCTATTTACCATAAAAAACATAAAGAATAGTATACTTTTTTAGTATACTTTAACCCGCAGAGAGGTAAATTAATGAAAGTTTAGTCGAGCCGTGGAATTTTCGCAAAAAGTGATCCGGTCTCTTATAAAATTTAGGGGGGCTTGCGGTTCTGTTTGGTATTCTGAAAAACTTGATGTTGGAAGGGAAGCACGATTTTTTAGCATTAAAAGTATACTAGTTTTGTATACTTTATAGTGCGGGAAGAAATAGTCCTAACTTTAAGGGGGAGAACAAGTATGAAAGAGGGTCTTAATGCTTTTGTTTTTGCAGACCCGGAGAAGTGTATCGGCTGTAGAAGCTGTGAAATGGCATGCTTTGCCGTCCACAGCGGGAATAAGCTTACAGTGGGCTGCATCACATCACCCGTTATGCCGAGGCTGTTTTTGGTCAGAACACCGGAGGCTACGGTGCCTATTCAGTGCAGACAATGCGATAATGCACCCTGCGCCAAAAGCTGTCCCGCGGGAATAATCTCAGAAATTGACGGCCGAATAATAATCAATGAGGAAAAATGTATAGAATACCAAAACTACATAGGATGCAAAAACTGTGTTACTGCCTGTCCTTTCGGCGCTATCGACCTGGTACCTGTTTATGTAAACGTCGAAACGGAAAAACAGCATATAAAGGCGATAAAATGCGACCTGTGCGCGGGGAGAACGGAAGGACCTGCATGTGTTGAAGTGTGCCCTGAAAAGGCTTTAAAACTGGTAAACACTACACTGCTGAAAAAAGAGAAAAATATTGCCGCATTGAAGAGTTTTATGAACGCAGCAGGAATTTTTTAGAAAGGGGGAAAAGACGTGCAGGTTGTATATATCGATCAGGATTTATGCACCGGTTGTGAAAGGTGCAAGGAGGTATGCCCCGCTGATGCAATAAGCGGTGAATACGGAAAGCCGCAGGCGATAGATGCCAATAAGTGCGTGTTCTGCGGTCAGTGCATACAGATTTGCAATGCCTTTGTTTCGAACCACGCAAAAGACAATCTCTGTATAAAAAAGAAAAAAAAGGAAAGAAATATGCTGTCCAGCGTTAAGGAGCCTCTTTTTGCCGCCTACAACATTGGGCATGCACCTTTAGTCAAAGAAAAACTTCGGGATAAGAGTTTGTTTAAAATGGTTCAGTGTGCACCGTCGGTAAGGGTGTCTATCGGTGAAGATTTCGGTTTGGCATATGGTACTGTTACGCCGGGAAAGATGGCGGCAGCTTTGAGAAGGCTGGGGTTTGACAGGGTTTATGATACCAATTTTGGAGCGGATATGACGATAATTGAGGAAGTCAGCGAACTAATTAAAAGGATGTCGGAAGGCGCCACGCTTCCTATGTTTACTTCCTGCTGTCCTGCCTGGGTAAAGTATGTGGAATATTTTTACCCCGCGTTGATACCTCATCTATCAACATGTAAATCTCCTCACCAGATGCAGGGTGCATTAATGAAAACTTATGGTGCTAAGATTGACAATGTTGATCCCGGGTGCGTCTATACGGTGTCTGTGATGCCCTGTACCGCTAAAAAATTTGAATGCCAGAGACCGGAAATGGAAGACAGCGGTTACAGGGACGTGGATGCGGTGCTTACCACAAGAGAACTGGCATATTTGATAAAGGAGGCAGGAATAGATTTCAAAGCCCTGCCGGAGGAAAATTTTGATGCACCTCTCGGTGATTATACGGGAGCCGGCGCCATATTCGGTGCCGCAGGGGGCGTTATGGAAGCCGCCTTAAGGACAGGATACGAGTTTATAACGAGAAACACTATTCCTAAAGTTGATATAGAGGAAGTAAGAATCGGCACAGGGGTAAAAAGACAGAATATAAAAATAGGAGACCGGGAATTTAGGGTTGTGATAGTAGCGGGATTAAAAAACGCTAGACCGCTGTTGGAGCAGGTAAAAGAAGGCAAGGCCGATTTCGATTTTATGGAAGTTATGGCATGCCCTGCAGGATGTATCAGCGGGGGAGGTCAGCCCAAGGTCGTGATAACGACTGACAATTTTAAAGCCTATGAAGCCAGGAAAAGGGCGATTTATCAGCATGATAAGAACTTGCCTTTTAGGAAATCACACGAAAATCCCAGCATAAAAAAAATATACGAAGAGTTCTTAAAAGAGCCCCTGGGAGAAAAATCTCATCACCTGCTTCACACTAGTTATATACCAAGGAGCTAATCTGAAATCATTTTGCTGTATACTTATCTTGCTCAAAAATCCAGTTCACTTCCGGACTTTAGCCGAATGCCGGTCAGTTCTTTTTTTCGCAGCAACTCACAGATTGGCAGGCTCTGCTAAAAATATCGATTTCGTAAATGGGACAAGGGGGTGATTTGATTGATATTGTTTTGTCCGCTCTAAAAAGGTAAACCTGTTATTTAATTTATTAACCAGTTTATAAGCAGGATGCCACTTAAATTCTAATTTTTAAAACAAAAAAGGAGTTGTGATAATATGAGCGATAACTACATCTATTCTGCGGAAAAAGTCATTGATGAACTTTCCCGCAAGCCTGATTTTGTTAGTACGGCCATAAAACGCTGGGAAAAACGTGATTCAAAATGCGGTTTCGGCTACAAAGGTATCTGCTGCCGGTTGTGTTCCAACGGTCCCTGCAGGATAACTCCCACTCAACCGGTAGGTATTTGCGGCGCCACTGCAGACAGCATAGTTGCACGCAATCTTTTGAGGGCAATAGCGGCCGGTGCTTCTTGCTATGTCCACCATTGCCGCAATACGGCCATGACACTGCTTTCCGCCGCTGAAGGTAAGTCTCCTTATATTATTAAAGATGAAGAAAAGCTCAGAAGATATGCTAAAAAGATAGGCATCAATATCAGCAAGGGCGTAAAAGAAATCGCTTATGAATTTGCTACCAAGGTTCTACAAGACCTTTCCAAACCCTATACGGAAAAAGTCGAACTTGTTGCAAAACTCTCTCTCCCGGCAAGGTTGCGACATGGCAAAAACTTAACATAATGCCCGGAGGTATCAACGAAGAAATCATTGCGGCGCTCACCAAAACGTCAACCAACTTAAACAGCGATCCCATTGATATGGCGCTGCACTGTTTAAGACTCGGTATCATTACCGGTATATACGGCCTTGAATTGACCTGCATAATGCAGGATATATTGCTCGGAACGCCTAAAATCGCTGAGACATATGCTAATTTCGGTGTCATCGACCGTGATTACATTAACCTTGCTACCATAGGAGGGCACCAACAGGTCGTTTCCAACCGTATCATGGAGCTGGCAGGTAGTAAAGAATGGATTATGAAGGCTCAGGAAGCGGGAGCTAAAGGCTTTAAGATCTACGGTGTAACCTGTGTTGGGCAGGACTATGAAATGAGATGTGCTTGCGATAAAAATAGTGCTTTTGGCGGGTACGTTGGCAACAATTTCACTTCGGAATATGTTTTGGGAACCGGAGCCATCGATCTTGTATTCTCAGAATTCAACTGTACTCTGCCGGGTATTGAACCGATCTGCCAGGAATATCTGGTAAAGCAAATATGCCTTGACGATGCAGGTAAAAAGGTAGGGGCGGATCTCTATCAATTCAAGCCTGAGAAAGCCGATGAATACGCTTCTATCGTCCTTGAAGAAGCCATAAAGTCTTACAAAAACAGGCGCGAAAAGGTTAAAATCGACATTCCAGCCGAAAAAACACCGGCCCTTACAGGATTCTGTGAGGACAGCATCAAGGCTGCGCTGGGTGGTTCATGGAGACCCCTTATTGATTTAATAGTAAAAGGTGATATCAAAGGTGTGGCAGGCGTTGTAGGATGTTCCAACATGGCCGCCAAAGGTCACGGCGTATATGGCGTGGAATTGACCAAAGAGCTTATTAAAAGGGATATATTGGTGCTCGGCTGCGGGTGTGTAGGCGGAGATCTTGAGAATGTCGGACTTTACGGACTGGAAAGCATCGAACTGGCAGGTCCCATGCTCAAGGAAGTCTGCCGCAAGTTAAACATACCGCCAGTATTGAATGTAGGTCCCTGCCTTTCTATAGGAAGAATACACATCATAGCAGAGGAAATTGCTGAGGAATTAAATGTTGATATTCCTAAAATTCCTATAGTTGCTTCTGCCCCTCAATGGCTTGAAGAACAGGCTTTAGCTGATGGAACCTTCGGTGTTGTTCTCGGTCTGGACCTGCTTCTCGGAACACCGCCTTTTGTGACAGGAAGCAAATTAATAGCGGAACTTCTTACCGCAAAATTAAAAGATATGACCGGCGCAAGATTTATGATAGAGGCCGATCCCATCCTCGGAGCCGATGCCATGGAAAATACCATAATGGAAAGACGTAAAGTGCTCGGTATCTAACTAAAAAGTTATTGGAGGAATGAAGATATGGATACCAAAAACGGCACAAAATATATCCTGGCAGACGTAAAAAAGTGCCTCGGCTGCCGGTGTTGCGAAGAGGCCTGCGCCGATGCCAACGGAAGCCTGCCTTACTGGGAAATTTTAGAATCCGGTATGACGCTGAGCCCTAACATAAGTATATTATATGTTCTTTTGGAAGATAAAAATTATCCCCTAATGGCTCAGGCCGTCTGCAGGCAATGTGAAGATGCTCCTTGTGTAAAAATATGTCCGGTAAACGCCATAAATGTAAACGAAGAAGGGATAAAAGTTATTAACAAGCAGCGCTGCATAGGATGCCACAGCTGCTCAATCATATGTCCTTCGGGGCGGTTTACATACCGGAAAAACATGCAGCTGCAACTAAGTGTACGCTTTGCGTAGAAAGAAAAGGAGCGGAGGGACAACCGGCCTGTGTGGAAGCATGTCCTAACGATGCGTTAAAATTAGTTGACACTAAAGAAATAGGACAGGAAAAAGTCAAAAAAATCGTCAGGGACAGCTTCCCCGGGGTGGCGTTCTGACAGCATCGGCAATGATGCCTTTAAGCGCCGGGTAAAAAAGGGAAACGCGGTCGTCCGTACTGACATCAAACCACGGCTAAAGCCGTGGTTTTTTTCTCGGAACCGTTGTTCCAAAAAGGGCAGGATCAAGGAAAAATACGGTTCAGCTTTAATCCAACCTGCAATTTGTATGAATTCTGCCTGGCATTGAGGATCATCCCATCAATATGCCCAACATCTATAAAAGATGAATTAGAGGTTAACTTAATGTTGGACATCTGTATTTGCTACTGTTCGTTAGACCAAACTGCCCGGTTGCGGCCCGATTCTTTGGCTTTGTAAAGGCGGCTGTCCGCGGTTTTCAGCAGGGTAGCCAAATCTTGCCCGTCTGCCGGGTACTGGGCTATTCCTGCGCTTACCGTAATATTACTGGCTTTCAGCATGCCTGACAGGGTTGCTTCGTTAAAGGTGGCGCGAAATCGGTTGATTACCTGCAAACTGGCTTCTACAATTGTCTCCGGCATAATAATTAGAAATTCTTCCCCGCCAAACCGGGCAGTTACATCAGACTTTCTGAAGCAGCGGCGGGCAACATCGGCCAACAGTACCAGCACCCGGTCGCCTTCATCATGTCCGTAAGTATCATTTACGACCTTAAATTTATCAATATCTATCAATGCCACAGAAAAAACACCGCCGTAACGTTTGGCCCGTTCCAGTTCTTGCTGCAGTACATTAAAGGCATAGCGGCGATTGGGTAAGCCGGTGAGGTGGTCGGTGAAAGATTCTTTTTGGGCCATGTTAACCAAGCGTGTATTGGCAATGCTAATCCCTATAAGGTTGGCGAACAGATTGATGATTTCAACCTTATATGCGTCAAAAAATGAGTTTTCTTGTTCCGCAAACAAGCTAAGACAGCCAAAAATATTTCCTTCTGAGAATAAGGGAATGCAGATATGGCTGCGCACTTCTGCATAAGAGGTCAGACGGTGGCAAAAAATACCCTGGCTTCGAGAGGGGTTAACGAGAGATTTTCCGGTTTTTACAGCCAGGCACTCAGTGGGAGTTATACAGCACCGTTCAGCATTAATATTTGTTGGCCCACAAGCGGCTTTTACCTCCATTTTGGTACGTCTGTTACTCACACATAGCAGTCGTATTACAGCATTCGGGTAGAGTTTATGCAGGATATTAACCGCTGCGTTATAGATTTCCTGTTCACTGCCAATGTTAAAAATAATATCAGTTAAAGCGAGGATTTTACGCAACTGTTCACCTCGTGTTTTTTCTCGCTGGATAGCGTGACGCAAATGGGTTTCTTTTTTATTTAGTTCTTCCACTTGGCTTAATAGATGTTTTTCCCGTGTGGTGACGCGTTCCAGCATTTCATTAAAGGACTCATAAATTTTCAAAATGCTGTCCTTTGCATCTCCTATGGTGGCTAAAGATGTCAAGACATTTTTTTGAACTTGTTTAAGGTGGTTTTTCTCCCTCCTTTGTGTATTTTATAAGAAAAATATTACCATTAAAACCATTTATTAACTGGTAATTAAGTAAATTTTTCCCATGCAATACTACTGCAAAAGAAAGTTGACCATAAATGTTGATAACTTTTCCTTCCACCACTAATGTACCGATATTTCACGCACCCGTTC
>NZ_AWQQ01000030.1 GCF_002607855.1 Desulforamulus profundi
TGCTGTTTTCAGAAACAAGGGGTCTGTTACTCCATTGCTCTAATACATCAATGTCGGTTATAGATAATTGACGTCCTTTTTGCTTTAACATATTAAATTAGCACTCCCTATCTGATGATAGGTATTTATTTCTACAAATATCTCTATTTTCCTTCCTATTATGCTAAAAATATCTATTTTTGGTTATTATTGTTTGGAGTTTTTCAACAGTCTCCTAGATGCACAGGTGAGTACATATTCCACTTATTTAACAGGTTTAGAAATACTTTTCTGGGATCGGGCAGGGGGTAGTTGTTTCCTCTTACCCTGAAGGTAGTTGGAGAGTGAAAATATATGCCCACCTTCTTATCTACCTGGCAGTCTATATAGCGGTTATAAATTTCTTCAAAGGCAGTCATACCTGCCCAAGCGTGCTCTTCAGGTTTTACGGTGATACCTGCAACCTGGAAAGAAGCTCCCGCCAGGACAACCTCCTCCTTCAAAGAAGGAGCCCATTCCTCAACTAACCATAGGGACAATTCCTTGTCTATACTGGTTACCCGGAAGGAATATGTCTCACCGGGATACAGTCGCCACCGATTATCCTGGTATGTAACCCTTCCCCACAGGGAGAAACGGTAAAAGGCTTTATTTCCTCTGCCCGGTGCAGGTCCTCTGCCCGTTCTTCAGCCAACCTGCGTACCCTGTCCAGAAAAAAGGCATGTAATAACTGACCCATTGAAGGTGGCACCAGAGACTCTTGATGAACTTTCAAATTAACAACACAGCTTAACAGCAAAGTACAACCTCCGGTTTTTGTTATATTACTGTCATCCATCCCAGGGGCCAGCGGGGGATGCCATCCTCCATAACCGCCCGGCGGGATTTAGGAAATGCAGCATCCCCCCTGGGCATAAACAGAGCGTCCCTGATCTCCCTTGCCAGGTCTACGGGGAGCAACATCAGAAGGCTTGCTCCAACCAGCCCGGAACCCCAGCCTATTCGCCAGCCAGCGGGTGAACTGCTGTAAAAATCCCTCATGTTTCTGACACCCGGTCCGGTTAATTTTTGCCAATAGTCCTTTTCATAGCCCCAGATATCACGAGCAAAATCTTCAATCATTTGCATAACATCCCGGAGACTCTCAAAGGGGACATTGCCCTTATTCTGCCTGGCAAAGGTTTCCAGCAGGGGCTCATCAAGGGTAACACTAAAACTCAGCTCTGCACCCGGAGGAATTACTTCCGCATAGAGCGGGGTTTTTAGATAAACCTCTTTCCCAGTACCGGTAAGGCTTAATATTTGAACCTCCTGCAGTGTCAGAGCCTCTTTGGACAGGGCTGTGGAATCAGATACTTTGAGCACCCTCATGAAATCCCGGTTGGGTCCGGTTGGTCCTCTGCCTCCCGAAACAGGCACTGGCAGATTAAATTTTTGCATTAGTTCATTTTCTATTTGCGCTGCCATGTTTCGTTTAATGCTGTCTTTGAAGGCCGGTTTGCTTCGCTGCCAATCCTCTGCTCTCAGGTATTCATTTAATTTTCTTTTTATTGACTCTACAAAGAGTTCAAACTGATGGCTTTGCTGAGACTTCATTTTCTTTAGAATGCTGTACATAATTGCCGTGCGGATAAACCCTTTGATGGAAGATCCGGGTACAAAGGGCTGGCCATAGGCATCCCGCACAAAAGGGCGCAGTCGGCCGGGCGTCTTGGTCAGAGGTGTCTGGCAGCGATAGATGCTGACCTTATCCAGAAAGTTTTTATTCAAAAAGCCCAGACCCTTTAGATAACCCCCCAATTCAAAGCGAGGCCCCTGACGGCTTATTTCAACAGCTAAACTGTCCAGCCTCTTTTTAGCCAAAAGCTCTGCACCCAGCAGGGTTTCATCCACAACATAACAGTTGCCGCCGGTTACGACCGCTTCCATCGGCGTCAGTTCCTGAGTTTTTCCGCCGACATGCACAGGGCTGACAGTTTTAATGGTTATATTTTTTATCAATTAGTTCACCCCCACCGGTACAGCAAAGGCATAACCATACCTGTACAGGCGGTGACGCCCGGCGTCCCATTTTTCCGGTGTTATATTTACCAGACAGCCACCGGGGGAGTAATCCAACACACTTCCCTCGGCAAACATCCGGCATGATTTCCTTTTTACCTGCCCCGGGGCAAAGGGAGAGGAGGACCAGCCCCGGCGCTCAATGATTTCGTAATATGATCCATTAAGGGATAAATTTATTTCTTTTTCTGATGGATGATACAGGGATAGCAGACATCGAGTCTTTGCCTTTTTGTTATCTTCCAGGAGCAGCTGCCATTTACCCTCCGCCCTCTGCCACTCCGGTTCAAAAAGACCAAGGCCCAGGCTGCGCATGCCTCCCAGGCCTGTCTCGCCCAGCCAGCGGAAAGCTGCCTCCAACCCGTGAATAACCTCCTGGTTCTCTGATTTTATCAGGCAATAAAGCCCGGCCCCGGGGCTGAAAACTATCATACCAGCATAGTAGATGCCGGAGGCGGCGGTTACCCTGTCCAGTTGGACCCTGGGAACCAAGTGATAAACGCGGCTGCAGGCATATGTTTCTTTAATCTTCTTAACTTCCGTCGGGCTGACACTTTTCCCTTTTGCCCAGCGGGCAAAGGCCTCCAGGGAAAGGAATTCCAGCTTATTAAGTTCCTTTAAATAGCTGACATCCTCCATCCTCTCCCGGGACACAGGCGCCGGCCCCAAGGGTTTGGGAAGAAAAAATGTTTCCTTAAAATATGGAAAAGCAGAAGTCAGTAAAAATGGCGGCCTTCCGGTGTTAAAGTCGTGCAGCAGGGCATCCACCGCATCTCTTCCATATATAGCGGCTAATGCATGACAAAGGGCGCCAAACAGGGTATCCGAGCGCAGGTAACTATCTACCTTTTCCATGCCGATTCCATCCTGCCCCAGGTGCAGGGGGGAGTAAAAATTCAACTTAACCAACCAGCAGGTCATCTGCGCCCCCCTCCTAACCAAAGAAGGCTGCCATTTGACCTGCCACAGCCACACATTCTTCCGGGGTTTTAACATCAAATCTTAAAACAGCCGATTTATCGCCCGAGTAGTAGGCCAGGGAACGTCCTTCAAAACTGGTAAAATGGAAAAGCACCTTACCGTAACCCCTGGAACCGTGGCCACCCAGGGTATCATCTTCCACCAGGCCAAGAATTTGTACCAAATAAGTAATATCCTCTTCCAGTTCAGCAATATTATCTGTCTCTACCGTATATAAGATCTCAAAATTAAACTTCGTTCCCCGTGGCACCCGTTCCAACTGACGTGGGTTAGCTGCTGCGGTAACCCGGTCCAGGGAGTTTTCAAATTTCCACTCGGTATACTGTAAGCCGGTTTCTATACGGCTGAGCAGTTCCACACTCTCAGGTGTCATGTGCATGTCCCGGACAATTAAGCGACCCGGTATATTCTTATCACTGCCTTCCCGGCCACCGGTGGCTCCGTAGACCCGGCAAACCGGACAACTGCGGTCCGTGCACTCGTGGCGGTATACACCGTTACCCCCGTAACGATCAAAGGGTACACCGGTTTTCCTCTCCAACAGGGAACGCATCTTGCCCTTGAGAGAACTGCCGGGAACATAGGCTCCCGTGTAACCGGGTCCCTTACCACCGGTGCGTCCAGCCCGCCAATATCCAGAGTATTGCCGGCAGCACCAATATGCAGGCCCGTCACACATTCCATTTCGCCCTTTAAAATAATTTTACCCTTGAGGGGTCTCTTACGTTTATGATCAGACATACTACATCTCCTTCCCCTTAACTAGTCTCTGCCACCGTAGAACTTGTGATAGGCCACAATACTTTCTACAAAGCGAGCAAATTTTTTAAAATCATCAATAGAGTTTACTTTATTAATAGCCGGATCCAATAGTTGCATCAGCGGTTTAACCTCTTTCTGCCGGCCGGCAGCATAGGCTAGCTTGGGTTTAAGCAGCTTGACAGAATCTCTGTCAAAATTACCTTTGCTGCACTCGGACTCAATTTTTTTAACTGCATCCAGAAATTTTCTGATCTGGTTGGTCTTTAAATTTATCTGGCACAGGTACTCGCCAGCCTTCTCTGCATACTCAACCAGGTTATCCACAGCCATATCGCTAAAATATTTGAGACTGCTAATCCCATTAACAATATTTTCAACCACTCTGCCCTGGCCACCGGGTCCGCCCTGCTGACCCCCTCGGCCTTTGTTGTAATCACTGCCGCCACGGGAAATGTTACCGTTCGCCATCTTCTGCTCCCCTCCTGCTTAGTAAATCCAGCCAGGTTACTGCAATACGCAGGCTGGCTACGTTATCAGTTTTGTAACTTTGTTCTTCCAGTTCTCCCACTGTCCAAACCGTTGATATTTTTTCAAGCGCTCACTTTCCCTGGCCAGAACGTAGACCAGTCTGGGCAGGTAGAGCTTTCCTTCCCGCCACCAGATGTCTGATACTGTTAGTAGTTTGTGCAGCAAGCTCTTGCCAAAGATAAATTCAACCCGCCTGCTTCCGGCATCGTAGACCCCCAGGTCGTTCACTGCCGGTTGCAGGATTTCCGCCAGCATACCCCGGGCCTGTTGCCATTTAAAAGTTCCTGTGTAGGCAAGTACACCGTCCTTAAGAAAGTCCGGTCGGGGTGAATAAAACAGGGTGATGCTGTCCCTGCCGTTTGCTTTGGCCTGCTCCTCTGCCTCTCCGGCCATTTCCGCTAATCTGTACAGGGGGTACTTGGGACCCTGCACAGTGATGCCTCCGGAGATCGTAACGTCCGGGTTTCTTCCTGTAAAGTCCTTGAAACAGCGCTCTATATCAAAGGCCACCTCAGTAACGTCATCCCACGATCCCACCAGGAACAAGTCATCCCCGCCGGCATAAACAATAGTTACATTCCTTCCCGAATCTCCAGGCACCAGTTTAAAGGGATCGCCCGCCGGCAGGTTCCCCCGGCATATCTGGTTTATGTGATATTTAAAAAACCTTGTTAAATTGCGAGAAAGCGCCGACAACCTGGAAAATGTTCTGGCCTTGTAAGGTTGCCCCCGGGTAAACAGAGTTCCGAGATTGTCCACATCCATGCGCAAAATGCCAATCCTGTTTCCTCCTACAGCATCCCTGGCCAGTTCGTCAAAACTTTTATAACTCCTGCCCTTTTTAGCCGCATAGCTACCGGTAAGCATTTGCACCGATTCCGGGTGCAAATAATCGTCAACTGACCAGCTATTTAAGACAAGCACTCGCACAGGATTTAAATCTTTTAAGTCCTCCTGCCCGAAACAAATAATATAATAAAAATCTTCAATACATATGTAAGGAAGCTGTGCCGGCTTCTCATCGCTAACTGCAATATATTTTGCCCCGGGCAATTCATCTCCCAGTTCATAAAGCTGTTTGCAAAGTTTACAGGCACGGACAGGTCCGTCACCGTCTGCCGCCAAACGCAGGACCGATAATGTACCGGTCTCACTGTGGCAAACCGCACAGGTTTCCTCCCCGGGTTCCCTGACAGACCAGAAAACCTCCGGGTTGTCCGCAATAATATGGGCAAATTTTCGATTTTTCTTTTCCGTCAAACGTCTTCTGAGCAGGCCCCATATTTGACCCATGTCAACGGGTCTTTTTTGCTGCTCCATGCTCTCCCGGCACAGGCTGCAGTGCGGATGGTTTTGCGAGCGGCAGTTTTTTATTATTTCCTTTATCTTTTTATCTTCGGTATTTACCATCAAAGCCTGGCCGCAAAATTCTACTTTGTCAAGGGCCAGGAATAACCGGCCGTCAAAAGAGTTGTAGAGATAACTGTTGACCCTGGTCTCTATGTCTCCCAGGGCTTTTCTGACAGAGATGGTATTGGGTGCCAGTAGATAAAGGCGCCCGCCGCCGGAAAAAACCACGTTTGCTCTGGTAAGACCCATTTCTTTTAACAGGCTGGACACCACATGTTCTGTCAGCAATTCCAGGAAGAAGGACCTGGCTCGTAAGGTCTTTAAAGCCCCCTTGGAACTGATGGTATAAATAAATTTCTGCACACCGGAAAAGTCCCCGCCAACCAGCAAATATCTTGGTTCTAACCTGTTCAGTATTTCTTCTTTTAAGTATTCTTCCCGGAACCTTTCGCTGTATGTTTCTGAAAGATACTGATAAAGGCAGGCTGCTATAGCCCCTGTGGTTTTCAAATGGTCAAACAAAGATACATCCGGATGGTTTTCGGGCTTCCCCTCTTCCACCTGCGTCTCCGAAGGTATGGCGGAGGTGTATTTTTCTAACAGCATTAGCAGAGCGTTCTCGTTGAACCGGGGAGATAGCTGATGGAACTCTTCTTCAAAGGCCCTGAACAAGCTACTATAATTATCTACCCGGTAGCTGTTCAGGGCCTCTTCATAATTAACAGGAAAAGACAGGTTTTCCGCTGTACCAAGCACCTGAAATTGCCAGCAGTTATGATAAGCTGCTTGGTTCCCGGAATGATTAGCCGACAACCGTGAAAAGGGGGACATCAGAGGGGTATTACCACACCAGCGGCTTTTACTTTTGTCCTTAACAAACCGCTCGCCCGAGGAAAGACTGTCAGCCTCGCAAACAATAAGCAGTTCATTCGCCTGCAGGTAAAAAGCGTCCGTTCTGTCGTGCTTCGGGTTATTTTTATCGACAGCATGGTACCGTGCGGCAAACTCGCAAATATTTCCGGGCAGCCCCTGCTGGGACAGCCAATGATAACCGTGCTCCTGGTGAGTCATGGATTGCCCGTCATGGCAGCCTCGCTGAATAAACTTGCCAATATCATGCAATAACGCCCCTTTTACAACATCTAATAGGTTCAAAGCGATCACCTCCCGGCTGTTGATGAAAATATCAGTTAATTGGCA
Source organism: Desulforamulus profundi (assembly GCF_002607855.1). The sequence continues at coordinate 6,862 of NZ_AWQQ01000030.1, forward strand.
AAAAATTCTTATACAAATTTTCGTCATAACCAATGTTTTTCCTGCACTTACTTTATTTATTTTGCGGAAATATATTGTAGATATTTGTCGTTTTATATCAATAAACTTATAGATTTCTGCTTTTTGGCGCAAGAAGATACTTTTTGGCAGCAGATGCAAGTTTTTTTAACATGTTTGAAATATGCCCCCGGTTTGTTCTTTCACATTCTACAAAGATTTTACCGGAGAATAATTTCAAAAAATAAAAAACCGCTTTTTATTTTAGTAAGCGGTTTGGTCATTCCCAGAGGGAATTATTTTGTTTTTGGACACGCCAAAACGCCGCTAGCAATGGTGGCATTGGTCAAGTTTCAATTCCCAGAGGGAATTATTTTGTTTTTGGACTAATCACCGTCGACTTGTCCGTCGAAAAGGACAGGGCGGTTGGTTTCAATTCCCAGAGGGAATTATTTTGTTTTTGGACGRTWCATGTTTATTCATATCAAAGAAAATATATTCAGTGTTTCAATTCCCAGAGGGAATTATTTTGTTTTTGG
>NZ_AWQQ01000031.1 GCF_002607855.1 Desulforamulus profundi
GATGTTGTTAAAACCGGTACCGGCTTCACAGATGAGTTTCACTGAGGGAGGGAACTGCGCAATCAAATCCCTGCCCACTGGCAATTCTTTGGTTATGACGATATCCTGGTTTTGCACCCTGGCCGGTATCTCCTGGTCGGTGCTGGCATCGTATTTGGTAACCGTGGTAAGTTTTTCGATGGGTGACAGATCCAGCCGACGGTCAAAATCCAGCCTTTCTAAATTAAGAAATACAGTGTTTGGCATAGAGACCTCCTAACCCTTTGTTTTACTTGAAGTTTATTGACATTATACCACTATTCATCTAGGTCATTGCACATGAACTGCTGCACTTAAAAATACCCAACCACGGGCCGTTGTTTAAGGCGATGCTTAAGGGGTATTTGTGGAAGTATAGAGGGGAGGCCAAATAGAGTGATGGGAAAGGGACGCAAAGAACGCAGCCTTCCTCTGTGGAAAACGACCAAACATTACCTGGAGGCATTCCTGAAAGAAACAGAGATACACGAAGACAATTACGTGTTCACGAGTCGGCAAGGGAAACAACTCACGCGTTCCGGGGTGACCTACCGCCTAGCGTACTTGGTGAAAACCGCTTCAAAGAGTTGCCCGTCGTTACGGCAGAAGCGCATCACTCCGCATGTGCTGCGATATACAACGGCAATGCATTTGTTGGAGGCTGGGGTGGACATTTCAACCATTGCTATCTGGCTGGGCCACGAAAGCATCGAAACTACTCATAAATACATGGTAGCCGATTTACGTTTAAAGGAGCAGGCGTTGGCGCAGACAAAGGAGCCTCAAACATTGAGATTTCGTTATCAGCCACCATCCTACATTCTCAGTTTTCCTGATTACTGTGATCTTTTATGCTGACATACTGTTCCTTGTCACGGGGCTGATTTTCTTGGTCTCCCTTTTCTCTTTATGGAGGTGATATATAGTGGAAGAACTTTTTAAGTTAGCATCAAACTATGGCTTACCAATGGTGGTAGCGGGGTATTTGCTGTTACGGCTGGAGCCTACGATCAGGGATCTGCAAAAGAGTATCAATTTGCTGAGTATTATTATCGCCAAGCAAAGCAACATGGATATTCAGGAAATGAACGAACTGATTAATGTGCGCGTTGTTCCTATACAACCTAAGCAGTAATGCTTAATAAAAATAGGTATCAGATGTAAATCTGATGAATTGTGTTTCTGAATCATCGGGTGAAATTCCCGAATGCGTCGAAGGTTGGCGACGTAGAAAGGCTAATACTCCGACGTGCCTTGATAGTTCAATAGTGACAGCGATTCAGGGTACGAAGCTCGGTGAAGGCGACGAAAACCAGACCTGAGAAGCGGTTAGGGAAATAGTCGGGCCACCATAAAACGACCATGCTGACTTACCATAGAAACCTGCGTTTGTACGGCTCGAAAAGTTCGAGTAAGGAAAATGAACCTTACTACACCCAAAGGGTGCGAAGAAACGGTCAATGTATTATTAATTACAAAGACTGACGTTTTCCGTAATGGAAACGTACCTCGTCCTCCAACCATGGACAAAGGCTTTCTTCCGGGTCATAGCAGGCGGCTAAAGTCGTATATAAGGTTAAGAAACACGATACAACGGAACCCTGCAAGATTGAGCTAATTGAGGTAATGAAATCTAACCGTGTAGGAAATGGCCGGTGAATGTGGGGGACAGCAGCCCGTAGTAGCAATGAAACGTCTAATCAACGTGGAGTAAAGGGGCATAGTCAAACAATAGACGGTATTATGATTGAGCCTGACTGGGAAGCCGTTGTGCACACCTGGCTAACCCTATGACATCTTCCGAAAGGAGTGATGCCATTGGCTCACGAATCAGTCTACCCGAAACTGGAATCTGAATCAAACCTACGTTCCATCCTGGATTATCTATACACAACAACTAAGCAGGTTATTGATAAAAGCCAATTGCCCAAATTCAAAAACCTGCTGGAAATAGCAAAATCCGAAATAACAATCATCACTGCCATACACAATATTAAATCCAACCACGGCAGTAAAACAGCGGGAACCGATGGCGTTATCATACCAGACATATTAGAGCAACAATATCCAGAAGTCATTACAATGGTCAAAAATGCACTTGATAACTACAACCCATACTTACTTAGAAGAGTGTGGATACCCAAACCAGGAAAAGACGAAAAAAGACCATTAGGCATACCTGCGGTCATTGATAGAATTGTCCAAGAAATCCTGCGCATAATCATTGAACCAATCATGGAAGCACAATTCTTCAAACACTCATATGGTTTCCGACCTATGAGAGATGCACACATGGCACTAGTAAGAACAACAGATATATGCCACAAAACAGGATATCACTGGATAATTGAAGGAGACATTAAAGGCTGTTTCGATAATATTAATCATACCAAACTAATAAAACAACTTTGGCACATGGGCATTCATGACAGAAGAATACTTATAATAATTAAGAAAATGCTCAAAGTCGGAGTATTAGACGAACTAAAAACTACAGAATTAGGCACACCACAAGGCGGAATTATTTCACCACTATTAGCCAATGTCTACCTTCATAAACTTGACCAATGGATAATACGAGAATGGGAAGAAAAGAAAACAAAATTCAAATACTCCAACACCACTAACAGAAATATTGCACTAAAGAAGACAAATCTCAAACCCGCCTATCTCGTAAGATATGCCGATGACTGGATACTAATAACAAACACCAAAGCCAACGCCGAAAAGTGGAAAAAACGCATTGAAAAATACTTAGATACAAAGCTTAAATTGAAATTAAGTCCAGAAAAAACAGTAATAACAAACATCAGAAAAAGCCCTATCCACTTTTTAGGATTCCGCTACAAACAAATACCAGGTAAATCCAGAACAGGATGGATACCTTGCACCAGACCAGACAACAAACGTTTAAAAGCAAAAATTGAAGAATTAAGAAAACGTATTAAGAAATTACGCAAACTTAATGGTAAGGAACTAATACACCAAATTAATATAATAAACAGCGCCATTACCGGAATAGGCAACTACTACAAGCCGGCAACTATGGTAAACGTAGAATTAAGTAAATATGCTGATTCCCTAAAATATACAGCATACAAAGCACTTAAATCAAAAAATGCCCAATGGACTCCAGCCAATGTGGTAAATAACCTAATCAATAGACATACAGAATATACAACACAAATTCCAGCTATTAAACACAATGGACTAATAATTGGAGTAACCAGCCTAGGATTCGTCAAATGGGAAAAAGCATATCTCAAAAACCCAATAGAAACACCATACACACCGGAAGGTAGAAACGCCTATTATGAACGCACAACAAAGAAACAACCACTGCCCAGAGACGACATAACAATGAGCCTAACACTATCTGAACTAATAGCCAAGGGATTAACCGACCCAAAATACAACTTTGAATACCTAATGAACAGAGCCTATACGTTCAACCGGGATAAAAGAAAATGCAAGATATGCGGTAAACCAATACTAGGATATGAACTTGAAACGCATCATATAAATCCTAATTTACCGCTAGACCAAGTCAATAAAGTGCCAAATCTTGCATCCGTCCATAAATGGTGCCATGACTTAATCCATAGCACAAAAGACGTTTCATGTCCGGTCGACAAGAAAACCTATAATAAGATTCTCAAGTTTAGGAATAAGTTCAATCAGAAACCAGAAAGTGTTTGATGGAACGCCGTGTGCGGTGAAAGTCGCACGCACGGTGTGAAGTGGGGGAAAATAGCTCCGAACGGTATTATCCCTCTAGGATAATATGCGAGGATGTCTATTACCTATCACTATAAGTTGTAGCGGAAATTCCTATTATTCAGTTCCTAATGAACTTCAGCTTGGGTATTGAACCAGCGGCAGCATTATACATGACTCTGCCAGACATTAACGTTCCTTCAATTTTTAATGTTAAAACGCTATATCCCAAGAAAGGTGCTGGCTATGGTGTTTGTTGCGGTGGTGGCAGCAGGAATTGTTAGAGGTCTGTTGGCCAGATGGTTCTTTTAATAGAATTGTTGAAAGATAAAGGGTTTCTTAGGCATGTCCAGTTCCCACCAGGATGAGAAAGAATTGTATAAAATTAACCTCCCCTGCAAATTTTTCTTGATTATCATGGAAGGGGAGGTTTTTTCTTTGTCAGTCTTAAAAGTTTAGCTTTTGTTTTGATTATTATATCTTTACTCTCTTTACTCGTAGCCGTCGTGGTTGGCTGCGCTAAGAATGACCCCAAACCCAGGAGAAGAAGCAAGAAAGTGAGCCGCTTAAGAATACCGCCGCCATTTCCTACTTATTAACACTGTGATCAGAAAAATAAATCCTAATCTTTTTTGTCATCAGAATTAGCCAGGTCATTGGAATTTTTTGACTTTAGTATCTGAGGGGTGAATTCGGCAGTGTTCCTAAGGGCGTTTTTTACACCGGAGTTGACTGCCCAGTAAACCACCAAACCCAGGAGCGCCAGGGGAATCAACATCATGAGGATCCCACCAAACCAACCCATTCCATAGCCATACATCATTGGCATCCTACATTTCCTCCTTCAGTTTATTTTAATTATTTTTCCCTGGAGGTAGTGTCTTTAGTAACAGGTCTGGCGATATTTTCATAAGTTTGGGCCAAACTAACTAAATACAGGTTAGGTAACTTTAGGCAACAAAGGGAGGCGAACACCTGGAAAAAGCCCATGCTTTAAATGCAATTGTTTTGGACAAGACAGGCACCGGCGATTTAGGCTTTGCCATCGGTACAGGTACCGATGTAGCAATGGAAGCTGCCGACATTACCTTGATGCGAGGGGATCTGAGAGGAGTCGCCGCCAGCATCAAGTTGAGCCGGGCGACCATGCGGAACATCAAACAAAATCTGTTCTGGGCCTTAATTTATAATACACTGGGCATTCCGGTGGTTACCAATGCCCTGAGATTACGCTTTGATCCATACAGGGACTTCCGTAGAGAAGGAAAGATTTCTTACCGGTTGGTACCATAACCGGCGCGACGTCCGGAATAATAACATAAACCTTGTCCAAGGAGGGAATGATATGGAATTTCTGGAAGATTCACTCTTAGCCATCGCATTGACTGGCAGGATTTGCCTTTGCCGGATGGTATTTTGCACGAAGGAGAAACAGAATAAAGGAATAACAAGATGTTATAAAGGATAGGTGGTTAACCTATCCTTTACAACAGTTTTAATTAGTTAGAATTAATGGGTATGTTCACTTTCAACGGTTGAAACGGTATCCGCATTTTCGGTATCGGTTGTGTTTGTATCATCAGGAGTTGTAGTGCCCTCATCGTGGGAGGTATCTCCTTCGGTTGTCTGGTTTTCACTAGCTGGTTGAAGCAATTGTATTACCAAGAAAGCCTCACCAGCCTTGTTTTTAATAACAGTTAACGGAGCACCTGCTACCAGGCTAGAAGCATCGGTCTTTTCTCCGTTAACCAGGATGATGGTGTTTTCAGTCAGTAAAATTTCTGCGGCATTATCGCCTGTACCTATCATCAGTACTTGTTGCCCATCTTCAGTTGTTTCTACCCCGTGAAGAGTGTCAGTGACAACCTGTTTTTTATGCTGCTCTTTCTTTTCAGCCATAGCTTCTTTCTTAGCTTTCATTTCTTCTTTTTTGCTAGCCATAGCTTCTTTTTTGGCCGTCATATCTGCTTTCTTGCTTGACATGGCTTCTTTAGCTTCAGAACTGCATTTTTGGGCCTGGGTACTACCAGGCTTTTTGCTATGGTCGCTAGGCCCTTTTCCTTCCATTGGAGCTGCGCTGGCAAATGCTCCTCCTACCAAAAGACTGCTAGCTACTGTGAGAGTTATAATACCAGTTCTTAATTTTTTCATCAAAAACACTCCTTTTTTGAATTATGTTTACTTGCAAGATTCTAGCTGTTTTATGAGGTTTGTCTAAGGGAGATTGACCATAATCACCACTCCTTTTCGCGATAAACTTAGTTCCGGCTTTTATATCCAGCTCTTGTAATGAATTGTACCAATCAATTTTCACAAACCTTTTACAAAATTAAGACATTTATGTAATATTTTCATTTTTGTTAAAAACCAGGTGCAACACCAAACCTTAGATCAAAAAAACAAATCCTCCCGTCGTAAGGAAGGATTTATTTCCAAAGTCTATACATCATTCGTTATACCCCACTCCCCAAACAGTATTAATATTAGAGGGAATATTCAGGGATTTGAATTTTTCCCTCAAACGTTTAATTAGGGTATCCACAATTCGTAGATTACCGAAGTAATCTACGCCCCAGACTTCTTCCAGTAAAAATTCCCGGGTAAAAACCTGACCGGCATTCTGGGACATCAAAACCAGCAGGTCAAACTCCTTAGGTGTAAGGTGGATTTCCTGTCCGTTGGCGGTGACCGTTCTGGTTAAACAACAAAATCCTTTGGGTCAATAAGGTTTTTTGTTGTTGCTTTATCATTTGGTTTAATTTTTCTCTGCAGACCTAAATATCACAAAAATGTCATAGCTTTGAAAAAGATTTGTAAAAATCGCATGTTAGAATTGGTCAAGATGACAGATTTAACTAGGTCAAGGGGGGTAGCAAAGAAAGTATTGTATGTATCCAGCTCTTTGAAAATAAAATAAAAGGAGGAAGGCTTGTGTACAAAAGTGGTTTCCGGTCATATATTAGGTCCGGTTCCATTGTTATGACGTTGCTTTTGTTGTTAAACATTTTCTCATTTAGTAGTGCTCAACCAGCCTAGCGGAAGATCCCGGACAGACTCCTCAGACAGAGCAAAGTGACGTCAGCACTGAAGCTGGTTCAGCAAACACCTCAGACCCATCGGTAGAGGAAGCAGTCTATCAAGATGAAAACTTAGATAGCATCGACTCCAGTCAAGACAATGGCACCCCGTCTGATGATACCTCAAGCGTGGAAGAGGGGTCAAACGTGGAGACAACAGAAGAACCGGTTACTGAGGCCGTTGATGAAGAGGAAATTGAAACTTATACTGTCAGCGGTGCTGTTTACGGAATCTCAGAGGAAGATACCGTGAAGATCATGCTGTCTAAATGCACCGGGAAAACAGTTGTTTCACAGGATCTTGAGATAGGACAAACAGCGTTTAGCATTTCGGATGTTCCTACAGGTGAATACACACTGTGCATGTTAATAAATGGTGCCACTGCTATGATGAAACCTGTTCAGGTGGCTGGTGATACGACAGTTGAGGATATACACGTGGTACGGGTAACCGGAACCATTTTAGGTTTACCAGAAGGGGTTACTGCATCTGTCTATCTGAAGCCGGAGAATAAAGATGTAATGGTCATGCCTCTTAAGGTGATATCCAACGGGGATATAACGGAGTTTACCCATAAGGTGGTACCTGGCTTTTATCGTATGACCGTGATGGCAGAGGGGTATGAAGACTATACTGCTCCAGATGTCATTGAAGTAGGAGATGATGACGTTGTTCTTGACCCCATCGAGATGGTTTTAAAGCTGGAAATAGTAACCACCTCACTGTCAACTGGTACCGAAGGTACAGCTTATTCAACAGAACTGCAGGCAACCGGCGGGAAAGAGCCCTTGACATGGGCCATAACCGGTGGGACCTTACCGGAAGGCTTAACGCTGGACACAGTGACAGGAGTTATTTCCGGTACCCCTGCCAATAGCGGCGACTATTCCTTTGAAGTTACCGTCACAGATTTCTTAGGACATACTTTTAGTCAAACATTGAACTTAAGTATTGCCAGGCGTTCTTCGGGCGGCAGTTCCGGGGGGAGTAGCAGTTCATCAGACTCTGCAAATTCCGGGACCAATACTGACGTGACGAAAACTACCTTTACCGACCGGGAAATAAAAGAGGCTATTAATCTTTCCCAGGGAACTGTAACACTGGTTGCGCCGGTGGGGCAAAAGAGTTTAGTCCTCACTGGAGACCAGTATAAACAGTTGATAGAAACCGGTAAAGAACTTATTATCTCAGTTCAGGATGTAAAGGTCGTTCTGAACCCGGCTGCCATAGACCTTCCCGAGAACGCCAAGTTGGAATTCAAAGTAGAGGAACTGGCTGATGGTAAGGCAGTGGAATTGGTTAGCCAAACTGACTACCAATTGATTGGTAAGGTTTTTGAAATCAATATGGAAATCAAGAGTGATGGGAATACCGAAAAGAATCCTCTAAAACAATCAGTAAGAGTATCCCTGCCGGTAAAATCTGACATGTGGTTGGATGGTACCCACCACCGGTTGGATGTCTTCTATTATAATGAAAGTGAATCTAAATGGGAGCCGATGCACGCTATTCATAATACGAACGGTCAGGTACTTACTTTCAGCACACCACACTTTAGTAAATACGCTGTTCTCAGCAAACCGGAGAAGAATTTCTCTGATGTAACAGGGCACTGGGGCCAAAAAGATATTGAAAGAATGGCTGCCCGGGGGATCGTAGGCGGGTATCAAGACCACTCCTTTAGACCGGATGCCAACATTACAAGAGCCGAGTTAGCCACCCTGTTGTCGAGGTTGCTGGGACTCAACGAGAAGGCGACAATTACATTCGGTGATGTTACGGAAAAAGACTGGCATTACGAAAGTATCGCCAAGGCGTTCCAGGCAGGAATTGTCCGGGGTTACCATGACGGTTCCTTCAAACCCAACCAGTACGTTACCAGGGAGCAAATGGCAGCCATGATTGCCAATGCACTGGAAAATGAGGGGATCAGCATAGGTCAAAATGATGCTTCTCTGGGGTTGTTTACTGATGCCGGTTCCATCTCTCCTTGGGCCAGGCAGAGTGTTGCAACTGCCAGTGCTTTGGGAATTGTCAAAGGGATAATCTCTGAACAAAAGGTTAAATTTGCTCCTGGCAAACAAGCCACAAGGGCCGAAGCAACGGTAATGCTTGCTAGATTGTTGGATATTACGGAAAGTGCTAAACTAAATTTATAAGACAAGATAGAAAAAAGAGACTGGTTTTTCAGTCTCTTTTTCGTGCGCCCGGCATGGGCGTTATCTATAGGGTGAAAGTCCCGAACGGTGAAGGTAGCAGTAGCCGTAGCTTAAGACAAGGGTGTCCATCGCGAGGTGGAATCTGAAGGAAGTCGGCGGCAAAAGCCTCGGACTCACCTTCTGGCGAGAACAAGGACTTAGAAGTTTAGTCGAAAGATACAACGAACTTCGTTGCACAACATGAACCGCCGTATACCGAACGGTACGTACGGTGGTGTGAGAGGACGGGGGTTAATCACCCCCTCCTGCTCGATTGGATCAGACCAGGACAACCAAAAGAAGAGCACAAACGCCCTACGGGTAGTTCGTGCTCTTCTTAACAACGGTGGGGTTGTTGGGGATTCAAGTATGAAGTTATATGAAAGTACTGTTAATTGCTGGTGGGGGTGTTGAAGTTACCTATCATACCAGGGCCCATGCCGGTGCCGTTGCCCATCATGCCGGGACCCATACCGGAACCATTACCCATCATGTTCATCATGCCACCGTTCATCATGGGGCCCATACCGTTTTTGCTGTGGAAGTCCTTCATTTGCTCAAAGTGTTGGTTCCAGGTTTTAGCCTGTTCTTCGGTAATCTTGCCGTCCTTTACGGCCTTGTCCAGCCAGGTTTTGTGCTGGTCAAACATTTGGTTAAAGAATTGCTGGTTCTTGGAGTTGTTTACGGTGTTGGTAGCATTATCAGGCTGGTTGTTGTCTATAGCAGCAAAGGCTGCGGGAACCATCAGGGCACCAAGGGCTACAGTTACAATACCGGCAATTAGTTTACGTTTCATTCTTCATTCCTCCAAATTAAATATATTTTTTCGCACTAGCGTTGCATAAAACTTTCGCATAAATTAAAAGGTAATAATTGGAAGATATAATTGTATAATTTTGTAATTATTTGGGTGTATACACCAATTAACCCATTTTACTTTATGCTAAAGGAACAACCACTTAAGAGGTAGTCCTTTAATCCACATTTTTACAAATGATGTAATTCCTAGGCTATTATCGGGTCGTAAGTTAAATCATCCAGGTG
>NZ_AWQQ01000032.1 GCF_002607855.1 Desulforamulus profundi
TACGACCATCTTCAAGAACTTCTGCCAGAGATCTTATTGCCTCTTTTTTCCATTTAAGCAATTGATTTGGATGAATCCCATACTCTGAAGCAATCTGGGATATGGTTTTCTCTTCCTTGAGAATTTCCAGTACAACCTTGGCTTTGAACTCCCCAGAATATGATTTTCTCACGGCAACGATCCACCTTAAATAAAGCTGTTTTTTTGTCTAGTTTTCTTTATCCATTATATCCTGTCGATTCTACTCTTAATATACAAGAAGGTTTGTCGCGCAAATCAATAACAAAACGATCTGCCCCCTCATTCCAATTTATCTGATTTATTGAATTGCTTATGTTTTTTAATTCTTGAACGTTGACCTTGGTGATATTGGAGTATATCCCGTTCTGCTGTAGCTTTGACTTGATGTAAATATCAATTTTATTATCTATACCCCATACTTTCCCAGCGTCAACATCCCCCACCGTAAACACAATATCCACCATTTTCTTCCTTTGGGCTTCAAAGGCCACGACAGGCTGGACATTTATTACCTCAGTTTTCTTCTCCTGCAGAGGTTTATTATCCGTGTTAGCCTTCAAATAGTCTTCCGGCGAGATAAACTCATCCAGCGTTCCCGTAGGTTCACCGAATCCCTCGGTAACTTCCAGCTCTACCAGGTACTTGCCCACATGACTGGTGCGAATTACCGGCGATGGGTTGTTAGCCGCATCAAAAACAATAAAGGTTTCATCGTCAAAACTGCCGTCGTTGTCGCTGTCAAACTTGTACTTCCATACCCGTTTATTAATGACGTCACCGTCCGGGGAGTAAGACAGGTCTCTGATGAGTAATTCAGATACATTTCTGTCTTCCGGGTTCCTGAGATAGGCACTCTGGACATTAAAGTCAGCCACCGGGGGGGCATCGGGCTGTATGTCATAAAGCTTTTCGTACCATTCCGAGGTATGCCCTGCGGTGTTGGTGACTTTCAATTTTACCCTGTACTGCCCGGGTTTTTTAAATAATAAAACCCTTTCCCCTTTATTATCAGGGTTTTCCAGCCTGATTTTAATATCATCTGCCGTAAGGCCGGAAGTTACTGGTTCAATAACCCACTGATTCAGGTTGGTTATGATGGGATACCGTGAAGGTGATGAACCACCTGCCACAAACTGCAGTTTACGGTTTTGCTTGTAAGGGCCAACCGGTTCAAAATATGCGTTGGGGATGGCCGGTTTTACTACAATGGTTTCTGTGGTGCTGTCTTTTTTACCCCAGTCATCAGTCACTTCTATGGTGACCTTATAAGTTCCCTCCTTGTCAAAGTAGACTCTGTTTTCATCCTCGGTGAACTGCGTAACCACGCTGTTATCGGAGGATTTTTTAATCACCCCGCCTGTAGGTATTTCCAGTGTCCATTTGACTTCTTTGATTTCACCGTCCGGGTCATAGGAACGGTTTTTAATAACCACATCGTCACCCTGCATCACATCAGTGGGACAGGAAATGAGGGCTTTGGGAGCGCTGTTCTTGACGTTAATGGTACCGCTAACGGAAGCTGTTTCACCACCGTCATCCTCTACGGTCAGAGTGATTTCATATTCCCCCTCTTCCTTAAAGATAACGGTACCGCCTTCATCCTCCAGGGCACTGTCGTCAATACTGCTGCTACTCTGCCTTCCTGGGGGTCAATGTCCCAGTCTACGTCAACAATGGAGCCGTCAGTATCATAAGAAAGGTTTTCAATTTGGGCGGGCTTGCCGATACCAACGGCTTTCGGGTACTTCATTTTAGCCACCGGCGGACCGTTGGGCGGTTCCGGCGGGTCCGGGGGAATGAAGTCACCTTGCACTATAATTGTTTTCTCGCAGGGGTCAGAGGTGTTGCCCTTGGAATCCTTAACAACCAGCTTGACTGTGTAAGTACCTTCCGAAGGGAAGGACACCGAATAACTGGTGCCGGCCGGGGTGCCGCTGTAGCCGCTGGGCGTAATGGTCCAGGTGCGGGTGGTAATGGTTGCCCCGCCGTAAGCCTGGGATCTGTCCGTCACGGTTACGCTGGTGTTGGGCGTGGTCATGCTGGGCAGGTCAAAGTCTGCCAGCGGTTTACCGCCCGAAGGTGGTACAGGCGGCGGACCTCCTGAGCCTGCGATGACAGTTACTGTTTTTTCAATCGTAACAGGCCCATTGGTCTTGGGGTCTTTACGCTTAAACGCATCTTCCAATTCCAGTTTTAGGGTGTAGGTTCCCGGAGAAGGAAACGTATAGTTTACCTGTTTGGACAGGTTCTTACTGGCCGTCCCCGAATCAACCTGGCTGCCGTTTATCTTGAATTTGTAGTCCAGTTTGTATTTGTCATAGAATACAGAGATACCACTCAAGGTCAGGCTGGTAGCAGTCAGGCTGATATTGACTGGCTGGCCGGCCTTAATGGTGGGCGGTGTTGAGATATTGCCCGTGGGCAGGGGGGACGGGGTTATGTTTACAACCTTCCCCGAGTAAATCACGTCAGCACCGCTGTGGTAGCCCACTTCCCGTATCCAGTAGCGTTTGTTGTTGTTCGGGTTAATGGTGTATAGGTTAACGTTGCCGCTGACATGGCTGTAATTGCCCTTAAATGCTGAAACGGCTTCACTTAAGGCCGAGGAAGGTATAAAGGCATACCCGCCATAGCTGGGGATTTGGTTGATTAACACCGCACTGCCCACTTGTGAGCCGTTTACCCTTACTTCGTAAAGGGTGTTGTATTTAAGTGTACCGCCAAAATCGCCTCCACTTATTGTAACTTGCGTACCCTGTACCACGCCGGGCCCTAAACCCGGGTCCGACCATGCATAAACCGCTGTCGGAAAAATGACCAGGTTTAAAAGACATAAAAAGAAAATTATCAGCCACAGTTTTTGCTTTAGTTTATCAACCGTAGGCATCATGCCGGATTAACACGCTCCTTTTTCTAATAAATTCGACCCCCTTTCTGTTCGGCAATTCCGCCCTTAAAATAAGAAAGACCTCCAGGTTCTTTCAAACCTGAAGGTCTCTTTTTAGCGTATCATAATACTCTGGGTTTTAGCATCCCAGTTGACGGTTAGCCTCAACCCCTCTGAAACAAAACGCAAAGGAATTAATGTCCTGCCTTCCTTTACTACCGCCGGGCTTGCCAGGGTGTATTCTTGATCGTTGACAAAAGCTTTATCGGAATTCAGGGTTAGGTTAACCTTTTTGTCCCCTTTGACAACCTCAATTTTCGTACCGCCGTCCCAAGTAATCTCTGCTCCCAGTTTATCCACCACGCCCCGTAAAGGCACCAGGGTCACGCCGTTTAACACAATGGGTTCCGTTTCCAGCAGAGCCGGGCGGCTGATGCCATCCTTCACCTCACTGTATTCTTTTTTGCCCACCGTAAGCACCAGGCTGTCCGGCCGGGCTGCAGTTGCGGCAGGTTCCTGGGGTTTATCCTTGCTTTCAATCTTACCCTGATTATCGTTTTGAACAGTCGGTTCTTTGACTTCCGGTTTACCCAGCAGGGCCTTTATTTCAGCGGCAGTCTTGCCTGCTTCCACCAGGGCAAAAACTTCTTTTCCTTTACCGTTCAAGGACGGGTCTAAGAAAAGTTCTTCCATAGGGGTGCCAAGCCATTTTGATGGTTCTGTATATTTATCTGAATACAGTAACTCTTTCTTAATCATCTCTGCGTAAGGTGTTAACTGCCAGGGCTTACCGTCGATTTCAATAATTTCATATTTAGGGTACATTATTGCCATTTCCCTAGCAGAACCAATAACAGCAGCTACATAATCCTTGCGTATTTCATCATCTGTTAACTTCCATTCTTTTTGAAATTTTTTTTGAGTTTCACAGGGATCGCCTTCAATAACTATGTTATTTTTTATAACCTTCATTCTCATCGTCATGTTGTAACTACTGGAAAAATCGGCCGGGTCATAACAATCAGCACACGCCAATACCTGACCTGTAAACATCCCCAAAATCAACCCTAATGATAAAACGCCAACCGCAGCAATCTTTTTCACTTTATTCTTAAACAGCTTCATCAGAACCCTCCTTACAATAATATTAACGCAATATTCATATATACTAATTATACACTAATTAGCAAATTTTGTTAAGCATTTCATTATTTTTACGGTATTAACTGCGGCTTAACTGTTGCTTGAACATACAGGTTAAAATCCTCCGGTATATCTGCCGACACCTTGGCAAAGCCCGACAGTTTGATCGGCACCTTAATAACCGCCGACACGCAGACATCGTTTATGTTTTCGGTATAACTGCCGTAGGTAAATTGACTGGGCACGGTATTAAATACCCGATAGGCTTCCACCGTTACCCTGTCTTTCGCAATAGAACCGGTATTAGGGTTAAAACCTGCATTAAGTTTAAGGTTTTTCTGCAAAATCTGATCAAACTTTGCCCTGGCTTCCGGTTCTTTAATGCGTAGCATTGGTTTAACGGGGTCTGCCAAAAGGTTTTGGTCAATTTCGTTGGCAGCGGCCCTAAGGGCCAGATTTAAGGCATGTTTGGCTTTGATTTTAGCCATGAGAACATGCCCTATATCCACAGCCACAGAGATAAACAGCAGGAAAACCATGAAACACATCAGGGTATAGATAAAGGCTACACCCCGGTTGTCTTTAAATATATTTTTCACTGCTGCTCACCGCCCACGCTTTTAATGTTAACTCTGTTTGTTCAACTACCCACTGGAAAGTGCCTCGGACGATAAAAGTTTTAAACCGCACCGGGTACACAACCCCTACTTGAATATCATTTCCCCTCTGCACCCGGGTGTTTTTATCGGTACCGTAGACAACCACCACCCCGGGAGCATAATAAGCTGATGTACCGGAAGTGTTAAAACTGTATGTTTTGCCGTTGGATGTCCAGTTGCGCAGGTTAGTTTGCAGTGACTGCCGGGTGGCATCATTGAAACTGCCCTCCATCGCCGCTTTTTCGGCGGCGGTGGAGGTGAAGTAATTAACCACAGCAAAGTCATACATAATAAAAGAGCTTTCGATGATGAAAAGAAACATCATTAAAAGCACCGGCATCGCCAGAGCAGTTCCACAAAAGTTGCCGCCCGGGTGTCTCTTAGTAGTTTTTTCATAGTATCAGCCGCCAATCTGGTTTACCTTATTGGTGAACTGGGTGAATTTACCGCCTACCGCACCGGTAAGGATGGCAAGGAACGGGGCTGTACCCAGTACCACAATAATTAGGTACAAGGCATACTGGACAAAATCCCCCCGTTCGTCCTTTAAAAAATTACCAAAATTTCTCACAGGAGAACAGCTCCCTTTTTAAATTTGAGGCACTTGTACGTTATCTACGCTTCCCTTAATGCCGTTAAACTTTGTTTTCAAACTACCGGCAAAAGCTAAGGAAGCCCCGGCCACCAGCAGCACCACAATGATAATCCACAGCCCGTTTTGAATAAAGTCGCCTCTTTCGTCTTTGATAAAGTCAATCATGTTTTTCATAAGAAAAATTCCTCCTTGTGTTTAATTTTTTTTAGATACGGAAGTTAACAGATGCAAAAATAACTACTGTGATTTTGACAACCACCCCCCTTCAAAAATTTCTTAACATCCTCCCCTGAATGAATTCAAAAAGATGGGAATTTTAAATTCTGTATTTTAGATTTTAGATATGGTAAATTTTAAATATAAAAAAATAAAGTTACATGTTAATTACCATAGTCCTGAAAGTCGTCACTCATCAAACATGTCTTCCAATATTGCTAAAAGAAAAATATTTGGTATCAATAAAATTATTGATACCAAGAAAAAAAACTTTATATTTTGCTGTAAAATAGCTAACCACGAAGGCCAAAATACTATCAAAAAAAGGACAGAAATTTCAATAAAGGATACAATTTCATTAATACGGGTTGGTACATGAATACGCATATTATTAGAATGAATTTTTTGCGTTGTCCAAAAAGAGTACCTTTTTTTCAAAAAGAACATAACCAATGACCAAATATATTTAAATATTATTATTAAAAAAGGTGTATAAACTAACCAGTAAATCAATATTTTTATCAATTTATTATTTAACCACAAAGTTAGTGAAATAGTATATTTATTATCAATTTTTAAAGGATGAGATAAAGAATGATACAAAAAATAATAGAACCCAAGAAAAAACAATCTTAATAAATATACTCTTATTCAACCTTACCTTACAAACATGTTGAGGTTCCCACCTTTCGGCGCCCGGGAAAAATATCAATTTTTTATCGCAATGTTTTGTTTTGGATGTATCGGATATTTTATTTTTCATTTTTTTACTCCTTTGCAAAGAATATATTTTACTGTTTTTATAATATTATTATGCGTATTTACAACTATCTGTTTTATTGTACATTACTTCACATTAATACCTATTGGTAGAATTTTTTCTTTATCATATAAAGGTAAAGGTGTATGGATTGCTCACCTATCTGGATTTTCTTGTTTTCGTTATTTAAAATATAATCCACATTTTTATATACTGCATGATTTTAATTATTTACTTTTACTTACCCTTAATGATAATAGGGTAAAAAAGATAAAAACATTTACATGGTTAATTACACCCAAATATAAAGGTTTATTTATTTTAGAACCGACAAATATAGAAAAGATTTCGTATATAAAAAGCATACCAAGTCGTCTTATTACATTAATATATTTTATTTTCGGAAAGATATTTTTTATTTTAAATAAACCAAACAGAATATACTCCATGTTTAAATTTAATAAAAATAAACCCAGAAATAATAGCGTATTAATTAAAATTATTAAAGATGATTCATATAAATACGAATGGGACATAAACTATACCCGAAATAAAATTATTAATCAGAAATAATACTAATAAAAAAACTACCCATAGCATATTTAAAGATTCAACCCACCATTTTACATTATCCACTTTTAAAATAAAAAAGCCGGGGCTACTTCCCCGGCCTTAGAATTTGTTCAAACTGGTTATGATATTGGAGAACATAGGATATACAATGATCAAAAGCAGAGCAAACATTAATATGGCAGGCATAAGGGTTTGAATGATGGGCTGGGCCTTAATCTTTCTCTTGATTTCATCCACCCTTACCCGGTAAGCGCCCTTAGCAAACTTCTCTAAAATCTCGTCAATGTCGTTGCCGTTGTTGATACCCATTAACAGCACACTGACCAGGTTGGTTAAGGGCGGGTATTTACTGCGTTCGGCAAGCCTGTCCAGGGCTTCCTGCAGGGAATAGATTTCCAACTCTACCACCAATATTTCCAACTGCCGCCTTAATTCCCCCTGTACAGCATTTTTTACGATTTTTAAAGCCTGATAAAGGCCTCCGGCCCGGGAATAAACACGCAGTAAAGAAACCATCAAGGGAAACTCTTTATTGAGGTCTTTTAAACGTTCTTTTTCCCGTGAATTAAGCCAAGCCACCGGGGAGTAGTAAATACCCGCAGCCGCTGCAGCAAAGCTAAAGGCCGTAAACCAGTTCAAGGTGGAACCAATCACAATACCCAACAGCACCACCAGCACTACAGCTATCATACGAAGACCCAAAATAAATTCTGTATTAAGCTCAATACCCATACTTTTGGCACCGGCCTTAAAACGATTGTAAAGGCTATCCGCCCGGCCCAGGGTAGTAATAATATCATCTATACGCAGGGAAATTAATATTCCACTGACGGATAACCCTAAGAGAACAGAAGGCAAAACCAATTCAAACATTACAGTTCATCCACCAACCTTTGCGCCCCGGAAAAATACCAGGCAATAAAGTTTAAAAGGATAACCACGTCCAGCACAACTTTACCCATAAAAGTGTTAATCAAAATATGTCTGGCATCATCGTAAAAACCAATAACACCGGCGGCCGTCAGTGGTAAGAATATCAGGAAAATAGTAGTGGTGAGTTTTTGCCCCCTTAATTCGTTCTTAATTTCTTCCCTTAAAATAATGCGGTCGCTGATAACCTTTGAAGTATCTATAATCACTTCGGAAGTGTTGGTGCCGTATTCTTCAGATATGGCTACAGCCCTTACAAAAACCTCCAAGTCCCGGTTTTCGGTACGGTCTGCCAGTCCTTTTAAGGCTTCTAACAGGCTTTTACCGGCTCGATACTCCATAACGGTTTTTATCAACTCGTCCTCATGGGGGAAGCTGTAGTCTGTGCCGCCCCCTCTATACTGTAGATAAGGTCGCCGGTAGTTTCGTGCAGCGACGCGATCATCTGCAGGGCCGTATCCACCTGGGTATCAATCATGGCTTTGCGCTGCATAAATTTTTCCTGCAGTTTTTTCTTGCGGTATATAGCCGCAAATAACGCCAGCATAACAGAAGCCAGGGGGTTTTTTAAAACAATACCGAGCCCGGCTCCAGCGGCGGCTAATATCCCGGTCCCGAGGTAATATTCAGATCGGTTCATATTTAAGATGTTTAAAAGATACTCAACACTGCCTGGTTTTGGTTTTTGGGGGGTAAAAAGATATTTTTTCGGTTTTTCGGCTGTGTCATATTTTAAAGCAATTATTACCCCAAAAATTGCTAAACCGGCCAGGAAACTGAGCGACAGCAGTTCTGTCAAAACCTACACCCCCTTCACAAGATATTGCGGACATTCTGCAGGAGTTTCCCTGCCGGTGAAGGCAGGCAGTTTAGGCAGTTCTTCCATGAAGTTTTGGGACATGATTTCCAGTAGTTCATCGGAAAGGGGCTGGATAAAACGGTGTCCCCGGCCGGGAGAGTATTTATAGATGTCCCGGAAAACGGGCTTACCGTTATTGGATAATACCTGGCTGATACTGACCAGCCTCCTGGTGCCGTCCGGGAAGCGTTTCAAGAATATGATAAGGTTTAAGATTTCACTGATCATGGCTTGAATTTCTTCCGGGGAAACTGTTCCTGCCCGGGCCGCCGCCCTGACAAAACGCTGGATGGCAGAAAGGTTGCCCAAGTTGGTATGAATAGACGAAATACTTCCCTCGTGACCTGTACCCATAGCGTTTAAAAGTTCCAATGCTTCAGTGCCCCGGATCTCACCCAACAGGATTCTGTCCGGACGCATCCGCAGGGTGTTTATAATAAGTTTGGCGGCGTCTGCTTTTTCATTTGTCTCCAGGCTTACTAAGTGTCCCCTGATAAGGTTTAACTCCTTAGTATCCTCAATAGTGATTAACCTTTCATTTCCGGGAATGTGTTCGCACAGCCACCGCATAAAGGTGGTTTTCCCGCAGCCGGTGGCCCCGGCCACTAGGATGTTGGCTTTACCGATTACGCAGTACCTTAAAAATTCCGCAATTTCTTCGGTAAAGTACCCGGTTTTAAGAAAATCTTCTGTGCTGAATACCTTTTTGACAAACCGCCGGATGGTGATATACGGTACAGAGGCGCATGGCTTTATAACAGCGTTTACCCTCATTTCGCCTAATCTGGCATCTACCGTAGGGTCGGAGTAATTTATCTTTCTGCCGCACCGCCTCACAATTCTGTCTAATACATCCAGCACTTCCTGCTCGTTCTCAAACTCAACCCCCTGGGCTTTTTCAATAACCCCGTTTTTTTCAATAAAAATGTCTTTGGGGCCGTTTATCATAATTTCTGATACTTCCGGGTCTTTCAATAAAACATCAGCAGGTCCCAGTCCAACGATGCGGGCTTTGACATACTCCCGCACTTCTTCCGGCGGCTGTCCCTCCACCTCCCTGCCGCCTGTAATACCGTCAACCACTTTGTTAATGATGTCTGTCATGTCTTTGGTGCCGTCCATTAAGACGGCTCCGTATTCCGCCACCAAAATATGGCGGGCAGAGTCCAAAACATTTCTTAATGTTAACTGCATTTATTCTTCACTCCTTTTTGATTTGATTAATTTAGAACAGCAGATGGCATAAAGCTTTAAAAAAATAAATCCCGGCTTACTCTGCCGGGGTATTCATTTTATTTTTTTCTTTTATTGCTTCCGAAAGTCCGCCGTGAATTAAGTCAAGTAAATTTATATCACTCTTTTTAACATTTATCATGTTATCTAATTCGTGTATATTTTTAAAATTTAGCGATATGCATTTGCCTAAATCCAGTACAAATAATTCGCATGTATCAGCATGCCTTAATAAAAGTTCCTCCCTGCCATTCCAGCAGTATTTTAGCACCTCTCCCTCTATATTTTTGTCTTTATCAAAATACACCACAACAAAAGGTTTCTTATTCGCAAACCGGTAACAAATTAAAATTCTTTTTAATATATTGCCAGGTTCTACCTCTACGGCATCAGACTTTTTATTAACCCATTTTTTTAAATCCCTTTTAGCATTCCATAATGTTTTATATTCTAAATAAAGCTGCAACCATCCTAGTATAAATCCGCCCAAAATATATACAGCAATCGTATAAACAAAAACACGATTATCCATATTTTCGGGTGTATTCTGAAGCAATTTAAAATATGCTTTACTCACCTGTGAGCCGCTAAATGCTAAAGCTAGTGCGTTTATTATAAAGAATACAGCTGCTCCACGATAAACAATTCTAGCAAAGATTCCTTTTTCATCGACATTATATCCTGCAGCTGCATAAGCAATATAACCTGGTAAAAGAATAAACAATACATATAACAAGCTGGTTAAAACCAATCGTCATCATCTCCTCTGTCATAAATTATTTGCTTAATTAAAACCTCTTTAAGAGTAATTCTTTTCTTTGCATACCTTGGATTTTCCTTTAAAACAATGCATCGTAGGTTTGTGTATGTTTTTATGCAAAAGATAAACACTAAAATAACAAGAAAAACAACTGTACCAGTTAAAATGAACGAAGCCACGGTGATTTGTCCTTCACTACCAGTTCTTAACTGCTCAGTTAATAATGTTATTACGAACCAAAGTAATGATACTAAAGGAATATTAAAAATAATTTCTTCGATTGCATCGGCAAAACTTTCTCTCCACAGAGACATTTTATCCCTCCTAAAAACCTTATTATTTGGGAGTTTTTACCCGGTGTAATAATCAGGTTTTCCGGGTGTTCTGGAATAAGGTTAAATACATCTCTGCGCTATCTTTTGAACAAATTTTATCTTCCCATATTTCCTCCCATTGAATGGCAGACGTAAAAAACAAATAAGGTATTAGCCAAATCAGAAGAATCTTAAATGATAAATATTTAATCAGAATTATTGCCGGTATAATTGCTGGCATCAAGCAACAACATATCCACGAAAACGAATCCCAATATCTATATCGACACTCTATTCTTACTGCATATTTCTCAGGGTATAATTTATATAAAGGTTTATTCTTTGTCAGTAAACTAACCAGTAATAAAGCTGCCAGACCCACAACTAGCTGGATTAAACCTAACAGCAGTGAACATAAACATATCAAATGTTGGTCGTCCTTAAGTCCAAAAACAGTCAAATTTTTAATAAAAGTAAAGGGTGAAAAATTATGCTCACTGAAAATATTCCAGATATAGAAGGCAAGCAAAGGGAGCAACGGAACAAACAAGATTCTGATAACATCCTCTTTGGAAAAACCTGTACCGTTTCTACTTTTGATGTTCCTGACCATTCGAGTATACTTAGACTCCCTTTTGGGAATCTTTTTGTTCATAGATACGGCCATTTGGTAATAGTTGTAATTTCTTTTATCATTTTTATTAGTCTGTTTTATAAAGTTTCCTTGTATAATACTTTCGCTTTTATACTCTTTATAAGTATTTCGATTATTTATTTCATTAACAGCCTTTATTTGGTTCCCCTCAGCCTTATTGGTTACGGAAGATGTATTAAAAAAGACACTTGGAAAATTCAAATGGCACCTTTCGCCTTTATTGTCTATAACCGCTTTAAAGAAAGACGAAAATTTATTATTGAAGAAATGGAGATATGTATTAATACCCTTTAAAAAGCAGGTGTTAAAAAAATTGTTCTTGTCACATGGCTTCTGACACCTGAATTGCTCCCTCAAACTCTTTCCTCCCCTCCTCCTAAATATGAAAAACTTGGTAAAGGCAAAAGTCTCTGGCTGGGTATTAAGACACAGCCTTTTCACTATATTGCCAACTTCATCGGTAAAAGAAAATCAAAGTATACCCCATTAACTAGCAGTTGGTACGAATTTGAATGGGATTTTCTCATTAATAAAAACACCTCTTTCAAAAAATAAGTGGCACCCTTAATATTTGGGTGCCGCTGTGTTTTTGCCCGGTGTAATAATCAGGTTTTCCGGGTGCTCCGGTGTAACGTAAATCATTTTGGCTTTTTGGGTAGCACTAAGTATTTTTTTACCTTCCTCCCGGGTGCATATAACCACAATTTTACCTTCAGTGGGGTCTTTCCCGGCTGAAAGGTTGTTAAAGTTATGAACGATATTAGGGCCGGAGGAAGAAATAAATTTTGACCCTTTGCCGTATTCTTTAGTTCCATCATCTTCCACCGAATAGAAAGTAACATAGTCACCTTTTTTCAATAATTTAGGAAAAGCAATGTTTTTACCTTCCTGCAGTTCCAGAATCATTTCGTCCGGCTGCAGGGCTTCAAAGGCATCTACCACTTTATCTGGGTTGTTTACGAGTTTTGTGCTTAATATCTGTTCCCCGGCTGTTATGGGCATCTTGGGATAAGTACCAATAACATTCTTTAAGTCATGATAGGCTTTTGGATGTACAGATCTGGCTGATATTTTCTTTATTGCCACGTCCGCCTCTGTGATTTTTTTTAAGTTGTCTATATCCCTAACTGCTACTACTACATCCACCGGACGGATAAAAGACATCACCGCTGTATAAATACCTACAGCAGCTATAAACCCAATAATGATGGAACCCAGCAGAATACTTTTGTTTTTGCTTTTAGGTTTAACTATTTTGGGAACGTTAGGTTTATTAAACTTTAACATTTTCTTATCTAATTCCTCCCGTATTAATATGCCATACTTTTAGCTTAATCTCCTCCAAACAACCTGCTGATTTTAGTAAATAATGTGTCGCTCTTTTTACTGTTCAAAAGACCAGGTAAAATTGCCTCAACAAGAGAAGAAACCCCTTCCTGGTAATGTGACCTGCGGCTGACAAAATCTCCCCTGTTGAAGGCATCAGTCAATTCAGGGGAAAATGGCAGATAAATGCCTTCTTCAATGTCGTAATCACTAAACTGCTGTACCAGCTCCTGCAGGATTTTTTCATTGGTTTCTATCTGCCGGCCGTTATTTACAACCACAAATTTACTTCTTAAAGCTGTCATTTGGTGCCAGGACAGCAGCTTCTCTATTCCTTGCAAGGTGGTATCAAGCAAAATAATGCCGGTGTTACAATATTGAGTAATCTCCTGCAAGTTTTTAAGTTCTGCATTAGGTAAGTCTAAAATTATAGCATCAAAATTTTCCTTTGCCTTTTTTATTGAATCTTTCACCTCTCCTGGTTGTGGGTAATGAAAGTAAAAGTTATCTGTTAATCGTATAGCTACTAAAGAACCTGTTTGCCCCAGGTGCAGTCCTTTATCTAAAACATACTGTTTTGTGTCCCCACCGTTCGGGTTTAAATCTATTAATAAAACATTTAGTTTGCCTGAAATTGTATTGGCTAGGTGGACTGCAAGAGTGCTGGCTCCAATACCACCCTTTGCCCTGATTATGGCTATGCATTTTTGCGGATGTGACGAAGCGGCGGCTTTTACTAAAATAATCGGTTTTTCTCCCACCTGCCTGTTTTCTATTTTTAAAGGTTTGCCCTCCAGGACAGTATATACAGCTTCCAAGGGTATTTTTAAGGCAGTGGCTATACCTTCGGGAGTGCAGTATTGGTGCATTTCCCGTATTTTTTGAATAAGATCATCCTGCACAAACTACACATCCTTCTTGAATTTTTGAAATAACTTCTTCAAAAAACCTTGTTTTGGATTATTCTCTTCTAATCTGCCTGCAGACAATATTTCATAGCTGTACCCGGCTAATTGAGCTATTTTCTGCACCACATGGTGAATTTGGTTGTATCCCTTATCCAGGTCCACCACCTTGCCTTCATGGGTTCCCTTGACATTTTCTCGATAATTAACCGGGATAATAGCTTCTATCCGGGGCAGGGAGTTTTTATCCTTTACTTTAAGGTTAACTGAAAAGCTGGCTTCAATTTTTCTTGGATCTCTTAATTCAGGATCATACATGTTAAGTATTAAGCCAATTTGGTCTGGCTTGACGCCGCACATGATATATTGCGGGGCATAGTCTTTGGCTTCTTCTTCCGAAAAGGAAGATTGAGTCAGTATAGAATACACCCGGTCGGCGCGCTCAAACAGTTCCTTTAACCTTTCGTCCGTCCAAAATTCAGGCGGCGTGTCAGCTATTAAGACTGGGAATTGGCTTAATAAAAAGTCCAGTATTTTTCCCACCTTACCATCTTCAAAATACGGGTTAGTGGTGTCCATCGGCCCGGGTAGAACGTAAAGGTATTCGTTTACTTTTACCAGCACATCCATCACCAGTGATGGCGAGAAAGGGTTTGCCGCCAGCAGTTCAATGCCAGGTACGCCTTCAATTTTAAAGAAGGTGGCAATATCAGGGGCAGCCAGGTTAAAGTCCAGCAGGCAGGTTTTTATCCCTGCATGGGCTAAGGCCACTGCTTTGTAATAGCTATAGTGGTTTTTCCAACTCCGCCTTTAGTAGATGAGGATATAATTAGCTTTCCTCTGGTATTGAATGCTTGGGACGCCAA
>NZ_AWQQ01000033.1 GCF_002607855.1 Desulforamulus profundi
GGTATTGGTATGAGGTAACAAAACTACTATTCAAGTGGATCAATCGCAGAAGTCAGCGAAACAGCTATACCTGGGAAAAGTTCCTATTGCTGCTCAAAGTTAAGCCGCTACCCAAACCGAAAATTTATTTCAGTATATTATCGGCTTAGTAGTGCTTAGGCATAAGTGCAAATCTCCAAGTGAGGAGCCGTGTACGTGAATAGCGCAAGCACGGTTCTGTGAGGGTTGTGTGTTCAATTTAGCCATGGAGCAAATATTGTGGCACTCCCAGAGGAAACGGGGAGAAACGGTGAAAACAAACCTGCTTCTAAAGTTAGAGAGACGCACTTCTACTCGACAATGGAATTTTTAGTTTAGTTTTTGGTTATGTTTTTAATGGCTCTTACCCACGGGAGGATACGGCTCTGCTGGAGAGCAACCGGAGCGCCCAGTGGGGTTCTGCCGGAGATAGCTGAGGATATTATTCCCAGCTTTCTTCTTTTTGCTGGACGGTTACGCCCAGGTGATGACCATTCCGCATAATGTAAAATACGCTGATTTATTTGTGAAGCTGCAGCGGGAAGCAAGAGAAGGCGACCACGGCCTCTGGGGCAGCGGCGGCCAGCACTCCCAGGACCAGGGACAGGCTGCTCATACTGTTCCGGCCGGTGCGGCAGGCAAGGGTCCTGGTCCTCATGGGGAGACCATTAAAGGAAATATCAACAGCAAGGGTGAAAAGATTTATCATGTTCCCGGCGGGCGGTATTATGATAAGGCTAACCTAGAGGCCTGGTTCTTCACCGAGGAAGATGCGCAAGCGGCCGGTTACCGCAGGAGTAAGGTTTAGTTTTTAATCGGCACTTACAAGCTGCTATAAGGAGCAATAATAGAACTTAAGTGATGTTCTTGTGGCAGAGTATACTGCATAAGTTTTCCTAAAGATTTTTCTCCAGGTGGTAAGAAAATGAACAATGAAATCTTGAAAATTGATGTTGATACTCGGTATAAGGACCCTTTCTCCATTAGGAAAAAACTAATCAATAATTCAACCAGTGTAGAGTGGTATCTACTGGGATTAGAATCACACAAACTTCAGCGCATGGGGGTAATCGATAAGCTAGTTATCGAGGACCTCATGCGCACTAAAATTGATTTTCATAACTTCCAAATGGCGACAGCACTTAGGGTTCTGAATGAAATGCATGGTTTAGCGCTGCTGGCGGACGAAGTTGGTCTCGGGAAAACTATTGAAACAGGGTTAATCTTAAAAGAATTATTAGTACGGGACAGGATTCGGTCTATTCTAATATGTTGTCCCGCCTCCCTGGTTACTCAGTGGAAGGATGAAATGTTGCAAAAATTTGGAGAGAGATTTCTATCGCCGGAAGATGATTCATTTCCCGGTTACATCAAAACAGACAAACTGGTTTGCTCCATCGCCAAACTTAGCCATAACATTAAAGCCATTGCCTCCAGGGAATGGGACATGATTGTGGTGGATGAAGCCCATTTATTGGCCAACCCTTCTTCTAAACGTCGCCAGGCGGTGGCTGCCATATCTAAACGTCACATGCTTTTGCTTACTGCAACCCCGCTCCAAAACAAATTAACAGACCTGTACAGCTTGATCGATTTGCTATATCCGGGGTTGCTTGGTTCCTTAAACGCTTTTCTCAGGGTCTATGCCAAGGATTATCCAAAGGGAAGGGTGTTGCGGGAGGATACAGCACCACAACTTAGGAGTCATCTAACCAGGGTTATGTGCAGGACCAGACGAGAAGAATCCGGTATACCCTTTGTCCAACGACATGTACAAACCTGCCGATAAAGGGTTATGAGATTGAATATAAATTGATTGATGAAGTCACCGGTCATATGGCCAAAATCTATGGCGGGGAGCAAGAAGGGCAACGAAGGTATCTTCTGCTTAGGGAAGTAATGAGCCTGCAGCAATCACTTTCATCAAGCCCCCGGGCGTTAATTGTGGCATTAGAGAACCGGTCTCTCAAACACCCCAATGAAAGGAGGGAGTTGGTTCCACTAATAGAATTAGCCAAATCCATTAAGACACCGTCCAAAAGCCAGCTGCTATTACAAATACTGGACGGCATACCCAATGATCAGGCCATTATTTTTACTTTGCGCAGGGAAACAGCCTACTATCTGGAGACTATCCTTAAGGAAAAGGACAAAAAAGTGGCCCTCTATTTAGGGGTTGGTAGCGGCAAAAGTTCGCGACAAAAGCGGGACGAGGTCATCCGAGAATTTCGGGCCGCACGTATCCAGTACATTATTGCTACCGACGCAGCGGCTGAGGGTTTAAACTTGCAAAATTGTAATATTCTCGTAAATTTTGATTTACATTGGAATCCTATGAAAATAGAACAGCGGATTGGTCGGGTACACAGGTTTGGCCAAGAACGGGAAGTAACAGTGTTTAACCTGGCACTTGAAGATACTATTGATGAATACGTGATTAATATTCTCTTTAAAAAGTTAAGATTATTTCAGGAGGCTATCGGTGGGCTGGAGGTCGTGTTGGGTGAATTGAAGTCAGGTGACGAGGACTTAGAAGAATTAATCATGGAGATTGTCCTCCGGTCAAAAAACAAAGTGGATATTAAAAAGCAGTTAATGGAACTGGCCAAAGATGCTGAAAAAGCGGCTGAAAAGCAAATATTGGCAAAACAATTTACTAAGGGGGTGTTAGGTTAATGGTTGTTAAATTCGCCTATGAAACAACCCCCCTGCACGGTTTCCTGGTAAACTATTTCACACAGCTGGGAGCCAATGTGGTTGATCTTCAGGAAACTTATTTTGAGGTCGTAACCAAAGATGGAGCAAAAAGAAGATTCACCTATTCCTCGGCGGTGGCTGCTGAGAATGAAAACATAGAATTACTTGCTCCCGGGAGCAGAGCATTAAAGCGCATCTTTGATGAAGCGGCAACCAGAGGGAGTGCCGCTGTACTTCTTTTTAAACAATCCCAGGATCAAGTGGAGGACTTTGTAGCCCAAAAATGGCAAAATACTTCTAGGTGTTGCGACAAATGCCCCCAGTATGGTGAGTGTAACTACGATAAGTGCTGTCCAATTTGCCCGGCAAGACATGACTGCCACCATCTTATCGTGGGGAGTAGATTACATAAGGTACTAATTAATGACCAAAAGTTAAAACCATTCTTTCAGTTTACCTTTCTGGTTGAAATCCTAAACCCGGTCCGGAAGCAGGATGAGTTATTCCATGTACTGGTTGACCCCGAGGATGGCAAAACATTTGAGCCCCTTATTCCGGAGATCATCGAAACAAATTTATATCACGATAAGGGACAGCTTCCGTTAAGCTTACAGTTATATGACCTGGCTTTAACCCATGCCTATGCCTGGGTTGATTCGAAAATACAGGGTAATTTAGCCTTCCTTCGTCAACAAACCATGCGTTCCGTTTCGGAAAAGGCTGCCGCTTTGCAACACCGTTTAAAAATGGAGAGTGAGGAAGGTAAGTCCCCGGAGGGTGCGCATCAGAGATTTGAGCAAGGGCTTAAACAGTTACAAAAACAGTACCAGATCAATGTAGAGGTCACTTTATTAAGTGTGCTGGTAATTTATATACCAGAGTATCAATTAGAAATTGAGCTGGAAAATGGCTCTATCATACCTGTCTTGTTAAATCCTGCCACCAATAGAGTAGCCCATCCGATATGCCATGAGTGTGGTAAAGAGGTATTAGAGGGGTGGTCTTGTGTCAATGGACACTATGTGTGCAAGGAATGTGCCGATCGGTGTGTAAGCTGCGGTGCTATTTTCTGCGTATCTTGCTCTGAATCCCAGGCAAGGTGCGCGATATGTGGAGATTTGGTTTGTGCTGATTGTAAGACATCCTGTTCCAAATGTGGAAAGGTTGTATGTAAAGATCATTTATATCCTTGTCATCATTGTGGAGAATACCTCTGCTTATCCTGCATTAATATTTGCCAGTCCTGTGAGAAAGATTTATGCGTTACCCACACAAAGAAGTGTTCCTGCTGCGATAGCCTGATTTGCGATGACTGTTCGATTGGTTGTAATGAAGCTAATTGTAATAAAATCCTGTTAAGAGATCATGCCAAAGAATGTAGCTATTGTCACCAACCTTTTTGTGGTGACCACGTGGCCAAAACTGTAAATGGTCATCTGGCCTGTGCCGAACACCGGGCAACTTGTATTAAATGTAATAAGGAATACCGTATAGATGAACTAAAGCGCTGTGCCATTTGTGGAAGCCACATGTGCCAGAACGACCAGGAAACCTGTTACAAGTGTGAAAAAATAATTTGCCCTCGGGATGTCATAACCTGTACCACCTGCCAGACCAAAGGATGCCCGGACCATACCAAGAAATGTGTAACCTGTGACAAGGTTTTTTGTTTATCCCACATTATCCAATGCAGCAGGTGCTCCCAGTGGGTATGCCAGGATCATGTTATCAGGTGTTCCGGCTGCGGGGAGATGTTTTGTTCTTGTACCAAGACGTCAACCTGCAGAAATTGCGGACAGCAATATTGCCATAGCTGCCTTGAGGATGGAATGTGCCGGCTTGCCGGGATATGGTAAATGTCGAACCATCAGATGGGGCAGTTCGCCATGTTAAAGGCCATGACAGTAAAGTGGCTGGCTGGAAGAAATGGAAAGTAGGGCATAATGCCGATACCCTTGTGGTTATTGGTTATGGTTTACTAGGTGGAATGCTGTTTGTTATATCAAAGGATGGTAAATTATTAGCCAGAAAAGATATCTCATTATTTGAGAGAATAAAGAGGTCTTTCAAATGAGTAAAAGCTTAGCTGAAAAATTAATTGCCTGGGCGGCAGAGAAAGGGCCCAAAGCTACTCAAGAGCAGCTAGTTGCAGGTATTGGTGAATTGGGCCATGTGCATGATGCTGTAAAACAAAAACGGTTACTCTCTTCCTTACTTAAAAGAATAGATATTTATAAGGAAGTGGAACATGCTTACAGGTTGGAACAAACTAAAGTAACTATCGAAAACGAAGAACTCACCGGGGCATTAACCGTCAATCACTTAGATCTCTTATCTGGTCTTGAGTTTGAAAAATTTCTAGGTTGGTTCTTTAGTCAAAGAGGAGCTAAAACCCGCGTTACGAAAAGTAGTGGTGATCATGGTGTAGACCTTATTGTAGAAATAGATAAAAGAAAGATTGCCGTGCAAGCGAAGCGCTACCAACCATCCAGTGGGGTTGGAGCTGTAGCGGTACGGGATGCTTATGCGGGTATGAAAAATTATGATTGCCAGGCAGCTCTGGTCATTGCAACAACATTTTTTACCAGGCAGGCTAAAGAGGAGGCCAAGAAGCTAGGGGTGGAACTCTGGGATCGTTCCCGCTTGCAAAATGAACTTAATCTCCTAAGTATCAAAACCAAAACTAATAACGGACCAAAATTGGCAAAGCCAGAGGCCAAAACGGAAAAGCGGGAACTGCGACAAGTGGTGCTTGATGATCCGGAAAATTTAAAAAATAACCAGGTTCTTAGGGTAAAAATTGAAGAGGATATCGTTAGGTTATGTAGCTCTAAAGAGGAGCCGGTTGGCATCGTCAAGGGCTTCGATGCTAAATGGATACAAACACATAGTGAAAAAGGCGCTGTATTTAAAATTAGATTTCGCAATACCAAAAAGGAGGGAATGAGGATAGAAGCTGAGGCTCAGTGGTTTGAGGTGAAGGAAGGAGGATAGTGCCCCCCTCCTACTCGATTTTAAAAATATAATTTTCCTTTCATAGTAGGTCCAAAACCCGGCTGCCGGGCACCAGACTAGTGTACTGGTGTGGGCCAGAGCGGCGTTATCATAGAGGTTACATTTGAAGTTCTAAATCAAGGCAAGGGCCCTTGGAAGTTCCGAATAGCGGTCGATCTCTTTCTTCGCTTTCACGAAGGTGGTTCCGATGGGTTAGCCTTGGAGGCCGGTGTTTGTCAAGATAGTTGTCGCTAATACGTTCAATTTTTTTGTATTAAACCCACCGCCGGTCTTGACTCCATGTGCTAATAATGGGGTAACCCGACCGACGGATATACGCCAACTAGAAACCTGTATACGGTCGGGTAAATTAACCCTAGCACATGGGTCAAGACTCTTCGCTTCGCTACGACCGCAAGCGGCGGCTACTGGTAGTTAGGGCAACGTTCCCCTCCCTCTGGAGACCGCCTGCTTTATTAATTTTAGGATGTACACTTTTCCTTCGTTTTTGATCGCTCGAGGAAATCCCTGGCAGAAAACCGCTGCCAGGGATTTCCAAAAAGTGCCTGGCACTTCACTAAACTAAAGTGACGGTACTTTTTCTTTTCCGGGTCATCCTTTCGGGTCTGGTGGTTTCAAAGAAAGGCTACCAAGGCGGTGCCAGGTACCGTCTCGCATGAAAGTTGTGCTCGAGGAAATCCCTGGCAGAAAAC
>NZ_AWQQ01000034.1 GCF_002607855.1 Desulforamulus profundi
CCTTCTGTGCGTGTAACCACATCGGCCATTCTCAATTCATATTTCGGAGCTCAATCACTTCAGCTTTCGCTTTCGGCCCGCTATTTTGCCGTTCTACGCTTAAAGCTTTCAGTTACCTGAAAACCTCCAAGAACTGGCTACAGGGCTGCTGGTTAGGCTTTACCCTGGTGGGGCTTACACCCACTAGACTTAGCGACCTTACCCGGCCGCACTACACGTAACTAAATACGTTCTCTCATGGAAGGCATAGGAGCCCATGAGTTTGGACGGGGCTACCTATGGCTTTACCGTGCTCCTAGAGGTCAGACTTGCTTTTTTGCTTCTTTTTGCTTTTTCTAACTCACATTTCCTTTACCTGTTTTATTACCCGCCGGTAAAACTCCTGCCAGAGGGGTGACATACGGCTTAGGTCCGCTTTGCCCACATGGTATGAAGACTTTGGGCCGGGATGAAGCGGAAGATTAGCCTTGTTTTCCGTGCCTGCATTTTGCCTTCTGGCTTCCAGTCGTTTCTTTCTCTTTTTGGCTTTCTCCTTCTTTGACATACTCAGGTACTCCTTTTATTATAAGTCAAGCTCCAACCATTCCTTGCGCAGGGTGAATATCTCTCTGAGCTCGCCGGTAGACAATTCGGTGATCCAGGACTCACCGCCGCCGACAATCTGCTGGTTGAGCTCCTGCTTCCGTTCAATCATCTCATCGATCCGTTCTTCCAGGGTACCCAGGCTGATAAATTTATGGACCTGGACATGACGCTGCTGGCCAATCCGATGGGACCGGTCAGTGGCCTGGTTCTCCACCGCCGGGTTCCACCAGCGATCGAAATGAAAGACGTGGTTGGCGGCTGTTAAGTTCAGTCCTACTCCTCCGGCTTTCAGGGAGAGGATGAAAATATGGCAGGCTTTCGGCCCGACCAGAGTCCTATCTTGAAAACGGGCGATCATCTCATCCCGCTGGCCCTTTGGGGTACCTCCATGCAAAAAGAAAGCCTGCTCACCTAACTCCTTCTGTAAGATCTGCCGGAGCATCTGACCCATGCCCACAAACTGGGTAAAAATCAGACAGCGGTCCCCCTGCTGCCTCACCTCTTCTACCATAGCCAGTAAACGGTCAACCTTGTTGGAACGCTCTCTAATGTTAAACAAATTGCCTTCTTTAAGAAAAAGGGCCGGGTGGTTGCAAATCTGTTTTAACTTGGTTAGGGTGGCGAGAAT
This sequence comes from Desulforamulus profundi, assembly GCF_002607855.1. The sequence continues at coordinate 1,214 of NZ_AWQQ01000034.1, forward strand.
CAACCCCCGGCGGGCCATATCATCTGCCTGATCCAAACCATCAAACATAGATTGCAAGACATTTTCATATAGAGAGGCCTGTTCCGCTGTCAGGGTATATACTCCTTCCTCTCCTGTTTTTCCGGCAGAGCCAGTTCGATGGCGGGGTCACTTTTCACCCGGCGCAGCAGGAAGGGGCCGATCAGCCGCTGCACCCGTTGAATATCCTGGGCCTCTCTCTTACGCTCAATGACACTGACAAACCGCCGTTTAAAATCTCCCAGGCTACCCAAGTAGCCCGGATTTAAGAAATCCATGATGGACCATAGCTCCGTTAGACGGTTCTCCACCGGTGTTCCGGTCAGGGCCACCCGGTGACTGCCTTTTAACCTGCGGACAGCCGAGGACTGTTTAGTGTAGGCGTTTTTAATGTTCTGGGCTTCGTCCAGGCAGATGCAGTCCCACTCTGCAGAACAAAGGTCCTCTTCATCCAGGTGGGCCAGGCCGTAGGTGGTAATTACCAGATCCGCCCCTGCTATGGCAGATTGAAAATCCTGACCCTTTTTGCGCTGGGGCCCGTAGTGAAGGTAAATATTCAGGCCGGGAGCAAACCGCGCCAGCTCCTTCTGCCAGTTACCCATCACCGAGGTGGGGCAAATCAGCAAAGAGGGTGTGTGTGGCTTGTCCTCAGCCAGGTTATTTTCCTTAACCTTTAAAAGATAGGCAATCCACTGGACGGTTTTCCCCAGGCCCATATCATCGGCCAGGCAGCCGCCCAGGCCGAAGCGACGCAGAAAAAGCAGCCAGGAACTGCCCATCCGCTGGTAATTGCGGAGGGTTCCATGAAAAGAAGCGAAATCATCTTCCACGGGAACGGTAGAGAGACTTCTAAGCTGCTCCACCATTCGGGACAATTGCTCATTTAATTCCACTTCAAAGGTGACGGCATCGCTCTGCCGGTCCGTTTCTTCAGAGACAGACCCTTGCTCATCTTCCGGAGACAGCAGATACGTTTGCAGGGCCTCGCCTAAGGAGAAGGTTTTCTTGCTTTTTACCACCCGCAGCACCTGCTGCAAAAATGCCGGGTCCAATATTATCCACTGACCCCGAATATACATCAGCCGGCGTTTTTCTTTGGCCAGCCGCCGGAACTCCTCTTCCGACAGTTCCAGATCCCCCACTGCCAGTTTCCAGTCAAACTGTAGAAGTTGTTCTACTCCCAGGCAGCGTTCTCTCCAGGACCCGACTGATGAGCGGGTCTTCATCTTTAGCTTTGGCTTAAGTTTCTGCACCTCTTGCCACCATTTAGGCAAAAGGACAGTGTAGCCGGCTGCCACCAGTTTAATGCTGTCGGCATTAAGAAATTCCCACGCCTCTGCCTCACTCAGTTTACTGCGGATTCTGCCCCTTTCCTCCGGGTAGTTTTTACAATCTGCCAGCCAGGGGACAATAATTTTCCATTTTTCTATATCCCGTTCAACACGCCGCCGGTGAGCCGCCCAGTCCGCCGGCACTTCTCCGTCCTTGCAGGAAGCAAGCCCTTCCGTTACGGCATCCCACTTTACCAGCCGGTTTTGATCCTTCTTATCCTGTAAAAGTATGTTAAGCTGCCATATGTTATCGTCCAGCGGCTCAACCAGTTGCAGGCAGGTACGGAAGGGTGTGTCATCCACCTGCCAGCCGATAGCCTCCAACCAGTCCTCTTCGCCGGCAAAGGATACCGTCCGGTGATGACCGGATTGCAACAAGGGATAAGTCCCGGCCAGCTCATCCCAGGCCTGAATAATATCCTCATTCTGTTTAATTAATTCATCAATTATCTGATCTGTCCATGTTGATAAATAGGGTATGTCTGCTAGCGCCTTAAGATCATCTGGCCAGTCCAACCGCCAGCCCCTTTGACCCTGCTGCCACTTGTCAAAATCCGGCCGCCACCGTCCTTCGACCAGTGCTTGCTTAATTACCGGGGCAATTTCCCGGAGATTGGTTATTTCCTCACTCCAAAGCCATTCCATAGTTGTCGCCTGAACAGGTTCAGCAAACAGCCCCAGTGCCATCCAGGGTGAGAGGTAAATGCCGGAACGGTTGTCCGGAGTAAGCTCTTTGATAAGAGTACCGTAAAAAGAAGACCGATGCCAGGCAAAGAGACGCAATTTCAACTCCGTCGGATGTAACTGGCTCCACTTCGTATCATTTTTCCACTGGCCCCAGATAAAAAATCCTCCCTTAGGAAGCCACTCGGCAAAAACTTTAACGCTACCTGGATTCATGAGATCAGTTTTCCTTTCTGCAGTTCTTCATGGAAAGCTCGGGAACGCGGGTACTGATCCACCAGCCCCTTAATAAATTTGTCCCATTCCTTCCCCAGCTTAAGTTTCTTATATAGTCGGTGAAGTTTCTTAAGTATCCTTACTGCTTCCTGATAAGATTTGCGGTTTTTGGCTTCAATTAAACGTACCGCCCACTGGTGGTACAGGGGAAGGATCATGAAGGGAGCTTTAGCTTCCACATGACGAAGTTCTTCCGGGGAAATCTCCAGGAAATCCCGGCAATGACACATGGTTAAGTCCACCCAATCCTTATATTCCCTTTGTTCCAGGAGGCTTTCGGAATAAAACCAATAACTACTCGGCAGCCATGATTTAAGTACCGCGTGATATTCATCCTGGACACCGGCTCCGTCGGCAGCCTCGGCCCAAAAATGACAGATTGCTTGAAATTCATTGGGATCTGCTTTGGTTGTCCACGGCATAAGCCAGCGCAACCATTCCAAAAGCCTCCCCCATTGTCCGGTCTGGCTAAAGCCTGATAGGAAATAAAATATATCGGACAGTTCAAAATTATTAATTTCCCCTAAAATTTTTCTGGCTTCAACATCTTTCTTTCCCAACACGAAAAAATGAGCCAATCCAAGACCTGCCCGGTAGTACTCCGGGGCTTTATCACAAAACTTTTCCGTTAATAGATGGTATTCATTTTTAATCCATGGCTGATAACACAGGTAACTTTCCCAACTTAACCTGTAGATGTACAGCCAGTCAAAGATGGCAGTAGAACCTTTGAAATAATAACTGCGGGTAATTTCCAAAGCCTTTTGCAAAAAGGGCCGGTATTTTTCTATCTCCTCGTCAGTCATTGGTTCCGGCAAATGGTCAACCAGATCATTTTCGCACTGGTCAAAAAAAACATCCCGGTAGTAATTATTTAGTCGCAAGTTAATGTCTTCAACCCAGTTTAATATAAAAAGTATCCCGTGAAAGCAAAACAACTCCCTTGGTTTATCCGGCCACTGGCTGCAAACAGAAAAAATTCTATCTTTAAAATTAGTATAGATTGTTCTAAACATTGAAAAGAAATAAAAATCATAATCGTTCCGGTTGGAAAACAGGCTTAACTTACGACTCAACTGTCGGTGTTCCTTTTCAAAATAACTGTACCATGCTTCCAACGGCCCTTCCGGTAACGGGATGTTTTGTGAACCCGTTTTGCCTTCCGCAGCCTTTGGGTGCAATTTGGCCAGTCCTTTGCTCATCTGCTCCTCATGGTGTTTATTAACCTCAGCCATAAACACACTGGGCCATTGATAACCGGAATAAAGATAAAAAAAGGCGGCAGCCATATGGTGACAAAACTCACCACTGGAGCAACTGCAATCATTATTAGAAAAATCATCAACAAAAATATGTGCTTTACTGGTGAAAAAACGCTCCCCAGGTTCGCTTACCTCCGCCCTGATAACGGCATCCTCTATTTTTACACTTTTAACACAACACTTTTTAAAATAATCCAGTCCCTCTTCAATAATGTCCAAATCTACTTCGTTTTTGATTTTTTCAGCTAACTGATTAAGTAATTCTTTGGCAATTCTGGCGACCATAATGATGTCCTCCTAGGGTCGGGCTTGCTTTTTTGCTTTATTTTCCTGCTCTATCTTTTTTAGGCTATCGCATATAACTTGCTTAACTGGTTTAGAACGGCATTGTTACCTGACCAAGCTGGGGTAAAGCTGTTATCGCACTGGGGCTCAAAACGAAAGAACTCTTCATCGTCCCCCAGTTAGCTCGGGCAGAAGCAGCCACAAACTGATTAGCCTCGGATACCTCTTTAAAGAATGGCTGTCATTGGCAGCCTCTGGTTTCATGCTGTCTTTTCATGGGTTTGCTTAGTTTCTTTCCATTTTTCAAAGATACCTGGACTTAAGAGCCTAATAGAAAAATCCCATAGCGGGCTGATTAACGGAAACCAGGCGATGAATCTTCCCGGCAACCCCTCACCGCAGCTAAGAGCCATCTATTATGAACCACCCGATCATTTAGATTTAAAAATACGTACCTTATATCATGAAAACTTTCTTAAAACACCGTACCAAACAGGAATTTATCAATTTCGTCCGGGAGTCCTTTGCCAAACTGCCCAGCATGGCGCCCAGGGGGATAAGATCCAGTGCTCCCTGCCCCCTGCCGCTGCCGACACCCCGCCTGCACCGCGCCCGCACCACCGGCAACAGCCCCCACCCCTTTGTAAGTTATAAAAATGATTGACAGGTAACAGCATTAAAGAAGAGGAGCAACGGGCTCCTCTTCTTTAATGACGGATGCTTGCCTTGTGAGATACCCGGGCCATCAGGGAAGCCAGTGTCTTTTTCTCTTCTTCGTTTCCTTCATCCCACAATTCTTTCATTAGACGTTGTTCTTGGTTGGCGGGGTCAAAATTGTTGGCAAAGAAGCTGCCCAGCCTGTAAGCGACGTTGTTAATGGTTTCCTTATCCATGCCAACCCTTTCTCCTAGACCCACTGCACCCCCCATTATCTCTTTCCATTTATGCCAGTTATGACCTAATTCCATCAAATCACCTCCTGCTCATATTTTGTCCTATTCAAGAAAATCAAATTCTTGTGCATTTATGGAAGTATAAAAAAAGGATTTAACCTCCCATATTTGCGGTAGATTTCTAATTTCTGATATTGATCCTGTTAACGTCTTTTTTATTTGCAGATTGTCGTTCGCGATTGTACAGGTAAACCATGAAGGCCACAGCGATGCAAATGGTAACCACAGAGGACACCTGCGCTGCTTTTAAGTCCATAACGGTCCGTAAACTGTCTGCGCGCCAGAATTCCAGCACAAATCTGCCAGCGGAATAAAGGATAAAATAGCCCAGTGCAATAAAACCGTCAAAGGGCTTCCGTTTATAAAGCACAAGCAGCAGGATCAAAACCAGTACATCCCCGGCTGCCTCGAACAACACTGCCGGGAAAAGCGGTTGAGAACCAAAGGTATAATAAGCATCGGTGCCGGCAGGATAAATCACTCCCAGGTGTTGATGGGGAATGCCGTAACAACAGCCATTTAAAAAACAGCCAATACGTCCCACGGCCTGCCCCACCAGCACTCCCGGCGCCAAGGTATCCATCATGAGCCAGAGGGCGATTTTTTGTTTTCGGCAATACCAAATAACTGCCAGCAGACCTCCCACCACCGAACCCTGAACAGAAATGCCCCCGTTCCAAATGGCCGGTATTTCCGAAAGATGGCTGCCGTAATAATCCCAACTGAACATAACCTCCCAGAGCCGGGCACCCAGGAGACCGCCCAGGATGGCATAAAAGGCCAGGTCCAAAACTTCTTCCTGGTAACGCTGCTGTGTTTTGGCCACATAGTAGGATACCAGCAGACCTGCAAGAATTCCCAGGGAAAGCATAACCCCAAAGGAACGGACCGGAAAATCTCCGACATAAAAGAGTACTTGATGCAAAGGATCCACTCCTTTTCGAAATTCGAGTTTCGAAGTTCGAAAAAACTGTTTTCAGGCACTTCTTTAATTTCTTTTTATTATATAAACCATTTTTTCTTAGCCTTTGTCAACACCCACCAAAGGAACATCAAAAAATCTCTATCTGCAAAGTATAAATCCCCCGTTTTGGCAAACGGAGGATCAATAAAACCTTATAGAAGCGCGTTAAGCTTCTTTTCCAGGTCTGCTTTGCTGGTAAAGCCAATGACCTGATCTGCTTTTTGCCCGTTCTTAAAGAAGATGAGGGTAGGAATACTCATGACGCCGAATTGTTGGGCCAGGTCCCTGTTTTCATCTACATTCACTTTGCCGATTTTGACCTTACCGGCAAACTCCGAGGACAACTGCTCAATGATCGGTGCGATGGCGCGACAGGGGCCGCACCAGGCTGCCCAAAAATCAACCAGCACGGGAACATCCGACTTAAGTACCTCAGTTTCAAAATTTGCGGCATTGAATTCCATTGCCATGTAAAATCGCCTCCTTGTAACTTATGAATATGAACACACTGAAATAGACTATCTATAGGTACATACCTATAATACTATAATTTCTTGTTCGCCAGCAATATTTTTTTCGCAAAAGATATTATTTTACTATTCGTGTTAGTTCAACTCAGACCGCTTAAATAACTGAATAAAGTTTAAGATAAACTGCAGCTCTTTTTCATTTAAATTACAAACCAGACCGAGAACTGCCTGGACATTGGGGTGAATTAAAAGCTCTCTGAGTTCCGGGTTCATTAAACTAACCATCTGGTCAACGGCGCCCGGTTCCATAATGAAGTAGCATGGCGAAACGCCCATCACTTCGGACAATTTTTCTAATGTTTTCAGGGACGGCTGTACCTTGCCCTGTTCGATTTGCCCGATGAGACCCGCTGTGACCCCCGCCAGGTTTGCCAATTGCGCCTGGGTCAGGCCATATTCTTCTCTTAAATGCTTCAATTTATACCCGAGGGAGCCTTCGTGGCCCATCAGGGCAGTGGCCGGCACTCCCAGCCCTTCGGCGATTCGTTTGAGAGTATTCAGTGCAGGATAAACAGTGCCTCTTTCAATTTCGCTGAGGTAGGAAAGGGATATCCCTATCTTGTCCGCCAATTCTTGTAAGGACAGGCCGCTCTCGTTGCGAATAATTCTGATTTTTTCGCCGAGACCAAGGCCGGAGTCAGTGATTTCCCCTTCAACCAGTTGTGTCTTTGATACGTTTAAGGCTGCGGCTAATTTGTCAATGGTCTTTAAGGAAGGTCTTTTGGAACCCCTCTCAATCTCGCTTAAATAAGATAAGGACAGTTTTGCCCGGCGTGCCAGGTCCTGCAATGTATAGCCTCTTTCCTCGCGTAAGGCTCGGATTTGATCCCCCGCACTATCATGACAATATCCCCCATAGCAAACAAGATATACTAACATTCTACGATAATTTTAATACACCGTCAATGTAACGGCAAAAGAATACCTTCCATAATTTCCCGAAATACAGGAGCCGCCGTAGCGCCGCCGCTGATCCCTTCCTCCACCAGCACCGTAACAATGTAGCGGGGCCTCTCGGAGGGTGCGAACCCGCAGAACCAGGCATTTACTTTTTCCGATCCGCCGGCCAGTTCCGCCGAACCGGTCTTGCCTGCACTGCCGTAATCCGGAACGGCTGCTTCCTTTCCGACTCCCCGGGATGTCACCAGGTTTAGCAATCTTTTTAATTCCCGGGCGGTTTCGCAGGAAATTACCTTTTGACTGCTGCCCATGGGAAAGTGGCTTTTAAACCGGCCCTTTTCGTCCCTCAGTCCCTTGACCAGCCTCGGTTGGATGTACACACCGTCATTGACGACGGCATTCATCATGGCGGTAAGCTGAACCGGGGTGGTCAGGACAGGCCCCTGCCCGATACTGCTGTTGACCAGGTTATAGGGCTGACCGATTAAACCCATGTCCTGTCTTTTGTCTCCGGGGACAGGATAGCCGATAATGGTTTGAGACTCCAGCCCAAAGGCACTGGCATAGACAATCAGTTTTTCCGCGCCAAGCTTTAGAGCCAGTTCCGCAAATACAGGATTACAGGACTGGGCAAAGGCCTCTTCAAAAGTAATGGGGCCGTGGCCGGACTTATGCCAGCAGCTGATTAGATGGTCCTTCTCCCCCAGACAAACAAAGGTATCCGAGGGTTTTACCAGGCCCTCCTCCAGTGCCGCTGCCGCCACTACAACCTTAAAAATGGATCCCGGCTGGTACAAGGCGGTGCAGTGGTCCAAAAAGGTATCTTTATCACCGGGCAAAGATAAGGCGATATTGGCGGGATTAAAGTTTGGCCTGCTGGCCATGGCCAGCAGATCCCCGTTCCTGGCATCCATCACCACCACGGCGCCCCGCTGGACCCGTTCGTCCATCACTTTCTCTACCCTTTGCTGTATGTCGGCATCGATGGTTGTAACCACATCCAGCCGGCCGGTTTCACGGTCATTTTCAATCTGAATGCCCAGTCCGGCAATCAAGTTACGGTAAACGTCTACATAGGCTCTGGCGGAATTGTTCGGTTCCCCGGCTTTCAACTGCCCTTCGTAAAAATATTCAAGGCCGCTTTTGCCCACTAAATCGGTGAGCTGGTATCTCTTGCCGCCCAGGTTGTTAAACCGTTCCAACTTCGCCTGGTCTGAAATGGGGCCCAAATGGCCTACCACATGGGCCGCCAGAGGAGCAGGTCCGTAGCGGAAGTAAATCTCCTCCACCATCAGCCCGGGAATACCCGTTTCCTTTATCTGCCTGGCCTGCCGGTAATCCAGCGTAAAGGGCAAAAAACCAGCCCGTCCCTCAAAATACCGGGCCAACTCTTCCGGTTTCCGGCCAAGGATCAAACTCAACTTCTCAACAGCTTTTTCTTTATCCAAAATGATCTCGGGGAAAATCACCACTCTGGGTTCCCTGTTTCCCATGGTCAGGGGTCTTTCTCCCGACCGGTCGAAAATGCCGCCCCTTGGGACATCCTCCAGAGCAACCTTCAGGCTGCGCTGTTCCAAAGCCTTTTGTTTATACTCGTTGCCGTGAACCAGTTGGATAAATCCCAGGTGTACGATCAAAGGGATAAAAAGAAATAGGATCAGATAAAAGGTTTTAACCAATCTTTTTTGCTGAAAAATTGTCACGGGTAAACATTCCTTTAGCAGGCGAATAGGATTCATCTCATATTCTAGCCAGAAAATGGAATGTTTATGCCTCTACCCCATTCGTCTGAGCATGGACATGGGGGATAGGGGCTTATCCACCGGCAGTTGAACAATTTGCTGGGGATGCGGGGCAACCTCCATTTGTTCCCCGGTTTCCCCGTCATAGAGGGCCGTTACCTCAAGGGTTTGGTTCCCCCCCCGGGGCGCCAGTACCTCCAGGCTTTCCCCCACCCTGAAGTTATTGCGCTGTTCCACAATGATTCTCCCTGTTTTTTCATCATACCCCAGCACCAAACCCACAAAGGCGGCCAGGCGGGTATAACTTTGTTGTCCCGGCTCCACCGTGGCGGTTTTCCCCTGGTCCCCCAGCAAAAAGCCGGTTGTATACTCCCGGTGGCTTACTTTTTTTATTTCGTCCAGCCACTGCGGGCTCACCCGGTAAGCGGCCGGATTTTTTAAGTAGCTGTCGATGGCCTGCCGGTAGGTCTTTACCACCGTGGCCAGGTAATGAATGCTTTTCATGCGTCCTTCAATCTTAAAACTGGTCACCCCTGCCTCTGCCAGCTGGGGCAGGTACTCCAGCAGGCAAAGGTCTTTGCTGCTCATAAAATAGGTTCCCCTGGCATCTTCCTCCACCGGGAAATACTGCCCCGGTCTTTTTTCTTCCACCAAATGATACCGCCAGCGGCAGGACTGGGCGCAATCGCCCCGGTTGGCATCCCTGCCGGTCATAAAGTTGCTGAGTAAACAGCGGCCGGAATAGGACATACACATGGCCCCGTGAACGAAGGCCTCCAGTTCGATATCCACCCGGGAGCCGATTTCTTTAATTTCTTCCAGGGATAATTCCTGGCCAGCACAACCCTTTGCAGACCTTGCCTTTTCCAGAAGGCGGCGCTGGCCCAGTTGGTGGTGTTGGCCTGGGTACTCAAGTGAACGGGTAAGCCCGGCTGTGATTTTAAAATGATATCGATGACTCCCGGGTCACTGGCAATGACGCCGTCCGCCCCGGCCCGGGCAAGGTTTTGCAGGTATGCGGGCAGCGTTTCCAGATCCGGGTTGTGGGCATAAATGTTGACGGCCACATAGACCTTGACGTTGTGCCGGTGGGCAAACTCGATGCCCTCTGCGATCTCTTTGTCATCAAAGTTAGCGGCCCCGGCTCGCAGACTAAACTGCCGTCCTCCCAGGTAGACGGCATCTGCCCCGTAGAGGACGGCAATCTTCAGCTTTTCTAAATCCCCTGCGGGAGCCAAAAGTTCCAAATTTTTCAATCCAAGGTCACCTCAGTTGAGATGTGATAAGTGAGAGGTTGGAGGTGAGAACTGCTCACAACTCGGTATCTCGGTATATTTGATTATACTATTTCAGGTATTTGTTTTTATTTGCATTGTGCTCTGCAAGTGTCTCAGAAAAAGCATGAGAGCCGTCGGGCTTGGCCACATAATAGAGATACTTGGTTTGGGCGGGGTTGACCGCGGCCAGCAGAGACTCCCTGCCCGGGGACGCAATGGGTCCCGGCGGCAACCCGTTAAATTTATAGGTATTATAGGGAGAATCAACTTCCAGGTCCTTGTAATATATTTTCTCCCGGTGCCCCCCCAGGGCATACTCCACGGTGGCATCAATCTGCAGCATCATGCCTGCTTTCAGACGGTTGTGGATGACGCTGGAGATCAGGGTGCGGTCCTTGTCCACCCGGGCCTCCCGCTCAATCATAGAGGCGATGGTAACGGCCTGGTGCAGTGTTAAATTCATGGCCTTTGCCTTTTCCTCCAGTTGAATTTCCTTGATCTGACGGTCCATGCCGGCCAGCATCACATTAAGAATATCCTTTTCGGCGCTGTCCAAACCAATGTTATAAGTTTCCGGGAACAGGTATCCCTCCAACCGCCTGTCACCCCGGGGCAGGTCTTTTAAAAAAGCGTAATTGAACTGGCCGTTCACCAGTAAATCTTTAAACAGCGGCTCACGAATGAATCCTTTTGCAGCCAGACTTTCTGTGATCTGTTTTAAGGTGTACCCTTCCGGAATGGTGAAATTTTTGGAAGCTGTTTTACCCCGGACCAGAATATTCAGGATCTCTTCCGTGGACATGGATGCATTTAAAAGATAGTAGCCTGCTTGAATCCTGTTATCCAAATTATGAAAACGGGCATACAGGCGAAAGGCCCTGTCATCCCGAATCATGCCCTGCTGTTCCAGCATGGCGGCAATTTGATCGGTGGAGCTCCTGGGCGGTATCCGGACTAACACATTCGAGGATTTGCCCGATGGATCTACCGGGTCCAACAGGGTAAATGTATACAGGGACAACAGGCCAAGGGATACGAAAATGGCTAAAAGAATAAATCCTTTGTTCATTCTCCATTTCTTTGCCAAAAACAACACAACCTTTTAGGATTTAACCAATTATAACATTTATAATTGGAAACGTACAAGGAAGTGCCTCCTGGTTAAAAAACAAACAGCATCTCCTGGAAAGAGATGCTTAAAAGGTCTAATTCACCCTTTTTGAATTTTCATCCGGTAGGATGGGATCAAATAAAATCATCGGTTCGGACAAACCCTTAATGACTTCGTCTAACACTAAATTAATATGAACCCCTTTGGTGGCCACTACGGGAATAATGGGCTTGGTACGGTAAATGCGCTGCAACAGCTTTAATGTGTTGGAAGTAACATCCCGGGGGGTTTCATCTACTTTGGTGACCACCAGTACATCTGCATCATCCAGCAGGGAGTTCCCTGCCCCCATAATGATTTCACTCTTGAGCCCCGCCGGAATAACGGTTACCAGGACATCGGCCAACTTGCGGCACTCCTCCGCCTTATAACCGTCGTTAATGCCAACGGCCTCAACTAGCACGACGTCCGGCAGAGCAACTGTTTTGGGAATGTCCTTTTGAGAAAGATTCCCCAGTTCCAGAACCGAGCGCACTTTATTTAACTCTTCCAACGCCTTTCTAGCATTTTCAATCAGCTTATTTTTTTCTTTGATTTGATTCACGGCATTGCGGATCACCCGGTCAATGTCAGACGCAAGATCTTTTCCCGGTTCGGGCACCGCAATGGTAAGATAGTTTGGGTCTATTCCCTTGTGCAGGTAAGGCTTTTCATCCTGTACACCCGAGCCAACGGCCAGGGGCTGGAAATTCCGGTTCTTTAAACCTTTGTAGAGTTCTCCCAAGATGGTTGATTTACCGCCATCATTCCGCCCGCAAACAACTATTTTTTTCACTGGGSCCCTCCTTGACCACTAGTATCCTTAGGTAAATAAATATGCCTGGGCCCAGGGAAATTTGCCAATTATTTATTTAAAATTCAATTCACGGTTTTAGCCGGAGCTTGCATCCAAGATACCAAGTTTTGTTGATCCAACTTTGAAATATAACTGGCTGCTATGAGTTTTATTTGATAAACAAGCTAATATTTGTTGAAATTAACAATGATTGACAGTAATATTAAGTAAGAATGGAAAATTTTATCGTAAAATGGGTTTTTGCTCACTCACTGTGTTTTTTAGCATCTTTTTCCCTTTAATTCGGAAGAAATGGCTAAATTGTCCCAAAGGAGTGTTTTGCTTGCTACCAACCTTTTCCGTAAATGATCTTCAATCTTTTCCTTTGACCATGATCATTGAAAATATTGTAGATCCTTCCTCACCGGACTCAATTAAACAAATTTCCAGAAATATCCTGCAAAGCATTCCTCAACCCTTTCTGGTAACTGATCTCAAGGGTAGTGTAATTTTAACAAATAATGCGTTAAGTAAATTGGTCTATCTACCCACCGAAGAAATTAACGAAAACACCATCTGTTTTGAGCAACTGAACCTTACGGAGATAAGTTTAAATAAAATTCTGGACTTTGGTATTCCTATCATGGATTACCGTGACAACCTTATTGTCAATAAACATAAAAGGGTCCCAATTAAGGTAAATATTTATCCAATCTTCGGTAATAATAAAATAAGGTTGGGTTCCGTGTACATCGTCGAGGATATCACCAATAACATCAAATATAACGACCTGCTTCATAAGTCAGAACTGATTCTAAATAAAATTAATACCGGTGTGATCTGTCTGGATAAAAATTTGAAAATCACCATGTTCAGCAAGTGTGCTGAAAAATTCTTTAATATTTGTCAACGGGAAATCATTGGTAAACTATTTATCCCGTTTATAGAAAAATTTGTAGTGGAAGGTGCGAATTTTTTTAAAGCTTTAATCGAATATTCCGAGCTGAAAGACTATGAACAGGTTTTTATCATTAATAGCAAAACAAATTATTTTATTTGCGACACTCATTTGTTTAGAAATGATCTAAATGAAAGCATCGAAACCATTCTCTTTTTTAAGGACATAACACGTTTTAAGGAAATTGAACTGCAGTTGGCCAAAAGTGAAAAGTTATCCGTCATTGGTGAACTGGCTGCCGGCACAGCCCATGAAATAAGAAATCCCCTAACTACAGTGCGGGGCTTTGTACAAATCATACACAAAAAAATGAAAGAACTGAACATCGAAGACTTTGATACCTTTATACAACTTATTCTAGGAGAAATTGACCGGGTGGATGGGATTATCTCAAATTTCTTAAACCTGGCGAAGCCGAAAAAGATTAACAAAGAAATACTAACCGTCAATGAAATTATCAGAGAAGTCATGTTTCTGGTGGAAAATGAGGCCCTGCGTAAAGAAATCACCCCTGATATTGTGCTGGAAGACAATTTGCCTTTTATTGAAGGGGATAAACACCAGCTCATCCAGGTGTTTTTAAACATTATAAACAACGCTTTTCAAGCAACGCCGGTAGGAAGAAAGTTTGCCATTAAGTCCAAGGTTTCAAGTGACGGAACCAAATTAATTGTTGATTTTATCGATAGCGGTGAAGGTATTTCCCCGGAAAATCTAAGCAAAATCTTTGATCCCTTCTTCAGTACCAAGGACGACGGCACCGGTTTGGGCCTGGCCATTTCCAACCGGATTATCAATGACCATGAAGGAGAAATCAAGGTTTTCAGTAAACCCGGAGAAGGATCCATCTTTTCAGTTATTTTACCTGTAAAGCGATAAGGAAGCCTATTTATAAAAAGTGAGGGCCTGGGTAAATGTTCTTTACCCCGGCCCTTTCGTTGTGGAGCTTAACACACTAGCGACACCGACGATGCGTCATCGCGCCCTGTCCCTTACTAATGCGTCATGTAGTTCCAGCAATACAGCAGAGACATGGAGGACTTCCTTTTCAATGGCATCCGGGTCCTCTTTACGCAGGGCGGCCATCAGGTGCCCAAAATGTTCCCCGGCAATCAGTCCCCAATCCAACGGAAGTCTGACCGCATCGGCCCCGGGATTCCCGTGACGGACACGGTTTAACTCCGCCTGCAGTAATGTCTTCTTTAGAAATTCTTTACCGTCCATACTAACACTCCTAATCCCTAAAGTTTAAATTCCTCCACAGTTTGCTGCATATCATGGGCCAGCTGGGCCACGCTCTGGCTGGAGGTGGCAAGGTGCTGGATAGAAGCATTAATCTGGTCACTGCTGAAAGCCAAATGCTGCGTATTTTCTGTGGTGGTATAAATGCCCCTGGCGATTTCTTTCATCATGCGGGACATTTCCATTACTTGTTCGATGATGGTCGTAAGGGATTCTCCCGCCTGGTTGACAATGTCAACCCCTTCGTTCACCTCCTGGGCACTGGCGCCCATGTCTTTTACAGCCTGGGTGGCCCGTCTCTGCACCCTCTGGATGAGGTCGGTAATATCTTCCGCTGCTCTGGCGGATTGTTCCGCCAGTTTGCGCACCTCTTCGGCCACCACTGCAAATCCCCTGCCGCTTTCCCCGGCCCGGGCTGCTTCAATGGCGGCATTCAGCGCCAGCAGGTTGGTCTGCTCGGCAATATTCTTTATCACCTCAATGATTTGACCGATGCTCTGGCAGCGCTGGTTTAAAATACCGATGGAGTCCGCTGTCCCCTCTACGGACTGTTGAATGGCTCCCATTTTATTCACTGCCTGCCGAACAGCCTGATTCCCTCTCTGGGCATTTTCTTCAACTTTTTCCACCTGTTCCACCGCAATGTTGGCGGCGGCAGAGCCTGTTGCGCGGTGGCTGCCACCTCGGTGGTATTGCTGGTGATTTCCTCCACCATGGCCCCGATTTGTTGGGCGGAGGCAGCCATTTCCTGGCTTTGGGAAGCCAGTGTGGAACTGTATTGGGCCACCTGGTCAATCAGTTTGTGCAGGGTGGCGGCCATCTGATTAAAACCATCGGCCAATTGGGCCAACTCATTGCTGCCCTTGACGGGTACGCGGTAATTGAGGTTGCCGGACTGCATGGCTTGAACCCCGCTCAGCAGTTCCTTGACCGGTTTTAGGATGATGCTCCCGGTAATTAACCTCACCGCCAGGGCGAACCCCAACAATACCAGAAAAGACAGGAAAGCCAGAATGCCAAATTCCTTTTTTACAGCCTGGTCAAATTCTTCCTGGGGAACTCCCACATAAAAGATCCCAATGGTCTTGCCGGAATCATCCTTAATGGGTTTGTAAGCTGCCCGGTAGGGCTTGCCGACCACCATGGCCGGTCCATTATACATTTCTCCTTGGTCCAACACAAATTTTTTTACATTCTCCGCAACTTTGGTGCCCACCGCCCTTTTGCCATCCTTAATGACGTTGGTGGAAACCCGGGTATCTCCCATAAAGATGGTACACGTGCCCTTGGTTAAACCGGCAATGTAATCAACCATCTCGTAGTTATCGTTGATCAATCGCTCTCCTTTGTAGAGCTTATCTCCCCTAATTTGCCAGGGACCGGGGTACATGGCATTAATAATGGCTTCCCCGGTTAACAAGTCGCTTTTTACCTTATTGTCGGCAGCATTGGTCAATTCGGATCTAATGAATAGGAAAGAGATAATCAGCAAGGTTGCCGACAGCAAAACAAATGAACCCACTACCATGGCAGCCAGTTGGCGCTTGATTGATCTATTGACGAATCCCATACCCCCACCTCCAGGAAAATTTTACATCGCGCTATAGATTCAGCATACCATGGAACAATTCCTTCAATTTTAAGAAATATGTAACCTTTTGCCGCATTCTGTTTTTTAAAAAAGAAGAGATGGGGACCAAGCCCTATCTATTCCTGGAGAACCCCATCCGTTGATTCAGTTTCAGGCAAAGGATCATTTAATAAATCCGTGGTTTTCAGAATGGACCCCGGCGGCGCCATGCCCTGGGAAATGATCTGGTTTCTGGCCTTATAGACACTGGAAGGGAGTTTTTCCACCTTGATGACCTTGCCGTCCTGTATGACAATTCTTTCGGCAGCCGCCTTATACCCCTGGGCGCCCTTTTGCTTTACCACCCGGTCTCCCATTCGGATGCCGTAATCCTTCTCGGTGATGGTTTCCGGCTGATAGGTTTCCTCCACCCAACTGCGAATGACAACATCCCTTTTAAATTTGCCGTTCCCGAATATCTTGATGGTGAGCCTGCCGCCGGTGACGTAGGACTGTATGTAGAGCCAGTGATCGGTATTGTTCCTGAATTTCAAATCAACGTTATCAAATACCACGGTGGCATCTCTGCCGATGGGTACATAGGGAATGGGAATAGAATGATTGGTTCTTTCCACCACTTCCAGATTGGCCAGCAGTACGGCATTGTACAGGGTGGTGGACACCTGGCATACCCCGCCGCCCAGGCCGTCCACCAGCTCGTTATTGACAATAATGGGAGCGTTTTTATACCCGGCCTCCGTGCTGCGGGGACCCACCACCTCATTAAAGGAAATAATTTCCTGGGGACTGGCGATCAGCCCGTCCAGGGCTGCGGCCGCCACACTTACATTATAGGCACGGTTTACCTTGTTGGGGTCAAACTGCGTAGAAAACATCCCCAGGAGTGTATCCACCCCCATGGCTTTAACCTCTTCGGTGGTGCGGGCAGGGGGAACTTCCACCAACTTCAGCTCGATGGGCGATTTGCTCCGCTGCAAAAGGTTTTGCCGAATGTCCTGCGACAGCTGGTGAATATCGACCAGGCGGCCACTGTGCCCGGGGGAGATTTCTACTTTATTGTCAGGATTTATAATCAACGGCGTCCCTGGGGGGAAGCAAAATAACTTCGGTGGCTTCCGCCACCTGCTTCTCCAGCAGCCCGGAGTCGATGATAATTTGGGGCTGCAGGCGGATACCTTGGTAAGCTTGTCTTCGTTCAAGAAATCGCTGCCAGAGGGAACCGGTCCTGCCGATGTCCATGGCCCTCTGAACCTCCTGCTGGCTGTTTAATCGCAAACCCACCCGGTCCATCGGCAGCGTCCAGGTAATGTCTTTGTATTTAACGGTGAGGGGCCGTTGAAACTCCTGTTCCATTTTCTTCAGTGATAACATGGCCTGGTCGTGATTCATCAAGGATAAATTTATATTCAGTACATAAATACCCGGTAAAATCCTGTACGCAGGGCCAAAACTCATCTGAGAAGCCAGATAAATCGCCACCCCAGCCATGAATACCAGTGACAGGGCGAGAACCCGAACCTTTCCTTTGCTTCCTTTGGCCAAATCTAAGCCCCCTTCCCCGGAACTCTTACCTAGGTATATCTTACTAGGGACAGGCACCGGCTATTCCAAAAATCACTTTGTTCAAGTGCATAAAAAAACCGAACGGTTTTTTCCGTTCGGTCAGGGTTTTTGATCAGTTATCTTTCTTTGTCTTCTTCGGCCATAACCATTTCTTCCCAGGCGTCTGCCACTTTTTCCCACTCTTCGTCGCTTTCAATTTCTACCAGAATTTCATTGCCGTCTTCGTCATTGACAAACTTCAGGATCACAGCCTCATCGGATTCGTCTTCTACCGGTAATAAAATAGCATATTCGGAACCTTCAACCTCGATTACGTCAATTACGTTAAAATCGTGTTCTGCTCCGTCCTCATCAATCAAAGTGATTACTTCATCCTGTTCTGCCATCATGTGCACCTCTTTTCCAAAGATTGTCTGTATTGTATCGCAAAAAACCATTCCATGTCAAGAAATTCACCGTTAAAGCTTTGTTATCCCCTTTAACTTTCTACCTGGCCCCTGCATCCAGGTAACCCTGCAGGATGACGGCAGCCGCCATTTTGTCAATCACCTTCTTGCGCTTACTTCTGCTGACATCCGCCTGGATGAGCATCCTCTCGGCAGCCACTGTGCTGAGCCGCTCGTCCCAGGTTTTAATGGGTAAATCAATCCTTGCCTTCAATTGCTCGATAAAGGCCAGTACTTTCTCTCCCTGGGGACCAATGGTGGCGTTCATGTTTTTGGGAATGCCCACCAGAATTTTCTCCACGCCATATTCCTGGGCAATCTCACTCAAACGGCCGATATCTTTTTCAACATTCTCCCGGCGTATTACTTCCAGTCCCTGGGCCGTCCAGCCCAGCGGGTCGCTTAGGGCCACCCCGATGGTCTTATCCCCTACATCCAAACCCATAATCCTCATGCTGGTACTCCTATCTTTAAATAACCTTAATGGCAAACAGCGGCCAGACAGCGCCGCAGTAACCGCACAGGCGGCACCGTTCGGCCTTTACCAGGGCTGTCTCTCCATCCAGATAGAGAGCTGCCGCCCAGTATCCGGTACTCCATCACTTCACCCCTCAACAAAAACAAACCCCCTCGGGAAGGGGTTATTTCTGTTCCAGGTAATTTTTCACGAGTTCTTCCAATAATTCGTCCCGCTCCAACCTGCGGATCAGACTGCGGGCGTTTCCATGACTTGTGATGTATGCAGGGTCTCCGGACAAAAGGTAGCCCACCAGTTGATTTATGGGGTTATACCCTTTTTCCTTCAGGCAGCATAAACAGCCAGCAGTATCTCACGGGCCTGGTTAACTTCTTCCGCCTGGACTTTAAACATTACTGTTTCTTGTGAAGAATCATGAGCCATGGCAAAGACCTCCCAGTCCTAATATTACCTGTACTAGCAATATTAATTCAACATGATGTTGCATTTCCCTCTATTTGTTAAAAAAATAAAAACCAAAATTCAATTTAAAACTTGTTTTGACCGTGAATTATCCGTTTAACCCCGGCAATCAATTAAAAAAAAGCACCGGGCCGGTGCGTTTTAACTGCTAAAACAAGTTAAGACATCATTCTGAACAGGTGATACAGCAGGGGATTAACATATGGGGTCCTTTCTTGTTTGGGCACTTCCTGTTGAACAGGTTTTACATTTTGCTGCTCTGCAATCCTGGTTTTTACCCTTTGGAATTCACTATGCACTGTCTCCATCTGAGCAGAAATGGTTTCTGCAGCCTCCTGCATTTTTTGAATGAAAGTCACCAGCTCTTCCATTTCCCTCTTAAACCCTGGACGTTGGCTTAGGCCCATCATCACCAGGGTGCCAAGCAGTTGAAAGTGATCAACATTTAAATTTAGCTGCAAGCCGGGGAATGCTGACATGATCGGCATCCCTTTGGGTGGCGGGCCGGGCCTTCTGGGTGGAAAAAACACCGAAACAACCCCCTTCCGAAAAATAGAAAAGACCTTCTGATTTTTCATCATATGAATCTGTGATGTATAAGGTGACAGGGGGCATGTAAAAAGAGAGACGGCAGCCGTCTCTCCCTTTTTTCTTTATTTAAATTGCCCCTCCACCACGGAAACCGCTTTATCAATGGCTTCCTGTAGTTTGGCGGGGTCCTTGCCGCCGGCCTGGGCCATGTCCGGCCTGCCGCCGCCGCCGCCGCCGACCATTTTGGCGATTTCCTTCACCAGGTTGCCGGCATGCAGGCCACGTCCCAGCAGGTCCTTTGTGACAGCCGCCACCAGGTTCACTTTCTCACCGGCCACACTGCCCAGCAGAATGACGCCGGTTCCCATCTTATCCCGCAGCATGTCTACCATGCTCCGCAAATGATCCATATCCGGTGCGGCCACCACTGAAGCAAGGACAGGCACACCGTTAACTTGTTTCACCTTGGCCAGGATTTCCTGCACCTCGGACCTGGCCAGTTTACCCCGGAGGCTTCAATTTCCTGCTCCAGGGCTTTGTTCTGCTGCACCAGCGCCTCAACCCGGCGCACCAGTTCATGGACGGGACTCTTTACAACGGCGCCGATTTCCTGCAGCTGCTCTTCTTTGGCCTCCAGGACCTTCAACACACCCGGTCCGGTGACAGCTTCGATGCGGCGCAGCCCGGCACCGATGCTGGTTTCGTTGACAATCTTAAACAATCCCACTTCGGCGGTGGAGGTTAAGTGCGTACCGCCGCAGAGTTCCAGGCTGTAATCTCCCATCTTAACAACCCGTACCTCTTTGCCGTACTTTTCTCCGAAAAGGGCGGCAGCACCCATTTCTTTGGCTTTAGACAGGGAGGTTTCAAATATGTCAATGGGCAGGTTGGACATTACGGCGCCATTTACCAGTTCCTCAATACGCCGCAGTTCCTCCGGCGTGACCGCAGCATAATGAGTAAAGTCAAAACGCAGGCGGTCGGGCTCCACCAGCGATCCGGCCTGGTTGACATGGTCCCCCAGCACCTCCTTTAGCGCCTTGTGCAGCAGGTGGGTGGCGGAGTGGTTGCGGGCGGTATCCTGCCGGCGTGCGCAGTCCACCATGGCCTTCACGGAATCGTGACGCTTGAGGATGCCGGAGAGCACCTTGCCCCGGTGAACGATAAGACCTTCTACCGGTTTGTTGACCGAAGTGATTTCAACTTCCAGGTCGGGACCCCGTAAAACCGCATGATCCGCCACCTGCCCGCCGGATTCGGCATAACAGGGGGTGACATCCAGAATAATTTCTACCTCTTCCCCGGCCACGGCAGAAAGTTCCTGCAGGCCGTCCTTTAGCAGTGCCAGTACGTTGGAATCGGTTTCCAGGGTGCCGTAGCCCATAAAGCGGGTTTCCCCCAGTTCTTCCCGCAGGCTTTGTACAATACGCCCCGCTCGGATAAATACTCGGTCTCCTGCCGGGCACTGCGGGCCCGTTTCCGCTGTTCTTCCATGGCGGCGGCAAAACCGTCTTCATCTACGGTCAGACCCTGTTCGGCTGCGATCTCCTGGGTCAGTTCCAACGGGAAACCAAAGGTATCGTATAATCGAAAGGCATCCTGGCCGGTAATTTCACTGACGCCGCCAGCCTTTGCCTCATTGATCAGGGCAGACAAAATGTCGCTGCCGGCGGCCAGGGTTTCCAGGAATCTCTCTTCCTCGGTGCGGATCACCCGCAGCACATGCTCGCTTTTCTGCTGCAGCTCCGGATAGGCGTCTTTCATTTGCGTAATGACGGCCTGTGACACTTTATAAAGGAATGGCTCATGCACCCCCAGCACCCGGCCGAAACGTACAGCCCGGCGCAGCAGGCGGCGAATGACATAGCCCCGGCCTTCATTACCCGGCAGTGCCCCGTCACTGACGGCAAAGGTAACAGCCCGGCAGTGGTCGGCAATCACCTTCAGGGCCAGGTCAATTTTACTGTCCTGGCCGTATTTTTGCCCTGCCAGGTCGGCGGTAAAGTCCATGATTTCCCGAAATAAGTCGGTGTCAAAGTTGGATGCAACCCCCTGCAGAACAGAGGCAACCCGCTCCAAACCCATGCCGGTGTCGATGCCTTTATTCTCCAGAGGAGAATAATTGCCTTCTTCATCCCGGAAGAATTGGATAAAGACCAGGTTCCAGATTTCCAGGAAGCGGTCACAATCGCAGCCTACCTGGCAGTCCGGTGAACCGCAGCCCCTGGATTCCCCTAAATCAACATAGATTTCCGAACAGGGGCCGCAGGGACCCACGCCAATCTCCCAGAAGTTGGTGTCTTTGCCCATGCGAACAATCCGTTCCGCCGGCACGCCCACCTCTTTGTTCCATATTTTAAAGGCTTCATCATCATCCAGGTAAATGGTGATCCAGAGTTTTTCTTTAGGTAAATTCAGGTATTCGGTAACAAATTCCCAGGCCCAGGGAATGGCGCTTTCCTTAAAGTAATCACCAAAGGAGAAATTCCCTAACATTTCAAAAAAGGTATGGTGTCTGGCCGTCCGCCCAACGGATTCGATATCCGGGGTGCGGATGCACTTCTGGCAGGTGGTTACTCTTTTATATTCCGGCACCGCTTGTCCTGTAAAGAAGGGTTTGAAGGGAACCATCCCCGCAGCGGTCCAGAGAATACTGGGGTCATTATGCGGGATAAGGGATGCGCTGGGCAGAATCCGGTGGCCCCGCTCCTTAAAAAATTTAAGATATTTTTCCCTGATTTCTTTTCCGGTCATCAACGTAATATACCTCCTAGCTGGTGAATAACCCGGTTAAACGACATAAAAGCACAAATACTTTCAAATATTTATATCTTATAGTAATTTTATGTAGTGGTCAAGGATGCTTGCGGGTCATGCTTTGGGGTCCAGTAATAAATAAAAATAACAAGCAACATGACCCCAAAGAAATACCCCTTAGTCTAACAACTAGACCCAACAGAAATACCCCTAAGGCGAGTTTAATTTCGCCCAGGTAAAGGAAACCAGGATACGTGCGATGGCGGCCAGGGGGACCGCCAGGAGCATGCCGGCAATGCCAAACAGGTGGCCGCCGGCCAGCAGTGCGATAATAATGGCCAGAGGATGGAGCCCCACGCTGTTTCCCAAAATCTTTGGTGAAATAACGGTTCCTTCCAATTGTTGAATCACAAAGACCGCAATGATCACCTTGAGGGCCAGCCATTTGGACTGCAGCAAGGCCAGGGCCACCGCAGGAACAGCGCCGATCAGGGGTCCGAAATAGGGAATCAGTTCGGCCAGACCGGCGATGATCCCCAGCATGGTGGCAAACTCCAGACCAATGAAAATAAAGGCCAGGCTGGTTAAAACCCCCACAATAAACACCACGGTCAAGTGGCCCCGAATGAAGCTGGCAAAAACATGGTCGATTTCTTTGGCCAGGTATAAAACATCCTCGGTCCATTCCCTGGGAACTTGGGAAATTCCCCATTTTTTCAGATGTTCTAAATCTTTCATGATATAAAAGGCCAGCACAGGAGCCAGGGCAAAATTAAACAGGTTTGCTAACAGAGCCAGCAGAAAGTCCATAACATTTCGAACCACCTCCAATAACCGTAATTCTGCCCAGCGGATGCGTTCATCCACGATTTGATGCACCCCGGGGGGCATGGTGCTGTCCGCAAACCGCTGCTGAACGTTTCGGACGATCCCTTCCACCTGGTCCGTATAAACCGGAATACTCTCTACCAGAGTTTCTAATTGATTAACCATCCTGGGAACTCCGTACATTAACAGGCTGGTCACCACAATGATGACACCCAGGTAAAGGATTAAAATTGCCGCAACCCTTTGGGAACCCCTTTTCTCCATGCGACCTACCAGAGGGTTCAGCAGGTAAACAAGAACAATGGCCAGGATGAAGGGCAGAAACAATTGCCGTACCAGGTAAAGAAAATAAATGATCAGACTCATTAATAAAACAAGAAAAAGGTAGCGGTAGGTACGCTTTTCCTTCCACCAGGACATAGGCTCCTCCCTTATACTGCCATCATTGAAATTCTATCCTGAAAATCGATAGTTCCTTTGGGTAGGGTGTTATCCATTGCTTACTCCAATGCTCCACAAGTCGTTCACTATGGATAACACCCTACCCGGGGAACACTTTCGTCCTCTGCTGGTGCCGCGTTGATTGCATGAATGTCTAATAAGATTTGTAGAGTACTAAAAAAGTGAGGACTCGTGTCCCCACTCCTTGATTTACTTCATCATGTCGCTGACTCTCTTAGTCATGCCCTTCATCATTCTTTGCGCCCGGCGTCCGGCTTGCCGGGTGGTGCCCAGAAGCATTCGCTCAGGTTTTCTTTGCGGTCTGATAATCATTCCCAGAGCTGCTCCCAACAGGCTGCCGGTGATAATACCCCTCCAAAATCCCATTTCTATTCACCCCCTAAGACTTTAATATAAGCCTGTATTATGCGGGTCAAAGGCAACCAGACTGCCGTCCTCGACCACTTCAAATATGTCTACACCTTCTCTGTTCATCCGGAATTCCACGCAGCAATCCCAGCAGTAATACTGGTCTATCCCGACCTTGCCGGTGGCTTTCCCCCCACAAACCGGGCAGTTCACAAAACAGGCCCCCTCAAAATCAATTTCTTACTGTCAATTATTATTGCCATTAAAAAAAGTAAAAATGCGCCTTACAACAATTTGCAGTTAGAAAATAAACCCAACGAATCACTTAAAAACTTTAAGGTCGAGTAGATGCGCGTCTCTCCAGCTTTAGGAGCACTTTGTTTTCCCGGTTTCTCCCCGTTTCCTCTGGGAGTGTCACAATATTTGCTCCATGGCTGAATTGAGCACGCACCCCTCACAGAACCGTGCTGGCGCGATTAACGCACACGGCTCCTCATATCAACATTTACAGATATAGCCAATTTCTGTTTTAAGCTTGTAGATGTTAACATAGGTTTTGGGCCGAGGAATAGG
>NZ_AWQQ01000035.1 GCF_002607855.1 Desulforamulus profundi
TGCTGTTTTCAGAAACAAGGGGTCTGTTACTCCATTGCTCTAATACATCAATGTCGGTTATAGATAATTGACGTCCTTTTTGCTTTAACATATTAAATTAGCACTCCCTATCTGATGATAGGTATTTATTTCTACAAATATCTCTATTTTCCTTCCTATTATGCTAAAAATATCTATTTTTGGTTATTATTGTTTGGAGTTTTTCAACAGTCTCCTAGGGAGCAAATAATAAGATATAACCTATGTGCCGAACCCAAGACCCTGGACCCCGCCAAAGCCAACGGTGTTCCGGAAGCCACTGTCACGCTGCAGTTGTTTGACGGATTGACTCGCTATGATGCCAACCAACAAATCCAGCCCGCCCTGGCAGAGAGCTGGCAAATTTCAGATGACGGGTTAACCTATACCTTTAAACTAAGGGAGGCCAAATGGAGCAACGGAGAACCTGTAAAGGCCCAGGACTTTGTTTACAGCTGGCTAAGGGCACTGGCTCCGGAGACTGCTTCTGAATACGCTTACCAGCTCTATTACATCAAAGGAGCCGAAGAATATAACAGCGGTAAAGGGAAGAAGGAAGAGGTAGGGATCAAAGCCCTGGATGACAAAACCATGCAAGTGGTTCTGAGAGCGCCGGCCCCCCAGTTTCTCGGCTTAACAGCTACCAGACCTTTTACCCTGTCTACCGGAAAGCTGTAGAGAATAATGAAAAATGGTTTACCGATCCAAAACAATATGTTTGTAACGGCCCTTTCAAAATCGTCAGTTGGGAACATAACCAGAAAATCACCCTGGAAAAGAACCCCTATTACTGGGATGAGAAAAATGTTAAGTTAAATAGACTGGAAATATACCTGATTGAATCGCTGCAAACCGGTTTTACTATGTTCCGGAGCAATCAACTGGATATGCAAAATGAAGTGTCGGTACAGGAACTGAATTCTTTAAAAGATAGCAGGGAACTACAGATTGCAGCGGATGCCTCCGTTGATTACTACCAGTTTAACCTGTCCCGTAAACCCTTTAATGACCCGAGGGTGAGAAAGGCCCTGTCCATAGCCATCGACCGTGAGCAGTTGGTCAAGCATATTTTACAGGCCGGGCAAGAACCTGCCTACGCATTTGTACCCTATGGCTTTACGGAGGAGGAGGGGAAGGACTATAGGCAAAACGGCGGCGATCTTTTTAAAGAAGATATCGAACTGGCCAAAAAACTACTGGCAGAAGCTGGTTATCCGGAAGGAAAGGGATTCCCCAAAGTAACCCTGCTGTACAATAACAATGACAATATCCACAAGGTGGCCCAGGCCATTCAACAAATGTGGAAGAAAAACCTTGGCATCGAGGTGGCTTTAGAAAACGTGGAGTGGCAGGTCTATTTGGACAGGCAGTCCCAACAAGACTTCGATATTACCCGTACCGCCTGGAGCCCGGACTACCTTGACCCCATGACATTTATCGATTTATTTGTCACCAACGGCGGCAACAATAACACCGGTTGGAGTCATCAGGTATATGATAAATTGGTGAAAGAGGCCAATTCCACCGGCGACCAAAAAATAAGAATGCAGGCCATGCAAAAGGCTGAAAAAATTTTGATGAATGACATGCCGGTCATGCCGATCTTTTTCTATGCACACCCCATATTAGTAAAAGAAAACATTAAAGGAGTTATCACGCCTGCCTTTGCAACCTATGCTGATTTTAAATACGCCTATGTAGAGTAGCAACACATAAAAACCACCTTACCCTTTATGAAGAGAAAGGGTAAGGTGGTTTTTTATACCTCAATATCAACATATTCAGTGTGGGTATAACCTTCTTGGTCGCATTGGAAAGCGTAACATAAGAAATCTTCCACATTGTCAAAGATTGTTTGGTCCCGGCTTCTAATAACCGCCTTTTCATGACCCTTATAATAGAATTCTTCCGGTGTTCCGGAGATGGGAAAGGCGCGAAAGGCCAGTTCCCCGTCGCCTATGTTTTCCAGGTACTGGGCAAACTCCCCCAGTGTGGTAAAACGAATGCGTTTCCCTTTTTCTGTCCCTGAACTTATTTCTTTCACCAAATATAACCTCCCCGGGAGTAAATGTTCCAATTGTTACAGTAAGCATTGTAAAAATAATTTAGCCATATCCATCATAAATAATTCTCTCTGAACGTTATGGCCAGTATAATCTTACTTATTTCCGAGGAGTTGAAACCAATGCTGCGGGTTAAAATAAGAAGGCAATGGAGTGAGAAACTATATGAAAGAAGGTCATCCAAATGGAGAAATTCATCGTACGCAAGAAAAATGAAAAAGGAAAAGTAGAATCTACCATACCACTGCCAGCGGATTACATAGATGCATTAGTGCCGCCATTTCCGATCGAGAATGATACTCTTCTGGAACCCTACGACGATGAGAGGAACGAACGTAAATAAACGGGCAGCGCCCGTTTATTGCGTTCAGAATGTATAGCCTTGCAGATTAATCAGTTTTTCCAGCATGCCAATCACCACAGGCGCTAAAGTTGCAATTAAATACCCACGGAGCAGCAATGGGATGCAGTCTACCCTTTGATCACTGCAAGGGTTTTTAGCCTTTTGATGGGTTGGATTAAATCAAGCTCCTGGTTGATGACAAAGTCAATATCTTTATAGGCAAACCGGCTTTCCTCAGATACGTCCCCCTTTTTGCTTTTCCCAAGGATCACACCCAATTCCTTGAGGTCCGTTATCGTTTTTTCGACCGGGATGGTTTCCATGGCCTTCTTTCGGCTCATTTTGCGACCGGCCCCATGGGAACAGCTGTAAAAGGAATCCGGATTGCCCAGGCCCCGGACAATGTAACTGTAGGATCCCATGGCCCCGGGTACAATCCCCAGCTCACCTTGCCGGACCCTGATGGCACCCTTGCGATGGACCACCACCTGTGTACCGAAGTGTTCCTCAAAGGCAGCATAGTTGTGGTGAGCATTAACAAAGTTTTCGAAGGTGATATGGGGGTATAACTTCCTTATGTCATCCATAACAACATGCATCATTTTTTCACGGTTTTCCATGGCAAATTCCAGGGCCAATTCCATCCAGCTTAAATACCCGGTTCCCTCGGCAGAGTCCACCGGCAAATATGCCAAATCATATTTTGACGGGACAGGGGAATTCCATTTGGTGTTAAGGTCCTTTGCCAGTTCATTAAAGTATTTGGCGATTCTGTAGCCAAAGTTGCGACTGCCGCTGTGCAGCATAATGCAGATTTTGCCTGAATCATCCTCCTGCAGTTCAACAAAGTGGTTGCCCCCGCCCAGGGTTCCAACCTGGTAGTATCCCTTCTCGATTTCCTCGCATAATTCTGCAGTCTTGTAGATATGCTGGTCCTTCAGCCTCTGCGTAAAGTTATCCAAGGAACGGCAGGGTTGCTTCTTTTTATGGTGCTGAAAGCCGGTGGGGATATCCCTCATGATTTGGCTGACCAAGTTTTGCAGGTCAATTTTAGAGATTTCTCCCTTATAAATCCCGGTCTCAGCAAAGCACATGCCGCAACCGATGTCCACTCCCACTGCGTTGGGGATGACAGCACCCGTGGTTGCCAGCACTCCGCCGATGGGCATGCCAAAGCCGGTATGTGTATCGGGCATTAAAGCGATTTGCTGAAAGGCAAAGGGTAATCTGGATAAATTCAAAGCCTGGCCCAGACAATCCGCTTCAATTTGCGAGGGGTCTTCCAGCCAAACTTTAATCGGAATCCTTTGTTCAGATTCGTTGAAAATGGTAAACAGTTTAAACACACCTTTCTTCTTACTGATAGAAAGTATTGTATTCCTAGTACCGTCGAGGCATAATTAGAATACAACAGCGAAACAAAATGATAATATTTACGAATAATTTCCTGTTGCCCGTTCCGGGAAAGGGGTGTGAGGAGTGCCCAAGTTTGCCGGCATGTTTTTAGCAAGCATCTTGATTGTTGCTTCCCTTAGCATGATGATCAGTGACTCACTTAACTATAAAAGTTTTTGTTATGTGACAGCCATTTTCCTTCCTGGCATCATTATTTATCATTACTTTTTCATTTGGTTTCCCGGGGCGTTGCAAAAAACGGAGTCCCTGGTGCGGGTGGTAAAAATCATCTATTCTTCCATTGAAGAAGCCCAACTGGGCAGCCCGTCCCCCTTTAAATTTATTCAGAAAAATTCTGTGGAAAAGGCCTGGAAAGAATTCTTCCTGGAGGCCTTTACGGTCATTGACAGGGAAATAAAGGATGAGACGATTCGCAATTGGATCTTTAATAAAATCAAGCGCAAGCTGAGTGCAGACAGGTCCGGTCGGGAGGTTAAAAAAGCATTAAAGAAGATTGTCGGCGACAGCAAATACCGGTATCTGTTTAAGGACGAACTTTAAGGACTCGAGGTTAACACCCCGAGTTTTTTGTTTTGTCAGCACTTAGAAATTTTTTAAAAAATAGCAAAACACCATAACGTTAAACTGTACGGTTTGCTGGAAATAATGTATAATACTGGTGAGGTGGTACTATTGGGGACGTAAAAGTTTACAAAATTGGGGAAATTGCTGAATTGGCCGGGGTCAGCAGAAGGACAATTGATTATTATACAAAGCTCGGTCTTTTGAAACCCCTGAGGTCTGAGAGCCAGTACCGGTATTATACTGCGGAATCCCTCCTGCGCCTCAAGCTAATTGAAGGCATGAAGAAACAAAGATATACGCTGGAGGAGATAAAACAAAGAATAGACCTTCCGGAAGACAGTAACCCGCCCAAAGAAGCAAAGAATCAAGGAACCCTTGACGTTAATTTTTTGAAAGACCAATTTAAAATGCTGGAGACGCAGCTTGCTCAACTGCAGCCGCTGGTAAACAATACCGATGCCAACCAGGCGGCACTTGTAACCAAACAGGTATTGATGCAAAGCATGACGGTTATTCAATCGTTGATTTTATACATCAACGAAGCAGCACCTTTTATTTAGAAAACTTATAAGAAGGAGTGTTCCGCGTCCTATGTTTAAAAAACTGATGGCCAGCTTCGGTGTAGGGGCCGCAAAAGTGAACCTGGTGCTGGACAATGAACAGTGCCGGATTGGTGAAAAGGTGACGGGAAAGGTCATTGTTGAGGGAGGGAATATAGATCAGGGAATTCATACCCTGGATGTTGACATTGCCATGAAATTTGTCATTAAGGGTAAGGAATTCACCCGGGTGGCGGATACCATAAGGGTGGCCCGGGATTTCCACATAAAAGCCAGGGAAACCAGGGAAATTCCCTTTGAGCATGCGATCCCCGTTCACTACCCGCTCTCCAAAGGATTTGTGACATACTTCCTGGCTACCAAGATGGATATTGCCCAGGCGGTGGATACCGGTGACACCGACAGGCTGGTTGTGCTGCCAAGCCGGGAAATGGCATTGGTATTCGATGCTCTGGAAGCATTGGGATTTAAAGAGAAAATCGGCTCGGGCAAAATCGGGAGGCTTGGGCAGGAATTTGAATTCTATCCCACAACCCTTTTTGCCGAACCGTTAAAGGAACTGGAACTTAAATTTTATTCCGAAAACAACAGGTTCAAGCTATTCTTGGAATTGGAGCTAACCGGCGGCTATATGAGGAACGGTCTTGAGCATCACACCGAACTGGACCTGCCTGCCGAGCTGTTGGCCGGCGGTTCCGTTCAGGAGGCTGCAATTTTTATTAAGGAGTTCCTGGAAAATGAATTAAACCAGGTGTCAGTCCAGGGTCCCCGGATGGCACCCAGTTACCATAACCTTCAACATGGTACCCATAGATCCGGCTTTGGCGGCTTTATGGGTGGCATGGTGGCCGGCATGCTCGGTGGGGCGATGCTGGGAAGCCTTTTTGACGGTGATGAAAATGAGGAAGCCGGTGATACAGGCGGCGAAGAGGGTTCAGAGGACGGGTTTGACTTTGGTTTAGGCGATTTTGGAGACGATGACTTTTAAGAAATGTTTCAATGTTTCAGGAGGGAGTATAGATGAACACACTAAAAGTATGGCTCTTAATGGGCACCCTTTCAATTCTGCTGGTGCTGATGGGCAGTGCCATTGGCGGCAAAAGCGGGGCCATGATTTTTTCCTGATCGCCATGGCGATGAACTTCTTTGGTTACTTCTACAGTGACTCTCTGGCTATAAAAATGACCGGTTCTTACCCGGTATCCGAAGCGGAGGCTCCGGAACTGTACGCAATGGTCAGGAAGCTGTCCCAGCGGGCGGGTCTTCCCATGCCAAAGATTTATATCCAACCGTCCCAACAACCCAACGCCTTTGCCACCGGTCGCAACCCGTCCCATTCGGCGGTGGCGGTCACCGAAGGACTTTTGCGACTGTTAAGCCCCTCTGAACTGGAAGGTGTTCTGGCCCACGAACTGGCGCATATCAAGAACCGGGACGTGCTGGTGGGAACCATCGCCGCCGCCCTGGCCGGGGCCATCAGCATGATGGCCAATGTCCTGCAATGGGGCGCTATCTTTGGGATGGGAAGAAGCGATGACGAGGAGGAAGGCGGCGGCATGGTCGGGGGGCTGATTATGGCCATCGTGCTCCCATCATCGCCATGATCATTCAAATGGCCATCTCCCGCTCCAGGGAATACATGGCCGATGCCACCGGCGCCCAAATCGCCGGTTCACCGGATGGGCTATCCAATGCCCTGTTAAAATTGGAATCAGCGGCACACCGGGTACCGATGGCCGTCAATCCGGCAACCTCCCACCTTTTTATCATCAATCCTCTTTCCGGGGCGTCTATAGCCAAGTTTTTCAGCACGCACCCGCCCATTCAGGAAAGGGTAGAGAGACTCCGGAGAGTAAGGACATAATTTTGCTTTAGCATCAAACAGCACTCTACATGAAGCAGGGTGCTGTTGTTCTGTGGCGATAGCCTGTATTCAGGTTAAATGATTGGTTGAAGCGGGTTGAAAGGAAAGGATTCAGTTTTGTTCTGTTTCGCTAATTCAAAGGCTTTGGTCAACCTCTTGACCCCTTCCGTTAAAACAGGTTCGGGATAGGTTGCAAAGCAAAGACGAAACTCATTATCTTCAGAGGGCATGGTATAAAAGGCCTCACCGGGCACAAAGAAAACCCCGTATTTGGTTGCTTCATGTAAAAGCTTGCTTGTAGACACAGGCGCTTGCAGTCTGCACCACAGGTAAAAACCACCCCCGGGTACCTCAAACAGAAGATGATTCCCCAGGTAGCGTCGTACGGCTTTCACCAGGCCGTCCCGGCGCTTTTTATATTCCTTTCGCACCATCCTTAAATGTTCATCAAAATACCCGTTCTCCAAAAACAAGTGCACCAGCCATTGGGTAAAGTTATTGCTGTGCAGATCAACATACTGCTTTTCTAAAGCAAGCCGGTTGATCAGTGCAGGATGCCCGGTTAAATAACCCATCCGGAGACCCGGCGTTGCTGTTCTGATAAGACCCGGCCGCTGCGCACTTTTACCAGGCTGTCAGCGACAGCCTGTCGGTTGTCCTGGCCCATCTAAGTGAAGATGACAATAAGCCTTTCAGGGCGCTGGAGACTGCCAGGTGTTATTTAAGCCCGCATATCAATTTAGTCACCGCACCTCCCCGTACTCCGGAACTTGGTCCAATCTGCTTTTAAAATAACCTGTGAAAACCATAATCCCCTGGGTTTTACACGTAAGGCCCAGGAGATTATTATTTTATGAAAGCATTAGATGATTACTGCGACTTGCTTTATGTTCTTCTGTCCGGCATACGGGTATTTTTAAATACAGAATGATTCTATTATGTAAAGCCTAACCGCGGCTAATACTCGGGACTAAACCAGGTATGCCTCAACCTGTCTTTCAAGGGAGACAATTTCCTCTTCAGATAATTTTCTTCCTAAAAAGTTCTCCAGGGCTTTAATAGAAGCGCCCACAGCAACCCTTCGTAAATCTATTTCAACCGGTCTTTCCGAAAAAGATCTAGGTTCATATTTTTCCGAGGGCAGTCCGGGACTTATCTTTTCCGCCATTTGTTCCAGGGAATGTTCGATATCGAACACATCAGAACAGAGGTCACCAGTCGCATCAAGGGGTAAATCCATATTCATTGTTGAAAAATTGTCATTCATGGAAGCAGCAGAGGTAAATTCTTTCTCGGACTTTTTTAGTTCCCTTTTAATCCGTTGCTCCTCTTTCTTTTTCATATAGCCGGAAAAGGCGCTGGCAATCTCTTCCTCCACTTGAACCAGTTCGAGTTTAAGATTATCTAAAAATATCTTTTCTTCGGGGAAATGGGTGTTTAATCTTTCCATTAGTTCCAAATGGTTAGCGATTAAGGCTTGAAGCGCCGGAGAGACCTTAATGGGTACCCTGGCAAGATCCTTATCATACTGGTGTCCGGACGCAGTTAAAATTATGTCTTGCTTTTTCTGTTTGGTCAACAATAACACCCCTTGTATTATTGATTTTAAGTTTGCAGGAAGGAAAGCCCCAGTAAGGAAGAAGAATATTGCCGGGAAAATGACTGGTAGAGCATGACTTTACGAGACTAAAATTTACCACAGCGTGAATAAAAAGTAAATAGGGTTTGGTAATTTTGCCAGATATACCAACCTCTTAGGATATGGCCGAAAGCTATTTTTCTATTTCTCAAAATAGTGATATGAATATACCCTGGGTCTCATATGATGAATAAAAACCACTTAAGGGGGAACTGCATGAAGGTGGTATTTAGTCTGGAGGAAGAGGATGGGTCAATAAAAAAAGAAAATGATTTGTCATTTGACCTGGACGCCTCACACATCATGGCATTGTTTAATTGCAATGAAGTGTTTTATCCTAAAAAACAGGGCTCAACCCTTTTTGACGAGTCCCAGGGTATTTGGAGTGATTCCATCGCAGGAGAAATAAAGGAAGCCTACTACAATTTAAACCGCGCAATCCCAGAGCTAAATATATTAATAATGAAGAAATAAATTTCAGGTTCTCCAGGCTTCTTTGTTTCACCCGAATGCGAGTATGATGATGCTTTAGAACGCAACGTTATTAATTGCAATTCGAAAAAATCCCCGGTCATAGACCAGGGATTTTTTTCTTTTTTCGTTTTATTTTCCTCCACCATAACTCCCATCGCAGCCGTTCCAGCCAACCACGTAGCCACTTCATATAGCATTCACCCTCCAAATAGAAACCCCTGGCTGCAGCCAGGGGCACTGATTACTACTACTTACTGCATCCGCCATATCCGCCAAAGAAACCATTGCCGAAGAACAGCAGGATAAGAATTAGGAACAAGATGAAAGAAAAGTTACTATACCCATATCCGCCGGTATAACATCCGCCACCGGCTCCACCCCCAACACTATAACCCATATATATACCCCCTTATTGTTTGTTGCTCCATATTATGGAAGTGCCAGACGAAATGTTCCGCCTCGTACTGACAAAATAAAAATAGTCACTAGCGTTGCATAAATAAATTTCCAAAATGTCAATATCTAAAATTCTAGAAAAAAACCAATAAATCATTGTTTTTCCAGCAATATCCTGTAAAAATGATTAAAATCTCCTTATAATTGAGGTATAACAGGTAGTCCTGTCCATAATCTCAAAAATAAGGAGACATCGCATGGACAAGGATACCAATAAATCCACATATAATCAACTGTTTCAAGC
>NZ_AWQQ01000036.1 GCF_002607855.1 Desulforamulus profundi
CGGTCCGCCCAAATTGGAACCGGGCCTGGTGCACAAGCTGGATGAGGAGTATTTCCGGCGGGTTGAGGCCATTGAATTTGCCGTAAGTCATGATTGACCGGCAAGGCATCCCCGGGGCATTCTCAGGCAGATCTGGTGATCTTAGGGGTATCCCGCACTTCCAAGACACCCCTCAGCATGTACCTGGCCCACAAGCGGATTAAAGCGGCCAACGTTCCACTGGTGCCGGAAGTGGCACCGCCCCAGGAGATTTTCAACCTGCCGCCCCACAAGGCCATCGGTTTAACCATTAAGCCGCAGCAGTTAAACGTCATTCGCACCGAGCGGCTGAAAACCCTCGGCCTGACATCCCATGCGGACTATGCCAGTCCGGAGCGTATTCTGAAGGAACTGGAATATGCCGAGGGAATTATGAAACGGGTGGGCTGCCCGGTCATCGATGTTACCAACAAGGCTGTGGAAGAAACCGCCAGCAAAGTGCTGGAGATTTATTACCGGGGCGAACGACACAAATGAGAAGTGAGATGTGAGAAGTTACTAGGAGGGAATTGAATTGGCAAGCAGAAAATACGTATATGCGTTTTCTGAAGGAAGAGCTGATATGAAAAGCCTTTTGGGCGGTAAAGGCGCGAACCTGGCGGAAATGACCAACATTGGCCTGCCGGTTCCCCCGGGCTTTACCATTACCACCGAGCATGTAAAGAGTTTTACATAGCCGGGCGCAAATTCCCCGCGGGCATGGAAGAGGAAGTGGAGCAAAAGGTGGCCTGGCTGGAGCAAACCCTGGGCAAGAAATTCGGCGATCCCAGCGGACCTCTCCTGGTTTCTGTCCGCTCCGGCGCAGTCATATCCATGCCCGGGATGATGGACACCGTTCTGAACCTGGGCCTCAATGACCAAACCGTCACCGGTCTGGCTGCCAGCAGCGGCAATGCCCGCTGGGCCTATGATTGCTACCGCCGCTTTATTCAAATGTTTGGTAATGTTGTGCTGGATATCGAACATCACAAATTTGAAGCCTTTTTGGAGGAGCAAAAATACAAGAGAAACGTCCAGTTTGACAATCAATTGACTGCCGAAGATTGGCAGGAAGTAATTGAAAAATACAAGTTTATCGTTTGTAAGGAGACAGGAAAAGATTTCCCGCAGGACCCCAAGGAACAGCTCTACAGAGCCATTTATGCGGTATTCAATTCCTGGGAAAATGACCGTGCCATTATTTACCGCAAGATTCACAGAATTCCCGACGACCTGGGAACCGCTGTCAATGTACAGGCCATGGTGTTTGGCAACATGGGTGACGATTGCGGTACCGGTGTGGCTTTTACCCGCAACCCTTCCACCGGCGAAAAGGTTCTCTACGGCGAGTTTCTGACCAACGCCCAGGGGGAAGACGTGGTAGCCGGCATCCGTACCCCCCAGCCCATTGCCAAATTAGAAGAAGCAATGCCCGATGTTTACCAGCAGTTTGCCCGCACCTGCACGCTGCTGGAAAACCATTATAAAGATATGCAGGACATTGAATTCACCATTGAACGCAACCGGTTGTGGATGCTGCAGACCCGTAACGGCAAGCGCACGGCCCAGGCTGCCATTCGCATCGCAGTGGAGATGGTAAAAGAAGGCATTATTGGTAAAGAAACTGCCATTCTCCGTATCGATCCCGCTCAGTTGGACCAACTGCTGCACCGCCGCATCGACCCCAACGCCAAATTGGATGTGATCGCCAAAGGTTTACCGGCATCTCCTGGCTCTGCTTCCGGCTCCGTTGTGTTTAATGCGGACCTGGCAGAAAGTCTGAATGAACAGGGTCAAAGGGTAATCCTGGTGGGGACCGAAACCACACCGGACGACATCCACGGCATGGTGGCGGCCCAGGGGATTCTTACCTCCCGGGGCGGCATGACCAGCCACGCGGCCGTTGTGGCCCGGGGGATGGGAAAACCCTGTGTCTGCGGTTGCGAAGCCATCAAGATTGATTACGAAAACAAACGATTTATCGTTGGAGATATCGTTGTTAAGGACGGCGACATCATTTCCATTGACGGCTCCACCGGTCAGGTCATCCTGGGTGAAGTGCCCATGATTGAGCCCGAGCTGTCTGCGGAATTCCAGGAACTGTTACAGTGGGCCGATGAAATCCGTGCCCTGGGTGTCCGGGCCAACGCCGACACGCCGGAAGACGCTGCCAAGGCCAGAGAATTTGGTGCCGAAGGAATTGGCTTAACCCGTACCGAGCACATGTTCATGGCCCAGAACCGCCTGCCCATTGTACAGCAAATGATCCTGGCCACCGACATTGAAGAAAGGGCGGAGGCCCTGGCCAAACTGCTGCCCATGCAGGAAGAGGACTTCTACGGCATTTTGAAGGCCATGGAAAGCCTGCCGGTATGCATTCGCCTGCTGGACCCGCCGCTCCACGAATTCTTGCCCAATGCGGAAGAACTGGCGGTGGAAATCAGCCGCCTCAAACTGACCAACGGCAGCCCGGCGGAAATTAAACAAAAGGAAGACCTGCTGCGCAAAGTCAGTTCCCTGTCCGAGTTCAACCCCATGCTGGGTCACCGGGCTGCCGCCTGGGTATTACCTGGCCGGAAGTATACGCTATGCA
The DNA here is from genome assembly GCF_002607855.1 of Desulforamulus profundi. The sequence goes on from NZ_AWQQ01000036.1 coordinate 2,612, forward strand.
GGCCAGGGCCATTTTCCAGGCCACTGCCCGTTTGGTAAAGGAAGGCTTCAAGGTTGAACCGGAGGTGGAAATTCCCCTGGTAATTGAAGTAAAGGAACTGGCTTACCTGCGTCAACTGGTGGAGGGTGTAGCGGAAGAGGTAAAAGAAGCCACCGGCGTGGATTTCCACTACACGGTGGGCACCATGATCGAGGTACCCAGGGCTGCACTGCTGGCCGATGAAATTGCTGCCCAGGCGGAATTCTTCTCCTTCGGCACCAACGACCTGACCCAAACCACCTTGGGCTTTTCCCGGGATGACGCCGAGGGCAAGTTTATGCAGCCCTACCTGGAAAAGAAAATCCTGGCGGATAACCCCTTTATCGTGCTGGACCGCAAGGGCGTCGGCAAACTCATGCAGTGGACGGTCGAAAACGCCCGCCGGGTGAAACCCGACCTGTTAATCGGCATCTGCGGCGAGCACGGCGGGGAACCCAGCTCGGTTGAATTCTGCCACCTCATTGGCCTGGATTATGTCAGCTGTTCGCCCTACCGGGTGCCCATTGCCCGGCTGGCCGCCGCCCAGGCGAAAGTGAAAAACAACTAGCCTAAGGTTCTTAAAATCATATATTTTACCGGTAACAAACAGGGCAGCTCAGGTTGCCCTGTTCCCCTGTTTTGATATAAACTCCGTCAAGGTTGAAAAGACTGCAATTCGTGGCATTATAAGAGGCAAGGTCAGTTTGCGACAGGTACACGGGTTCATTCTTACAAAAACTATTCTTTGTAAAAAAGGATTTACTTAAGGGTCCGTCGAATAAGTCAATAAAAAAGTAACTTGGCGCCTTTCCGCTTTCCGCCAAGGGGAAGGCCAAAGGTGATCTGGGTGGGCTTGGCGGGAGAAAAAGACCGCCTGCTGGCCCTGCAAGGTTCTCTGGAACAAAACCTGCATAAATTGTGGTTTCCTCTGGAAGGTCGCACGTATTCCCCTCATTTAATCCTTGGCCGGCCCCGGGAATTTGGGACGTTGGACCATTTGGTCAGGGAAATTGAGAAACAAAAACAACAACTGGGAGTATGCAAGTCTCTTCCATTCAGCTCATGCAAAGCGCCCTGACGCCTATAGGCCATGTTTATACCGTTTTAGAGAGAGTGCCTCTGGGTCATTAACGTGTGTCTAATCAACGTAGACCTGGCATAAAGTGTTATAACAAAATTTCTCACTTCTCACCTCTCACATCTCAATGAGGAGGTTTATTTATGTTTATACTCGCTTTAAACGGCAGTCCCAATTCCGATGGCAATACAGTATTTATGCTGAACAAGGCATTGGAAGGAGCCGGTGAACTGGGAGCGGCTACCAGGCTGAACCATGTGGCGGACTTTGTTGAAACGCCCCTCAAGCTGTTTTGCGATGCCTGCACCAATCCCTGTGCCGGAGTTTGTTATCAAGGCACTCCCCTGGGGGAATTGTTCGACCTGATTAAAACCGCTGACGGCATCATACTGGGAAGCCCGGTTTATTTCGGCACCGTTGCATCCCCTATGAAACTTCTGTGGGACAAAAGCAGGGCTTTGCGTAAGGAAAAAGCCCTGGTGGATGTGGTGGGAGCAGCCTTATCCGTTGGTGCTTCCCGGTTTGGTGGACAGGAAACCACCGTCAGAGCTTTACAGGACATTATGCTGGTGCATGGCATGACCGTTGTGGGAGACGGGACCTTTGACTACGATGCCGGTCACCAGGGGGCCAGCGCCCAGCGGCCGGCCGCCGGTGATCCCGAGGCGGCAAAGCGCAGCCGCATCCTGGGACGCCGGGTGGCGGAAGTAGCCCGTGCCACCGCTGCCCTGCGAGAAAGGAAAAAAGGACAGGGTTGACCTATGGACATCAGGCGGCAGACCGAAGAACTGGAAAACAAAAACCTGTCACCCTATGCCTGCCGGAGCAGTGCCAGCAGGGGCAGGGAACATGCTGAGGAACCCTGCCCGGTTCGCACGGTCTTTCAGCGGGACCGGGACCGGATTATTCATTCCAAAGCATTCCGGCGTTTAAAACTGAAAACACAGGTGTTCATTATTCCCGAGGGGGACCATTACCGCACCAGGCTGACCCACACCCTAGAGGTGGCGCAAATTGCCAGGACCTGTGCCAAGGCCCTGGGTCTTAATGAAGATTTAACCGAGGCCATCGCCCTGGGGCATGACCTGGGACACACTCCCTTCGGTCATGCCGGGGAACAGGTGCTGGACATGGTCTACGCCCCCGGGTTTAGACATAACGAACAAAGCCTCCGGGTGGTAGATCAATTAGAGGGCCAAAACGGCCTGAACCTTACCTATGAGGTCAGGGACGGCATTTTAAATCACACCGGGCCCAACATCCCCGTCACCCTGGAAGGCAGATCGTAAGAATTGCCGACCGCATCGCCTATATCAATCATGACATTGACGACGCCCTGCGGGCCGGTGTGCTGAACCAGCAGAACCTGCCCGGGGACTGCTTGAAAGTGCTGGGCGGACGCCACAGCCAGCGGATCAACACCATGGTTCTGGACCTGATTCAATCCAGCATGGGCAAAGCGGCAATCACCATGAGCCCACAAGTGCAGGAGGCCATGGACCGGTTGAGAACCTTTATGTTTGATTATGTATATATTGGTTCTGAGGCCAAGAAAGAAGAGAATAAAGCCCGGCATGTAGTGAAGGGGCTCTACCTGTACTATACTGAACATCCCGCTTCTCTGCCCGATGACTTGCTAAACAAGGTGGACCGGGAAGGCATTGCCCGGGTGGTGGCGGACTATATCGCCGGCATGACTGACCGGTTTGCTGTTGCCCAATATAAAAAGTTGTTTATCCCTAAAGGATTTCCCCCGGGATAAACAGTTTTGATATATTCATTGTAAATATTGGCAATAATAAAGCTGTTGCCCTAAGAAAAAATGTCGAAGCATTGCAGGAAATTTTTTAGCAACAGCGAATAAACTTTAAACTGTAGTTCCGATTCCGGGTTTCTTCCAGCGGCAGGAAAAGCACCCTTGGACAGAGAAAATGTAAAGTATTAGCAGGGAGAAGGGTGGTTTTTATGGCGGGACGGATCCCGGATGCCGTTATTGAAGAGATCAGGCAAAGATCCGATATCGTTGAAGTTGTTTCCCGTTACCTCCGTTTGGAAAAGCGTGGCAAAAATTATCTGGCCCTTTGCCCCTTTCACCAGGAAAAGACACCTTCCTTTAATATCAACCTGAAAAGCAGATCTTTCACTGCTTTGGCTGTGGTGCTGGAGGAAATGTCTTTAAATTTCTTATGATGGTGGAGGGTCTTTCTTTCCCGGACGCAGTTAAATCACTGGGAGCCAAGGCGGGAATCGAGATTTCGGAGGAAACCTCCCCCGCAGAGCTGGCGCGTCAGGGCAAAAAAGACAGGGCCTTTAAAATATACGGCCTGGCCAGGGATTTTTATTGCATCCTGCTTGGCAAAGACATTGGTGCCGGGGCGGTTCAGTATTTGGCATCACGTAGCCTGTCAGAAGCCGCCAGGGAAACCTTTCAGTTGGGTTATGCGCCCCCCGGTTGGGATAGCCTGACCAAGTTTTTGACGGCCAGGGGAATTAAAGAAACTGAACTGGTTGCGTTGGGATTGGTGCAGACCAAAGAGTCCGGCGGTTGTTACGACCGGTTCCGGAACAGGGTGATGTTTCCCATCTGGGACAGCCAGGGACGAGTGGTGGGATTCGGCGGCAGAACCATGGGAGACGACAATCCCAAATACCTGAACTCTCCCGAGGGTGAATTTTTCAATAAAGGCCAGCTTTTATACGGCCTGCATATTGCCCGTAAGGGCATCCGGGAGCTTGGTTACGCTGTTTTAATGGAAGGTTACATGGATGTTGTTTCTGCCTACCAGCACGGCGTTACCAATGCCGTGGCCTCTCTGGGGACCGCCTTTACCCGGGAACAGGGTAAGCTGTTGATGGCCTACACCCATGACGTGGTCATTGCCTACGATGCGGACGCTGCCGGTGTCAAGGCCGCCATGCGCGCTGCCGAAATCCTGCAGGATCTGGCTGCCAGGTTCGCATCGCGACCATCGTAGGCGCCAAGGACCCCGATGAGTTTATCCAGCGAAACGGCATGGCCGGCTGGCTAAAGATTATTGATACGGCCATCCCCCTGGTACAGTATAAACTGATGCAGGCAGTGAAAAGGTTTGGTATACAAAACAGTGGCTCCAAAAAGAGAGTCCTTCAGGAGGTGCTACCCAACTTGGCTGCTGTGGCCAGTCCAATTGAATTAGAAGAAGCCATTAAGCAAACGGCCACGGTTTTACAGGTAAATTGGGAGACCGTGCTGGAGGAAATTAAATCATTCAAGAAAAATACCAGAAAAAAATCCCAAATCGGGGATAATTCTGCAAAAGATAGCCATAATATAGCGAGTACGTCCAATTCTTTCTCTTTCGCCCAGCCCAGGGATGCCCGGTCCCATGCCGAGGCAGGAATTCTCCGGTTTGCCCTGGAGAACAGGGTGTGGTTGGAGCGAATCGTCATGGAATTGGGGCGGCAGTTCTTTCAAAACCCGGATTTCCAGGGGATTTTTGATGCAGCCCTGGCCTGTGGCGCGGAACAGCCCGTCAATAAACTGTTTGATTTACTGGAAGAACCCCATCAAAGGGTTTTAAGCGGTATACTGGTACAGGAAATACCCGGAGAAAATACCGACCAAATGTTGACTGATTTTATTAACACCATCAAGAAGTCCACTGAAAAAGCTAGGCTGGAGGACCTGCTGTTGAAGTTGGCAGTGGCCGAAAGAGCCGGAGATACCGAAAGAGTCTTGAATCTTAGTCGTCAAATTCAGTTAACCATGAATAAATCCGAGGGGCCCGAAAGGGGAGTGGCAACATGAGGGACGAAACAAAAGTAGAACAAATCAAAGAGCTGATAGAGAAAGGCAAAAAACGAGGCGTTCTAGCTTACACAGAAATCATGGATACCCTGCAGGGTACCGAACTATCGCCGGATCAAATTGATGACATTTATGAAAAAATTGCCGCCATGGGCATTGAAGTCGTCCCCGAAGCCACTGATTTGGAGCCACTGGAAGTAGACGATGCCGTTGACGCCCCGTCCGAAGAGGTAGAAGTGGACCTCACCATTCCCGAGGGCATTGGTATCGATGACCCGGTAAGAATGTATCTGAAAGAGATTGGCCGGGTTCCCCTGCTATCTCCGGAAGAAGAGGTAGAGCTGGCCAAGCGTATGGAGCAGGGAGATGAGGAGGCAAAGCGCCGGCTGGCCGAGGCCAACCTGCGACTGGTTGTCAGCATTGCCAAACGTTATGTGGGCAGGGGCATGCTGTTCCTGGATTTGATTCAGGAAGGCAACCTTGGTTTGATAAAAGCGGTGGAGAAATTCGATTACCGGAAGGGATATAAATTCAGCACCTATGCCACCTGGTGGATTCGCCAGGCCATTACCCGGGCCATCGCCGACCAGGCCCGGACCATTCGTATTCCGGTCCACATGGTGGAAACCATCAACAAGCTGATCCGGGTTTCCCGTCAATTGCTGCAGGAGTTGGGCAGAGAGCCAAGTCCTGAGGAAATTGCCAAGGAGATGGATATTTCCGGCGAAAAGGTGCGGGAAATCATGAAGATTGCCCAGGAACCCGTATCCCTGGAGACCCCCATCGGCGAGGAAGAAGATTCCCACCTGGGCGATTTCATTGAAGATGCCGATGCCCGGGCCCCTGCGGAGGAAGCATCTTTTACCCTGCTGCGGGAACAGTTGGATGAGGTCTTGAAAACTCTGACCGACCGGGAGCAAAAGGTTTTGCGCCTGCGCTTCGGACTGGATGACGGGCGCGCCAGAACCCTGGAAGAAGTGGGCCAAAAATTTGGCGTGACCAGGGAACGCATTCGTCAGATTGAAGCCAAAACCCTGCGCAAACTCCGGCACCCCAGCCGCAGCAAAAAGCTTAAAGATTACCTGGATTAATAGCAGTGTTAAGCCAAAGTAAAAATTGGGTATAAAAACAAAAATATAAGGTTGACCTGATAGTGTTGTTTTAGTATAATAACTTTCGTGGTGATGCTCCTCGATAGCTCAACGGTAGAGCAACCGGCTGTTAACCGGTAGGTTGTAGGTTCGAATCCTACTCGGGGAGCCAAAAATATCGGGCCTATAGCTCAATGGTGGAGCATCCGGCTCATAACCGGCGGGTTCCAGGTTCGAGTCCTGGTGGGCCCACCATTCACCTCCCACCTCTCAATTGGCCCCTTGGTCAAGTGGTCTAAGACACCGCCCTTTCACGGCGGTAACACGGGTTCGAATCCCGTAGGGGTCACCATAAATACGGGCGATTAGCTCAGCTGGGAGAGCGCCTGCCTTACAAGCAGGATGTCGGCGGTTCGATCCCGTCATCGCCCACCAATAGAAACCCCACTTAAGACAGTGAGGTTTCTTTTTTACTTGCAACCACAAGTAAAGTTGGGGACGGTTCTTGAAGGGGGCAATCGGAAGTTTTGCATGCAAAAGGCTCAACCGTCAGATATTAGCTGATTGTTGAGCCTTTAATAATACTTACGCAAAAAACTAAGCGCAAAATTTTTGATTGCCCCAGAAGAACGAAGTCGCGACTTTCCCGGGCTATGGGGTTTTAATTTTGTGTCTTTGCCTTTTGATTTTTAATTTTGCTGTATTTTGCATACTTATTGTATATCGTGTATATTTCTTCATAAATTTGACTTGATTTGGGCATACCTAAGTATGCCTTGAAATACTTTCGCAACACCTCAAGGGCTATATCCGATAAAATGGTATATCGGTTTGTATTATGCTTGGCGTTTTCTACCCGAACCCGCATGCTTTTACTGCAAATATCACAAATCTTTAACCTGGCTACTTCTCCAACCCGTAAGCCGCTTCCGTAAATTAACACCAGAATAGCTTTGTGTTTAAGATTAGCGGTTGCATTTAAGATCGCCAGCACATCCTGCTTTGGAGGGATTACCGGAAGTTTACGGTTTCTTTTCATCCGTGGGATTTTCTTTGGATTCCATTCCTTATCCACTATACAGGTATAAAAAAACTTAATGGCAGAAATGTAGTTATTAATGGTTCCCGGGGAAAGACCTTTTTCCTTCTTAAGATAAAGGATGTATTGCTGGATATCGCTTTCCGTAATGTCTTCCCTGCATTTATGCTTGTCCTGCATAAAATTTACAAATGCATTAATCCTTCGCAAATATGCTTCTCTTGATGATTCTGGAGTCCCTTTGAGTTCGAAATATAGGTTTATCTCTTGTTCATAGTGATTCATGGAAATACCTCCTGATTTTTGATGGTTTGTACACACTAATCCACCGTTTCAGAAGGTAGGAGGGGGCCTGGCTATTTTAATAAACTTTGTATTTGTCTATTTGGATGTGGTATAATCATAAAAGTGAAAAGTATGCTCCTTTCTCTGGGTTTGTTTTGTTTGGCGATTAAACAATATCACAGAGAGGGCATACTTTTCACTTTTATTATGTTATTTTATTCTGGGTAATTACTTCCAAGGCCATCGCGGAGCGATTTCGTTCTTCTTGACTTGAATTCATAAAAATGAATTCAAGTCAAGAACCGTCCCCGTTTGAATTTATTAACCGGTATCATCAGCATCCTGATTGCTGCAGCATTCTGTGTGCAGGGGAACTGCACAGCAACATTTTTCCCCTGATATTAGAAGTGTTCTTAGTGGGCACAGGTGTTTACCTGATTGTCGGAGGGATTACCTGCAAGGGTGTCAAATGTTCCAATACCACCGACCTGGCCTACGGCCGTGCTTTTCTCATGATTTTAGCCACCGTGATCTATATCGTGGCCATTAACGTGGTTGGGTTTTATATCTCCAGTTTTGTCTTTTTAACACTGATGTCCTGGTACTTAAGCGATTGGGGGTTGAACCTGGCGTCCCTTGGCATCTCAACGGGTTTTGCCGTGATCCTTACCGGCGCCGTGTATGCCACCTTTGCCCTGTTCCTGGGTGTGCCGACCCCGCCCGGTATCCTCTTTTAATGCACAGACCGGACAAGCCTCTGCCTATTACCAGGCAGGGGTTTTTTTGCAGCGGAAAATAACCGGCATAGCAATTTTATTGTCATAAAATAGACAGTTTCACTGTAATTAACACGACATTTAGGATTGGAAATTTAATGTTAATTTAATAATGATATAATTCGTCAAATTTTTCCTAAAAATTTTCCTAACAAGCAGAATAAGGGGTGCGGTGGGTGCTGCAAAGTGTGAAAACAAAACTTCTGGTTCCACTGGTTATACTGGTAAGTATTTCTCTTGTTACATTGGTGACACTGAGCTACCGGCAAATGAGAGACGCTATTTTGGATCAAGAACAGGTTGGCTACCGCAACATCGAGTCCATTGTCAGGAATGACCTGGAGGCGGTGTTTACCTCCGCCAGAATGGGACTTACCGGTATCATTCACATGCCGGATATTCAGCAGGCCTTTGCCGAAAGGAACAGGGAGGAGCTCTTACGGCTCACCGCTCCCATCTTTGAACAGGCCAAAAGGGACGGCATTGAGCAAATTCAGTTTCACCTGCCGCCGGCCACATCTTTTCTGCGCCTGCACCAACCCAAAAAATTTGGGGATGATTTGTCCTCCTTCCGGGCCACCGTTATGCAAAGCAATAAGGAAAAGAAATTGGTGGCCGGGTTGGAGGAGGGACGTGGAGGTTATGGCTTCCGGGTGGTTGCTCCGGTTTTTTACCAGGGCGAACATATCGGCAGCGCTGAATACGGCATGGGGTTTAATCCCAAACTATTGGCCCGGTGGAAGGAACAATGCGGCGGGGAATTCTTCATGTATCCCTACGCCAGCAGCGGTGTGGCATGGCAGAAGGTTGACAAAAATAAACCCCTGGCCGGAACAAGCGAAAGGGATCCCCTGGCGGTGGATGCCGGCGAGGTGAAGAAAGCCATGTCCGGCAAGGGAGTTCACTCGGTGTATTTGAATAACGCGGCGGCGGCTGTCCTGATTATTCCCGTTTATGACTACAGCGGTGTTCCCATCAGTATGTAAAGGCCAACCTGGACCGCACAGGGATATTGAAGCAACTGGACAATGTCCTGCGGGACAGTGCCATTCACCTGGTCCTTTCCCTGCTGGTATTGGGAGTCATCCTGTTCGCTTTAATTGGCAAAATCCTTGGCCCCCTCAACCGGATTTCGGAAAATATGGCCATCGTGGCCCAGGGGGACTTAACCCGAGATTTTCACGTCCAGGGGAATGATGAGGTGGCCAGGCTGGGTCACAGTTTTAACACCATGCTGCATAATTTCAGGCAGCTCATGGGTCAAACCTGTAAAGTCGCCAGGCAGCTCATTGATTCCAGCAAATCCCTCAACATGTTATGGTGGCTAAAGATGTCAAGACATTTTTTTGAACTTGTTTAAGGTGGTTTTTCTCCCTCCTTTGTGTATTTTATAAGAAAAATATTACCATTAAAACCATTTATTAACTGGTAATTAAGTAAATTTTTCCCATGCAATACTACTGCAAAAGAAAGTTGACCATAAATGTTGATAACTTTTCCTTCCACCACTAATGTACCGATATTTCACGCACCCGTTCCAGTCATGGGCTTGCGGCCGCCAGGGAATTTAAGGTCGGTAGGA
>NZ_AWQQ01000037.1 GCF_002607855.1 Desulforamulus profundi
CTGCTGCGCAACAATCAGCTCTATAACGCTAGCAAAAGGAGTTGATATAATCTCTTTTTGATAGATAACCTTTTCTCAAATCCGTTTTTAATATTAACGGGTTTAGTTTGTTATTGCCATTTTTAGGTATGAAGGCTGTTTTAACATTAATTTTTTTCCAATTTTCATAGAATCGGCTATTGACTATTTACCGCTGGTCTTTATAGATAATTCTTAGATAGACAAGCTACCGGCGTAACCAGTATAACGCCAGATCTTATAACATCTTTTTAACGGTTACAACTGGGTTAGGATTATTGGCCCATCCTCCATAACGGCAATGGTATGCTCGTATTGTACACAAAGACTGCCATCTATGGTTCTGGCGGTCCACCCATCACGATCAATCCTGGCTTTCCAACTACCCAAGGTAATCATCGGCTCTATGGCAAGGACCATACCAACCTCAATGGAGGGACCCCTCCCGGGTTTACCAAAATGAGGTACCGGCGGCTCTTCCCACAATTTTTGACCCACACCATGACCGTTAAATTCCCGAACTACCCCCATATTTTGTCTTTCAACATAGGTTTGGATGGCATAACCAATATCCCCAATCCGGTTCCCCGGCTGCGCTTGCTCAATACCTACAAACAATGCCTGCCGCCCAATCTCCATAAAGTTGATCATATCCTGTGACACCTCGCCAATGGCGTAGGTCCATGCGGAGTCAGCATGATACCCTTTATAGAAGGCTCCCACATCAATGGTAATGACATCACCCGAAGTAAGTCTGGCAGGGCCTGGTATACCATGACATATGACGTCATTGGGGGCAACACAGATGGAGGAGGGAAACCCTTCATGACCCTTAAAACTTGGCGTGGCTCCCCTTTGGCGAATATAATCCTCAATAACACAGTCTAACTCCTGTGTAGAGACACCCGGCTTAACCTTTCTTGAGAGAATTGCATGACATTCGGCAACAATTTTCCCGGCCTCCTTCATGATAGCAATCTCCTGTTTTGATTTTAATATAATCAAAGGTATCCCTCCATAAGAATTTCTTCACTATAACATGAAATAATGCTAGGCATTATCTTCTAGTCCAAAGACCAAATCACTAAATTCGTCTAATTGTTCCCTGCATTTCATGATCAATTCTCCGGCCTTTTGCTGCAGGCTAGCGTTTAAAAAATCCCGGGCCACTAATTTTTTATACCATTTTTTTAATTTTTCCAGATCCTCTTCATTTTCCTCCAGTTCCGCATAGGTGAAATGCCTTGCGTTAATCTCCTTTTCGATTTCTTTTAAAAAATCTTCACATTTATCTATGATCTCTGCGTATTCCTCATCCTTTGCCTGGTTAATTTGTTTAAGTAGCTTTTCCTCCGCTCCGACTGAATGACTTCGGAAAAGATATGCCTCCCCGCCCATCTCTTCTATTTCCTTTCTTAACTGGCGGAAATACCGTTCCGATTCTTTATTATCTGGTAAAAGACAAACGGAGTTTTGCATGTAAAAGGCCCCTACATTTTTGAGCTTACGCCAAACAGCCGCCCTCAACTTAGTAGGTTCCGACGGTATTTTATAAACAAGCAGTAGCCAGTCGTTCATTTAGGACCCCCCTAAAAGCTTCTTGATCTCAATATAAAACGATGGTTTATTAATGTCAAATAAATTTGTTATTTTTTATTTAAACAATGGTTGATTTTATTTTTTAACTATAATATATTTATCAAAAATAACAATCGTTATATTTAGAGAGGTGGTGCCGTTACGTAAACCTATCTGGTTTGGCAAAAGGCCTTCTAAGTACGAAATTGAGGAGGAATGGAAAATGGAAATTTCATTGATTGGTGCTCTCATCACCTTACAGGTAACCTTTACAGAACTGTTCATCGCCTCTACAGTGATTGCCTCGGTGGGTTATAAAAATGGCTGGCGGAGCGCAGCTCTCGGTTCTGTCATAGGTGCAGTTGCTGTGGCAATCCTTTGCTTCATCCTTGGCACTGCCGGTTCTAAAATCCCAATGCATATTCTGGATTGGGTTTCCACCGTTCTGCTGCTGGGTTTTGGTTTATGGTTATTCTACGAATTCTGGAGCGCCCACAAGAAGGGAGAAGGAGCAGCCTCCATTGACAGGGGGGTTGAGATAAGTGGTTCAGGTGCCGGAGAAAGTGCGACTGCAGTCCTACGGAAAAACATCGCTAAACCCATTAACTGGGCCGGGGTTTCGGTGGCCGCCTGGGGAATGTTTGCCGAGGGTCTTGAAATTGCTGTGGTATGGTTAGCCATTGCATTAAAGCAGGGAATGGCCACCGCCACGCTAGGTGTTGTAATCGGCCTGGGTATTATCGGCATTGTGGCCTTATTGCTTGGCAAAGCCGGTATATTCGAGAAAATCCCGCCGAAATATCTTGATCTTATGGCCAGTATCATGCTGGTTATTTATGGAATCTATTTCCTGTACTCGGCGATTACAGGCACCTTTAATGTAATCTAACGGACTATATAAAAAATGAGGAGGAAGAATGATGAAAGTAATGTCCTACAACACCTTATTTGGGGGCTTTGATGGAAACGATGGCAAGAGATTTAATGCTCAGATTAAGCTAATTAACGAGATCAAACCAGATGTATTATTGATTCAGGAGGCCAAAAATTTTACCCAAAACGGTATGAAGCTAATGTACGAAATGGAAAACCAAATTAATATGAGAGGATTTATTGCTCCCGCTCCTCACACCGGCCAAAATACCGGGGTATTCATCGGCCCTGGAATTAAACCGTTATCCTTTGAAGTTGATTCCGTGCACTTTCATCATGCGGTTGCCATCCTCAAGCTTGATGTTCCAAACCTTGATCAGCCGGTAACTGTCATCAGCGCACATCTCTGCCCCTTCGGACCCCATGTTCGTTTAAGAGAAGTCTATTACCTAACCAATTACGCCGTTGCCGATCAATACACGTTACTGGCCGGGGACTTTAATTCAGTGTCTCCCTATGACCCTGATCCTGTTGGTTTGGATAATCTCCCATCCCACTTCCGGGCCAGATATGTCAAACCGGACGGTAAAAAAGTGGACCGCAGAACCTTAGAAACACTGTACCAGGCGGGCTTCGTTGACATCGCTCATTTACTGGAAAAACACGGCGATACAACAGTACCTGCCGCAAACTTTACCGGGACTGAATTTGTACCTTTTCGCTCGGACTACATTTTAACCACTAAAGCCCTGTCAGCTTTAGCCGTCTCCTACGAGGTCATTAAAAATCCCATAACGGATTTCGCATCGGATCATTACCCCATTATGGCGGTTTTCAAAAAATAATGGCTTAAACAGCCTTTCTCCGGGTAGGAGGGGCAATTCTCTCCTACCCATCCTACATCCAAGGATATTTAATTCGATTAAACTACCACCTAAGGAGTGTGAATAGGATGAACTTTTATACTGTCACAGCCAGCTTTCTCGGGACAGCCGTAGAATTTGTTGAAGCCCTTACGATTTTTTTAGCTGTGGGGTTCACCAAGGGCTGGAAGACAGCCATCTATGGTGCGGTTACGGCAATTGTAATTCTCGCATTACTAGTTGGTCTCTTAGGCTACCCCTTGGTGAAACTCGTACCCTTTCATACCATCCAGTTAGTAATCGGTCTTGCTTTGTTACTCTTCGGGGTCCGCTGGCTCAGGAAGGCAATTGCCCGGTATGCGGGTTTAAAAGAGATGCACGATGAGGAGAAGGCCTATTTGGAAGAAGTAGAAAAACAAAAAACTCATGTAGAAAAAGGTAAAAGTATTGATATTTTTGGTTTTACCACTGTTTTTAACGGGGTATTCCTGGAGGGGCTTGAGGCGGCCTTTATTGTACTTACCTTCGGGGTCGCGGCCAATTCCATGCCCTCTGCCGTTGCCGGTGCCTTAATCGCAATTGCTTTAGTTTGTTTACTGGGTTTCCTTCTCAAAAAGCCCTTATCCATGATCCCGGAAAACATGCTAAAGTTTGCGGTAGGAATCATGCTAACTTGCTTTGGGGTAATCTGGGTAGGAGAAGCAATTGGAATTGAATGGTGGCAGGGTGATTTGTCCATTCTTGTTGTACTCGCTGTTTTGCTTATTTTTTCTTTATTCCAGATTAAATACTTTAGCCTTTGTGCCACTGTTAAAGGGAGGGATCAGTAATGAAAAAGGCGTTTTTAGTAATATGGGGACTCCTGATTGATGACCTCCGACTGGCTCTGGGAACAATTCTATCCGTAATTGCTTGCTACTTGCTAAATTTAAAATATGATCTAGGTGAATATGGCGGCTGGTTGCTCTTGTCTCTGATCATCCTCTCGGTTTTCTGGAGTCTATCTGCAGAATCAAGAAAGTATAAGAAACGCAATAAAATAGAGAGGGGGACTCCCGGTGTCCATTCGTGAACAAAATCAAAAACAACATGACATTGGACCATCCATTATTGACATATTGTATGAGATCATCCTAACCCGTAAAGAAGAAGATATTGAAGGTTCTTATACTAGATACCTGTTCGAACAAGGAATTGATAAGATTTGTAAGAAAGTCGGTGAGGAATCGGCAGAAGTCATCATTGCCTCCAAAAACGGTAGTCCCCGGGAAATCTCTTGCGAGATAGCAGACTTACTTTATCACCTGCTGGTTCTAATGGCCGAGCGGAAAATTCCGGCCCAGGAAGTTTATCTGGAACTGGCCAAAAGGCTAAACAAAACCCTTGGGCTTTAATTATAAATCGTTGCAACACCCCTCATTGTTGCAACCCCCTTACTGTGGCACCTAAAAGGTGCTATTTTTTGATAGTTACCATTCAATTATTATTTTTTCTATATCCCCCTCCGGGCCGGATGTTCTGCTGCCGTACTTCTACAATGATTTTCAACCCTGTTAAACAGATAATCAGCCAGACCCCACCGGCGGCGTAGGCCGCCAACACATCGCTGGGATAATGAACCCCCAGGTAAATACGGCTTAAGCCCACGAGAAGAATGATTCCGGTCGCTCCCATTACGCTGAGACGTTGCAGAAACTTTGATTCAAAAAACAAACAAAGAAAGTATCCTAACATCCCGTAAAAAATGATTGCCTCCATCGAATGGCCACTGGGAAAACTGTATCCTGTTTCTTTAATCAAGGGATGAATACTTGGCCTGATTCGATGAAAGTACCATTTAAGCAGCAGATTAAAAAGGGCACCACCTGATGCTGCGGTTAACAAAAAAACGGCTTCCCAATTTTTCTTCCGGCGAACCATTAGGAACATCGATATAATAAGCAAGACCACAATGCTTTGCCCGAACCAATAAAAGTAAAAAACTTCATCACACCAGTTAACTGCGGGTCGATATACGATTGAACCAGCTGAATAATTGGATAGTCAAACCGGTATAAATCCTGTTCCCTCAACTCATCGGCAAGCTTTATAAATATCCCGGTAAACACAGAGAGAAAAACCACAGAAGACGCAACAAACCTTACTAAGGGTTTCGATAATTTATCTATACTCATGGCTAAAGCACCTTCTACTACTGGAAATTATGTAACTCATTGCTGGGTCACCAAAACAGCTACCATAACCAGGTTGCCCCCTACCATCATGGAGGCCCCACCTCTGAGATAGCCCCTCCGAAACCAGCCATAACAGCAGCCAGGAGACCCAGTCTTGCTTCCCGGAGGCCTGTCCGTTTCCAAACAAACCCTAACGGCTTATGGGCCAGACCACTCACACCAGGTCCATAAGCTCGGAGATTTTATTAAGTTTTTTGGGGTTCTTAGTCCCTATAGATAAAGCTATATTCCATGGGCAGGCTGTTATTTAACCCCTTGCTGAACAACAGTTGGTAGATATCCAGCCCGGAGACCCGGAAGGAAGCGGCGCAACCCCTTAGATAAAGGCCCCACATGCGGACAAACCACTCGTCGAACTTTTCCCGCACCTTGTCGCAGCAGCGGGTGAAATTGGCATACCAGTGATCCAGCGTTTTGGCATAGTGCAGCCGCAGGCTTTCAGCGTGCAGCAGGTGAAACCGGTATTCCGGCAGCAGCCCGATAATCTCCCGCAGGGAAGGAATATAACCACCGGGGAAAATGTATTTTTCGATCCAGGCGTTGACCGGTTCCTCGGTCATGCCCGTAATGGTGTGCAGCAGTGACAGCCCACCGGGCACCAGCAGATTGTTAACCTGGTCCATATAACTCGGTATGTTGTCTTTCCCCACATGTTCAAACATGCCCACACTGACAATTTTGTCAAATTGGTAATCCCGCTCAGAAAGATCCAGGTAGTTAGCCAGTTGAATATCTACCTGCCCCTCCAGCCCTAATTCCCGTACCCTCTGCCGGGCACCATCGTATTGCTGGTCACTTAGCGTAATGCCCAGGGCACGGACACCATACTGTTGGGCTGCCCGGATCACCAGCCAACCCCAGCCGCAGCCGATATCCAGCAGGCGCTCGCTAGGCTTTAGCTGAAGTTTTTTAAGAATGTGGTCAATCTTATTGATTTGAGCCTGGTACAGAGAATCGTCAGGTTGTTTAAAATAGGCGCAGGAATAACTCAGGGTTTCGTCCAGCCACAGGCTGAAAAAGTCATTACCCAAATCGTAATGGTGCTCAATGTTTTGCTTTTGTTTTCGCTTACCGGCCACCGTCTGAAACAAGCCGGTAAGTTTTCCGGTGATTCCGGCGGGCTTTAACTGGTCCTTGTTTTCCTCAATGATACGGATAATCTCTTCAAATTCCCCTGTGAAGTCCCAGTCCCCTTCCATGTAGGCTTCACCCAGGGACAGCAGCGGGCTGTCCGGGTTAAAGGTTGAGGAAAGTGGTTTTTTGAAGATGATGTTGACAACCGGCGGTGCCTGCCCGTACCGGCAGACCTCACCGTCCCAAAAAGTTACTGTGAAATTTCCCACCTTAAACCGTTCAAACAGGCCTTTCATCATGTCCTTTGTCATGCTTTTGACCCCCTTACTCTGGTTGTTGGGATTTTCTTCAGCGTTCTTTTTGTTCTGTTGGGCTAACCGTTGGCAGGTCCGCCCCTTGCTCGTTTGCTTTACTTTGCAGGCTTTCCAGGCAGAGTTCTACGATGTCAAGATACTCAAAACAGTCCAGGCAAAGCACTTGCCCGCTTTTGTACCGGACCTTTGCTTCCGGCACCGGTCTCCCACAAGACTGGCATAAAAATTCAGCCTTGCTTCTGTTTTTACCTTTCACCGTACTCACCTCACTTGCTGGTATGCCTGTTTATAATCCCACCTTACATGCCCTGTAACTTCCGGTTGCCCGGCAACTGCCCCAGCACCGCCAGCAGCCCGGCGGCAGCCAGTATACCGGTGACGGCACCAAAATAAAAGGTTACCGAGGGACCGAACCACTTCCACAATGCCCCGGCCAGCAGGGAAGCGGGTAACAGGCCGATACCCACCAGAGTGGCGTGCAGCCCCATCATGGTGGCCTTTTGGTCTGTCGGGGCAATGTCCGCCACCAGGGCCTTTTCCACCCCTTCGGTGACCCCGGTATACAGGCCGTAGGTGGCAAACAAATACCATAACATCTGTTTTTCGGTCACCAGGGCAAAGCCCAGGTAAACCAGGGCGTAAAAGAGATAGCCCATTACCAGCAGGGTTCTCCGACCAAGAATGTCCGACAGCCGCCCCGCCGGGTAGGACACCGCGGCGTAAACCAGGTTATAGACCAGGTAAAGCAAAATCACATCCGCCGCCGAGTAACCCAGGTCGTGGGCCCGCAGCAAAAGGAACTGGTTGGAGGAGTTACCCAGGGCAAAGAGGAAAACCACCACCAGGAAACCCTTTAACCGCCGGTCCAGGGACGACCATTTGAGAGACAAGACTTTCTTGGGCAGGCCCTTGGCTCCTTTTCCCGCACGCCGAATAAGATACCCACCCCGAGGATGGCCGGTACCAGGGACCAGAAAAAGACGGTCCGGTAGTCGCCGTGGTAGGAGGTGAAGAACAGGTAGGCCAGGGCCACCCCGATCACCGCCCCCAGTGTGTCTAAAGCACGGTGCAGGCCAAAGGCCCGACCCCGCTGCCCTTCCTCCGCCGCATCGGCGATGATGGCGTCCCGGGGGGCGGTGCGGACGCCTTTGCCGAAGCGGTCCGCCACTCGCCCAAACAGCACCCAGGCCCAGGAAGCAGCAAAAATGATAGGAATCTTAGCCGCTGCCGACAGGCTGTAACCGGCGATGGCCAGGTTTTTGCGTCGGCCCAGCTTGTCGGAATAGTACCCGGAAAATACCTTTAACAGGCTGGCCAAGCTTTCGGCAAACCCCTCAATCACCCCCACAATGGCCGGGGTGGCCCCCAGCTGGCTGACCAGGTAGAGGGGGATTAAGGGATAAATCATTTCGCTGCCGATATCGGTAAACAGGCTGGTTAAGCCGGTTAGGATGATGTTAAACACAAAATCACCACACTTATTAAACTCGCTTTAATTCTTTCAGCAGAACAGGCCCCGCAAAGGCCGGGTTTTGGATTTGCTCTTCAATGCGCAGCAGTTGATTATATTTGGCCACCCGCTCGCCCCGGCTTAAGCTCCCGGTCTTGATCTGCCCCAAGGACAGGCCCACCACTAGGTCGCTGATGAAGGTGTCGTCAGTCTCACCGGAACGGTGGGAGACCACGGTGCGGTAACGGTGGTCCCTGGCTAATTTACAGGTTTCCATAGTTTCGGTTAACGTACCGATTTGATTCAGCTTAATGAGAATGGCGTTGCCAATGCCCCGCTCAATGCCCCGCCGGAAGATGGCCGGGTTGGTGACAAAAATATCGTCCCCCACCAGTTGAACTTTGTGGCCCAGTTTTTGGGTAAGTTTTTCCCAGCCGTCCCAATCCTCCTCGGACAGGCCGTCTTCTAAGGTGACAATGGGGTATTTGTTAAGGAGTTCTTCGTAATAATTGATCATTGCCCCGCTGTCCAGAACCTTGCCCTCAAAATGGTAGCCGCCCTCTTTGTAAAACTCGCTGGCCGCCACATCCAGGGCCAAGAAAATATCCTGGCCCGGTCGGTAGCCCGCCCTTTCGATGGCCTGCACGATAAATTGAACGGCCTTTTCGGTGGACTCGATGTTTGGTGCAAAGCCACCTTCATCCCCCACGGCGGTGCTGTGGCCCTGTTCTTTGAGTAAAGCCTTCAGGCTGTGAAAGGTTTCAGACCCGGCCCGCAGGGCAGATTTGTAATCGGTAAAGCCCGCCGGTACAATCATGAACTCCTGGGTGTCGATAATGTTGTCGGCATGCCGGCCGCCGTTAACAATATTCATCATGGGCACCGGCAGTTCCCAGGCTCCCAGGCCCCCCAGGTATTGATAAAGGGGCAGCCCCAGAAAATCCGCCGCAGCCCGGGCCACCGCCAGAGAAACCCCCAGGATGGCATTGGCTCCCAGGCGTTCCTTGTTTTCGGTGCCGTCCAGTTTAATCATCAGTTGATCCAGTCCCCGCTGATCCAGGGCATCCAGACCGATGACCTCCGGGGCGATTTCCCGGTTGACGTTTCCCACCGCGGTGAGAACCCCTTTGCCGTGGAAGCGGTCTTTATCGCCGTCCCGCAGTTCCAAAGCCTCCCGGGTGCCGGTGGAGGCACCGGAGGGCACCGCCGCCCGGCCCCAAGCCCCGCTTTCCAGTACTACCTCCACTTCCACCGTGGGGTTTCCCCGGGAATCAAGAATTTCTCTGGCTATGACTTGCTGAATTTTTGACATGGTGATTCCTCCTATGTAATGGTGTTAATATTCTCCTTTATTGTTAACAGCTTATGCTTTATTTCATCCAACTTCCGTGCGGCTTCCTCCAGTGTCGCTGCCGCCACCCGAACCTCCGGTTCACTGGCCTGCTTCAGGGTAACCGCCCGTTCCAGGGCCTCCCGGGTGCCCTGACTGGCCGCCCGGATTTTATCCTCCAGGGACAGCTTAAATTGCTGGCTGCTGAGCCATACCTTTTCGGCCAAGTAGTGCCGGATACGTCCGCAGTTCTTATCCAGTTGTTCTTCCGCCCGTCTTTTTAATTCCCGGACAATCACCGGCCCGCTGAGAAAGCGGGGCAGCATCACCTGCACCTTCATGGGGTCCACATAAAACATAGTACTGATTTCTTCACCGATAGAGAGAAAGAGCGGGTCCTTGCCGGGGACAATTTCCAATTTACTGAAGCCCTCCACCGGGATGGCAAAAATCTCGGCGGCCCGCCTCACCACATCATCCAGCAGGCGGTTGGTTTTAGCCACAAAGCGGTTGACGATTTGCTCATACTTTCTGATGGTTTCCTTCTCTAATTCCGGCTGCCAGGCAGACAAAAACTTTTCTGTTTGCTCATTGACCGCCTGCTTGATGGTTTCTGCCAGTTCCCGGGCGGAAAGGTTCGTTTTTTCTTCATTAAGCCGGTCAATCTCCCGCTGTAGTTCACGGGTTTTTTCTTCCCTAAAGGACCCGATGGCTGCCTCGGTTTCCCGGAGCAACTTGTTGATTTCCCCCTCCAGGATAAAGGTGTGATCCTGCTGCTCCTGCCGCATTTCCTCCAGGGCCCGGTCAAACTGACCGATTTTTTCCACCAGTTCCTGCAGGGGAGTGTGCAGGGCCTTTAGCTCCAGGCTGAGATGAAGCTGCAGTTCTGCTGCGGCTCCCAGGGCTTTGGTAACAGCAGCTTCCAGGATAGCCCGACCCTTTTCTTCCATAAGAAACTGCCTTAGGCTACGATCGAACTGCGGCAGCCCGCTTTTCTCCAGCAGTTCCTGACTGCCGGAGATTTTCCCCTGCAGGGCCAGCCGGGCCGACAGGGGGCAAAGCACCGGGCGGTCCAAATGCACCCGCTCCGCCAGCACCCGCCGGGAAAATTCCAGGGCCTGCCGGAGCCCCTGTTCGTCCAAGTAATCAATTTTATTCAGGATAAAAAAGGTACGGGCGGCGTAGGGTTTAATCCGCTCTAAAAAATCCGTCTCCGCCTGGCTGATGGGCGGGTCCACTGTTAAAAGGAAAATGGCCGCATCCATTTGGGGGAGATACTGGTAAGTTTCGTCATCATTGTTCTGGTAGATGGACCCCACCCCCGGGGTATCAATCAGCACCAGGCCATCCTTCAGGTAATCAGAGGGGTACTTCACCTGCACGTGACGGACATTTTTTTCGTTTTTGGGGTTGCCTTCCTCGGTGATATATCCCGGCAGTTCCTCCGGGGAAATTGACCGGGTAGCCCCGTCTTTAAAGACCACCTGAATATGTAAATGCTCTCCGTACTCCAGCAGTGTCACAATGGAAGTAAGGGGAACCACCGCTGTGGGCAAAATATCCTGACCCAGCAGGGCATTTAAAAAGGTGGTTTTGCCCCGTTTGAAGGCTCCCAGCACCACCAGGTGAAACCGGTTGTCCCGGAGTTTTTGAGCCTGCTGCTCCAGGTAATTTGCTAGACCAGGTTGCTGTCTTTCCCGGGCCAGCGCCGCCAACTCGCCAAGGCAGGCCAGCAGTTCCTCTCCGTTTGCTCTAAAATGGTTCATTTTTATAACCATTCCTTTCTTGAGACACAAAACGTCATGAAAGAATTTCTTTCAGACTTGTTCCTCCTACCGTAAATAAAAAACTCCTACCCATGTACATACAAGGGTAGGAGTCATCAGCTTCGCAGCGTTAGGCGAACTCCATCGCCGTTCAATTTTACCTTATTATATCACAAATGGTTTATTAGGCAAGAAACTTTTGTCATGTTTTTTATCGTTTTTTATCGAACGTCCTTTGCCAAATCAGAAAAACCGTGGTATGGTAATACAAAAAACAGAACCCTTTGTAAAGAGGTGTTTGTATGAAAATTTTACTGGCCGTGGACAATTCGGAAAACGCCCTGCGGGCCGGGCAATATGTGGTTAAACTGGCCGCCACCGGTATCCCCCTGGAGGTAACTGTCTTCTCGGTAATTCCATTTACAGTAGATATGGCTAACTATTTGGGTATGGACCAGGAGGAGTATTATAAACTGGTGGGAGAAAAAACCCGCCCGGTCTTCCACCGCTACGAAGTACTGTTTGAGGGAATTAAAAACCTCCGGGCAGAATATGTCATCGCCCAGGGTGACATCGGGGAAACCATTGTTAAAAAATCCATTGAAGGGGACTATGATGAAATTGTCATGGGCAGCAAGGGCATGAGTGAAATAAAAGAGATCTTCCTGGGCAGCGTCAGCCACAAGGTGGTACAACTGGCCAAATGCCCGGTGGTAATTGTAAAGTAAGGTGATGAACATGGATATTCTGGCAGTGGGCATAGGGGGAATCTTCGGTGCCCTTTGCCGCTACGGCATCGGCACCCTGGCCCACAAACTCAGTGTGTCAATATTCCCCTATGGTACATTAACGGTAAATTTATTGGGCAGCTTTCTGCTTAGCTTTGTGGCCTACGGCAGCCTGTTGCGCTGGAATTTGCCCCGGCACTACCTGCTGGCTGTTAATACGGGCTTCGTGGGCTCCTTTACCACCTTCTCCACCTTTTCGGTGGAAACCATGAATTTGATTTTGCAGGAACAATACATAACTGCCCTGTTCTACCAAATAATCAGTCTGGTGGCTGGTTTTTTCTTGTCCTGGGCGGGTATCCGGCTGGCCATCGGGCTTTTCGAGAAGCCGGAACCGGCCGAAAGTTAGGATGGATGTGGGCTAATGAATACATTACTTCTGGTGGCTGCCGGGGGTTTTCTCGGAGCCATTTGCCGTTTTACCCTGGGCAACTTCGTACAGTCCAAACACCGCACGGCCTTTCCCTTCGGCACCTTTGTGACTAACCTGACCGGCTCATTTCTTTTAGGTATTCTATCTGCCCAAAACAAGGTACACCCGCTGGTTTTCTTTTTCTTCGGCACCGGCTTTATGGGGTCCTATACCACCTTTTCCACCTTTGAATTGGAGTCCAACGAATTAGTGCGCAAAAATAAAATTCTTCTGTGTTTAATTTACCTTTTATCCAGTGCAGTACTTGGCGTCCTTTTCGCTTATCTGGGGTACCGGGTGGGAAAAGTATTATAAAAGAGGAAAACCGAGGTCCACGCGAACCCCGGTTTTCTATGTAAAGCTATGCGTACGATATCTGGCATGGGCCTTGACAGCCACCCCACACGTAGTTATGGTTTATTACCGACGGGGCGGCTCCGGGAAACATGTAATGTTTAATGTCCACATCGGATTTCCATTTTACTACGTGTGGGGTCCCCGTCTGTCAAGGCTTCCCTCCGGCGCCTCCATCTCCAAGAGCCGGAGGAGGTTATCAGAGAAATCGGTCTCCTTTGAGATATGCCGTTTAAATCCCGCCACCAGCGGAAGTTTTAGCCGTTCACAGACTGAATAATGCTTATACGGCATTATGAAATCTGGGATTACCGCATGTGTCCTGCCGAAGGCTTCACACTTAACCCTATATATGATTCTCCACTCAACCGTATCATCGTTCTGTACATGCCGGTCGTAGCTGCCGTGCATTGTGGTGTTGCCGGTACAAAGGGGGCATGTTATCTCCAAATCCATCAAATATTGCAAAACATTTAAGGGGTTGGGAATAATCCAATTACACAAAAACAAAATCCTGTACACTCCTTCCTCAGGGCAGGAATTTTTTATCACTGCTGCCACTTCCTGGTATATTTATATGCAGAGGTGGTTTACTTCTGCACAAAAAATACCCCTCAAGAGGGAAAACTCTTAAGGGGTATCATTTTTATTATTTGTTTAAAGTTTTAGAGCATTAAAGATTACGGTAACTGCCTCTGCCCTGGTGGCATTACCTTTGGGTTTAACAGTGTTGTCGGGATAGCCCTTCATGATACCGTTTTTAACTGCAGTGGCAACGGAACTCTTAGCCCAACTGGAAATGCTTGCACTGTCAGCAAAGGTTGTATCGTCGTTAACCACGGTAAGCTTGGCGGCTTTTACAATCATGGCAGCCATTTGCTCACGTGTAATTAAGTTGTTGGGGCCAAAGGTATTGGCATCAAAACCATTGACAATGCCGTAGGCTGCAGCTGTGGCTATGTCATTCTTGGCCCAGTGATCAGCGGTATCCGCAAAGACTTTGCCGTTTTGTGGGGCCAGGTTGAAGGCACGTACCAGCATGACTGCAAATTCGGCCCTGGTAATGTTATTGTTCGGCTTGAAGGTTCCGTCGGGATATCCCTTGGCAATACCACGTTCTACCATTTGCTTAATGGTATTTTCTGCCCAATGGCCTGTAATATCCCGCAATGTAGAAGTGGATGTTTCAGCGGGTTTCTCAGTTGCCTTTTCAGTGGCCAGCACTGCAAACTTGGTAAAGTGGTCAACTTCACCGCTTACTTTGCCTGCTGCCAGGTCTACGGTTGCGTTATCCAATTTAACCCAGGTCTTAGTTTCTTCATTAAACCAGTAAATACCTACATCATATTTATCGGCATCAACCTTTGACTTATCAAAGGTTAAAGTAATAGTTACGGGCCTTTTGAAATCACC
This sequence comes from Desulforamulus profundi, assembly GCF_002607855.1. The sequence goes on from NZ_AWQQ01000037.1 coordinate 14,468, forward strand.
GGATTTATCTTTGGTAATCTCAACTACATCACTAATCAGCTTGCTCTTAGCAGGCAAAGGCAGGCCGGATGTGCTGGTTACCTTTTCTACTTTAACCTTAATATCGCTGGCCAAGGCATTGGCAGGGATTACAATGGTGACACCCGCAGCGGTTACCTTACCACCATCCTTTGCTGAAACGGTGGTTTCATTTGACGATACAGAACCGCCACCGCCACCGCCGCCACTGCTGCTGATGGGTGTGTAGGCTATGAACTTGGTGAAGTGCTTGGTCCAGATGACCAGGTCTGATCCCACGTTAATTTTGGCATCTCCATAGGCCGGTATTTCACTGTCAGCTACAGACTGGGAGTCGGCACTGAGAACTCTTGTTATAACAGTAGGAGTGCCGTTACCTCTGGCAAAGGCAGCTGATTTTCCGGCCTGTCCTGGAATGAGCAGTCTGACTGCATGACTGAATTTCAGTTCCACATCGGGCAAACCTACTTCAACCACCGCACTTACATTACCATTGCTTACACTAACACTGTTATTAGCCTGGACAGTAGGTAGCTTAATGGTGCCATCCCAGCCGGCCGGGCCGGTTACTGTGGTGCCGTCAGGAATTTCAACTGCAACAGTTCCCAGGGTGGTCTGGGCCTGGACAACTACCAGCGGCATAGTTGCCTCTTTGCCTTGTGCTGTGCTTTGAGTTGTAACTTTTATTTTTGCTTCGGTTACCCCGGCGGGTACGGTAACCGCAATCGGAGTAGTGGTATCACTTACAGACACAGTTTGGCCGGAAGCTACCGTAGTAGGTTCCGGCAGCTTAATTACTGTAATGGTATAGGTTTTGGTGGTAGTACCGTCCTGGGCGGTTACCAGAATGTTTATGTCGTTTCTGCCTTCACTTAGAATAATGGCCTGTGAGGCACTTCCGCTGTTTACTGTACTGCCGTTAACTTTCACAGTGGCATGACTTTCTGCTGTTGTGGGAGTAACAGTAACGCTAGCGGTGGTACTGCTAACGATAGTTTTGTATCTTGTGGTATTGGAGTTAAAGGCAGGGTCTAATTTGCCGGAGCTAATAGTTAAATTACTCAGGTTAGCGTTGTTGCTGGGTTGTTCTCCTCCGCCACCGGTTTGTCCTGTTTGTACTGTAAATGTTGTTGTAGCAACAACGTTACCCTGACCTGCAACGACAGTGTATGTTCCTGTAGCTGCATCACTGGCCAATTTAAAGGTTTTTGTAAATAAACCATTGCTAACATCTGCAACATCTACATATAAAACAGTGTTGTTGGGTCGAATAACTTTTATGCTAACTTCAGTTAATGACGTTGTTCCGGCTATTGTAACCTCACTGCCGGGTGTCTTCGCAGAAATAGTATTAAGGGTTACCGATTGATCTGCAAAGGCAGAAAAGGGAACCAGTGTAAGTAAAAGCGCTACAATTGTTAAGATACTCAGTATGCGGTTCTTCACTTTATCAATCCTCACTTTCAAAGGATATAATCGAACCTGGGGGTCAACCCAGATTCGATTATATCTGTTTAGAATTATTTGCCTAATTTTTGCCTAATTCAAGTGCTTGAGCCAGGTTGGTTTGTACGCTGTTTGTGTCGCTGTTAAATTCATCAAAAACAAATACTTTTACCCAATAATTATTGTCCGAGCCATCCACATTAAAGTGGGCTGTTAATCCTTCCGGGGACTGAATATCCTTTTCCAAAGCAACGATACTTACCGGTTCATTGCCTTTCATTAGTTGGAAAATAACTACTTCACTACCGTCATGATCCGGAGCAGCAGAAATACGGTCTACATTGACAGTCGCTTTAATACCGCTTGATCTGTCAAGGTCACCTTTAGCAGTGATTGAGAAAGGCTTAGTATCGTCTCCAGTGGTATCGTCACCGGCGGTATCGTCACCGGCGGTATCGTCTCCAGTGGTACCGTCTTCACCGGCGGTATCGTCTCCAGTGGTACCGTCTTCACCGGCGGTATCGTCTCCAGTGGTACCGTCACCGGCGGTATCGTCTCCAGTGGTATCGTCACCGGCGGTATCGTCACCAGTGGTGCCGTCTTCACCGGTACCGTCTCCAGTGGTCGGTGCGTTACTTACTACAATACCAAAGGTTGTATTAACTTTACCGCCATTTCCATCATCAGCTGTTACTGTAATCGTTGCTGTACCTTCTGCCACGGGGGTAACAACTATGTCGGTTCCGTTTACTGTTACAGTCGCAATGCTTTCGTCAGAAGAGGCGGCGGTTAGAGTCAGGCTGTCCCCATCTTGATCCTCAAAGGTTCCACTGGCATCTATTGTTACAGCTTCACCGCCGGCTGTTCCTGTGATGTCATTTATTGGGTTAGCTACGGTCGGTGCGTTGTTTGCATCCCCAGATTTATCATCCACAATGGCCACTTTAGCAGCAGTTGCGCTTTCTCCTTCAGTATTCTTGGAGAATACGCCAATTTGGGTTGCTCCTGTCGGAATGGCTGTATCAGCATTTATGGTTACGGAGTAGGTGCCCCCTTTAGCCACTGTACCAATAGCTTCACCTACTTTTTGGTCACTGGCATCCAAGTAATATACTACGTAATCAGTGATATTGCTTTCATCTGCCGCAGCCTCCCAGGTTACATTACCGGCAATCTGCCCACCATTGGTGTCCGTATCTGTAAATGCTACGTTCCGGGCCAGTTCTGTCGGTACAGCCGCCTCCGCCGCTCTAATCCCAAACATCCCTACCAAATCACTGTCCACCACCGGCATCATGGCAGGAACAATATTCATGCCCATGGCTCCGGCCACAATACCTGCAACAACCTTTTTGGTTTTCTTATCGTTTAAATTCACTTAATACCCTCCTTTGTATGACCTAAGTAATTAACCAAAACTTACATCGAAGATAAATCGGAAAAATAAGTTTAAAACACAACTCCTTACCCAAAAGTTTTTATTTATTTGAAACCATCACCTCCCAAAAAGCTGATTAATTAGCTAACTCTTTAATGTAAACAGGGTCGTCACGGTTTCCAGTCGCACTTCCTTAAGCATTTGTTCAAATAAATCCCGGCTTTCACGCAAAAAGGCGTAGATGGGCTTGATCTGGCCGTAGGCCCGCATACCGATGCCTTGGCGCAGTTGATCCATGGCATCGATATGGTCTGTCCACTTACTGTCGATGATTTTAAGCATTACCTGCCGCTCCCTTTCACGCATGGCTTCATCTCCGGCCATGGTTTCTTTTTCCCGGTAAACAGCCAAAACCTGCTCCAGCAGTTCCTCGGTTAGCGCCAGTGTGGTCAGGTTAGACAAATTCGTCAAGGCAAATTTTTTGGCCATGCGGAAATAGCGGTGCATTTCCAGCATTAACCCGATCAGGTCCCACTCACCTGGTTGGGTATCAGGGGATGTGTGCTTACCCACCAAATCTTCTACTGTTTCTTTAATCATGGCGTGAATATATTCCCGGAGGTTTTCACCGGCCAGGATTTTGTCCCGTTCGGCATAAATAAAATCCCGCTGCCGGTTCATCACATCATCAAATTCCAATAACCATTTGCGAATGGTAAAATTTTTATTTTCTATCCTTTTCTGGGCTTTTTCCACCAGCAAGGTTAGTTTCTTATCTGCAACGGTTTCCTCACCGGAAAGTCCCGCTTGATCCAGTTCAGCCAGCAAATGTTCGGGTGTATGGTTACGAATCAGATCGTCTTCCATAGAGATGTAAAAACAGGAAGAACCGGGGTCACCCTGGCGGCCTGCCCGGCCCCGCAACTGATCGTCGATGCGCCGGGCATCGTGGCGGGTGGTGCCGATGACGTGCAGACCGCCCAGTTCGGCTACCCCGTCCCCCAGCTTGATGTCTGTACCCCGGCCGGCCATGTTGGTGGCCACGGTCACCGCTCCCCGCTGCCCGGCCCGGGCAATGATCTCTGCTTCCTGTTCCAGGCTTTTGGCGTTAAGAACCACATGGGGAATTCCTTCCTTTTGCAGCAGTTGGCTCATTTCTTCGGACTTCCAGATATTAATTGTGCCCACCAGAACCGGGCGTCCCAGGCTGTATTTTTCCTTTACGTCTTTTACTATGGCCTTCCACTTAGCCTGTTCGGTGATAAAAACCTGATCCTCTAAATCCCGGCGGATTATCGGTTTGTTAGTGGGTATTTCTACCACATCCACACCGTAAATCTCCCGGAACTCCTTTGTTTCATGTACAAGGGTGCCGGACATACCTGCCAGTTTCCGGTATTTACGGAAATAGTTCTGGAAGGTGATGGTGGCCACCACCTTGCTCTCTTTACGAATCTCCACCCCTTCTTTAGCCTCAATGGCCTGGTGCAGGCCGTTGACATAACGGCGCCCGTGCATAAGGCGTCCTGTAAATTGGTCAACGATAACTACCTCCGGACCGTTTTTACCGGAGATAACAACGTAATCCACGTCTTTTTTAAAGACCCAGTGGCTTTGAGGGCCTGGATAAGGTGGTGGTAGATTTCCATGTTTTTAACGGTGGCCAGATTATCTAGTCCAAAGATTTCCTCACAGGCAGCAATGCCTTCTTCGGTAAGAACTACGTTTTTCTCTTTTGGGTCAACTTCAAAATGAAGCTTTTCTTTCAGCCGGCGTACTGCCCTATCTGCCTTTAAGTAAAGGTTTATGTTGGATAATGTATCATCGGCAATAATCAAAGGAGTCCGGGCCTCGTCGATAAGGATGCTGTCCACTTCGTCAATTACAGCAAAACAAAGACCGCGCTGAACCTTTTTATTAATCCGGTTCACCAGGTTATCTCTAAGGTAATCAAACCAAATTCGCTATTGGTTCCGTAAGTAATATCACATTGATAAGCCCGCTGTCTTTGCAGTTGGTTCATACGGCTTTGTATACAGCCCACTGACAGGCCCAAAAACCTGTAAACTTCACCCATTTCCCCACTGTCCCGCCGGGCCAGGTATTCGTTTGTTGTAACCACATGAACCCCTTCACCGGTAAGTGCATTGAGATAAACAGGCATGGTTGCGGTAAGGGTTTTCCCTTCCCCGGTTTTCATTTCGATAAAATTGCCCCGGTGCAGAGCTATGCCACCAAGTACTTGAACAAAAAATGGTCTTAAGCCCAGTACCCGTGCGGCTGCCTCCCGAACAACCGAAAAGGCTTCCGGCAAAACAGAATCCAGGCTTTCCCCCCGCTGAATCCTATTCTTAAACTCTAGTGTTTTATTTTTTAAATCTTCATCTTTTAACTGCTGGGTTTGTTCAGAATGTTTATCAACTAACCAGGCTATTTCTTTAAATTGGTCTATCTGCCCGTCATCTTTACCTATATTTAATAACTTCTTTAAGATGGATTTCATTTACTTAGTCCCCGTTTCTAAATTCACGGCAATAAAAAAGGGAGCACAACCATGAATAAACTTGGTTGCTCCCTTCAATTGCCTCTATGGGCTTTTGTTGACTAGAAGCTGTATTATATAATTTGTATATCATCTATTCCTTTGGTAATAATCCTGATAAACCTCTTACATTTGTTACACTTTATTTCTATTACGTTGTTTTTGATTTCACAGATTAGCTTTTTACAAATACAACGTTGTTCTCCCAGCAGCAGGTTTTCATTTGGTTCACAGCTAATACATTCTTCCATGATGTAACATTTTCCTCCTGTTTTATGTTTAGATATTTAACATCGTCTTATGCATATATTTGCAGCAAACGTTTTGAAATGTTTCCTAAGTAAATTATTTAAAAAAATATTCTACCAAAAAACCTGCAAAATAGTAACATATTTTTCCAACATTTTCTAACACAATACGACAAAATTCTTCTCCTCGTTATCGACTGATAAGACAGCCGATTCTACCGCTGATTTTCTGCAATATGCCAATAACCGCTACGAATCTATGGGTATAAAACTGCAGCGGGTACTCACAGATAATGGGAAAAAGTACGGCTCATCTAAACCTACCTATGGACATTAATATGACGGAAAATATAAATAAGAAGGAACAGGCCGCCTGCCACCCAGAGCCACTTGAACCAGGGCCCGTCCACCAGCCGCAGCCAATTCTTGCCCAGCAGGGCCCCGGCGCCTAAAAAGGTGGTTAACCAGAGCAGGGCATGGATGATGTCATACAGCAGGAATTGAACCAGGGAAATGCCGCTGATACCGGCCACGTAGGGAGTAACGTTACCTACGGTGGGGATAAACCGGCCGCCGATGATGAATCCCGGGGCGGATTTTTTCAACCATTGCTGGGCCCGGTCAAACCGCTGCGGCGTAAGCTGCAGGTATCTCCCCCATCTTTTGATGAAGGGTTCCCCCACATGCTGCCCGATTAAAAAAGCGGAGGCGGACCCCAGGATGTAGCCCAGCATGGACACCAGCCAGGCCAGGACAATGTTGATCTTTCCCTGCTTGGATAAGAAGCCAGCCAGGGCCACCAGGACGCTGCCCGGAAAGGGTATTCCCAGGGCCTCCAGATAAACTCCCACAAACAGTCCGGGCAAACCCAGGCTGCTTAATATTTCTAAAATCTTGTCAGCCAATTCTCTGCCTCCCCTGGCTTATTATGGCCGGGCAGGGCGTTAACTATTTAAAAAAGCGCTAACTGTAAATCATTTCCAATAACCCAAAAACCACCTGTAAGAATACCCTACAGGTGGTTTCCATTTTCTAAGCCAATGGCCAAAAGCCAATTATAACACCCTTGCCACGCCGCCGTAGACCAGTCCCCGCTGGCCGTCTACGGTGATAATTTCGCCGTCGGGCAGAATATCGGTGGCATTTTCCACACCCACAATGACCGGGATGCCAAACTCCAGTCCCACAATGGCAGCGTGGGAGGTTAGACCGCCTTCTTCGGTGATGACAGCCGCTGCCTTTTCCATGGCAGGCACAAAATCCCGGTCGGTGGCCACGGTAACCAGAATATCGCCGGGCTGCACCTTTTCCAGTGCCTCCGGCACCGTCCGGCAAATCCGTACTTTACCGGTGGTAACTGCCCGCCTGCCGATGCCAGTGCCCCTGGCCAGCAGCGTACCTACGGTATGGACCTTCATCATGTTGGTGGTGCCGTGTACGCCCACCGGCACACCGGCGGTGATGACCACTAGGTCGCCGGCGGAGATCAGTCCCGAGGCCAGCGCGGCTTCCACCGAGCTGGCAATCATTTCGTCCGTTCCCACCACATCGCCGATCAATAGGGGTTCCACTCCCCAGACCAGGGCCAGTTTTCGCAGGACATTGGCCCTCGGGGTAACGGCAACCACATGGACTTTGGGACGGTATTTGGCAATCATCCGGGCAGTATGGCCGCTGGCAGTGGCGGTAATGATGGCGGTAACACCCAGTTCCTTGGCAATAGTACACACGGCATGGCTGATGCCGCCGGTGACCGTTCTTTGCAGAGCGGCACCCCGGGCCACCAGCAGGTCATCAAAGTCCACAGCCAGTTCCGCCCGCTGGGCGATGCGGGCCATGGTTTCCACGGTTTGTACCGGGTATTTGCCAGCCGCCGTCTCGCCGGATAGCATAATGGCGTCGCTGCCGTCAAAAATAGCGTTGGCCACGTCACTGGCCTCGGCACGGGTGGGCCTGGGGTTTTGGGTCATGGATTCCAGCATTTGAGTCGCGGTGATAACCGGCTTGCCGGCCAGGTTGCACATTTCAATCATGGTCTTCTGTAAAACAGGGACCTCTTCGGCAGGAATTTCCACACCCAGGTCACCCCTGGCCACCATAATCCCGTCGGCAACATTGATGATATCCGCCAGGTTTTCCACACCCTGGCGGCTTTCAATCTTGGCGATAATGTCAACGTCTGCGCCGTATTGCTCCACGATTTGACGGATGGCAATAACGTCGGATGGCTTGCGGATAAAGGAGGCGGCGATAAAATCCACCCTCTGCTCCAAACCAAAGCGAATATCTGCGATGTCCCTGTCGGTGATGGAGGGCAAGTTAACATTAACGCCGGGCAGGTTAACACCCTTCTGGTTGGAAAGCTGCCCACCGTTGATGACCCGGCAGTGGACATCCTGACCATCAATGGCCTCCACTTCCATCTCAATTAAACCGTCGGCTACGGCCACCTTGCTGCCCGGCCGCACATCCTTGGGTAAATCCATGTAGGTGACCGAAACGATGGTATTGTCCCCCAGCACCTCCCGGGTCGTCAGGGTAAAGCGTTGTCCCGGCTCCAATGTAACAGGCGGATTGGCAAATTTTTTTAAACGAATCTCCGGACCCTTGGTGTCCAGCATGATGGCGATATTCTTGCCCACTTCACCGGCTGCCTGGCGTATGGCAGCAATTCTCCTGCCGTGGTCTTCATGGGTACCATGGGAAAAATTCAGTCTTGCTACATTCATGCCCGCCAGCATCATCTTTTTTAAGGTTTCCACATTCTCACTGGCCGGACCTATGGTACAGACAATTTTAGTGCGTCTCATGTTCGATCCCCCTTTTTTTAAGGAAAAATTAAATAGACAGTATTTTTGCCAGATCGTACATTTCTTTGTTGATGGGTCTTGGCTTGCCCAGCACTTCCGTTAAGTCAGTGGCTATAATTTCACCGGCCAGAATCCCGACCATTTTATTGGTCTCGCCGGCCATCAGCAGTTCCACCGCCTTGGCGCCCAATCTGGCCGCCAAAATGCGGTCAAAGGCCGTGGGAATACCCCCCGCTGCAAATGACCCAGGATAGTGACCTTGGTGTCAAAGCCTGTCAGTTCTTTTATTTTCTTCCCGATCTCTATGCCGCTGGCGGCCCCTTCGGCCACCAAAATTACCGAGTGGAGTTTCCCCCGCTTGATGCCGCTCAATAATTTTTTACATATATCCTCCACATTGAAGGGAATTTCCGGAATCAAAATGGTTTCCGCACCGCCGGCCAAACCGGCTGCCAGGGCGATGTTGCCTGAATTGCGGCCCATCACCTCAATGACAAAGGTACGTTCATGGGAAGTGGCTGTATCACGGATTTTGTTGATGGCATCCACCACATTGTTGACCGCGGTGTCAAAACCAATGGTGTAATCGGTTCCCGGGATGTCGTTATCAATGGTTCCCGGCACACCGATGACAGGAATGCCGTGTTCCTGGTGAAAAATACTGGCGCCGGTAAAGGAACCGTCCCCGCCGATGACAATCAAGCCCTGAATACCGAACCGCTCCACGTTTTCCATGGCCAGCGCCCGGCCCTCCTTGGTCATAAAACGCTCTGACCTGGCCGTATGTAAAACGGTGCCGCCCCGGCCGATGATGTCCGCCACCGAACCAAGACTCATCGGTCCCATGTCTGCGTCTATAAAACCGCTGTAACCGCGCCGGATGCCGATCACTTCCAACCCGTGGTAAATGGCTTTGCGGACCACAGCACGAATGCAAGAGTTCATTCCCGAGGCATCTCCGCCGCTGGTTAAAACGCCAATTCTTTGCAATTCAATCGATCCCCCTTAACAAAACCTCATCATACACCTATAGCCTGCCGCAAAGCGACAGGCTTATCCTTGTTAAAATTTTTTATTTTTATCCAGTTTGTCCCACGGCCCGGAACTTGGCATACCTGGCCTCAACCAGCTCTTCTGCGGACTTCTCCAGCAGTTCTTTCAGGTTACGCTCCAGGGCCTGGTCCAGGAGATGGCAGGCGGTTGTCAGGTCGCTGTGAGCGCCGCCCAGCGGTTCCGTAACGATTTCGTCTATCACGCCCAGTCTTAAGAGGTCCTGGGCGGTCAGGTTTAAGGCTTCCGCCGCTTCCTTTGCTTTGGTGCCGTCTTTCCAGAGGATGCTGGCAGCAGCTTCGGGAGAACTGACGGAGAAGATGGCATGCTCTTGCATGAGAATTTTATTGGCCACGCCCAGGGCCAGCGCCCCGCCGCTGCCGCCCTCGCCGATAACCACCGAAACCACCGGCACTCTCAGGGCGGACATAACCATCAGGTTCCTGGCGATGGCCTCCCCCTGGCCCCTTTCTTCCGCTCCCATGCCGCAGTAGGCACCGGCTGTATCGATAAAGCAGATCACCGGGCGGCCGAATTTCTCGGCCTGCTTCATTAATCGCAGGGCCTTGCGGAAACCCTCAGGGTGGGCCATGCCAAAGTTTCGCTGCACATTTTCCTTGGTATCATGGCCCTTCAGGTGTCCCATCACCGTCACAGGAATTCCTTTATAACGGCCGATGCCGCCCATAACCGCCGGGTCATCGCCGTAGAGACGGTCCCCGTGCAGTTCCAGGAAATCCGCAAACAGGGCTTTGATGTAGTCCAGGGTGTTGGGACGTGCGGCGTGCCTGGCGATCTGCACCTTCTGCCAGGGAGTGAGGTTGTTGTAGATATTTTCCTTCATTTCCCTGGATTTTTTCTCCAGCAGGACAATTTCATCAGAAAAATCAATATCCTTTTCCCTGGTAAAACGTTTTAATTCTTCGATTTTGGCCTCAAGCTCCAGCAGGGGCCTCTCAAAATCAAGCGCCATACATGCCTCCTTTTAACTTTTATGTAGTGAAAGAATTTTCGCCAATGTTTCTTTCATTTGCGGGCGGCTCACAATCATGTCAACCATGCCGTGCTGGCGCATAGATTCCGCCCTTTGAAAACCCTCCGGCAGTTTTTGACGGATGGTTTGCTCGATCACCCTGGGACCGGTAAAACCGATTAACGCCCCCGGTTCGGCGATAATGACATCCCCCAGGGAGGCAAAACTGGCTGTAACCCCACCGGTGGTGGGGTCTGTCATGACGGAAACAAATAACAACCCGGCTTCATCCAGTTTGGCCAGAGCAGCAGAGGTTTTGGCCATTTGCATGAGGGATAAAATTCCTTCCTGCATGCGAGCACCCCCGGAGGTGGCAAAAATAATCACCGGCAGTTTCTTTTCAATGGCCCGCTCGATGGCCCGGGCGATCTTTTCTCCTACCACCGAACCCATGCTGCCCATGATAAAGTGGGAGTCCATGATGCCAACCACCGCCGGGAACCCGTCGATGGTTCCTTCCCCGGTAACCACAGCTTCCTTGAGACCGGTGATTTCCTGGGCGGCGGCCATTTTTTCGGGATAATTCGGAAAATTAAGCGGGTTTATTGTAGTTAACTCATTGTCATATTCCTTAAAGGAATCTTCGTCCAGGGTCATGCGGATTCTTTCCCGGGCATTCAGGCGAAAGTGAAAGTTGCACTTTTGACAAACCTTAAAATTTTTATCCAGTTCTTTGGTATAAAGAATTTCATTGCAGCGAGAACATTTCACCCATAAACCTTCGGGTATATCTCTTTTTTCGCCGTTCTGGGTACCTTCCGGTCGTACGGTTACATACTTTGGCTTACGAAAAATTTCTAAAACCAAGACTCACCTCTCCCTTAACTGTCATGCAATTATACGGTGTTTATGATTTCTAACGCTTCGTCGACCTCAGATTCAGGCACCAAAATCTCTACCGCTCCATTTTCATTGCCATTCGGCAGTCCGATATTGCGTAATTTAACCAACAAGCCCTCCTGTAGCAAAGCTTGTTGTAATCGCTCGGCTTGTTTTCTGCTGGGCGCAATATATACCACCGTCCACACTTGTTATAGGCCCCCTCGAATTTACTTAATAAAAAATATGAATATTAATCCAGCATAGATAGATGTTTCTATTCATTCCCTTGGTATTCCTCTTTTTCCCCACAAAAATAAGTATATCCAGAGAATTGTCTCTGGATACTGTTGCTTACTTTTATGAAGCTCCCGGCTTACCCAGCGATACCCTTATTTTAATCGGTATCGGTACGGATCTTGCCGTGTTTGGTCATCAATTCCGCCCGTCCCCGGATCTTGATGGCCGAGGTGTGTTCGGTGAACTGGGCAATCATGATTTCCCCTTTATCCAGCTTTTCCGAGTGGTGAAATTTGGTTACGCCGCCCCGGGTTAAACCAATGATGGTAACCCCGTTTTCCAGGGCCTTCACCACAACATAATCACCCACTATATCAAATTTTTCCGCCATAGGATTCACCCCATATTAACTTCCTCTTTTTAACAGTACCAATCATATCATATTTAGGGATGTTTGACAACTAGCAACAGGACCCCAAAGGAATACCCGTAAGTCTACCTGGTGCAATCCCAACAAAGCAGCAGGTGGATGTTCCGCATGTTCCCGTACACGATAAGTTTATCCTCCGCTTGTAAGGTCTGGTTTCCCCGGGGGGAATGAATGAATTTATCGCCCCGTTCAATGGCCAGAATAAAGATATCCCGATCCCGGATTTTGCTGTCGGCAATGGTTTGGCCCACCAAAAAGCTATTCTCTTTCAGCACCACCTCTGCCACGCCGTACTCCCGGTCTAACTTTAACACTTCCTCCACGGACCGTTTTTGCAGCGAGTGGTGGCGGGACAACTGCCGTTCAATACCCCGGTCCAAATGAACACGCAGTTTGCGGCTGGAAGCCAGGCTGATCGCCAGCAGCACAATCATAATGGCGGTGCCCACCTGAAGCAGGGTAAGGGGGTGACGCATGATGTTGATAAGCGCCGTCACAATGGTGGCGGTACCCAGGTACCCCAGCACCATCAGCACCATGATGATGCGCCGGCGCACATGGTGCTTTACCACCGCTTCGGAATCCGACGTGGTATAACCTACGGTGACCAGGGCCGACAGGGCTTGAAAACGGGCTACGTGCAGGTCCATGCCCGTTAATTTTAAGGCAATGGCAGAGATCTCTACGATAATAACAAGGACGAGGATGAAACACACCAAAAAGATCAAGCTCATTTTTCATACCCCCTTTGATCCCGTGACATGATTATATCAGCGGGACAAGGCCTGACACAAGTTGACAGGGCAGCCTAAGAACGGGACATAAAAAGGGCTGAGGGGATTCCTGCAGCCCTGATCGTATGTGTTAAAGCCTATAGATCCAGCAAACTGTTCGGTACGGGATAGAGATCCGGGTTAAAGGAACCGGTGGGCATGGCCGGGGTAACACCATGAACCCTTGATGCGCCGGGCCCGGTGTTTCTTTCTTTGTTACCGGGGCAGTCTGAGGCGGCGCATCTGTTTTGTGCAGATCCCTGGCGGCAGCACCGGGGCCTTCCCGGGCAGGTTGAAACGAATCTTGATATTGTCTATGGTCAAAAGCCTGGTTAAAGCCGTTTTTAACTCGGTGTTCAGATTGACCCGCAGCCCGTTCTCCAGTTGGGATATCTTTTTATTGTCAGGGTTAAACAGGTAAACCGGCGTGTTCCCCGGATGCCGGGTTAATATCCCTTCCAATTGTTTGAGGGCCTCTGCGTCACCGTCATTGAACCTTAACCAGAGTTGGCAGTCGATATTGTCCAGGGGCATGATTTCCTCGGCCAGTACCTTGGCCTCTTCGCCGTTGTTATTGACCCGGCCTTTTACCAAAAGAGGCACCCTTGGGTCCAGGGCTTTGTTATAACGGCGGCAGACCTCCGGAAATACCACCACCTCACAATTACCGGTTAAATCCTCCAGGTTGACAAAGGCCATGGGGTCCCCCTTGCGGGAAGTGATCCTTTTGATGGTGGAAATCATGCCCGCCAGCAGCAGGGGTTGGCCGTCCGGGGCATCCGCCAGGTCCACCGTCCGCTGGACTTCCAGGTCCTCCAGAACCCAGTTAAACTCCGATAAGGGATGGCCGGAAATATATAAACCCAGGGCTTCCTTCTCAAACTCCAACTGCTGCTTGGCGCTCAGTTTGGGAACCTCCGGCAGCTGCAGTTCTGCGGCCTGCTCCGGCAGGTCCGGCATCAAATCAAACAGGTTGACCTGGCCCTGCTCCCGGTCCCTCTGGACCCTGGCGGCATATTCCAGACCTGTGTCCAGTGCTGCCAAAAGCTGTGCCCGGTGACCAAAGGCATCCAGGCGCCGGCCTTGACCAAACTCTCCAGCACCCGCCGGTTGGCCACCCGAGGATCCACCCGGCTGCAGAAGTCCGAAAAAGAGGTGAATGCTCCTCCCTTCTCCCGGGCCTGCATCATTTCCTGCACCGCATTCAAGCCGACGTTCTTCACCGCGGCCAGACCAAAGCGGATGGGCCCCTCCAGGGCGGTGAAGTTTTCCCGGCTCTGATTGATATCCGGCGGCAGGACCTGAATTCCCATGCGGCGGCATTCTTCAATATACAAAACCACTTTATCGGTATTGTCCCGCACGGATGTCAACAGGGCGGCCATGTACTCCACCGGGTAGTTGGCCTTCAGGTACGCCGTCTGGTAGGAAACCAGCGCGTAGGCCGCCGAGTGGGATTTATTAAAGCCGTAGCCGGCAAAGTACTCCATCAGGTCAAACATTTTCTCCGCCAACTGGCGGTCATAGCCCCTGGCCACCGCCCCCGGGATAGGGCTTTTGAGAGGATTCCCCTTCTCGTCCACACCGGTGCCGTTGACAAACCATTCCCGGTGCATGGTCATAATCTTGGTAATTTTCTTGCCCATGGCCTTTCGTAAGGAGTCCGCCTGTCCCAGAGTATAACCCGCCATCACCCGGGCAATCATCATGACCTGTTCCTGGTACAAAATCACCCCGTAGGTTTCCCGCAGGATGGGTTCCAAATCCGGGTGAAAATAATCCACCCGGGTCTGCCCGTGCTTGCGCTGAATAAAATCCTCCACCATGCCGCTGCCCAGGGGACCGGGGCGGTACAGGGCCACCAGGGCCACGATGTCTTCAAAGGCATTGGGCTTCAGTTCTTTCAGGATGCTGCGCATGCCGCTGCTTTCCAGCTGGAAGACGCCGATGCCTTCACCCCGGGACAGTATCTCAAAGGTGGCCTGATCGTTCAGGGGGATGGCGTTGATGTCCAGTGGTTCCCCCTTGTTTGCTCAATCCGGTTGACGGCCTCACCGATGACCGTCAGGTTGCGCAGTCCCAGCAAATCCATTTTGAGGAGACCCAGTTCCTCCACCGTGGTCATGGGAAACTGGGTGGTCACCAGACCGTCGGAGGTTTTGTTCAGGGGCAAATATTCCACCAGGGGTTCCCGTGAAATCACCACACCTGCGGCGTGGGTGGAGGCATGCCGCGGCATGCCCTCCAATTCCAGCGCGGTGTCGATCAAACGTTTTACCTCGGGGTCCTGGTCATAAACACCCTTTAAGTCTGGGGAATTGGCCAGGGCTTTATCAATGGTCATGTTCAATTCCATGGGCACCAGTTTGGCTACCCGGTCCACTTCCCCGTAGGCATGTCCAGTGCCCGCCCCACATCCCGAATGGCCGCCCTGGCGGCCATGGTACCGAAGGTGATAATCTGGGCCACCCGTTCCGTGCCGTATTTTTGCACAATATATTCGATGACTTCGCCCCGGCGCTCGTAATCAAAGTCAATGTCAATATCCGGCATGGAGATGCGTTCCGGATTTAAAAACCGCTCAAACAGCAGGCCGTATTGCAGCGGGTCGATATTGGTGATCTGCAAAACGTAAGATACGATGCTGCCGGCGGCGGAACCGCGTCCCGGCCCCACGGCGATGCCCCGCTCCCTGGCGTAGCGAATAAAGTCCCAGACAATGAGAAAATACTCTTCGTAGCCATTTGGCCGATAACCTTTAATTCATAATCCAGGCGTTCCCGGACCGGCCCGTCACAATGACCGTAGCGTTTAACGGCGCCGGCCAGGCACTTCTCTCTCAGGTAGCTGGCCGGTGTATACCCTTCGGGCACTGTAAAATAGGGCAGGTGCAGGTTGCCGAATTCCAGTTCCACCTGGCAGCGTTCGGCAATTCTTACGGTGTTGGCCAGGGCCTCCGGGATTTCCCCAAACAGTAAATTCATCTCCCGGGGACTCTTTAAATACATTTCCTGGGATTCAAATTTCATCCGACCGGGGGTGTTAATGCTTTTGCCCGTCTGAATGCACAGCAAAACATCCTGAATGTCCGCGTGTTCCCGCTTTAAATAATGGACATCATTGGTGGCCACCAGCGGCAGGTTCAACTCGGCGGCAATCTTTAAGAGTTCCCGGTTGACTGTCCTTTGTTCCTGGTAGCCGTGGTCCTGCAGTTCCAGGTAATAACGGTCACGGCCAAAAATCTCCAGGTAGTCCTGGGCCGACCGGCGGGCTTTGTCCGGCTGGCTGTTTAAAATTTTATCCGCCACTTCCCCGGCCAGGCAGCCGCTTAGTGCGATCAGACCGTCGCTGTAGCGGGCCAGCAGTTCCTTATCAATTCTCGGCTTATAGTAAAACCCCTCGGTATAGCCAAGGGAGACCAGTTTCAGCAGGTTTTTATAGCCCCTTTGATTTTCCGCCAGCAGGACCAGGTGGCTGGGCTGGTCATCCAACCTGGGTGTCCGGTCGGTTCTGCGGCGGGGCGCCACATAGACTTCGCAGCCCAGGATGGCTTAACCCCTTCTTTATGACAGGCTTTATAAAAGTCGATCACGCCAAACATGCACCCGTGGTCGGTAATGGCCAGGGCGTTCATGCCGCTCTCCTTGGCCTGCTTGGCCACCTGACTGATGCGGGTTGCCCCGTCCAGCAAACTGTATTCACTGTGTAAATGCAGGTGGACAAATTGATGTTCCAGTCCAATCACCCCTTTTTGCATAAGCCTGCTCTTTGTACCATTTTACCACGTCGTGATGGAAAGGGGCACAAAAAAGAGGTATCCGGGGACAATCCCGTTTACCTCAAGATCCCTACTCTGTTTGTTTTAATTCGGCTCGAATCTCCTGCCAGCGGGCCCTGGACATCCGGGCGAAGACCGGGTAGCGGTCCACTTCCGGGTGCCGGGTGACCGCATAGAACCATTGGACGGCTTCCTTCATATTACCGTCGCGGTAAGACAGGTCCCCGATCAAATACATCATGCGCAGTTCCTTTTTAACTTCGGATGTAGACTCCTTTTCATAGGCCTTTTTTAAAAATTCCAGGGCCCGCTGCAGGGATTTTGCTTCGTTTTCCTTATGGCCCTGGTACCGGTACAGCATCCCAACCGGAGATACAGGGAGCCCTTGACAGAGTCCTTGGCTTTTCTCAGTTCCTGGCAGAGAATGGCCAAATTATACGCTTTGATGGCCTGCTCCAGCGTCCTTAAGCCGGTATACTGGGAGCCCTCGGTATGCCAGCCGGACAGGATGGTGTTGATGGAGGCTTTCTCCGGTTCACTGAGGGGGATGTTTGTTTCCTTGGTAAACCCGTAACCACAATGCTTGCAGATCATAACATCATAAAAGATAGGATTAATGCCGCTGTAATGACCGCAAAGATCACTGTCTTGTTTTTCTAACGCAATGTATTTAGTTTTTACTTCAGGATGCAGAAAATCTTTGCCGCAGTTAGGGCAAGTCACCTTGGCATGAAAAATCATTTCTTCGTTCACTTGCATAATCTTTACGCTCCCACCATTGAATGTTAACCCTATTATACTACAAATGTTAACTGGTGAGGACAACTTTACCAAAGTCAAATTGTATGAATTTACAAATATTTTCTTGCTCCTAAATACCGTCCGGCAAAAAACGGTTCATGAAAGGAGGTAACCGTTACCCCTTCCTTGGTCCTGGCGTTGATAAACAGGCCATCCCCCTGGTAAATCCCTACGTGCGAAGGCCCCGGTTCGATGGTTGAAAAAAACACCAGGTCACCGGTTTCCAGATCCTCCTTTTCCACAGGGATGCCTGCCTTAAATTGATCCTGAGCATCCCTGGGCAGTTGAAAACCATTGACAAAATAAGCCATGTACGTCAGTCCGGAACAATCCACACCCCGTGCCGTCATGCCACCCCACAGGTAAGGTGCTCCGGCGTACAGGCCGGCCACCGCCAGGACCTGTTTTTTGTTAACCGGTTGATTGGAAGAGATGATTTGGGCATCCTCCCTGTGCACAAAGGCGCTGCTGCCCCGGGGTAGAGCAACCCGCAGAAATTCTTTCCCTTGTTCCAGTAAAGGCAGTCGGCTACCCAAAAACAGAGTGCAAAACCGGTCTCCGACGGTACCAGCTGCCGTGGTTAAACCGGCCGTTGCCCGCACGATTTGCACAACCTCTGATGGAGCCGGCCACCGGGGCAAGCAGAAGTGATCCACCTTTGCCCACCCCGGTGAACCGTCCTGGGCCTGAATGTGGAACCAGTCCCCCTCCACTCCCATAACCTGCGCCGGCCACCCCATTAAAAGCTGTGTTACCAGGGGAATTCCTTCCTCCGGCTGCTCCAGCACATCGGTTACGGCCACGGCCGTAACCACGGTGGTACCGGCTTCAACTTCCCGCAGATCAGGCATGGAATCACTCCTTTGCCGGTTTTACCTAAACCATATTCCCTTGTTTACCTGGCTATGCTTTCCACGGTATAATTTCCAAAATCCGGCTGTCCATTCAGCAGCTGCATCATTTGGAGAAAACCTTTGGTAGCGCCCGGGTCGGAACTGAGTTTGGTCATGGCTGCCTGCTGGGCCTCTTCATTTTCCCAGACCGAAACAACCAGGAATTTGTTGCTGTTGCCGTTGCACCTGGCCACGTAGCCGTGGACCAGTCCTGGCTGCTCATTAATATAGTTCATATGTTCCTGAATGATTTCCAGTAACGAATCGCCCTGGCCTTCCTGTGCCTGAAGTTTGCCAAATGTGATAACTTTCAAGTTTTTACCCCCCGTATCAATTGCTTAAAACAGATTGGTAAAGTTGTTCATATTTTACCACCCATTGGTCCGCATTAAACTTGTTTATGGCATGACTTCTGGCCCGGGCAGACATTTTTTTCCGCAGGGACCGGTCCTCTAACAACAGCAAAGTCAGCCTGGCCATTTCCTCCACCTCTCCGACCCCGGTCAAAAAGCCCACCTGGCCATGTTCAATGACCTCCGGTACGCCCCCTGCCCGAGTGGCCACCACGGGCACGCCGCAGGAAAGGGCCTCCAGAGCAGCCAGGCCGAAACTTTCGCAGCAGGAGGGAAACAGCATGACGTCCGCGGCAGCCAAAATGGGGGCCACGGTATCCTGTTGTCCCAGGAACAGAATGTCCTTCGATACCCCCAGACACTGGGCTAATTTCTGTGCAGCGGGCATGTCCGGCCCGTCGCCGATCATCACCAGGCGAGCGGGTCTCTGTTGACGGACCCGGTGAAATACCTCGATCACATCCAGCACCCGTTTGAGAGACCGGAAATTGGAAAGGTGGACCAGCAGGGCCTCGTCCCCTGGTGTAATGAGGTTTCTGTCTGCCGCGGCCTCAGGTGTGAAGACACCGGTATCCACAAAATTATAAAGGACCGGCAATTCCTTTGCATAATGAAAGGTTTTGCGGGTCTGTTCCGCCAAAAAGGAAGAAACAACCGTTACCATATCGCTGGCTTCCAGACCATAGCGTGTAATTTCGTAGAACTCCTGGTGCGCTCCCACCAGAGATGTATCGGTGCCGTGAAGCGTGGTGATGACCGGAATCTGTTTGCCAAAGATTTGCCGGGCCAAATGGGCTCCCAGGGAATGGGGCACCGCATAATGGGCATGCAGAACATCCAGTTGGTAGCAGCGCAGGACTTCCACGGTCTTGTTCACCTGGGTCAGAAAATAGGGCGGTACTTCAAACAGCGGGTGGTGAAAGGCCGCCACTTCGTGGATAAAAATATTGTGCCGGTAGGTGGCCAGGCGAAAGGGGCGCCCCACGGTTACAAAGTGCACCTCATGGCCCCGTTTGGCCAGAAGCTTACCCAATTCCGAAGCCACCACCCCACTCCCCCCGTAGGTGGAGTGGCACAGGATGCCGATCTTCAATCCTTCACCCCCAGCAAAGCAAGTGGATTGTGAATGGCCAGGGGAGACCCGGTGGTAAACCCTTCCCCGTACATACAACCGGCCAATGAACCAAAATAGCGGTCTCTGCTTTCGATGATGGACAGCAAGCTGCCCGGTCCGGCATTTAAAAAGGTCTCCGTACTGTTGAGACTTTTCCCGAATTGTGTTTCGTGGGCCATGATGGCCGATCTTTTGGTGTGGTAACAGGCTGATACATCCACAATAAATGTGGGTTCAGCGGCCCTGGCCAAGAAATAATACCATATTTGTCCCGCCCTGAAGGGCGGCAGGGGGCACCCAATCCTGGTTAAACCCGCGTCAAACCAGGCCTCCTGCACCAGCCGGCAGGCATGGACATGGTCCGGGTGCCGGTCCTCCCAGTAGGGACATAAAATCAGCCTGGGCCGGCTTTCCCGGATCACCTCCACCAGTTGCAAAAGATTTTCTTTGCCGGTGGTAATGCCTCGATCGGGGGTCCCCAGACACTTGCGCCAGGCGAGCCCCAGCACCTCCCCGGCCTCCGGGCCTCCTCCTGCCTTTCTTCGACGGTACCGTTGGTGGCCAGTTCACCGGCGGTCAAATCCACAATCCCCACTTTAAGACCTGATTTTACAAACGTAGCCACAAGGCCACCGGCACCCATTTCTACATCATCGGGATGGGCGCCAACGGCCATCACATCAATCTTAGAAACCTTAACCAACCCCTTTTGGGTAGTAATTCGATGGGTGGGGGAAAAAATCCTCTCCCCAAAGTCTAAAAGGCTGCCTGAGCAGCCTTTAGCAAATTGCCGACTGGTATTCTCCTTCCCGGGTTCGCCAGGAGCGGTAGTCAATGTCCGGGAAGATGTTGTTTTGCCATTCCAGGTGAGACACAAATCCTTCATCAATGCGGCAGTATTTAATATCGTCATACAGCCTCAGGAAATTTGCGATGTGCTCTTTGGTCCTCTTAACAGCATAGGAGACCATGGTCCCGGTGGAGATGATAAAGGCCCAATCGCTGCTTTGGGCCAGCAGCAGTTCCCGGCCGGCCTGGTTCAATGCCCGGCGCAGGTTGCCCTCCGCCTGTGGGAACATGTCTGCCAGTTCATTCATGCGGTCCGCCGCCATGTGCAGGTGCCTGTAAATCCAGTGATTTTTCTCATTGAGCCACACTTCATTGTATCCTGCATTGCCCCAGGTGGAAGGACAGGGCTTGGTGATCTGGTTGCATTTATGCATTCTCAGGTAATCCGACGGAGTTACCAGTTGCAGGGTTTTGCTTGTTGCAATCTTGCGAATCAGAAACTCCAGCCACATGGGACCTTCAAACCACCAGTGTCCGAAAAGTTCCGCATCATAAGGGGCGACTATCAGGGGCGGTCGTTCCATTAAGGCGGATAAATATTCAATTTGTTTTTCACGGTTAAACATAAAGTTGGCTGCATGGATCTCCGCCTTGTTCCTGGCCCATTCCGGGTAATAGGGCTGTTTGTCCGCCAAATCAACCTTACCGGTAATCCGGTGATATTTCATGCCGGTATGCGTGCGAATGCCGTCGGGATGAATATATTCTTTGATATATTCATGGTCCAGGTCATAACCGATATCCCGGTAAAATTCCCGGTAATCCGGATCGCCTGGATACCCTTCATCGGCGCTCCAGACCTGCTTGGAACTCTCTACATCCCGTCCAAAGGCAGCAACACCGGAGGGACAGTAAACAGGGGCAAAAATTCCGAAGCGGGGCCGGTGGTAGGCAAACAGCACGCCATGACTGTCGGTAAAAAAGAATTTTAGCCCGTATTCCTTAAGAATTTCATCCACGCCCTGGGTATAGCCGCACTCCGGCAGCCAGATGCCGTTGGGAGAACAGTCAAAGTGCTTTTGGTGGAGATGAACCGCTGTCTCAACTTGGGCTCTCACCGCCTGCCTGTTAACCATCATCAGGGGTAAAAAACCATGGGTGGCGGCGCAGGTGGTAATTTCCAGGCGGCCCTGGTTTTGTAGCCTTTTCAGTGCCTTTGCCAAATTACACTGGTTCTGATGAACAAAAATTTCATAGGCTCGCCGGAATTTTTCCTTATACATCAAGGCGGCCTGGTGAAAGGGGCTGCCGTAGGTTCTTGCTTCTTCTTTATAGGATAACTCCATCAGTTTTTCTAAATGCCGTACATACCGTTCCTGCAGCAACGGGTCGGTCAACATGGACAAGAGAGGTGGCGAGACGGAAAAGGTCAGACGGAAAGGGATGTTGTCCCAAACCAGCCTGTCAAAAACATCGATCATGGGTATATAGGTTTCCGTAACCGCTTCGTAAAACCATTTTTCTTCCAAATATTTTTCACATTCCGGGTGTCTTACGTAGGGTAAATGGGCATGTAAGACAAATGACAGGTATCCTTTAGCCAAGGGACAATC
This sequence comes from Desulforamulus profundi, assembly GCF_002607855.1. The sequence goes on from NZ_AWQQ01000037.1 coordinate 36,596, forward strand.
CCCCTCTTTATTGTTTAAAACCAGGAGAACTTATGCCGAGAGGTTTAATTCCTCCCTCAAGTTCCTTTTTCGTCACCAGCAGCTCTGAACTGTTTCCATGAGGTACCCGACCTATGATTTTATAAATTCCTTCAATCCACATCCATTCTTCATCAATCCTTTGAGACACCGAAGCTCTGGGAGTGCTCACCCGGTTGGAGGTAAGAAGTTTGACATATCTTCCGTCAGGCAGGAGGCGCCCCAGCTCCAGGAAAAAACTGCTGTCTGGCTGGCCCACTTCGATAAACCAGTTGTCCGCAAAGGGGTCCAAAAATATTTGCTGATAGCTGTGGGCTGCGAAAGGGCTCTCTTCATCCAGGCCGGTGATGTCATAGACCCGTATCACCTGATGGGAAGTGTTCCAGGCCTCATGACCGTGCCGGTTAACGAATTCCTGGTATTTGGTGGCGGAGACTTCCCAGTAGGCATGAAGCCAGTACGGGTCCTTCGCCAAAACCACCATTCTGTCCACGCCATAACGGTGGGGAATAAAAAGATCCTCCCCTTCCCGCCTGACCGGGTGAGCAATGGGGGAAATCTCTTCGGCCATTTCCTCCTTTGGCTCTGTCCCTGGAATGTCTGGCTTTCTGGGGCTGAGGCCGGTTTCCGCAGTCTGGGCAGCAGCAACCCACCCAGGACTGCGGCCAGTAAGACCAGAGCAGCTCCCAACAGCCAGGGCCACAAATTCTCCATTTTTTACCCCTCCTTGGAAGATATTACAATTAAAATGAGGCGTTATTTATAGAAATAAGGAAAAAATAAGGGAAATAAAACATAACTCATGACTTTCCTTAGTATTGCCCAGCATTTTTGGCTTTATAATGTTTTTTCAATGGTTTTATCAATCCGCAGGAACCAGTAACAGTCATTCATGGAATAAGGTGTAAAGTGTTGAGGCGGGGGTTTGAAAATATGATTAAACGGAACCGGGTCAACAGTCTATGGGGGGTTTCGGATGTTCTTATGGTCTTTGTCTTACGGCTGGCCCTGGTCTACCTGCTGGGCAGAGGGCTGCTTCCCCTGCTTCCCGGCATTTCTCCCCGTTTGGTGGAGGTATTGGACCGTGCTATTTTGTTTGGGCTAACCCTGTTTTTTGTTTTACGCAAAAGCGATTGGCAAAACTTGGGGTTTCGTTTTGATCGTCCCGGCAGGCAAATCCTTTACGGGGTTGTGGGAGGGTTTTTCTTTTCTTTTTGGCGGAAGAAACCCAGCGGGCACTGGTCTCCCTGCTGGCAGCGGACACCGGCACCAACCCGCTGGTGAAAGCAGCCGCCGGCGCCCAAAGCCCTGCGGACCTGCTGTGGCCGATCCTGATTGGCGGCATTCTGGTGCCTGTTACCGAGGAAACCTACTACAGGGGCATGGCCTTTGCCGCCTTCGCCCGCAGGTGGGGACCGGTACTGGGGCTGCTTGTAAGCGCGCTTTTTTTCTCACTGGCCCACTTCAGTGGTATATGGTTTGTCCAAATTGCCGTGGTGGGAGCGGGCCTGGCGGTCATTTACCATCTTACCGGCTCTCTCTTACCGGGGATCATCGCCCACGGTTTGGTGAACAGCAGCAGGTTGCTGATGGTGTATTTGGGGAGTTGAAGCGAGGGGTTGGATTATTTATGTTAAGGCTGGAATAAATCCCTAAATTTATGTTACTATCACTATGTAGGTTTAATAGCCTTCAGCCATCCTTCCAGCCCAGATGCCAGAGCCGGACCCATACTTCCTTTTGACGGCCTAAATCGATTCCTATGCCAAAGAGCAGCAGGTACAGGGCCGTTGTTGTCACAGTATCCAAATGCTGTGCCATTTGTTCGGGTAACACCCAGTGCCCCAGGGCCAAACCCAGGGCGACGGAACCCGGAATGATCCAGGTCATGTTGATCACCGACGATCCAGCACTACTACTTTAGTACGACCTAAAAATAGGGGTCAATAACCAATGCTCAAGGAGGATTTTAAATGTATAATAATCCCAGTGACGGCAGGATCAAAGAACTGTTAACCCGGTGCAAAACCATTGCGGTGGTGGGGTTGTCGGACAAACCCCACCGGGACAGTTTTAAAGTGGCGGAGTATATGCAGTGCCAGGGATACCGCATTATCCCTGTGCATCCCAGGGTGAAAGAAGTTCTGGGGGAAAAGGCCTATAAAACCCTGGCGGAAATACCGGATAAGGTAGACCTGGTCAATGTTTTTCGAAAGAGTGAGGAGACGCCGCCGGTGGTGCAGGAGGCAATTCCCTTAAAACCAATGGCGGTATGGCTGCAGCTGGGCATCATCAACGATCAGGCAGCCCAAATGGCTATCGGTGCCGGTTTGGAGTTCGTTCAGGACCGCTGTATCAAGGTAGAACACGCAAGGCTGCTGGACGATGGAAAACAGGTGTAACCAGCCCTCCGGGGATCTCTCCGCGCGGCTGAAACAGATCCTGGCCCTGCTGGAGGAGGCCTACCCCAATGCCACCACGGATTTAAATTACTCCACACCCTTTGAACTAATGGTGGCGGTCATCCTATCGGCCCAGAGTACCGACGCCAGGTGAATAAAATTACGGAAAAGCTGTTCAAAAAATTCCGCACCCCGGAGGATTTTGCCCGGCTGACGCCGGAGGAACTGGCCGAGCACATCAAAGGCTGCGGACTCTTTAGAAATAAAAGCAAGTTTATCGTGGAGGCCAGCCGGATCCTGGTGGAGGATTATCAAGGCAAGGTTCCCGAGGTAAGGGAACAGTTGGAGAAGTTACCCGGTGTGGGGAGGAAAACGGCCAACGTCGTTCTGGGGGTTGCCTTCGGCCAGCATACTTTCCCGGTTGATACCCATGTTCACCGGGTGGCCCGCCGCCTTGGTTTGGCTTCCGGAAAAACACCGGAACTGACTGAAAAAGAATTATACGCTTTGATACCGCCTGAATTGTGGCAGCCGCTCCACCACCAAATGATTCAGCACGGCAGAAAGGTCTGCGATGCCCGCAGGGCCCGCTGCGCCGAGTGCTTTTTGAAGGACCACTGCCCAGAGGCCGGTAAAAAGGGGGAAATTTCTTGCATATCGTTTTAGTGGAGCCGGAAATCCCTGCCAATACCGGCAATATTGCCCGCACCTGCTCTGTCACCGGAGCAAGCTTGCACCTGGTGGAACCCCTGGGCTTCTCCACCGACGACCGCTATCTGAAAAGGGCCGGGCTGGACTACTGGCACCTGCTGGACCTGCATTATCATAAAAATTTCACTGCCTTAAAGGAAAAATATCCCGACGGTCGCTTCTGGTATTTTACCACCAAGGGTGGCAGACCCTACCACGAGGTTAAATTTGCAGCCGGTGATTTTCTGGTCTTCGGCAAGGAAACGGCCGGCTTACCCAGGGAACTGTTAGCCCAAAATCCCGAGTATTGCTTAAGAATTCCCATGCTGGGTGAGGTACGTTCTTTAAACCTGTCCAACTCGGTGGCCGTAGCCATCTACGAAGCCTGAGACAACACAACTTTCCCAACATGAAATAGGCCCCCAGAACAGCAAGTTTCAATTTTCTGAATTCAAGTCAAGAACCGTCCCCAACTTGAAATCCATTCAAGTGGGGACGGTTCTTGACTTGAATTGGTTTCGCGCACCAGGCGGCGGCTACGCCCCGCAGCATTTCCATTTCCCCGGTGAAGCGGGGATGCGTGCCACAGCAGGCATTTTCATCAATACCCGGAATAATCACCAGGCGGACCTCCTCCTGATCAGGGGGAAGTTTCTTGAGATATTCCGGCGCCAGATCTTTACGATGGCAGCACTCAATTTTTACCGGCAGGTTTTCCATCACAACACGATTAACTTCCGTTTCCACTTCCCTTACTACCTCGGGAGGCACATAGGAAACATTGAGATCGATGGTACAGGTTTCTTCTCCTAAATGAAAACCCACCGTATCCCAGCCATAATTTCGTTCAAAAACCGCCGACAAGATATGCTGGCCATGGTGCTGCTGCATATGATCCCTGCGTCTCTCGGCATCCACGGTCAATAACACACGGCGCCGATGAAAGGTTGAACTGTGCCGGCAATCCAGTGGACAATCCCTTCCGGCCTTTGTTCCACGTGCAGCACTTCATGGGAAGAACGATGGGTATCACATACCAGGGTACCCCGGTCCGAAGGCTGCCCGCCCCCTTCCGGATAAAAAATGGTTTCTTCAAACAGGATCCCGGTTCTACCGTTATCTTCAATGCTTCCTGTAATCTTTGTGCGATATTGTAAAAGGTAAGGATCTACCTGATAAATCCCTTGCAAACCGGCCATCTCCTCTCCTGACTTGTGAATTTACGCACTTATTCGACAGGGATTGTTAGATTCCTTGTTGTCGTCTGCGCCAATTTTATCGATTTTTAACAAAGAAATCTAGACAAGCCGGTGACAATGTAGGATAAAAGACAATTTCACTTCCCCCTCTGAAAAAACCTAGCCGTTTGTCCGGCTAGGTGGCTGTGATTTGCTGTATTTTACTGGTGTAAAAGTTGGTCAGTTCCTCGGCTGCTTCCATCGAGGCTCCCTCGGTAAAGATACGGCAAACCGGTTCTTCCGGATCCGGCAATACCAGGGCCCAGCCCTCCGGGTGATAGACCTTCACCCCGTCCAGCAGCTCCAATTCGCCACTTTGTTCTTCGATGAGCCGGCGAATCACCCTGCCCTTGGCTTCCCAGGGCACTTCCACATCCCTTTTGTCGAGGAAGAATTGAGGGATTTCTCCCACCAGTCTTCGATGGTAATACCCTCCCTGGCACAGAACTCCAATACTTTAATCAGTGTCAGGAGAGCGTCAAAATTCATAAAGTGATGCTGAACTGCGCCCCCGCTCTGGACATGATGGTTAATAATCTTGTCCATAAAGTCCTGCTGGGAGGTTTTGGTACGGACCACCCTTCCCTTGTACCGGCCGGCCAGTTCATCGATGGCTCTGGGCGCGGTTACCGGGACAATCACCGGCCCGGCTTGATCCTTTAAGATGATTAAGGAAATGAGAGCAGTTAACATTTCTTCACTGACCACATTCCCCCGGCCATCCACCAGGATTAATTGGTCCCCGTTGGGATCAATGATGGCCCCGGCAGCTTTGCCCTTCCTTCTCACGGTCGCAGCCAAATCCTGCAGCAGTTCCCGGTGCCGCTGCCAGGCCCCGGGTTCCTCCAGCGGCCCGGTTTCCATCGTTTCAGAGGTAATTCCCAGCGAGGCAAATGCTTTGGTCAGGATGGGTTCAAGATTTCTCCTGTCATAAAGCAATACCAGCTGCGGGCTTGCCCCCCTCAAGGCTTCTGCGTTCATATTCTCCGTCAGATGATTCACATAGCGTCCGCCATATCCGGCACCGGTACGATGGGCAGGATGCGGTGGGCCTCCACCCTGCGCACATCCTCCCGGGCCAGGGTATTTTCAATTTTGCGTTCCTGGCTGCGGGAGATGTTGCCGCCCCTTTCATTGGTAAAGACCATGTTAATTTTATCCGCCCGTTGGGAACTGATTCTGACATGAATGCCCCCTTGACAGCCGCTGGCCTGCACCGCAAAACGATGCAGGGGAGTAATGCCGTCCCCGAAATCCAGCACTTCCAGACCGGCGGACTGCAGCCCGCAGGCCAGCACTTTTTAATCATGCGGGATGCCGGAAAACGGTCACTGGAGACCCCGACCCGGGCGCCAATTGCCAGGTTGGTACCGAAGGCGGTGCCCAAACGGCAGGCAAATTCCGGGGTGATATCAATATTGGTAAGGCCGGTGACGCCCTCAATGCCAAACAGGTTCTTGGGTTTTGCTGTCCCCCAGACCAGGCTGCTTTCTACCGTGGCGCCGGCCTCAACCACCTTACCCGGCCAGAGTTTAACATCCGGTTTTAATAATGCCCTTTCCTTGATGACCGACTCGCTGCCAATCACCGAACCTTCATAAACCGAGGCGTTGGCATTTATTTTTACCCGGCTGCCCGCCACGGCCCCACGGACGGCAGACCTGGTGCCGATAAAAACATTGTCCCATAAAACACTGCGTTTTACCGTAGCCTGGTCCTGAATGATGCCGCCGTTTCCCACCACGGTATAGGCGTCAATGACTGCGCCGGTGCCAATGCGGCAGTTGTCCCCGATGAGCACCGGTCCGTTGACGGTTGTCCCCGCAGGGAGCTCACTGTTTTCTCCTACCCAGATGCCCGGGGCCACCTGGTTGCCCGGAATGGTTACGGCCACCTTACCTGTTAAGCAGTCCTGGTGGGCCTGCACATATTGCTGCAGGTTGCCGATGTCACACCAGTAGCCGGACAGGGATACACCAAAGAGGGGCTGTTTTTCCCTTAACAAAATGGGGAATAAGTCTTTACTGAAGTCAAATTTCTGGCCCGGTGCAAAATAATTCAACACTTCCGGTTCCAGTATGTAGATGCCGGTATTCACCGTATCGCTGAAAACTTCACCCCAACCGGGCTTCTCCAAAAACTGCGTAATCCTGCCGTCCCGGTCTGTGATGACCACCCCGTATTCCAGGGGAATCTCCACCGGTGTTAATACCAGGGTGGCGACGGCGCCCTTTTGCCGGTGAAACTCCATGGCCCGGGTTAAGTCGAGGTCTGTCAAGGCATCCCCGCTGATCACAACAAAGGTTTCGTCCAGAAACGGCTGGGCGTTTTTCACGCTGCCGGCGGTGCCCAGGGGAACTTCCTCCACATAGTAACGCATATGGACGCCAAAGTCCGCGCCGTTGCCAAAGTAACTCCGAATGGCTTCCGGAAGGTACTGGAGGGTTACGCCGATTTCATGAATGCCATGCTTTTTTAACAATGTCACGATATGTTCCATCATGGGGCGATTCACCACCGGCATCATGGGTTTGGGGCGCCCGCAGGTTAGCGGCCGCAGCCTGGTCCCCTCACCACCGGCCATGATAATAGCTTTCAAAAAACATCACTCCTGATTGAGATACTGATAAAAAAATTAACTTATTAAAACTGACGTTTTCAAAGAGAGTAAGAGATTAGAAACAGGATACCCTTTCCTTCCCACTTCTAACCTCTCACTTCTCATATCTCACTTAATGGACAGCCAACCGTACCCTGCCGAAAAGCCCTCCTTTTTCCTGCGATTTTTTCCAGGGCGCTTTTTGGTCCGCTTCAATGACCTCCTGGTAAACCCTTTTGGTTTGCCGGGCAATGGATTGCCAATTGTATTTCTCAATCACATCCCGGTAGGCCCGCTCCTGCATTTTCCTGGCGGAATTGGGGTCCAGCAGGCAGTGTAAAATGCTGTCCGCCAGGGAGTTGGCATTGCCGGTATAGGCCTTCATGCCGTTTACTCGGTGATCAACGATCTCTCCCAGTCCGCCCGTGTCTGATACCACCACCGGCGTCCGGGCGGCCATGGCTTCCAGGGCCACAATGCCAAAGGCTCATACAAACTGGGAAACACCGCCACATCCGCATAATGATACAAACAGTTGCGGGTGACATCGTTAACATACCCGGTAAAGTAAATTCGGTTGTCAACCCGCAGGCAGGCAGCCTTATACTTTAATTCGCCTTCAAAGGCCCCCTTACCGGCGATCACAAATTTCGTATTGGGGTGGTACTGAAGAATTTTAGGGATTGCCTCCAGCAAGACCTGAACGCCCTTTTCCGGCACCAACCGCCCCACATAGTAAACAATCTTTTCCTCCGAGGATGCGTAATTTTCTCTTTTCACCGGTGTCCTCGCCCGGGGGTCATATTTAAAGTTTTCCGGATCAACGCCGTTGGGAATAATTTTTAATTTATCATCCGGCAGTTGGAAGATGTGCTTCAGTTGTCCCTGCATATATTGACTGCAGCAAATCACCCGCCAGGACTCGTAGGTTAACCACCATTCAATGTCGCTGATGTGCCGCTGCACGTCATTGTGCAAGCCGTTGTGCCTGCCCCATTCGGTGGCGTGGATCGTGGCGATGAGAGGAATTTTGTACGCATGTTTGCATACCTTGGCCGCATAGGCCACCAGCCAGTCATGGGCATGAACAATGTCTACCTTGCCCAATTTCCCCATGAGCGGGATGGCCCGTTCGATCATGGCCATGTTTAACTGCATCACCCAGGTAACAAAATCCGTTGATGAGACCCTGAAGGGATTCACCCGGCAGACATGGACCCCTTTTACCCTTTCATACTCCGGCGTACCGGGGTTGCCACGGGTTATCACATGAATGTCATCTCCCTGTTTGGCCATGGCATTGGTTAAATCTAAGACATGTTGAGCCAGCCCACCCACACTTAAGGCGGGTATTCCCAGGAAAATACAATTACCCTCAAATTTTCACGCACCCTTCAAACCGTACTTTTTGTGCATTCCAGGCTAGTATTTACCATTTTTCTGAATTTTATGATGCGAAAACGCTGCTTCGATGACCCCAAAAAGGTACCTGGTACTTAAGTTATTAAGTTATTTTGTGACAGCAAAAAATCCCTGCCGGCTTGGTCGGCAGGGAAAAGGATTAATGACCGTTCATGGTGCCGTTGTGAACCTGAAAACTCCAGTCTTTACCGGAATTGTTATCCCAGTTCATGGCATTGTCGTGAAAGCAGAAATTAAATTGGGTATGAGTGTCCGGCATGGTTACGGCTTTGACAAATCCGTAACCGGTTTTGGCCATTCTCGTGTCCTGGATAGCGTGCCAGCGATCGTCTCTACCGAATCCACAGTGTAAATAAACTTCCTGGGCGCCGCTTTCAGCTAACAGCCCGTTGTAGAAAACCACCGCTTCCTGCCCGGCTGTAATGGGTGTGGGATCCACCACAACACCGCCGGGAAACTGAGCATCATGCATTTCTTTTAAACGATAGGCTCCCATGGTTGGTTCACCAAAATTGGTTCTGTTGGCCATGAAAACACCTCCTTTTTCAGCATTGGGGTTCATCATTATTATCTGAAACTGCAACGATATTTATAGAAGGTAAATATTATTGGTTTGTACAGTCACAGCCATTTTTTGTTTGCCAAAATTTGCTTATTTAGGGTTTTTTATCATACCTGTTCTTATTAAGTTGGGCAACCTCGCCACTGCCGCTCTCTGAAACAAGAAGAACCGGGTGACCGGCTCTTACTGAAAATGTGAATAAATTTGGTATGGAATCTCTGGTTGAAAATTATTTTTAAACGGGTAGAATGGTGAATGTTAACCCGTATCCCAATATAAATGACTTGAAAACAGGTAAAAGCCACCGGTGGTGACTTTTACCTGTTTTCTTTTATTTTATTGATGATTTCCTCAGCCATGCTTTGGGTTGTAGCTGTACCGCCCAAATCTACGGTTAATTCCCTGCCTTCTGCCAGCACCTGAATCACCGCATTTTCAATCAATTCGGCGCAGGCATTTTCCCCCAGGTGACGCAGCATCATGACTCCGGACAGGATGATGGCCAGGGGGTTGGCCAAGTTTTGACCGGCAATTTGCGGGGCGCTGCCGTGAACCGCTTCAAAGACCGCACATGCAAGTCCGATATTGGCTCCCGGGGCCACGCCCAGTCCTCCCACCAGACCGGCGCATAAATCCGATACGATATCGCCATACAGGTTGGGCAGCACCAGGACATCGTACTTCTCCGGTTCCTGCACCAGCTTCATGCACATGGCGTCCACAATAACTTCCTCATAAGCGATTTCCGGGTAATGTTCCGCCACCGACCGGACACTTTCCAGGAATAGCCCGTCGGACAGCTTCATGATATTGGCTTTATGAACTGCCGTCACCTTTTTTCTGCCCTGGCGGCGGGCTGTCTCGAAGGCGAAGCGGGCGATGCGCTCGGAAGCTCCCGGGTGATAATTTTAATGCTCTCGGCGGCATCTTTCCCCACCCGGTGTTCCACACCGGCGTACAGGTCCTCGGTATTTTCACGCACCACCAGCAGGTCGACCCCCTGGTAGCGGCTGGGAATGTTGGGTATGGTCCTGGCCGGGCGCAGGTTGGCATACAGGTCCAGTTCCTGCCGCAGGGTTACGTTGACGCTGCGGAACCCTTTGCCCACCGGGGTGGTAATGGGGCCCTTTAAGGCCACCTTGTTCTTGCGGATGGAATCCAGCACGTGGTCCGGCAAAGGCTTGCCGTAACGGGAAATCATGTCCGCCCCGGCCTCTGCAATCTCCCATTGGATGTCTACACCGGTGGCTTCGATGACCCGCCTGGCCGCCTCGGTGATTTCCGGCCCAATGCCGTCCCCGGGGATCAGTGTTATGCTGTGCAAGTTGAAACACCTTCCCTAGTCAAAATTAAATCCACCGTATTTACGGAAATGGGGAGCCAGACCCCCGTCATTTAAGATTTTAATCATCACCTGGGGCAGCGGCTTGACGGCGATGCGAATGTCCTTGGTTCTGTTGATGATGGCGCCGTTGGTCAGGTCCACGTCCAGGACATCGCCGGCATCAATGAGGTCGGTATCGCATTCCAGCACCGGCAGACCGGTATTAATGGCGTTGCGGTAAAAAATCCGGGCAAAGGATTTGGCCAGCACGGCGCTGATGTTGGCATATTTAATGGCCAGGGGCGCCTGCTCCCGGGAAGAACCGCAGCCAAAGTTGCTGCCGGCCACGATAAAGTCACCGGGTGTTACTTTGCTGTAAAAGTCCGGGTCCAGGTCTTCCATGACGTGCTTGGCCAGTTCGTTCATGTCCAGGGTCTTAAATTTATATTTACCTGAGATAATGTAATCGGTATTGACGTCGTTGCCAAACTTGTGGCTTTTCCCTTGAAATTTCAATGGCTTTCACCTACACTATCGTAAAGTTTTACTCCGGGGGTTACTTATTTCGTACGGTTCTGAGCAGCTACTTTAAAAATTCCCTGGGGTCGGTGATCACGCCGGTCAGCGCCGAGGCTGCCACAGTTGCCGGGGAAGCCAGGTAAATTTCCGCGTTGCTGTTGCCCATGCGGCCCTTAAAGTTGCGGTTGGCGGTGGAAATCACGGTCTCACCGTCCGAAGGAACACCGTTGTGGGTGCCCACGCAGGGACCGCAGCCGGGAGTGACCACTGCTGCTCCTGCAGCCACCAGCCTTTGGATGACCCCTTCGGCCATTGCGTCCAGGTAGACCTTGCGGGACGCCGGGGCCACAATCAGCCTGACGTCCGGGTGAACCTGCTTGCCCTCCAGGATGGAGGCTGCAATCCGTAAATCTTCCAGGCGACCGTTGGTACAGGTGCCGATAAAGGCCTGGTGAACAGGGGTGCCCTGGACCTCGGAAAGGGGAGAAACGTTGTCTACCCGGTGGGGTTTGGCCACCTGGGGTTCCAGGGAGGAAACGTCAAATTGCAAAACTTTATGATACACGGCATCCGGGTCGGCGGCAGCCGGGGTAAATTCTTGATCGGTATAGGCTCTGAGCCAGTCAAAGGTCTTTTCGTCCGCTTCCATTAAACCTGCTTTGGCCCCCATCTCGATGGCCATGTTGGCGACGGTGAAACGCCCCTCCATGGAAAGAGCGGAGACAGCTTCGCCGGTATACTCGGCAGCCATATAGGTACAACCGTCGGCAGTTACCTGACCAATCAAATAAAGAATTAAGTCCTTGGCGTAGACACCCGCAGGAAGTACGCCGTTACAGACAAATTTGATAGTCTCCGGTACTTTAAACCACATCTTACCGGAAATTAACCCACCGGCCAGGTCCGTGGAACCAACGCCGGTGGAAAAGGCGTTGAGAGCCCCGTAGGTGCAGGTGTGACTGTCGGCGCCGATGACCAGGCTGCCGGGGCCCACCTTGCCGCTTTCGGGCACCAGTTGGTGACAGACCCCCTCCCCGATGTCGTAAAGACGGCAGCCCTTTTGCCTGGCAAATTGCCGCATAATTTTGTGCAGGGCGGAAACTCCCTCTAGGGGGCTGGGTGAGCTGTGATCAATGACCAGGGCCACCTTGTCCGGGTCGAACAGCTCCTTACCATCCATATTCTCAAAGGCCCGGATGGCCAGCGGCGAGGTGCCGTCCTGTCCCATCACAAAGTCCACCTGGGCCACCACGATATCGTTGGCCCGGCAGTCCTGGCCGCTGTGAGAGGAAAGGATCTTTTCTATGATTGTCTTGCCCAAATTAATCCCTCTTTCCGAAATGGTCTTCGTAGATGTATACAAGTTCTTTATCGAATAAGGACCGCTTTAAAGAGACCGAAGCGGAGCGTATCTTGGGCAGCAATTCCTCGGCCTCTTCCTTGGACAAATCAATGCCGTACTCGGCAAACTTCATGCGCAAAGAGGCGGTGCCGGAGTGCTTGCCGATGACGATCTGGCGCTCCAGGCCCACTTCTTCGGGTTGGAAGGCCTCGTAGGTTTTGGGGTTTTTGATGGCCCCGTCGGCATGGATGCCGGATTCGTGGGCAAACATGTTGGAACCCACAATGGCCTTGCTGCAGTGCAGTTCACGACCGGAGGCTCTGGCAACATACTCGGCCACTTCACGGAACATTTCGGTTTTAAAGTTCAAATCGATGTCGTACAGGTGCTTGAGGGCCATGACCACTTCCTCCAGGGGAGAGTTGCCTGCCCGCTCACCCAAGCCGGTAATGGTTACGCCAACCCAGTTGGCCCCTGCCTTCACCCCGGCGAAGGCATTGGCGGTGGCCATCCCGAAGTCGTTGTGGGTGTGCATTTCAATCTCGATATCCACAGCTTCTTTTAACTTTTTGATATTGTCATAGCAGGTAAAGGGTTCCAGAATCCCTACGGTATCACAGTAACGCAGGCGGTCGGCGCCGGCCTGTTTGGCTGCTTTGGCAAACTCAATGAGGAAATTCATATCGCTGCGGGAGGCATCCTCGGCGTTTACCGAAATATACATGCCTTCCTTCTTGGCAAACTCGGTGGCCCGGACCATGTGTTCCAGCACCCATTCACGGCTGGTCTTTAATTTATGTTTGATATGAATGTCGGATGTGGAAATGGAAATGGCCACTGCATCCACACCACAGGCAAGGGAAGCTTCAATGTCTCTGATCACCGGCCTGTTCCAGCCCATGATACTGGATTTCAAGCCAAGTTTACAAATCTGCTTGATGGATTCCTGTTCGTCGCCTCCCATGACAGGAATCCCCGCTTCTATTTGATCTACACCCATTTCATCTAAAAATCTTGCAATACGGACCTTCTCACGGTTGGCAAAAACGACACCGGCGGTTTGTTCACCGTCCCGCAGGTTGTATCAACAATCCAAATTTTTCTCTTTTCCATCATGACACCTCCAACAAACAATAACTTACTTGTTTATGTTACCATAACCAGCGCTGTCAAGGATATGCGAAAAGGGTATTTATACTGTATACATTGAGTTATTCTGTATAGTTCAATTAAGTGCCAATTATTTCAATTCCCTCAACATTTCTTACGTTTTCGTCTTGCTCATTCTGGTTAATTCATTGCACGTTTGTTTTGGACACTTTTAATTTTTGTATAATAATTTAGACATTCTTAGTCAAAGTAAAAACCCGGGTTTGTAAAAAACCCGGGCCTAAATTACAGGCAGCCAAAATGGAAACAATCTCCAAATAGAACTTAAAACTATATTATTAAAGTTTTTCCTTTAGCAGCTTGTTGACCAGATCCGGGTTTGCTTTCCCCCGGGTGGCTTTCATCACCTGTCCCACCAGGAAGCCGATGGCCTGTGTTTTGCCGGCCCGGTAATCCTGTACGGATTTGGGGTTGGCTGCAATCACTTCATCCACCACAGCGGCGATGGCGCCCTCGTCGGAGATCTGCACCAATCCCTTTTCCTTCACAATGGTGTCGGGATCTTTGCCGGAGGCAAACATCTCTTCAAAGACGGTTTTGGCAATCTTGCCGCTGATGGTTCCTTTATCGATCAGTTTGAGCAGTTCCGCCAGCTGGCCTGGCTTGATTTGGCAATGGGATATTTCCAGGCCGCTGGCGTTTAAGAGACGGGTCATTTCTCCCATCATCCAATTGCTCACGGTTTTGGGTGTATCGTACTGCCGAATCACTTCCTCAAAGTAATCGGACATCTCTTTGGTCAGGGTTAAAATGGAGGCATCATATTCCGGCAGGCCGTATTCCTGAATGTACCTGGCCCGCCTCTCGTCCGGCAGCTCCGGCAGGGACTCCCGGATGAATTCAATCCACTGGTTGTCCAGTACCAGGGGCACCAAATCAGGGTCCGGGAAGTAACGGTAGTCGTGGGCCTGTTCCTTGCTGCGCATGGAAACTGTAATGCCCCTGGCCTCATCCCAGGTCCGGGTCTCCTGGACAATCCTGCCGCCGGACTCCAGAACCCCGATCTGCCTCTCAATTTCAAAGACCAGGGCCCTTTGCAGCGCCCGGAAGGAGTTCAGGTTCTTAATTTCCGCCTTGGTGCCGAATTCCTTTTGGCCCACGGGCCGTACCGACACGTTGACGTCGCAGCGCAGGCTGCCCTCCTCCATCCGGCAGTCCGAAACACCGGTGTATTGAATAATGGCCTTTAACTTTTCCACATAGGCCCTGGCTTCCTCCGCTGACCGCATGTCCGGCTCGGAGACAATTTCAATCAAGGGCACCCCGGTGCGGTTGTAGTCCACCAGGGAATAGGGTGTGGTGACAATGTTGCCCTGGTGCACCAGTTTTCCGGCATCCTCTTCCATGTGCAGGCGGGTAATGCCGATGCGCTTGGTTTGGTTGTCCACCTCGATATCCAAATAGCCGTGTTCGGCGATGGGCAAATCATATTGCGAGATCTGGTAGTTTTTCGGCAGGTCCGGGTAGTAGTAATTCTTCCGGTCAAACTTGGAGAAATTGGCGATTTGGCAGTTGAGGGCCAGCCCGGCCCTTACCGCATATTCCACCACCTTTTTGTTTAACACCGGCAGGGTGCCGGGCAGCCCCAGGCACACGGGGCAGGTATGATGGTTGGGATCGCCGCCGAATTCGGTGGTGGAGTTGCAAAAGATTTTGGTGTTGGTTTTTAACTCCACGTGTACTTCGATACCAATGACGGTTTCATAGGCTTGTGTCACTTCACGCCACCCCCTATAACCGGCCGCAGCCTGGTAAAATCGATGTTTTGTTCAAGGGTGTAGGCCACCCGCAGCAGGGTGCCCTCGGCAAAGGCTTTGCCCATCAGCTGCAAACCCACCGGCAGGTTATTGGCCAGCCCGCAGGGAATGGAAAGGGCCGGAATCCCTGCCATGTTCACCGGAATGGTGCAAATATCCTGTAAATACATTTGAATGGGGTCATCGACCATCTCCCCAATCTTAAAGGCGGTGGAGGGGGAGGTGGGGCTTAGCAGGACATCATATTTTTCAAAGGCCTTGTCAAAATCCTGTTTAATGAGCGTACGGACTTTGAGGGCCTTCAGGTAATAGGCATCATAATAGCCGGCGGACAGGGAGTAGGTTCCCAGCATGACGCGGCGTTTTACCTCATCGCCAAAACCCTGGCTGCGGCTGCGCATGAACATGTCCACCACATCCCGGGCATCTTCCACCCGCAGCCCGTAGCGAACCCCGTCGTACCTGGCCAGGTTGGAGCTTGCTTCGGCGGTGGCAATGAGATAGTAGGCCGGCATGGCATAGTCTGTATGGGGCATGCTGGTTTCCTCCACATAGGCCCCCAGTTCCGTCAGTTTCTGTATGGCTTCCTTGATGCGCTCCTTTACCAGGGGGTCGATGCCGTCGGCCATGTATTCCCGGGGCACCCCGATTTTCATGCCCTTGATGTCATTGACAAGGAATTGGGTAAAATCAGGCTGCCGAATATTGGCCGACGTGCTGTCCATGGGATCGTGACCGCAGATGACATTCAGCATGTGGGCCATGTCGGTAACGTCCTTGGTAAAGGGGCCGATCTGGTCCAAGGAGGACGCAAAGGCCACCAGCCCGTAACGGGAAACCCCGCCGTAGGTGGGCTTCATGCCCACAACGCCGCAGAAGGCAGCCGGCTGGCGAATGGACCCCCCGGTATCGGAACCAAGGGAAACAACGGTTTCCCCGGCTGCCACCGCGGCGGCGGAGCCGCCGCTGGACCCGCCTGGGACCCGTTCCAGGTCCCAGGGGTTATGGGTTAAATGAAAGCCGGAATTTTCGGTGGAAGAACCCATGGCGAACTCGTCCAGGTTGGTCTTGCCCACCATCACCATGCCGGCGGCATCCATCTTGGCCACAGCGGTGGCTGTATAAGGGGGAACAAAATTGTAGAGTATCTTGGATGCACAGGTGGTACGGATGCCCTCTGTGCACATGTTGTCTTTTACGGCAACCGGGATGCCCGCCAGGGGGCCCACAGGCTCACCGGCAGCAATCTTCTCATCCACCTGCCGGGCCTTTGCCTCGGCATGTTCCCGGGTAATGGTGAGATATGATTTTACTTTTTCTTCCACCTCTTCCATACGCCGGTAAACGGCCGCTGTAATTTCCGAGGCGGAGATTTCTTTTCTTACCAGCATCTCATGGAGTTGGTGGGCTGTCCGCTGAAAGAGATCCAAAACTTTCCCTCCTAAGTGCTAATGCTGTATTCCTTTGGGGTCAAGCCTTCAGCTGTCAGCCGTCAGCCCTCAGCTTTCTTTAACAGGACTGAAGGCTGATGGCTAGACCCGATAGTAATGCAGGATAAGCCTATACTATTTTCGGTACTTTGAAGAAATTTTCTTCCCGGTCCGGGGCGTTGGCCAGGGCTTTTTCGGGGTCAATGTGTTGGCCCACCCGGTCTTCCCGGAAGACGTTTTGAATGGACAGCACGTGGGCGGTAGGAGGCACATCATCGGTATTCAGCTCCTGCAATGCCCGGGCTGCGTCCAGGATTTTATTTAATTGTTGGGTGTACAACTCTTTTTCCTCTTCGCTTAACTCCAAACGGGCCAGCAGGGCCACATGTTCCACATCTTGTTTGCTAATCAACCAGGTACACCTTCCTTTGCTCAAAACTGACAATATTATACCAAAGTTTGCTAAACCAGCGCAACTTGGCCAAATTTCTCATTCCCCTGGGTATAAATTTATGGTTCCGGGCATTTTGGGGTACGCTAGATAAGATAAATTCTGCCTGTTTACTAAAGGAGGACGACCCATGCACGCAAAAAGAGCCATCTGTACCGATAACGCCCCCGCCGCCATTGGTCCTTATTCCCAGGCCGTTGGTTTCGGCCCCCTTATTTTTACTTCCGGGCAAATCCCCATTGATCCTGCCAGCGGAGCCATTGTTACCGGTGACATTCAGGCCCAAACCCGGCGTTCCCTGGAACCGGCTCCAGCCTAAAGCTATATTCTATTTAAACACGGGTATTTCCTGCTAACCCGGCACTATCCAATCCTGCGCTAACCTACCCGGCATTTTTCTCCGCTAAACAGTCTCTTCAGGCATCCCACCGGGGAGAAGCCTTTTATCACAGCCTTTGGATCTCCAATACCCTTTCATAAAAGGGTTCCCCGATGTAAAAGATCTTCACTTTGTCACCGGCCCGGATGGAACTGATTTCTTCGCCTTCTTTATCCACCAACCGACCGAAGTCCCAGCCCCAGAAATGGTCGGGCACATACTTCTTGCTGCTGCCGCTGCCTTTTTTCACCAAATACAGCGCCCTGTCAATGCGGTCCACTTGGCCGGTGATGTTCTTAACGTCCAAAAGGGTCATGGATTTAATCGTTCCGTTGGAGGTTAAACCCAGTTTAATAAATTGACCGCTCTTCAATTTTTTAAGAAGGTCCTTGCTGGTCTTGCTCTTGGACTTTTCATCAACGATTTCAGCATCCCAGGCCACGGGATAATCCACTTCCTCGCAAAGCAGGTCCTTCACCGTGAGAAGCACCGGCTCTCCTTCGGCATGACGGAGGTAACTGGCATAGGTGTCCCGGAGCACGGGGGAAAAATTCCTTCTCTCCAGCAGTTCCAGATAAGCCAGTTTTCTTTTTGTATCCAGAATTCCCGCCACCCGGTAGTTTACAATCTGCTGCAGCTGCATGGGCTGTCCCATGAAGTAAGCCTTGCAATTGGCAGTGGCCATCATTTTTTGCGTACCTTTAAGGGAGTTTAACTGGATTTCAATACCGTTTTTTCCCTGGGAAACGGCAGCCACCCAGCCTTCAACCTTTCTTTTGCTGTCTATTTTCACCCAGCCCTGGTCATAGAGCTTCCCCAAAACGGCCGCCATTTCCCCCCGGGAAACCTGCCCCAGAGGGCGAAAGCTGCCGTCCCGATAACCCGACAGGATGCCGCTGACAGCCACAGCCTGTATGGCCTGGTGATATTCCGGGGGAATATCTTTGCTGTCCGTGAAGGAAATGGCGATGCCCGGTCCGGTTAAATACAAGGTTCTGGCCAGGAGAACGGCCAGCTGACCCCGGTTGATGGGACGGTCGTGTCGGAAGCTCTGTAGCATATCTTCGGGAATAAATTTTTGCTGGACCGCAAAGTCCATGTAATTTTGTCCCCAGGGCACCGGATAAGCGCTGGGAGGCGCATTTCTCGGGCGTTTTATTTTGGCGATCTGCTCGCTGAACCCCGCCCCGTTTAACACTAGATGAACGGCCTCCAAACCGGTAACCGGCTGGTTGGGCCGGAAGGTATGGTCAGGAAACCCTTTGTCCAGCCCGGTGGCATATACTTTTTCGATGGCTTGTTTGGCCCAATGGCCTTTAATATCGGTAAAATCTACTTCAGCGGCAGGACTGTTCATTGCCCAACCGGTGCCGGGCAGCAGAAAAACAGCCGCCAGCACAGCCAGCACCAATGTTTTGAGGAAACAACGCATGTTTACCGCTCCTTATTTAACATCAACAAATTTCACCAGGAAACCCTTGTCAGTATAAACCAAAATACCGCCGTCCTTAAGCATCACAGGCGCCCTGCTGATGGCATCCTTTTCATCTTTGCAGGTATCGATCATAATGCCGCCGTCCTTGTGCAGGGTCTGGCCGGTGGTTTTATCCATTTCCTTTTCCCAGATCAGTCTTCCGGCAAAGCTTACGCAGTAGATCCTGCCGTCGGTGCTGCCGGCATAGAGACGTTGTTTATCCTTGTCAACAGCCACACCGGAAACCACATTAAGCAGCGGCAAATCCCAGCGCAGGGTTCCGTCTTTAATATTGATGGAAAAAACCTTGTTTTGGCTGCAAAAGAAAAGGGTATCGTTCTCCAAAAAAGAAACCTTCGTCAGGTCATTTGCCTTTACGGAATAAGTCCAGCGTTCCTTTCCGGTGCTGCGGTCGAAGCATTGAATTTTGCCGGAGGTGTTTCTTTCCACCTTGGTAGGGTTGGTAATCACGTACAAATGGCCGTCCGGTCCGAAGGTCATTTGAATATCCTTTATATCCCCCAATCCCCGGTGCCAGACCCGCTCCCCTTTGCTGTCCAGGGCACGCAGCCCGTACCCCTCATTTTTATCTCCGGTACAAACGTAGACCGCTTCCCGATCTCCCATGGCGGCCACAACGTTTTGTTCGTTTGAGTAGCGCCATTTATAATTTTTCCGGGGCTCCAGGGCATAGAGGCCATCGGTCACCCCCAGGTAAATGAGACCTCCGGGGCCTGTGGCAACCACCCCGCTGCTTTTGGTCCCCTTGGCTTTGGGATAAATGCGGTAAAGCCAGGTTACACTGCCGTTGGGCTTCATCTGCTGAATGCCGTCGATTCCTGCGGCGTAAACGGCTCCGTTGTCCACCAGCAGGGGCTCGCTGATTTTGCCCGTAAGGTCCAATTTTATCTCCCACAGTTTGTTCCCGGTATGGATGTCATAACAGGCAATTTTATTACCCACCGGCATGTACAGCAGTCCGTTGTCTGTCAAGGTCATGTCGGCTGTTAATTTCCCTACTTTTTCCTGCTTCCATTTTATTTGGCCATAGGGATAAAAGGTATAACCTGCTTCCGCCAGACCGGACCACATGACTATATAAACCAGCATAAGAAGCATGGCAGTAAAAAATCTCATGTACAACCCCCCCGGACATATTTCTTTAACCCGGCTGGAAATTCCTTCCCCGGCAAAGGATGTCCCTGTTTATAAAGGTTATCGGACGCTGTGGGGAGCGTCTTAAATAAAAATCCCCGGTTCTCTTTCCGAAACCGGGGATGAGTGTTACTGATTGTCAAGTAAAGCGATAAATTCTTCTTCCTTCAGGATAGGAATACCCAGCTGCCGGGCCTTGTCATACTTGGAGCCGGGATTTTCCCCAACCACCACGTAATCGGTTTTCTTGCTGACACTGCCGGCGACCTTGCCGCCCAATTTTTCAATGGCCTCCTGGGCTGCCTGCCGGGAGAATGCTCCAGGGTGCCGGTCACCACGAATGTCTTACCGGCCAGGGGCTGGCCGGTCGGGTCCGGCTGCCCCTGTTCCTCCTGCAGGTTGACGCCGGCGTCGGCCAGCCGTTCAACAAGCCGCCGGTTTTCCTGCCGGGAGAAATAATCCACCACACTCTCGGCAATTTTGGGTCCTATTTCCGGGATGACCGTTAAATCATCCACTGTGGCTGCCATTAAGGCCTGCATGGAGCCAAACTGTTGGGCCAGGATTTTGGCTGCCCGCTCACCCACGTGCCGGATGCCCAGGGCAAACAGAAGCCGGGCCAGGGAATTGTTTTTACTGGCTTCGATGGCGTTCAACAGGTTCTGGGAAGAACGGGCGCCCATGCGCTCCAGTTTGATTAAATCCTCATAGCGTAAGTCATAGAGGTCCGCCGGGTCCTTGACCAGGCCTGCCCTGATCAACTGGGTGACGATGCTTTCTCCCAGGCCCACGATGTCCATGGCCCCCCGGGAGACGAAGTGAATGACCCCCTCCCTGGAGACGGCAGGGCAGTTCTGGTTGGTACAGCGGTGGGCCGCCTCCCCCGGCAGCCGCACCACCGGAGCATCACACTCGGGGCAGGTGGCGGGCATGGTAAAGATTATTTCTTCACCGGTTCGCTGCTCCGGAAAAACCTGCACCACCTCCGGGATAATATCCCCGGCCTTCTGTACCAGGGCCTTATCCCCGATGCGGATATCCTTCTGGCGGATGATGTCTTCGTTATGCAATGTAGCTTTGGTGACGGTGGTGCCCGCCAGTTTGACCGGCTCCAGGATGGCGGTGGGCGTAAGAACTCCCGTACGACCCACCCGGAGAATAATGTTCTTGATGGTGCTCACTGCCTGCTCCGCCGGGAATTTATAAGCGATGGCCCAGCGGGGGCTTTTCAGGGTGGCTCCCAACCGCTGCTGCTGGTCCAGGGAGTTGACCTTGATCACCAGCCCGTCAATGGCATAGGGCAGGTCGAACCGTTTGTCCTGCCACTTTTCACAGTAATCAAGCACCTGGTCGATATCCTGGCAAACCTTGTACTGCTGGTTGACCCGGAAGCCCTGTTGCTTTAACCAGGCCAGTCCCGCGCCATGGCTGCGGTGGTCGGCTCCTTCCAGGTAGCCGATGGCATACATAAATATGCTGAGATTGCGGGAAGCCGTTACCCTGGGGTCCAGCTGCCGCAAACTGCCCGCCGCCGCGTTGCGGGGGTTGGCAAAGAGCGGTTCCCCGGCCTCTTCCCTGGCTTCATTGAGACGGGCAAAGGAATCCTTGGCATGTAGGCTTCGCCCCGCACCTCCAGGAAGGGAACAGCCTCCTTTAAGCGAAGGGGAATAGCCTTTACGGTACGGAGGTTGGCGGTGATGTCTTCGCCATACTCGCCGTCTCCCCGGGTGGCCCCCCTGACCAGCAGCCCGTTCTCATACCAGAGGGAGACAGCCAACCCGTCGATCTTCAGTTCCACTACATATTCAACTTCTTCACCGGGTAAAAGGGTCCGCACCCGGCGGTCAAACTCCCGTAAATCACCCTCCCCAAAGGCGTTGCCCAGACTCAGCATGGGGACCCGGTGGGGGACTGCCTGAAAACCCTGCTGCACCTGCCCCCCACCCGCTGGGTAGGGGAATCCGGTATGATGAGTTCCGGGTGAGCACCTTCCAGTTGTATCAATTCCTGCATCAACCGGTCGTACTGGGCATCGGTGATGCTGGGTTTGTCCAGTACGTAATACAAAGTATTATGATGATTGATCTCCCGGCGCAGTTCTTCCACCCTGGCCTTGATTTCCCGGGTAACCTCCGACACAATTTTTCCCTCCTATCCTCACTAATTCAAGTGGGGACGGTTCTTAACTTGAATTTAGTTTCTTTAAAAACCGCCACGGGCGATAATCTGTGCCACGTACTTAATAACCAGAGCAGCCGGCACAAAGAAAAGCTGGGCCAGGACGGTTCCTATTAGACGGGTGACCGCCAGGTAAAAGGACATTTGCTTGATATCCTTCTCCGGTCTTTCTCCCCGCAGGCCTGGTCGGTAATGCCTGCAGCGGTGGGATCCACCACGGTGGCAAACAGGATGGTGGCAATGCCGTTGATAATGCCTGAAAGCATCGAAGCTGTGGTCCGAAATTCCGGATACAGGGCACAGGCATACACCGCTGAAAGAACCGAGGTGGTATAAATGCCGGTCACAAAAACATTCAATACCAGAAACTTTTTGGGGATGGTTAACTTCTCCGAAATGGCCTGTTTAAAAAATTCCCTGTTGGGAATTCGCACAGCAGACTTAGCCATGCGGGCCACCTTTGCCGGTGAGAAAATCACCATGCCGATCATTTTGGGTACCGATTTAACCTGGTAAAAGACATCAATCCCTTTAATAAAAAAGGTAATAAACGTGGGAATAAAGATGGCTCCGATCAGGGTACCGACGGTGGCTCCTAAAATAATGGTCCGGATCTGGTAATCCAGAATCAGCAGTTCCTGCTGGTAGACAGGGGTGCTTAACAGGTTTACTGCGGAACCGGCCGCCTGCATGCCCCGCTCGATGGCCAGGTCAATAATGGAACCCAGCAAAGGTGCCTGCAGCATGTTGGCAGTTTGGGCAATCAGGAAGATTACATTAAACAGGGAATAGGCCGTAGCCAGCCGTTTGGTCATGACCCCTGCCGGTCGAACTGCAAAGATCAAAGTATTAATCAAATGTATGATGGCGGTTAAAACCACCACTGCCATTAAGCGGTCCATTTTTTTCCTCCGCCATTAGTGTTCCCAGATTAGACCTTTTCTAGTGGCGCGAACTGGGCGATGAGGGTTTTTAAACCCTGTGCCGGGAAAGCCACCGTCAGTTCAGCATCGCCGCCTTCACCCTTCACCTTGACAACAACGCCTTCTCCCCATTTGCGATGGCGCACCCTGTCTCCCAGTAAAAATGTTTCGGGAGATGCCGCAGGCCGGGTGCCGGCCGTGCTGCCGCTGCTTACTCCGGCGCCGGAAGTTACCGGCTTCTTCAAGGGCTTTTGTCCCGCCGTTAATTCGATTGGGATTTCTTCCAAAAATCTGGATCTCGGGTTCATGTTGGTGCGGCCAAAGAGGGTCCTCTCCCAGCAGTGGGTCAAATAGAGTTCCTCCTCGGCCCGGGTAATTCCCACATAGGCCAGGCGGCGCTCCTCTTCCAGTTCCTCCTGGTCATAAAGGGCCCGGCTGTGGGGGAAGACACCCTCCTCCATACCAGTTAAAAATACCACGGGAAATTCCAGGCCTTTAGCGCTGTGCAGGGTCATCAGCACCACCTGGTCGGCTGCCGGGTCATGCCGGTCCAGATCGGTCACCAGCGAGATGGTGGAGAGGAAATCCTCCAGACCGGCTTCCTCTCCCTGCTGCTTGTCATACTCCTTGGTCACCGAAAGGAATTCCTGCAGGTTCTCCAGCCGGGTCCTGGCTTCCACAGTATCCTCGGCCTCCAGTTCCGCCCGGTAGCCGGTCCGGCTGAGAACCTCTTCGGTAATTTCTGTTACGGAAAGGAACTCGGCCTGTTTTGCCAGGCTGTCGACCAGGTCCGCCAGCAGACTGCACTGTTTGCGGGCTTTGGCAGGAATCCCCGGGATGTCATCTGCCATGGCCAGGGTCTGTAAAAGGCTTAAACCCCGCTCCAGGGCGAAGTTTGTGATTTTCTCCAGGGAGGCTGCCCCGATGCCCCGTTTGGGCACATTGATAATGCGGAACAGGCTCTGGCCGTCCGCCGGGTTAACAAGTACCCGCAGGTAAGCCAGCAGATCTTTGATTTCCTTGCGGTCATAGAACTTGAGCCCCCCGAAAATGGTATAGGGGATGCCCAGGCGCAGGAAAGCTTCTTCAAAGACCCGGGATTGGGCATGGGTCCGGTAAAGAATCGCCATCTCACGGTACTTTCGATTGTGGGAAAAGCGCAGGTCCTTGATCCTGTCGGCCACATAATGGGCTTCAAACCGCTCACTCTCCGCCCGGTAGACATGAATTAACCGGCCGGCCCCTTTGGCAGTCCATAGTTTCATGTCCTTGGCTTCTGTGTTGTTTTTGATAACGGTATTAGCCGCTTCCAGAATGTTGCCGGTGGAGCGGTAATTTTGCTCCAGCTTGACCACCTTTGCCTCGGGGTAATCCCGCTCAAAGCTTAAGATGTTGTTGATGTCCGCCCCCCGCCATTTATAAATGGACTGGTTGGGGTCCCCCACCACGCAGACATTGCGGTAACGCTCCGCCAGCATGGTTACCAGGACGTACTGGGTATGGTTGGTGTCCTGGTACTCGTCCACCAGGATATATTTAAACTTTGTCTGGTAGTAGCCCAGCACATGGGGATGCTCTTTAAACAGCCGTACCGTGAGCATCAGCAAGTCATCAAAATCCACCGCATTGTTTTTAAACAGCTTCTCCTGGTACAAGCGGTAGACCCGCCCGGCCACCTGTTCAAAGTAATCAAAGGCCTGCCGATCATACTGGTCCGGCGTCAGGAGCTTGTTCTTGGCCCCGGAGATGACCCCCAGCATGGCACGCGGTTGAAACTGCTTTTCATCAATCTCCAGTTCCTTGAGGCATTCCTTGATTAACGTTTGCTGGTCCGCATCGTCGTAAATGGAAAAGTTGGAGCCGTAACCAAGGGCTTGAATTTCCCTTCTGAGGATACGCAGGCAGGCACTGTGAAAGGTGGTGACCCACAGGTCCCTGGCCGCCTCCGGCACCAGGTTTTCCACCCTGGTCCTCATTTCTGCCGCCGCTTTATTGGTAAAGGTGATGGCCAGTATGTTATAAGGAGGAACCCCCTGGCTCAGGATCCGGGCGATCCGGTGGGTCAACACCCGGGTTTTGCCTGAGCCCGCGCCGGCCAGCACCAGCAGGGGGCCTTCGGTATACTGCACCGCCTCTGCCTGGGCGGGGTTAAGATTCGCTAAAATGTCCATTATTTCCTCCGTTTGGAAAATGTTATAAAGAAAACACTCTACATTATATCACATCCAAGGTTCAAAGTTAGAAATTCATGGTTCAAATTTAGTTTTTCTTTTCTCCACACTCTAAAAAAGAAAAAGAGAACGTCCAAGCATCCTTGGTGAACATTCTCTTTCTGATGTCTCACTTTAATAAGGTTAAGAACCAGTTATATAATTACTAGGCCATTCTCTCCATTCTGGCCACCTTTGTTACCAGATAGCCCAGATCAACAATAACATTCTCTAACTTTACTTCAATGCGGTCGAGCCTGTGGTTTTGCATTTCTCTGTCATCAAACAAAGCACGAATTTTATCTATCACTTCATTCTCGATCTTGACTTCTAATTTTTGTTGGTTCCCTTCAAGTCTGGACTGTGCTTCTTCAAGTCTGGCCTGCCCCTCTTCAAGTTTTCCCACACGCCGGTTAAGAGAAACCAGCTCGGTTTTCACGCCCTTGAGTTCATTAAGGATTTCTTTTAATAAAACCTCACTCATCGGTCTACTCCTTTCGGATTTAATCTGGTTAAGTCACGAAAGTTTAGCACCAAGCAATAACAATTTCCCTTCCACCATTTTCCTTATTGTATCACATAGCAGTGAGGATTCCACTTGTTTTTTAAAACATATGTATTGCAGCGGCCATGACATTACGGGCTAGGGGAGTCCTATTGACCACAGCCGGTTTATCCCGGCGCTTTCAAACCGCCCCCAATAATCCTTTTCTACTTTCTTCTTTTGGACAACTGCTGGTAGATTTCTTCAACGGCTACCCCTTGGTTGGCCAGCAGGACCAGCAGGTGGTAGATGAGATCAGCGGACTCGTATACGAGTTCCTCTTTGCTGTTCTTGGCCCCGATAATCACTTCGGCGCATTCTTCCCCTACCTTTTTGCAAATTTTATCAATCCCTTTATCAAAAAGGTAGGTGGTGTAGGAACCCTCCGGTCTTTCCGCCTTGCGGCTCAGGATCACCTCATATAGCTCATCAATGATGGCGGGACTGGTGGAAACCCCCGCCTGCTGCCCCTGTCCGTAGACCTCGGAGGGATCAAACCTTTTTTCTCCCGCTACTGTAACGGAACCGTCCGGCTGTACTTGATTATGGAAGCAGGAAGTGTAGCCCTCATGGCAGGCGGCCCCTCCCACCTGCTCCGCCAGCACCAGCAGGGTGTCCGCATCGCAGTCGTAGTAAAAACCTTTTACTCTTTGCACATGGCCGGAGGTCTCGCCCTTCTTCCACATTTTCTGCCGGCTGCGGCTGTAAAACCAGGTTTCCCCGGTGCCAAGGGTCTTCTCCACCGCATCCCGGTTCATCCAGGCCATCATTAAAACTTCCTTTGTATATACATCCTGAACGATAGCCGGGATTAACCCGGCTTCGTTAAACTTCAGGGTCTCTATATTGAACTGCATATTCCAATCACCAGCTTTTTATCTTACTTAACAAATAACTTTAATCCGAATTCAAGTCAAGAACCGTCCCCAATTTGAATTGTTATATTCTGACGGGGATATCACGTTGCCTTAAGTATTCTTTGGTTTGCCGGATGGTGTATTCGCCGAAGTGGAAGATGGAGGCCGCCAGGGCGGCGTCAGCCTGGCCCTCGGTGAGGCCCTGGGCGATGTGCTGCAGGTTGCCGACGCCGCCGGAGGCGATGACCGGAATCTTCACATGCCGGGCGATGGTGCTGGTCAGGGCCAGGTCAAAACCTTCCTTGGTGCCGTCCCGGTCCATGCTGGTAAGCAGGATTTCACCGGCGCCCAGTTCCTCTGCTTTAACGGCCCATTCCACCGCATCCAGGCCGGTGGGGGTGCGGCCCCCGTGAATATAGACTTCCCATCTATCCGGACCCACCTGCCGGGCGTCAATGGCCACCACAATGCACTGGCTGCCAAACTTGACGGCCCCTTCGGAAATGACCTGGGGATTTTTAATGGCGGCGGTGTTGATGCCGATTTTATCCGCCCCGGCCTTTAACATCAGCCGCATGTCCTCTACGGTGCGGATGCCCCCGCCCACCGTAAAGGGAATAAACACCTCTTCGGCAGTCCGGCGCACCACGTCCAGCATGGTGGCCCGGCCGTCGGAGGAAGCGGTGATGTCCAGAAAGACCAGTTCATCGGCGCCCTCCCGGTCATACAGCGCCGCCAGTTCCACCGGGTCGCCGGCGTCCCTTAGATTGACGAAATTGGTTCCCTTCACCACCCTGCCGCCGGTTACATCCAGGCAGGGGATAATTCTTTTCATCAGCATGTTGAATCCTCCCCCGGGCAATGGCCAGGGCCTCCGGCAGCCTGACGGCTCCGGAATAAAGGGCCTTGCCCATGATGGCCCCCTCCACCCCGTCCGGCTCCAGCGATTTCAGTGCCCGGATGTCCTCCAGGGAGGACACCCCGCCGGAGGCAATCACCTTCAGGCCGCTGGCCCTGGCCAGCTCTCCGGTAGCAGCCAGGTTCGGTCCGGTCAGTTTGCCGTCCCTCCGAATATCGGTAAAAACAATGCGCCCAATGCCCAGCTCTTTTACTTCCAGTGCCAGGGCCAGGGCGGTTTTCTCCACCGTTTCACCCCAGCCCTGGATGGCCACCCGGCCGTCCCGGGCGTCAATGCCCACCAGGACCCGGTCGCCGTACTTCCGGCAGGCTTCGGCTACCAGTGCCGGCCTTAAAATGGCCGCACTGCCCAGAATGACCCGGTTCACGCCCAGGGAAAGCAGGTCCTCCAGGGTCTCCATGTCCCGGATGCCGCCGCCCACCTGTACCGGAACGTCCACGGACTGTACAATCCGAGCAATGGACTGCCGGTTGCGTGGCTGCCCGGCAAAGGCCCCGTCCAGGTCCACCACGTGAATAAACGCTGCCCCCTGCTCCTGCCAGGCCTTGGCAGTGCTGCCAGGGTCATGGGAATATACGGTGGCGCTGTCCATGCGGCCTTCAATCAGGCGGACGCACTGGCCTTCCTTTAAATCTATGGCGGGAAACAGGATCATGACTTCACCATCTTTCCAAAGTTTTCGAGAATACGAAGCCCCAGGGTGCTGCTCTTTTCCGGGTGGAACTGAATGCCGAAAACATTGTTGCGGCCCACCACCGAGGCAAATTTCAACCCGTACTCCGTAAGCGTAACGGCCAGTTCAGGGTCGGCGGGTTCAACGTAATAGGAATGCACAAAATAAAAGGCCGCTCCAGCGGGAACTCCCTCCAGCAGCGGGGAGGGTTTGGCGATTTCCACCTGGTTCCAGCCCATATGAGGCACCTTCAGGTCTCCCCCGGGGAAGCGCTTGACGGTGCCGGGAAAAATCCCCAGTCCCCGGGTGGTACCAAATTCTACGCTGGATTCAAAGAGCAGCTGCTGGCCCAGGCAGATGCCCAAAAAGGGCTTGCCCGAATTAATCGCCCGGTGAATGGCCTCAATCATACCGGACTTTTTTAAGTTTTCCATAGCGTCTGCAAAGGCCCCGACGCCGGGCAGTACCACTGCCGGGGCCGCCTCGACGGCCGCCGGATCCTGGACGATCTCCGCCTGGCAGCCCACCCGTTGAAAAGCCTTTTGTACACTGCGTAAATTGCCCATACCGTAATCAATAATGGCAATCATTTACAGCACCCCCTTGGTGGAAGGTATGCCTGGTATTTTTTCATCATTAGTTACCGCCTGGCGCAAAGCCCGCCCCAGGGCCTTGAAGGTCCCCTCGATAATATGATGGGTATTGCGCCCGCTTAACATTCGAACATGCAGGGTAATGCCGCCGTTGAGGGCCAGGGCCCGGAAAAATTCCTCCACCAGTTCGGTGTCAAAGGACCCCACTTTGGCTGCCGGCAACGGCAAATCAAACTCCAGGTGCCCCCGGCCGCTGACATCCAGGGCCAACAGCACCAGCGCTTCATCCATGGGGATCAGGCATGGCCGTAGCGGTTGATTCCCCGTTTATCACCCAGGGCCTGCCGGATGGCCTGGCCCAGGGTAATGCCGATGTCCTCAACGGTGTGGTGATCATCGATATGGGTATCCCTGCGGCCTCCAGGGTCAAATCCAGGGCGCCGTGTTTGGCAAACAGGCAGAGCATGTGGTCTAAAAAGCCAACGCCCGTTTTGATCCGGTAGTCTCCTGAGCCGTCCAGAGAAATGGCAATTTTTATGTCCGTTTCACCGGTCCTGCGTTCCACCTGTGCCTGCCGCTGCATCATTGCAACTCCCTCCCTGCCTGCTTCAGTACTTCGGCCAGTGCCTGTAAAAAAGGTCTGTTTTCCTCCGGTGTTCCCACGGATACCCGGAGGAAGCCGGGCAGTTCCGGTCCGCCCAGCCTGCGAATTAAAATCCCCTTCTCCAAAAGCCCCTGGTAAATTGCTTTGCTCTCGTGGTTGGTGCGGAAGAGGATATAGTTTGCTACCGAAGGATAGGCGGTGACCCCCTCAATATTCTGCAGCCCTTGCCAGAGCTCTTCCCGCTGTTGAAGAATATCCTGGATTTGTTTTCTGAACAGGTCCCGGTACTCCAATACTACCCTGGCAGCTGCCTGGGAAAAGGAGTTTAAGTTAAAGGGTTGTTTTACCTTCTTGATTTGCCGCAGGACATCCGGGTTGGCCAGCATATAGCCCACCCGGAGGCCGGCCAGGGCAAAGGCCTTGGAGAAGGTCCGCATAATCACTAGATTGGGATAGCGGTTTAACAGGGATACACAGTCTTCCCCGCCAAATTCCAGATAGGCTTGATCTACCACCACCAGGCAACTTACCTGCTGCAGCACACTTTCGATTTCTTCCAGGGTGGAGGCGTTGCCCGTCGGGTTGTTGGGGGAGCAAATAAAGATCACCCGGGACTCCGGCTGCCTGGCATAACAGACCAGGGCCGGCACGTCTACGGAGAAATCACTGCGGCGGGGCACCGGTATCGGTCTGGCCCCGGCCACCAGGGAGTGAATTTTATACATGGAAAAGGTGGGGTTGGTGATCAGCACCCGGCCTTCGGTACCAAAGGTTAACAGAATGTTTAAAATCAATTCATCCGAGCCGTTGCCCACCATCACCTGCTCCGGTGTCACCCCTGCGTATGCCGCGATGGCCCTGCGCAGTTCGCTGGCTTCACTGTCCGGATAACGGCTTAACAGGTCCCCGGCGGCCAGCTGCCCGATACGGCGTGACACTTCCTCCGGAAAGGGGTAGGGGTTTTCGTTGGCATCCAGTTTAATAACCCCGGGGTACAGGTGCGCATCATAAGGAATCAGTTTATCCAGGCCTTCACGAATGAGACTTGTAACAGCAAAGGGGGCACGCAACCCAATCACTTCCTTTATCTAAAATCTTATATTTAACAACCGCCGCACAAAATTATCCCTTTAACCGCACCCTGACGGCATTGGCATGGGCCTGCAGCCCCTCCACCTCCGCCAGCCGGATGATGTCCGGTCCCAACTTGTTTAAGCTCTCCCGGGAGAAGGAAATAACGCTGGATTTTTTCATAAAGGTATCCACGTTTAAGGGAGAGTAAAAGCGGGCGGTGCCGCCGGTGGGCAGTACATGGTTGGGACCGGCCAGGTAATCCCCCACCGGTTCCGGTGAGTAATGACCCAGGAAAACAGCCCCGGCGTGCCGGATCTGACCCAACCATTGAAAGGGTTCTTCCACCAGCAGTTCCAGGTGTTCCGGCGCAAAAAGATTGGCCAGTTCCAATGATTCGCTTAAACCTCCGGTGATAATGATGGCGCTGTGGTTAGTCAGGGCTTGCCGGGCGATGTCCTGCCTTGGCAGTTCCGCAACTTGGCGCTCCAGTTCCTGACTGACCGCCAGGGCCAGGGTCTGGTCGTGGGTAAGTAAAATGGCCGATGCCAGGGTATCATGCTCCGCCTGGGAAAGCATGTCTGCCGCAGCATACACGGGGTTGGCAGAGGCATCCGCCACTACCAGAACTTCACTGGGCCCGGCCAGCATGTCAATGCCTACCTGGCCGTAAACCATCCGTTTGGCCAGCGTCACATAAATATTCCCCGGCCCTGTGATCTTGTCGACCGGGGCAATGGTCCCGGTACCATAAGCCAGTGCAGCAATGGCCTGGGCGCCGCCCACTTTGTAAATTTCATCCACCCCGGCTTCTGCGGCGGCCACCAGGGTGTAGGGGTTTACTTTCCCCTCTGACGTGGGCGGTGTCACCATAACAACCTGTTTTACCCCGGCCACCCTGGCAGGGACTGCATTCATCAATACCGAAGAGGGGTAGGAAGCCGTACCTCCGGGCACATAAATGCCCACCCGGTCCAGGGGGATAATTAACTGACCCAGGACAGTGCCGTCCGGCTCCGGTTGAAACCAGGAACGGGACAGCTGTTTTTGATGAAAGCGTTCAATTCTGTCTTTGGCCAGTTTCAGGGAGGACAGGACTTCACTGTCAACCTCCCGGTAGGCCTGATCGATTTCTTCTTGGGATACCCTTAATTGGGTCGGTTTTAAATCAGCCCCGTCAAAGCGTCTGGAAAAACCGCAGAGGGCATCGTCTCCCCTTTGCTGTACCTCCTCCATAATGGCTGCCACACGACCGGCAAACGCTGCCTGGTTGGTGGCCCGGCTTTCCAGTAAGGAGTTTATTTCCGTCTCCTCAGAAGACTTAATAATTCTAACAACATCCATTGAAACTCCCCTCCTCCACCACCTGGCGGATCCTTTCCACCAGGGGATTGATTCGTTCACTTTTCAGCCGGTGGCTGACCCGGTTAGCGATTAAGCGAGTGGTTGAACTGAGCACATCCGCCACCGGCACCAGCTTATTTTCCCTCATGGTGCGGCCGGTGGAAACCAAATCTACAATCATTTCAGCCAGACCCACAATGGGGGCCAGTTCAATGTTGCCATGGAGCTTGATAATTTCCATTTGCATGCTCTGCTGGCGGAAAAATTCCTCTGCGATACGGGGAAATTTTGTGGCCACCCGGGTCTGGTTCCAGTATTGAAGGTCCTGTTCCTTTCCCTCCGGCACCGCCACCACAAAACGGCAGCCGCCGAATTTTAGGTCCAGTAATTCATAGACATCTTTATGCTGCTCCACAATGGTGTCTTTTCCCGCCAGGCCCAAATCCGCAGCGCCGTATTCCACATAGGTGGGGATATCCGTGGGCCGGCAAATAATAAAGCGAACCGCGTCCTTTTCCGAATACAGCAGCAACTGGCGTCCCGGCTCTTTGATAAAGTCTATGTCCAAACCTGCCAGACCTAATAATTTTACGGATTCATGATATAGGGTTCCTTTTGGCAAGGCAATGGTTAAAAGATCTCGGGCTGCAACCAAGGAAACCACCTCTTTAGTTTATTAAATTACTAACACAATAACATGGTAAAACAGCATCATAGTGCTGTCAAGAATAAATTTCTCAGGTTATTAGAAAAAACTGGCTGGCTCCGTGCCCTAAAGCGCAGGCACCAGCTTTAATTCCCTTTGTACAAAACTAAAAGTATTCATTCTGACTTGCAAAAAACGCCGGGAGGCCGGCGTTTAGCTTGCTGATAACAGCTACATTCTCTATTTAAAGAGCGAATTCTTCGCTGGTGCCGTTGTTGTAAAAATAAATCACACGGGAAGCGCCAAGAATTCTGGCCTCGGACCTGGCTTTGGCGGGGGGATATTCAAACAAGGCGGTCACTACTTTGAGTCCCTGCTTTCTTAATTCCCGGGTAGCCTCCAGGCCCTGGCCATACTTTCATCCTCCCAGGCCACCAGTACGTCCGTCATTGGTTCCTCCGGCGGTCCCTGCAGCCGTTCCAAAGCCACCAGCACCCGCTCCAGGTTGACAGCAAAGCCGGTGGCCGGCATGGGATAACTAAAGTGCGCCAGCAGTTGATTATACCGGCCGCCGCCGCAGATGGGGAAGCCCATGGCCACGGTATAGCCTTCAAAGACCAGGCCCGTATAATAGTCCAGTCCCCGCAGCAGCCCTAAATCAAGGTAATATATCGCTCCACCCCGTAACAGGCAATCCCCTGGTATAACTGCCGCAGGTTCTCGATGGCATCCGAGGCCGGGCCCTCCTGGGCCAGTTCCGTCGCCCTGTCCAGAATTTCCGGTCCACCCCGCAATTCAATGAGATCCAGCGCCCGCCTGGCTTCCTCCGGGGTAGCGGCATGGGAGGCGAAAATCTCTTCTACCTTTACGAAATCCTTGTTTCCCAGAGCTTCCTTTAGGTCTTGGGCCACCTCTTTGGGTAAACCCAACTGCTCCACCAGCCCGTGGAAGATCCCCACATGGCCGATACTGATTTGAAAATCTCCCAGCCCGGTTTTCATTAAATATTCGGTCACCAGCGCCACCACTTCGGCATCTGCCTCCGGTGACGAGGTTCCCATCAATTCCACCCCGGCCTGGTTAAATTCCCTCTGCCTGCCTACCTGGGGCTGCTCGTAATTAAACACATTGGCCAGGTAAAACAGCCGCAGGGGTGGTGTAACTCCCTTCATCCGGGTGGCCACCAGCCGTGCTATGGGCCGGGTCATATCCGGTCGCAGGGCCATCAGGTGGCCCTGGCGGTCAAGAAATTTAAAAAATTTGTCTTCCTGGATTTCTTCCGAAGCAAGGTTCTCCATATATTCAAAGGTAGGGGTTACCACCTCTTTATAACCCCAACCCTCAACCAGCTTGCTAAACTGATCCTTTAGTCCCCTCATCCGGTGGGCCTCCGCCGGCAGGACATCCCTTACCCCCGGGGCCAAACGTCCAAATCTGCTGGATATCATTGCTTCACCTCTTATCCTAATTATCCTCTTTCAGTGGGCCGGGATCCGGCAGCCGGGACAGTACCAGCTTATAGCCGTCGGCGCCGTAGTTCAAACAACGTTTCACCCGGCTGATGGTGGCGGTGCTGGCACCGGTCTTGCCGGCAATCTCGCCATAGGTACGGTTGGCCTCCAGCATCTTGGCCACCTCCAACCGCTGGGCCAGAGAGCGCAGCTCGGAAACCGTACAGATGTCCTCAAAGAACCGGTAGCACTCGTCGATATCTTTCAAGGTAAGAATAGCCTGGAACAGGCGGTCATTTAATTTATCTCTTAGCTTCCCAGTATACTCCAAGGAAATCCCTCCTGTGTTATCTTTTATTATGACCAGGAAAAGCCTTCCCCATCTTTTCTATTCCCCTTTTCGACGTTAAAGAGTTAAATCCTTTATTAATTTATTATTGTAACGAAAGAAAATGCTGTACTGAAATTTTTTCATACAACTCAGGAAAAAGTCTATGAATAGGGTCGGACAGGTTATATAATAGCATCTACGAGCAAACTGCCAGGCTGACTGAGTACTGCGAGGAAACAAGGAAGAGGTTATCTGACTTGGGACATGACAATTATCACACCCTGGCGATGGTTAGCAGGCACGAGGCGAGGTTTTTGGCTATGAGAAACAAAGGAATAAACGAGGAACAAAAGAACAAATTCGCTTTTGGGCGAATAACTTAGGTACCAGGTACTTAAGTTATTAAGATTATAATTTCCTAAACAAAAAAGGGGCTTAACGCCCCTTTTTCTTTAGCTCCTGTTGATCGCCTTTTGACCGATATCCTTCCGATAATGCGCCCCTTCAAAATGAAGGGCCGCCACTCCCTGGTAGACCAGGGTAATGGCCTCGGGAATGTCCCTGCCGGTGGCGGTGACACCCAGCACCCTGCCGCCGGCGGTAACGACTTTGCCTTCCCGCCGGGCAGTTCCCGCGTGAAACACCTCCACACCGGCGGGCACCTGGTCGAAACCTTTGATTTCTTTTCCCTTTTCATATTTGCCGGGGTATCCCCCGGCAGCCATAACCACACAGACCGCCGCTCCCTCTTTCCATTGGACCGGCTGTTGGGCCAGGCGTCCCTCCAAAATGGCTTCAATGATATCCACCAGGTCTGTCTCCAGCAGGCTCAGCACAGGCTGGGTCTCGGGATCACCAAACCGGGCATTGAACTCCAGCACCTTCGGCCCGTCCCGGGTGACCATCAGCCCGGCATACAAAACGCCCCGGTAATGCCTGCCTTCGGCAGCCATGGCCCGGACGGTGGGATAGAGAACTTCTCTCTCCACTGTTTCCGCCAGTTCCGGTGTGTAGACCGGCGCCGGCGCGTAGGCGCCCATGCCCCCGGTGTTGGGGCCGGTGTCGTTGTCCCCCACCCGCTTGTGGTCCTGGGAGGCCAGCATGGGAACAATGGTTTCCCCGTCCACAAAGGCCAGCACGCTGACCTCCTCACCTTGCAAAAACTCTTCAATAACCACCCTGTCCCCGGCCCGGCCAAAGGCCCGCTCAGCCATGATGATGTCCACAGCCGCCAGGGCTGTCTCATCGTCCATGGCCACAATGACGCCCTTGCCCGCCGCCAGGCCGTCGGCCTTGATGACGCAGGGAGCGCCGTACTTTTTAACATACTCCCGGGCTTCCTCCGCCCTGTCAAAGGTGGCGTAACGGGCCGTGGGGATGTTGTATTTCGCCATCAGGTCCTTGGCCAGGGCTTTGCTGCCCTCAATTTCAGCGGCTGCCTTGGAAGGACCGAATATTTTCAAGCCCTCTTTTTCAAACAAATCCACAATGCCATTGGTCAAAGGTATTTCCGGTCCCACCACTGTAAGATCAATTTGCTCCTGTTTGGCAAACTCCAGCAGGCCGTTGATATCCTCCGCCGGAACGTTCACACAGGTGGCCAAACTGCTGATCCCGGCATTGCCGGGCGCGCAAAAGACCTGATCCACCCTGGGGCTTTGCCGGAGTTTCCATACCAGCGCATGTTCCCGGCCGCCGCCGCCAACCACCAATATCTTCATTGCATGTACCACTCCACTTATTTTTTAGCCTTAAATTAAGGTTACGATGACCAAATTAGTGTTTAAAATGCCGCAGGCCGGTAAACACCATGGCGATGCCATGCTCATTGCAGGCCTGGATGGACTCCTCATCCCGAATGGAGCCGCCCGGCTGAATGATGGCGGTAACACCTGCTTTGGCTGCCTCATCCACGGTATCCCGGAAGGGGAAGAAGGCATCGCTGGCCAGTACAGCTCCTTTGGCCTTGTCAGCGGCCTGTTCAAAGGCGATGCGTGCGGAACCCACCCGGTTCATCTGACCGGCGCCAACCCCGATCACCTGACCGTCTTTGGAAAGCACGATGGCGTTGGACTTAACGTGCTTTACCACCGCCATGGCGAAGATCATTTCCTTTAACTCTTCCGCTGAAGGCTGGCGTTCGGTCACAACCTTGAGCTCAGCCGGATCGGCAACCACCCTGTCTGCCTCCTGCACCAGCAGACCGCCGTTTACCTTTCTCACTTCCAGAACATCACGGGTCTGTTCCGTCAAATCGCCGGTCTTGAGAAGCCGCAGGTTTGCTTTCTTCCTTAATATCTCCAGGGCATCGGCGGTAAAATCCGGGGCCACCACGGCCTCCAGGAAAATTTGAGACATCTCGTTGGCGGTGTCGGCATCAACGCTTCTATTGCATGCCACAATGCCGCCAAAGGCGGAAACAGGATCCGTTTCAAAGGCTTTTTTATAAGCCGCCACCAGAGATTCAGCGGTAGCGGTGCCGCAGGGATTGTTATGTTTTATAATCACGGCGCAGGGGTCGCTGAATTCCCGCACCAGTTCCAGGGCACTGTTGGCGTCCAGAATATTATTATAGGAAAGTTCTTTGCCATGGAGTTGTTCCGCGTTGGCAATGCAGGGGCCGCTAATGGCAGGGTCCCTGTAAAAAGCCGCTTTCTGGTGGGGGTTCTCCCCGTAACGCAGGTTTTGTGCCTTGACCAGGGACAGGTTGAATTCCGGCTGAAATTCCTCTGTGCCAATGACGCCGTTCAGGTAGTTGGCAATGGCCGTATCGTAAGCGGCTGTATGGGCAAAGGCTTCCCCGGCCAGCTCCAGGCGCAGGGGAGCGGCAAGTTCTCCCTCCTTCTCCAGGGCTTCAAGCACCTGGCCATAGCGCTGCGGATTTACCACGATGCCCACATAGGCGTGGTTTTTGGCGGCCGCCCGCACCATGGTGGGACCGCCGATATCAATATTTTCGATGGCATCGGCCAGTGTCACCCCGGGCCGGGCGATGGTTTCACGGAAGGGATAGAGGTTGACCACCACCAGGTCGATGGGGGTAATTTGATGCTCCCTTAACTGGTTTAAGTGCTCCTCGGTCCGCAGGGCCAGGATGCCGCCGTGCACATTGGGGTGCATGGTTTTCACCCGACCACCCAGGATCTCCGGAAAACCGGTTACATCGGAAATATAGACCACCGGCACGCCGGCCTCCCGCAGGGTTTTTGCCGTGCCGCCGGTGGAAACAATTTCAACCCCCAGGCTGACAGCCCCCGGGCAAATTCCACCAGCCCGGTTTTATCCGATACACTAAGTAAAGCGCGTTTAATTTTCACCAATACCACGCCCCTTATTTTTATCTATAAACACTTTTCTCCCTTGCACCCGCAAACGTCCCTGGGCATACAGTTTGACAGCCTCGGGATAGAGCCGGTGCTCTTGCTCGAGAATCCTGGCTGCCAGGGTTTCTTCCGTATCGTCATCCAAAACCGGCACCGCCGCCTGCAAAATAATGGGACCGGTATCCATGCCTTCGTCCACAAGATGAACGGTACAGCCGGAGATCTTTACCCCGTAAGCCAGGGCGTCCCTTTGACCGTGCAGGCCGGGAAAGGAAGGCAGCAGTGCGGGATGAATGTTCATAATCCTGTTGGGGAAGGCCTTCAGCAGGGGTTCCCCCACCAAACGCATGTAGCCCGCCAGGCAGACCAGTTGAACCCCGTGGTCCTGTAGAATCTTCACCACGGCTCTTTCGTAGTCCCCTTTGCTCTCAAAGGCCTTGAGGTCTACCAAACAGGCAGGAATGCCCGCCGTTTTGGCCCGTTCCAGGCATAGGCCCCGGGCTTGTCACTGATGACCACCGCCACTTCCGCCGGGATTAAACCCTGCCGGCACTGGTCCATGATTGATTGAAGGTTGGATCCCCGGCCGGAAGCCAGCACACCTACACGTAGTTTTCCCATGATTTATCTCCCAAAAAACAAATACAGTAATAAGTAAAAGTCAAACTTCGAACATCGAGCCTCTAACCTCGAATATACTCTACCACCGGGTCTCCTGTTTCAACCCTGCCGATGCGGTAGGCAGTTTCACCCAGGTTTTCCAGTTCTTGCAGCACCAACGGGGCCTGCTCCGGGGACACCACCAGGACCATGCCGATACCCATGTTGAAGGTGCGCAGCATCTCTTCTTCCGCCACCTGGCCAATCTGCCGGATCAACTGAAAGACAGGCGGCACCGGCCAGGCTGCACGGTCCAGCACCACCTTCACCCCCCGGGGCAGAATCCTGGGAATGTTTTCGGTCAGGCCGCCCCCGGTAATATGGGCCAACCCCTTGATCTTGAATTGTTCCAGCAGCGGCAGGACCGCTTTCACATAAATGCGGGTGGGGGTCAGCAGTTCTTCCCCCACGGTACGATCCAGTTCCTGCACAAAATCGCTTACCTGGTAGCCCGCCACTTCCAGCAGGGCCTTGCGGGCCAGGGAATAACCGTTGCTGTGCAGTCCCGAGGAGGGCAGACCGATTACCACGTCCCCGGCAGTTATGTTTTTCCCGTCAATGATTTTACTGCGGTCCACGACACCCACCGCAAAACCGGCAATGTCGTACTCCTCTTCGGCGTAAAAGCCCGGCATCTCGGCGGTTTCCCCGCCGATCAGGCACAGCCGGCCTGGCGGCAGCTTCGGCCACGCCGCTGACAATGTCCGCCACCCTTTCCGGGACCAGCTTCCCCACCGCCAGGTAATCCAAGAAAAACAGCGGTTCCGCCCCCTGCACCAGAATATCGTTGACGCACATGGCCACCGCATCAACGCCGATGGTGTTATGAATACCCGTTAGCTGGGCCACCCGGAGTTTGGTGCCCACGCCGTCGGTGCCGGAGACCAGGACCGGTTCCTTGTATTTTACGGTGTCCAGGGCAAACAGCCCGCCGAAACCGCCGATGTCGGTAAGCACCCCCGGGCGGCAGGTGCTGCGCACCGCCTGCTTCATAAGAGACACCGCCCGGTTGCCGGCTTCTATGTCCACCCCCGCTCCGGCGTAGGTGAGGGGTTGTAATTTTTGCAAAGACATGGGTACACTCCCCTATTCCAAACTGTATTTGCCGCTCTCCTTTGGCTTGGGCACTTCCACCGGGTAGTTGCCGTTAAAGCAGGCGGTGCAGAAGTGGTCTTGCTTGGGCGCAAAGATGTCCAGCAGCCCCTCCAGGCTCAGGTAATGCAGACCGTCCGCATTGATGCTGCGCCGGATCTCTTCCAGAGGCTTCTGGGCCGCAATGAGTTCCTGTTCATCCGAGGTGTCGATGCCGTAGTAACAGGACCGCAGCACCGGCGGGGAGCTGACGCACAGGTGCACTTCCCTGGCTCCGGCCTCCCGCAGCATGGCCACCAGTTTTTGACTGGTGGTGCCCCGCACGATGGAGTCATCCACCATGACCACCCGCTTCCCCTGCAGCACTTCCCGGATGGGGTTCAGCTTCAATCTGACACCGATTTCACGCATTTCCTGGGTGGGCTGAATGAAGGTGCGGCCAATATAGCGGTTTTTCATCAGCCCCTCTTCAAAGGGTATGCCGGATTCCTCGGCATAGCCCCTGGCCGCGGCAGTACCGGAGTCCGGTACCGGAATGACAATATCCGCTTCCACCGGGTACTCCCTGGCCAACTGGCGTCCCATCTCCCGGCGTACTTTGTTCACATTAAAACTGTCCATGGTGCTGTCCGGCCGGGCAAAGTAAATATATTCAAAAATACAGTGGGCCGGGTTGTGCGCTTGAAAGCCCCGGGTGGAGGTCAGACCCGCACGGTCAATGCGGATGATCTCCCCGGGTTCCACATCCCGCAGGAAGGTGGCCCCCACCGTGGTCAGGGCGCAGGATTCCGACGCGACGACATAGCTGTCCCCCAGACGGCCCAGGCACAGGGGCCGGAAGCCGTGGGGGTCCCGGGCGGCGTACAGGGCGTTCTCGGTGATAATGAGCAAGGAGTATGCCCCTTTAACATCAATCATGCATTTCATCAGGGCTTCTTCCAGACTGTTGGCATTGTAGCGGGCAATCAGGTTCACCAGCACCTCACTGTCGGTGGAGGACTGGAACACCGAGCCGGTGGAGGCAAGCTGTGCCCTCAAGTCGGTAATGTTGGTTAAATTGCCGTTATGGGCCAAACCCAGCATGCCTTTGGCATAGCGAAACACCAGGGGCTGGGCATTGAGGGGCTGGCTGGCGCCGGTGGTGGAATAGCGGACATGACCGATGGCCACATGGCCGCAGAATTGATCCAGCGTATGCTCGGTAAACACCTCCGGCACCAGGCCCATTCCTTTGTGCAGCTGTACCTGCCTGCCGTCCGCCACCGCAATGCCGGCGCTTTCCTGTCCCCGGTGCTGCAGGGCGTACAGACCGTAATAGGTAACCCTGGCCACATCCAGCCCGGGAGCGTAGAGCCCGAAAACACCGCACTCTTCAACGGGTTTGTCCGGCAGCACAAAGGGATTTACTTCATTAAACATGGTATCGCCCCCAGCCAGGTTTCTTCCATCTTTGTCACGGGCAGGTTTACTAAATTGCCGCCGCAGCCGGTGCAGCCGGGATTCACCACATTCAGGACCAGTGAGTCGCCTCCCACGCTGCCCAGCTGGGTATAGGGAACGCCGGCGTCCACCAGTTTCTTCACCAGCTCAACGCCTTTGTCTCTGTTAACGCTAATTATGATGCGGGACTGGGACTCGCCAAAAAGCAGGGCATCGCCCCTGAAACGGCGCACCATGGTGATTTCCGCGCCAATGCCGCCGGAAATGCAGCATTCGGCCAGGGCCACCGCCAACCCACCTTCGGAGCAGTCGTGGGCAGATTTTATGAGCCCGCTCTGGATTTCTTCAAGCACAAACTTTTGCACTTTTTTCTCCAACTCTAAATTAAGAACCGGGGGTTTTCCTTTTTCCAGGCCGAAATGAACTTTCAGGTACTCGCTGCCACCCAGTTCCGGTAGGTTTTCGCCAATGAGGAAAATGGCATCTCCCTCTTGCTGAAAGCCCTGGGTGCAAACTTTATCCAGGTCTTCCACCAGGCCAACCATGCCGATGGTGGGCGTGGGATAAACCGCGTTGCCCCTGGTTTCGTTGTATAGACTCACGTTGCCGCCGGTTACCGGGGTTTCCAAAGTCCGGCAGGCCTCGGCCATGCTTCAATGCACTGCCAGAAGGTCCACATGACTTCCGGCTTTTCCGGGTTGCCAAAGTTCAGGCAGTTGGTGATGGCCAGGGGCCTGGCGCCGGAACAGACCAGATTGCGGGCAGCCTCCGCCACCGCAATGGCAGCGCCGGTTTTGGGGTCCAGGTAGCAGTAACGACCGTTGCAGTCGGTGGTCATGGCAATCCCCTTTTTGGTGCCCTTCACCCGTAGAACCGCAGCATCGGAACCGGGCTGTACCACCGTATTGAGACCCACCATGTAATCGTATTGCTTGTAAGCATATTCCTTGCTGGCAATGTTGGGGGAAGCCAGTAATTTCAGCAGCACTTCGTTATAATCGTGCGGCATATTGAGGGAATCCACCGGGTAGTTTTGCACTTCTTCCAGATAAGCCGGCACCCGGGTGGGACGGTGATAAACCGGCGCCTCTTCCGTTAAAGCCCTGGCGGGAATCTCCGCCACCACCTGGGCGCCTTCCTTTAAACGAAGAATACCGTCACCGGTAACCTGACCCACCACCACGGCGTCCAGATCCCATTTGGCAAAAATCTCTTTTACCTTTTCTTCAGTGCCTTTCTCTACCACCAGCAGCATCCGCTCCTGGGATTCCGAAAGCATCAATTCATAGGGGGTCATACCCTCTTCCCGCCTGGGCACCAGGGCCAGGTCCATTTCCAGCCCGGTGCCGGCCCGGCTGGCCATTTCACAGGAAGAACTGGTGAGACCCGCCGCTCCCATATCTTGAATGCCCACCACGTAGCCGGTTTTGATGACTTCCAGGCAGGCCTCCAGCAGAAGTTTTTCCATAAAGGGGTCCCCCACCTGAACGGCGGGGCGTCTTTCGGCCGCTTCTTCCGATAACTCCTCGGAGGCGAAGGTGGCCCCGTGGATGCCGTCGCGGCCCGTTTTGGCGCCCACCACCATGACCGGGTTGCCGATGCCCGCAGCAAGCCCTTTTTTAATATCCTTCTGGTCAATGAGACCCACGCACATGACATTGACCAGGCAATTGTCTTCATAACTGTCGGCAAAATACACTTCACCGCCCACGGTGGGTACACCGATGCAGTTGCCGTAACCGCTGATGCCCGCCACCACGCCGTCAAACAGGTAGCGTACCCTGGGCTTGTCCAGTTCCCCGAAGCGCAGGCTGTCCAGCACTGCCACGGGTCTGGCCCCCATGGTGAAGATATCCCGTAAAATGCCGCCCACGCCGGTGGCAGCGCCCTGGTAAGGTTCAATGGCAGACGGGTGGTTGTGGCTTTCGATTTTAAAGACCACGGCCTGTCCGTCGCCGATATCCACAATGCCGGCATTCTCGCCAGGCCCTTGTAAAATGGCCGGTCCCTCGGTGGGCAGCGTTTTCAAAGCCGGTCGGGAGGTTTTATAACTGCAGTGCTCCGACCACATGACGGCAAAAATGCCCACTTCCACGTAGTTAGGTTCCCGGCCCAATATTTCTACAATTTTTTCATATTCAGAGTCGGTCAGGCCCATTTCTCGCCTTACTTTGGGGTCCATCGCCATCTAGCCGCACCTCCTCTGCCAGAAATCCAGTAGGGATTGAAAGATAAGTTGTCCGTCGGTATTGCCCAGAACTGACTCGGCACAGCGCTCGGGGTGAGGCATCATGCCCAGCACGTTGCCCCGTTCGTTGCAAATGCCGGCGATGTTGTTGAGAGAACCGTTTGGATTGGCTTCCGGGGTGATTTCCCCGTGGGGGTCACAGTAGCGGAATAAAATTTGTTTATTTTCCTCCAACTGCCGGATCGTTTCAGGGCCAGCATAGTAATTTCCTTCGCCATGGGCAATGGGAACTTTGATGACTTGTCCCAGGGAAGCCCGGCAAGTAAAGGGGGTGGTATTGTTTTCAACTCGTAAAAAGGTGTCATGACACAGGAACTGCAGGTTTTTATTGCGGTGCAGCGTGCCGGGCAGCAGCCCGGCCTCGGTCAGGACCTGGAACCCGTTGCAAATGCCGATCACCAGGCCTCCCTTTTGGGCAAACTCAATCACCGGCGTCATCACCGGCGAAAACCTGGCCACAGCACCGCATCTCAAGTAGTCTCCGTAAGAAAATCCGCCGGGCAGTACGATGCAGTCAAACCCATCGACACTGCCGGACTTATGCCAAATGTATTCCACCGGCTGCCCGGTTACGGTTTGAATGGCATGCAGGCAGTCGGCGTCACAATTGGAGCCGGGGAACACCACCACTCCAAATTTCACGCTTTACACCTCCACCAGTTCAAAAGTATAGTCTTCAATCACCGGGTTCACCAGCAATTTATCACACATGTCCTTGACCTGTTTTGCCGCTTCGGCCCGGTCGGCAACCTCCAGATCCACCACCATATAACGTCCGATGCGTACTTCCGGCACGTTATGGTAGCCCAGGGCGAACAGAGACTTCCGCACCACGCTGCCCTGCGGGTCTAATACACTTTTCCTAAGGGTTACGTAAATCTTAGCTTGAAACACGTCAAACCCTCCTTCTTCAGACGTCGGTCGTCGGTCGTCAGACGTCGGCTTTTTTTAGGTTTCATTTTATAAAAATGTTTTACTCTTATGATTAAGTCCCATATTTTTCAATTGTTTTCTATTCAAATTATCCAGTTAAGATAAACACCCTTGCCATCATACTGATAGCCAATGGCCAACAGCTAAATAAAAAATCTGAAGGCTGATGGCTGAGGGCCGGACCCCGAAGCAATGCCCGTAAGCGAATCTACTCCCCGGTCAATCTCCTTAAAACTTCCTGGTAGGCGTCTTCCACGTTGCCGAGGTCCCGGCGGAAGCGGTCTTTGTCCAGTTTCTCGCCGGTGGTTTTGTCCCAGAAGCGGCAGGTGTCCGGGGAGATTTCGTCTCCCAGAAGCACCTGGCCCTTGTGCAGGCCAAACTCCAGTTTGTAATCAATCAGATCAATATTTACCGGGGCTAAATACTCCCGCATGATTTCGTTCACTTTCAGCGCCATTTCCTTGATCAATGCCATTTGTTCCGGGGTGGCCAGTTCCAGTGCTGCGATGTGCGAGGCGTTGATTAAGGGGTCGCCCAGGGCGTCGTCTTTATAATAATATTCAAGCACGGTCTTGGGCAGAATGGTTCCTTCAGGCAGACCCACTCTTTTGGCCAGAGAACCTGCCACAATGTTGCGGACCACAACTTCCACCTTAATGATATCTAAAGCCTTGACAATCATTTCACGGTCGTTGACCAGCTCCACAAAGTGGGTGGGGATGCCTTTGCTTTCCAGCAGTTTGAAAAATACCGCCGATACTTTGTTGTTGACCACCCCTTTGTTGTCAATGGTGCCCTTCTTTTGCCCGTTAAAGGCGGTGGCGTCGTCCTTGTA
Source organism: Desulforamulus profundi (assembly GCF_002607855.1). The sequence continues at coordinate 81,403 of NZ_AWQQ01000037.1, forward strand.
CTCCACCCAGAAATAATCGGGGTTGTCGGTGCGGTATACCTTTTTGGCCTTGCCTTCATAAATCATTTCCAGTTTTTGCATGCTGTGAACTCCTCCCTTAAAATGAGAAGTGAGATGCGAGAGGTTAGAGGTGAGATTTAATACTTAAAACTTCTACCCCTCACTTTACACTTCTTAATATTTATCCTCTACCAAATTTCGTTTTGCTTACAGTCCAAAGCGGGAGTAGATATCGTCGATATGTTTCAAGTGGTAACTGTAATCAAACAGTCCCGCCAGTTCTTCGGAGGTTAAATGGGCCTTAATGTCCGCATCGGCCTCTAAAAGATCCAGGAATTTGGTGCCGGTACGCCAGGCCTCCATGGCGTTGCGCTGTACCAGTTCGTAGGCCCGTTCCCGGGTCAGTCCCTTGTCCACCAGGGCCAGCAGCACCCGCTGGGAAAAGACCAGGCCAAGGGTTTTTTCCAGGTTTCGTTTCATGTTTTCCGGGTAGACCAGCAGTTTTTCCATGATGCCGGTAAACCTGTACAGCATGAAATCCAGGGCGGTGGTGCTGTCCGGGATAATCACCCGCTCGGCGGAGGAGTGGGTGATGTCCCGCTCGTGCCAGAGGGTTACATTCTCCAGGGCGGCCATGGCATTGGCCTTGACCACCCGGGACAGACCGGACACGTTTTCCGCTGTAATGGGGTTTCGCTTGTGGGGCATGGCCGAGGAGCCCTTTTGCCCTTTATTGAAGTATTCTTCCACTTCCAGAATGTCTGTCCGCTGCAAATTGCGAATTTCTGTGGCAAACTTATCAAGGGAGGCGGCAATGACAGCCATGGTGCAGAGATATTCCGCATGGCGGTCCCGCTGGAGGATTTGGGTGGATACTCTGGCAGGTTTCAGCCCCAGTCTTTTGCAAACGTAGGCTTCAATTTTGGGATCAATGTTGGCATAGGTGCCCACAGCGCCGGAAATGGCGCCGACACTGACGGTCTTAACGGCATGCTGCAATCTTTCGATATTTCGTTCGGTCTCCGCCACCCAGAGCAACATCTTAAGGCCGAAAGTCATGGGTTCGGCATGAATGCCGTGGGTGCGCCCGATCATCAGGGTATTCCGGTGTTCCTTGGCTTTTTCCAGCAGCACCTCACGCAAGCGTTCCAACCTTTTCAGGATCAGTTCGCCAGCTTCTTTCATGCGCACACACTGGGCGGTGTCCACTACGTCGGAGGATGTCAGGCCCATGTGAATATACTTAGAGTCCTCCCCGACGTTTTCCGCCACGCAGGTTAAAAAGGCGATTACGTCATGACGGGTGACTTCCTCGATTTCCAGGATGCGTTCCACGCTGAAGGCCGCCCTGGCTTTGATGTTCGCCAGCGCTTCCGCCGGCACCTGGCCCAGCTCTGCCATGGCCTCACAGGCAGCAATCTCTACGTCCAGCCATTTTTGAAACTTATTTTGATCTGACCAGATATGCTTCATTTCCGGTAAAGTATAACGTTCAATCATATGGCAAAAGAGTCCTCCGTTTCCTTTACAATCCCTATTTGGCGGCCAGGTAACCGTCTACACCCAGTTCTTTGATCCGGGCGTCTTTGGCCTCCACTTCCCTGGCCAGCTCTTCCTTGAACCGGTGTAGTTTTTCCCGGACGGTGTCATCGGATAGGGCGATCATCTGCACAGCTAAGATGGCAGCATTCTTCGCCCCGTTAATGGCCACTGATGCCACCGGAATGCCCGGGGGCATTTGCGCAATGGAATAAAGGGCATCCACCCCGTCCAGGGCGCGGATTTAACCGGTACCCCGATGACCGGCAGAACAGTGTGGGCTGCCACGACACCCGGCAGGTGCGCTGCCAGGCCGGCGGCGGCAATAAGTACCTTTAATCCCCTGGACTCGGCGGTCCGGGCATAGGCGGCGGTTTTATCCGGCGCCCGGTGGGCGGAAGAGATGGACAATTCATAGGGGATACCGAATTTCTCAAGGGTTTTTACAGCGTCTTTCATCAGGGGCAGGTCAGAATCGCTGCCAAGTACAATACCAACCAGGGCTGTCATGGCGAAACCTCCTTCAATTTTTATTCACCGCCCAGGAAAATAAAGCGGGTAACCACCAGGGCAAACAGAATGTACATCATCCAGTGAACTTCTTTTGCACGCCCGGAGAGAACCTTTAAACCGGTGTAGAAAATAATCCCTGCGGCAATGCCGTTGGCGATGCTGTAAGTAAAGGGCATTAAAGCAAAGGTCATAAAGGCCGGAAAGCCTTCGGTAAAGTCATCGAAGTTAATATCCCGTACAGCGGAAACCATCAGCACCCCGACGATAATCAAAGCCGGCGCTGTGGCAGCGCTGGGGATCAGACCGGCCAGAGGCGCCAGGGCCAGGGCCAGCAGGAACAGAACACCGGTGGTGACGGCAGTCAGACCGGTCCGGCCGCCTTCACCGATGCCGGCGGCACTTTCCACGTAGGCGGTGACGGTACTGGTGCCCATAAAAGCGCCGAAGGAAACACCCAGAGCATCAACCAGCATGGCCCTGCCGATTTTCGGGGACTGGCCCTTTTCGTCCAGCAAACCGGCTTTATCGGCGGTACCCACCAGGGTTCCGAAGGTATCAAACAGTTCTACGAAGGTAAAGGTAAACACAACGGTCCAGATGCCCATATTCAAGGCACCCAGAATGTCCAGTTCACCCACATAAAGATTGCCGAAATCCGGTAAAGCAAAGGGAGTAAAATTTTCAGGAATTACGGTAACGCCCATGGGAATCCCGATGAGGTGGAAGCCAGAATCCCGATCAGCAGGGACCCTTTCACCCGGTTGGCCATTAAAACCGCAGTGATGGCGAGACCGATCAGGGTTAACATGGTGGCGGGGTTATGAAAAGATCCCAGGAAGCTGTTCCATTCAAAGAATTTCAGGGTGGCTACCCCGCCTTTTTGCAGGGCCTCCAATGTTGGGGGGATAACGGGACCCGCTTTAACAATGGTAAGTTCGGAAAGTTTCAAACCGATAATGGTAATAAACAAGCCAATACCAACGGTGATGGCCCGTTTGAGGGAGTTTGGCACAGCCAGAACCAGAATTTGGCGCACCTTGGTCACCGTAAGAATAACAAAGATAATACCGGAAATAAACACAGCGCCAAGGGCCACTTGCCAGGGCATACCTACATGCTGGGCGGCCACGGCGGCGAAAAACGCGTTAAGACCCATACCGGGTGCCAGGGCGATGGGGAAATTAACAAACAGACCCATGGCAATGGTTACCAAACCGGCTGCCGCGGCTGTGGCAAAGAACACAGCATTCTTATCCATACCGGTGGCGGACAGGATGTTGGGGTTCAGGAACAAAATGTAGGCCATGGTCATAAAAGTCGTCAGACCTGCCACCACTTCTGTCCTTACGGTGGTTTTGTTCTCTTTGAGCTTGAATAGCTGTTCCAGCACTTTCCAGACTTCCTCCTTATTTAAATGAGATTCACAGTGTCCCGGGTTCATTTTTCTAGATTATTATTACCCCTAGAAAATTTATAATGCGTTAACAGGTTTTTACAAGCCACACAAAGTCAAAAAAGCCCAGAACGATAGGTTTCATTCTAAAGCAGAGTGAAACCTACCGCCTGGGCTTTTATCCCTATCGGTGTAGCGCAAAACGCCTGTACCGCTTGGACCAAACCAACCCTCATGGGTTGTGGAACCCTAGGTACACTTTCCCTCCCGTAGTCCGGCAATTACGGTTGCCTGGTAGAAACACTTGGGCCAATTCCCAAGCATATACGGAACGATTGATTTGTACAATCCAATACTAGCAAGACCGTGTAAATTTGTCAACGAGCTAGGACAAATTTTACAGTGCTTAATCTGCGGATGTAAGCTTACTAACAAGGGTATTTTCAGCAAAGGAGAAACGGTATAATAGTTTAACTATAATTCCACTGCAAATAGTATTTGTTTAACCCGTATTTTCTTCTAAACTCCTAAAAATTATGGAATTAATTGGCAAAATCCCAACAATTTAGTTATTAGTGGTTTTGATCTCCTAAATTGTTTAGAAATCAAAACCACCAGTAATAATAACTCATAATGCTTTAAGGACTTTCAATTCGAGGCACCACGCCTCTACCGACCTACTCCCACTCAATGGTTCCCGGAGGTTTGGAAGTGATGTCGTAGAGACCCGGTTTATCTCTTCCACCTCGTTCACCAGGCGGGTGGAGATGTTGGCCAGTACATCGTGGGGAATGCGTGCCCAGTCGGCAGTCATGCCGTCGTGGCTGTAAACAGCCCGCACCACGATGGCGTAGGCGTAGGTACGCCCGTCACCCATTACGCCAACGCTGCGCATATCCGGCAGCACCGCAAAGTACTGCCAGATCTCTCTGGACAGGCCGGCCCTTTTAATCTCATCGGTCACCACAAAGTCGGCCTCTCTTAAAATCTCCAATTTTGGCTTGGTAATCTCCCCGAGGATCCTGACAGCCAGTCCGGGGCCGGGGAAGGGCTGACGCCAGACAATCTCCTCCGGCAGGCCCAATTCTTCGCCTAACCGGCGCACCTCATCCTTAAACAGCCAGCGCAGGGGTTCAACCAGTTGAAACTTCATATCTTCCGGCAGGCCGCCTACATTGTGGTGGGATTTAATCACCGCCGCTGTAGCGGTGCCGCTCTCAACTACGTCCGGATACAGGGTCCCCTGGACCAGGAAATCGATTTCTCCCAGTTTTCTGGCCTCTTCTTCGAACACCCGGATAAACTCGGTGCCGATGATTTTACGTTTTTGTTCGGGGTCGGTGACACCCTTGAGTTTCCCCAGGAACCGTTCCGAGGCATCCACGTGTACCAGCTTAATATTAAACTGGTTGCGGAAGGTATTTACCACCTGCTGTGCTTCGTTTTTCCTCAACAACCCGTGATCCACAAACACACAGGTCAACTTGTCCCCCACCGCCCTGTGCACCAGCACCGCGGCAACGGAAGAATCCACCCCGCCGCTTAAGGCACACAATACCTGGCGATCCCCCACCTTTTGCCTGACGTCATGCACGGCTTCCTCCAGGAAGGAACCCATGTTCCAAGAGCCGGTGCAGCCGCAAATGTCAAACAAAAAGCTCTTTAGAATCTCCATTCCCTTGGGAGTATGAACGACCTCCGGGTGAAATTGAACGGCATATAACTTCTGTTCCGGGTTGGCCATGGCAGCCACAGGAGCTTTTTCGGTTCTGGCGGTGACTTGAAAGCCCGGCGGCGCCTCTTCAACCCGGTCGCCATGACTCATCCAGCATTCCTCATCGGCCATCAGGTTTTTAAAAATATTGTCGCACTGCATTACTTTCAAATTAGTGCGGCCGTACTCATGCTGTTCGGCGGAAACCACTTTCCCCCTCAATTGATGGGTCATCAACTGCATGCCGTAACAAATGCCCAGTACGGGTACGCCCAGTTCATAAACTGCCGGATCGACAGTGGGTGCGTTTTGCACGTAAACACTGGACGGGCCGCCGGAAAAGATGATGCCTTTGGGATTCTTCCCCTTGATCTTGTCAATGGAAACGTTATGGGGTTCAATTTCGCAGTATACATTACAGTCCCGAATACGACGGGCAATGAGCTGGGTATACTGTCCACCGAAATCCAGGACCAAGATGAGCTCCTGCTCAGCTAAAGACATAAAGTTATTCCTCCGTTCAGTAAAACTCTTGTTAAGAAGTTGTACTCCCTACATTAATCGAACCTCGAATTAGCCCTTGTATATTTCCGGCTTCAGTACAGCGATGTAAGGTAAATTACGATAACGCTCGTTGTAGTCCAAACCGTAACCCACCACAAACTCATCCGGGATGCTGAACCCGTTATAATCGATGGGAACCTCCACTTTGCGGCGGTCGGGCTTATCCAGGAGCGTGCAAATTTTTAGACTGGCCGGACCCCGGGATTTCATATTTTCCACCATGTACCGCAGGGTCAGCCCGGTATCGACGATGTCTTCCACGATAATGACGTGCTTCCCTTCAATACTCTTGTCCAGGTCCTTTAATATCCGTACAACTCCGGACGAAATGGTGCCGGCACCGTAACTGGAAACGGCCATAAAATCAAAAAAAGTGGTTACTTCGATGTGACGCACCAGGTCTGCCAGGAAGATCATGGCACCCTTGAGGATACCGACCATCAGGATGCTTTCACCCTGGTAATCCTGTGTGATTTGCTGCCCTAACTGCCTTACCCGTTCATTAATATGGTTCTCGTCTAAAAGTATTTTTTCCACATGGGGATGCATCATCTTCACTCCTTGCCAGTAATTGCCTACCAACTGAGCATAACAAAAAAACCTTTTTTTCGTCAATAGTTGATGTCCAAGTTCCACTGTTTAGATTTTCCGATATCGGGATAAAAATGCCGCTCCCTTTGGGAACGGCATAGAAAACTTTACTAGGCTGAGTCTCCAGAGTTTTTCGTATTTCCGGCGGGACCTCAATCTTCAGGTCACGGTCATAATCCCATATTTTGATCAGCATTTCCAGTCCACCGGTATTCGTGTCCATCTTGTTTGCTCTGATCATGGCCTGGCGAATGTTTGTATCTTTTTTATCCACCCAAACTTTATAATAAAAATCATCAAATTGGTCTTCTAAAAACACGTTCTCCACATTGGGCTTCAGTTCATAGACCAGGCATTTTTCCCCGTCCAACCTTTCCTCACCAACCAGGGCCAGTTCCGGGATATCTTTAAAATTAAAATTGGCCAAAGGGTTTAACTCCGAAATAAACAATTCAGTTTGCGACAGCTTTAAATCCTTCAGGGTCAGCCATTTGCCGGAGAAGGGATCCTTCATATAGGTATTGTCTTCAACCTGGGTAAATTCTACCGGTGTTTTCAGGACCGTGCCCTTGATATGAACCTTATCGGGCATCACCCGCTCGCCTTCCACCTTGCTGTAAAACTCATTCTCCCCCAGGAGCTTTGATTCCACCACAAAGCGAAAGCTCCGGCTGGCGAAGGTGTTATCCAGGGCTGTTTCAAAGGTTTTTTCCTCATCTACCTGGCCGGTCCCTGAAAACAACCAGCTGCTTAAAAAAACAATGCCAATAATAATTCCTGCCACGGCCGCCATCGGGCCGAGCCTGCGCCTGTTTAAAAATATCCATCTCGGTGTGAGCACAAAAATCCCCCCAGGCTAAGTTCTTTTTAAATAATACTGTTGAGACTTCTACTTTATACCAATATCACATGAAAAAGACGCCAGGGGTAACAATAAAAGGGAGTCAATGGTATAATATACCTGTTTGATTTTGTCTAATCGGGAGGGGTTCTGTGAGTCTCAAAGACATGCAAAAGAATGTACACGAATGGATTAGCCAGTTTGAAGAGGGCTACTGGCACCCCCTGTCCATGCTGGCCCGCTTGACCGAGGAAGTGGGTGAACTGGCCCGGGAGGTTAACCACCTGTATGGCCAAAAGCCCAAAAAGGAAGGGGAACCGGAGGGTAACCTCGATCTGGAGTTAGCGGATATTTTGTTTATCGTCGCTGTTTCGCCAATTCATTGAATATTGATCTGGACAAGGCCTTTCAGGAAATGATGGAGAAATACCGGCAGCGGGACAGCAACCGCTGGACTCGCATCCAGCCGGAGGAAGAATAATGTATACGGAGGTAGATGCAGATGGCTAAGGCGGCTTTAATTAAACAGTCCGGCATGCATCCCCTTTCCCTGCTGGACAGGCTAACCAGGGACTTTGTTCAAGAGGATTTTATCTTGTACCAGGAATACCGGAACCTTGACCTTTTGTTAAGCAGAATACATGCCCTCAGCCGGCGTGCCGACGGCGAGAAGCGGCCGGTCTTTGTTTTATTCGCGGGAGGAGACTGCTCGTTCATCAATACATTAAAGGAAAAAAGCAGCCTTTTACAAACCATTTCTCCCAATGAAAAGGATAAAACCCTGGCTGTCTTTAAACAGGAGGTATTGGAAGGTATCCTGGGCCTGGACCCCCGGGAGCAAGGGGAAAATGTCACTTACACCGAAGACCTGGCCTCCGCCCTGAAAGCCGTAGATGAAGCCCAATATTCGTTCGTCTTCATACTGAATGAATAGCTGTCCGTCACCGGATTGACGGCAATCTCCAATCAGTCAAGCAAAAAGAGGTGAGAAGGGAATCCGTTTACCGAATTACCCGTCTCACCTCTAACTGTTCTTTTTAAAATCTTTTATTGCCCAACCTCTTAATTCTCTCCATGGGACTAATGATATTGGTAATGCGAATGCCGAAGTTTTCGTTGACAACCACCACTTCACCGGTGGCCACCAAAGTTCCGTTCACCAAAACTTCCACCGGTTCATCGGCCAGGGCATCCAATTCAACCACTGAACCGGGAGCAATCTTTAATACATCCTTGATGGGGCGTTTCGTTCTTCCCAGAACAACGCTGACCCGCAGGGGGATATCCAGGATCAAATCCAGGTTCCTTTGCTCCAGGGATCCCAGAGACAAGGGTTTATATTCCGGTTGGACAACGGGCGGCGGCGCTACAGGCGCCGGGGCCGGCGGGGGGGTACTCTCCTGCGGTAACATGCCTACCAGTTCGCCCAACTTATCCGAGCTGGGTACACCGGATAATTCCTCTTTGGCTGCCTCAGGCTGTGGTTCCGGTGTGCCCATGATGTCCCTTAAGAGAAGGTTCGCTTCCTCTTTGGCCGTCTCCACACTCATGATCTGCATGATCTCGGTATCAACCAAATCACCGATCTTCATATCAAAGGAGACAGCAACAATAATGTCCTCTATCTTTTCCGGCGGGTGCGCCAGCGGATCTTCCTTTGTTCTCAAAAGATTGGTCTCAGGCGGTGAAATGTTAATTGGACGGTGGAACATCTGTGACAGGGAGGTCGCGGCCGTACCAATCATCATATTCATGGCCTCGGACGCTGCACTGATTTCCAGGTCCGAGATTTCCTCGGACATGGGGGTGCCGTCTCCCCCCATCATCAGGCTGGCCATGGTGGCAGCATCATTTAAACGAATGACCAATAAATTATATCCACTCAGCCCTTCGCTAAAATCAACCTTAATCACCAGATAAGGAACAACAAAAGAATCAAATAATTCCTTCTTGGTTAGAATTCTAACTCGCGGGCTGGTTATACTGACCTTCTGACTTAAAATTTCCGATAGGGTGGTCGAAGCAGACCCCATGGATATGTTGCCGATTTCCCCCAGGGCGTCCATTTCCTCAGGGGTCATTAATCCGGTTATATCCAGATTTTCCAATTGGTCTCCCGGCATGGCCGCGATGCCTGCCGGTTCCTCGGGCAGGGCCCCGGCACTTTCCACCGCCGCCTCTGTTTCCGGTGACAAGTCCGGGTTGCTGCCCGTTATTTGGGCTCTCATTAAAGCATCAATTTCTTCCTGGCTTAACAGTTTAGACAATTTCCCACGCCTCCTCGGCCAGTGAGGTCACCTGAACCGCCAGGCTCTGGCCGACCGTTCCCACTTGGACTTTATATTTAAGTTCATCATCCACATACAGATCAAGATCCTGGGTAAAACCTCTGTTCAAGGGCAGTACATCCCCCACCTGAAGCTGCAGGAAATCCTTTACAGCAATGTCTGCATGTCCTGCAATGACACTGACTTCTACGTCTGACTCGCCCAGCCAGAACTCCAGCGCCTGCAGGTCCTTCTCTTCCTGCTCGGTCTCCCTGGTAAACTGGTTGGCCATAGAAAATCTGGAAAGTACGGAATCAAGCAGGCTGTAAGGCAGGCAGAGATTGATAAGTCCCCGCACTTCCTCTCCCACACCGGCGGAAAAGGTGATCACCGCAACGATATCGTTGGGCGACATCAACTGGTGCAGGTGCGGGTTGGCATCGATTGATTCCACCTTGGGCGTAATGCTGACAATATCTTTCCAGGTGATGGTTAAATGATCCAAAAGTCTTTTGATAATACGGTTGGCCACAGAAAGTTCAATATCCGTCAGCTCTCTCATTTTAAAGGGCAATTCTCCTGGCCCGCCGAATTGAAGGTCGAGCACCGGGAATAAAAACTGCAGGTTGGTTTCCATCAAGGCTGTTCCCTTAAGGGGCGCCAGGCTGAAGACCGTCATCACCGTTGGACTGGGGACTGAATTTATAAATTCCTCATATGTAAATTGCCCCATGGAAGCAACTTCAATGGAGATGGAAGATCTTAAATAACCTGATAAAAAGTTGGAGAGCAGCCGGGCAAAACCCTCGTGCAATACCTGAAGGGTGCGCAGCTGTTCCTTGGTAAATTTATTAGGCCTCCGGAAATCGTAGAGCTTTAACTTTCTATGTTCCTTGTTTTCCATGGTTTCCCGGGGTACGTCTCCTGCCATTAACGCCGCCAGCAGCGAGTCTATTTCCCCCTGGCTCAGAACTTCCTTGGACAACTTTTACACCCCCTCTAAACCAGGATACTTTTCAGATTAACCCCGGGAAAGTACACGTTCAATGGCCTGCAGAATGCGGTCCTGCTGGAAGGGCTTAACAATGAAGTCCTTGGCTCCGGCCTGAATGGCTCCATAACCATGGACTGCTGGCCCATGGCACTGCACATAATGATATTTGCGTTGGGATCCACTGCCCGGATGGCCTTTACACCCTGGATGCCATCCATTTCGGGCATCGTAATATCCATTGTTACTAAATCCGGCTTTAGTTCCTTGTACATTTGCAGTGCGATTGCAGCGTTTTCAGCTTCTCCCACAACCTCATAACCATTCTTGGTCAGTATATTTTTAATCATCATACGCATAAAGGCAGCATCATCCACAATAAGAATACGCTTGCTCATTCTACTAATCCCCCTAATAATTATAGTGTGAGCCCTAAAGAACTAAATAGCGTTTGCAGTGAGCCCTGTTCAGTAATTAGGAAAAAGTGCCCCCTGATTTGTTCCTGGTCCTCAAACAACAATGTTTCAATCATCAAAATATGCTCCTCAACGTAACCCCCGGCAACCAGCGAAGCGCTCAGCACCGCAGCCAGCATATCGGTGGCAAACATGGGAACGGTGGGCAGCAGTTTCAGCCCGGTCATGGTACCGATGGCGCTGAGAAAAGAGCCTGTTAAAACATTACCTATTTCCTTGACCACCGACTCTCCCATTTCATCCAGTTCCCGGGTAGTTCCCTTTTCCAGGCCCATCAGCATATCCACCAGGTTAAGTGTGCTTTCCAGGTTGAATAAAAACAGGATCTGTCCCGGCACATCTCCTTCCAGCCGTAGGCTCACGCAGCAAACTACTTCTTCCGAACCGCCCACCAGCTCCATCAACTCTTCCAGAGACAGGAACCTGCTCTGGGGAACTGCCATATTGATACGTTTATTGACCATGGTAGCCAAAGCGGTAGCTGCATTACCAAGACCTATATTGCCAATTTCCTTCAGTACGTCCATATGGGTATCTGTCAAAACCCGGTTACCGGCCATTTCATCCCATCCTTTCAGCCACCGTCAACTGGTTATTTTTTCGGTAGAAACACGGAGAAACCTTTTCAAAGCCCATTTCTGCATAATTGAAGATCGTTTCACTGCCACCGATAAATAAGTACCCTCCGGGGTTCAAGGACTGGGCAAATTTGAAGTTCACCTTATCCTGGGCTTCCCGGGTAAAATAGATGGTCACATTTCTACAGGCAATCAAATCGTAGCCTTTAGGATAATTATCGGCCAACAGGTTATGCTGCTTAAAGGTAACTTTCGATTTTATTTTACTGGAAATGTGATATTTCCCTTGTTCCAGGGTAAAATATCTGGCTAACCGTTCCTTTGCCACATTTCTTACCGCATCCGCACCGTAGCTGCCCACCGCTGCCGCCTGCAGGATGGTGCTGTCGATATCAGTGGCATCGATTTGATGTCTCTTTCCGGGAGCGATCTCCTCCAGAATGATGGAGATGGTATAGGGCTCGCACCCGTTGGAACATGCTGCGCTCCAGACTTTCAGACTGCCCCTTTTCTGCAACAGCTCCGGCAATATTTTGGACTCCAAGGTTTGAAACATTTTAACATCCCGAAAGAATTCCGAGACATTGATGGTCAGATAGTCCAAAAACTCGTGCCAGGCATTTCGGTTGCTATTCAAGTAGTTAAAGAAAACCTGGCAATCTGCATATTGCTTGCGGGTTAATAAATTATCCAAACGTCTTTTCAGTTGGTTCTCTTTATAACTGTTAAGATCCAGACCAAAGGTTTGATAAACCCTCTCCTTAAAACGTTCAAAGTCTGTCATTTTATATCACCTTTAAGGGAGATCCGATTGTTCGTATCGTTACCTGCCCGTTGGAAGTATCAAAGATCATGGTTCGGCCCCGGTTGCCGCCCAGTTCTTCGGCCAGGATGCGGATCCCTATTCTGCATAAGATGTCACGGACCATGGCTGAGTTTCGTTGTCCGATGTTTAATACAAATTTTTCATCCAGCCCCGAGAACATCTGGGCTCCCCCTGCCAGTTTGGCGGTTAACCGGCTCGGGTTGCCGCCCCTGCGCTTAATGTCTTCGATCATGATCGGAATCCCTGTATCCGCAAACTTCGCCAGCTTGGTTACGTTGTTAAATTGTGTACTGTCGGGAAGCATGATGTGTAAAAGCCCCCCTACCTTCGTAACAGAATCGTATAGCGCCACCCCAACACAGGAACCCAGACCCAGGGTTATCAGTCGATGGGGGGAAGTTGCGACCTTGTAGTCGGCGATGCCGACCTGGATTTCCGCATTTCCCTTTGACAGCTCCATGTCTGCCCCCCTTTAGGCTATGATATCATGTCCAATCTCTCTATATTAAGGCAGATTTACCTTATTTTCGTAAATTATTGGCCCGGTCCCACATTTCATCAGCTGTTTGAATGGTGCGGGAATTGGCCGCATAGGCCCGCTGGGCCTCAATCATGCCGATCATTTCCGTGGCCAGGTCCACGTTGGAGCGTTCCAGATAGCCCGACCGTATCAATCCCAGCCCCTCTTCGCCGGGTGCCCCGGATGTAGCCTCGCCGCTGGCTTCAGTTGGAATATAAAGGTTGTTGCCTTTATTCAGTAGATTGCCTGGAGCCGGGAAGGTATGCAGTTCAATGGTCCCTAACTCCTCCATTTTGCCATCTGCAATTTTTTGGCCCCAGACCTTACCCTTTTCGTCTACGGTATAGACTTTATAGGTTTCCGGGTCCAGTTCACCGTCCCAGTCCAACTTATAACCGCTTGAATTTACTAATTTCGGTTCGTCATCGACGGTAGTAATGTAAAAGGAACCGTCTCTGGTATAGTATTCTTTATCATCCTCTCCGCTGGCAGGCATCACCTTGAAGAACCCCTGCCCTTCAATGGCTAAATCCAGGTCACGACCGGTTTGCATCAAGTCCCCCTGATCAATGATTCTGGCGATGGACACCATCCTTACCCCGGAACCTCCCTCAGGCCTGGATCATCGGTGGTAGGAACACCTTCATCTCCTAAGGCCTGCCGGACGATATCCGCAAAATTGGCCCTGCTTCTTTTAAAGCCGGTGGTATTGACATTGGCGATGTTATTGCCGATGGTGTCTAACTTTACTTGGTGGGCCCGCATGCCGGAGGCTCCGCTGGCCAGGGTCTTAATAATCATTCGATCACCCGCTTATAAAAATTTTATATGATAAAGTCCCAAGTCTACTTGACACGCCCTACCTGGTTGATGACCTTATCCAGCAGTTCATCGTTCACTTGAACCAATTTCTGGCTGGACTCATAGATACGGGCCACAGGAATGATATCAATCATTTCCTGCACCGGGTCCACATTGGATCTTTCCAGCCATCCCTGCACCACCGTGGTGGATACAGCCGGTTCAGCGGACCCTTCCGGGTCGGTAAAATAATTGCCTTCTGTCTTTTTTAACAAAGCAGGGTCTGCAAACTCTACGATCTGGAGTTTATCCACTTCTTCGACCTCTTCACCCTCGCCCGAAAAAATGGTGCCGTCTTCCCGTATCGCCAGGTGTTCCGGGTCTTCGAGGGTTATTGGTCCCCCTTCGCCCAGCACCCGGTATCCTTCACTGCTCAAAAGATTGCCTTCGGCATCCACATGAAAGGAACCGTCCCGGGTATAGAGCTGGTCGCCGTTGTCGTTTTCCACGACAAAAAATCCTTTCCCTTCCAGGGCCAAATCCGTTAAATTGCCGGTTTCTGTCAGGGGGCCCGGTTTATAATCGATATGCACCTGGGTAACCATATTGCCCAGGTTGCCCTGGCCGATGGGTTGACGCTTGCCGCCGGGACCGTTGGCCTCCAAAGCCAGTTGCAGGGTTTCGGAAAATTGGTTTACCACCACATTGTTCTTTTTGTATCCGGTTGTGGCAAGGTTTGCCAAATTATTCGAGATATTGTTTAATTTCGCCTGTTGAACGTCCAGGCTGTTCATGGTGATATACAGACCTCGCAGCATTTCTTTCCCCTCCGAACTAACGATTTAGCATATCCTGCAGGGTTTCTCTCAACCTTTTCATGACCTGGGTATGCAGCTGGCAAACCCTGGATTCCGATACCTCCAACACCTGACCAATTTCTTTTAAAGTTAAACCTTCACTATAGTAAAGAGACAGGATCAGCTTATCCCTTTCTCCCAGCATCTCGATGGCTTGCGTTAAAAGCCTCTTATTTTCCTTCTCCTCCACAATGCTTAAGGGATCCGGGCTGTTTATGTCTTCCACCAAATCCAGTTTGCTCATGAGACTGCCGTCATTGCCGGACAGTTCTTCGTCCAGTGACTGCAAGTACATGCGGTTGGCGTGAAAAATCAACTGGTGCAGCTCCTCCACGGGTATCCCCATTTCTCTGGCCAACACCACATCAGAAACAGCTTGTCCCAGTTCTGCTTCCAGACGCTCCCGGGTGCTTTTCAAAAGTTGAAACTTTTGCCAGGCGGTCCTGGGCAGCCAGTTTTGCCGGCGAACTTCATCCAGCATGGCCCCCCTTATGCGGTGGTAGGCATAGGAATCAAAGCTGTTCCCCATGGCAGGGTCATATTTGTCCAGTGCTCCATCAGTCCGATGACTCCATAACTTTCCAGGTCCTCCCGTTGAATAAGGGCGGGCAGTTTTACCGCCACCCGGCCGGCCAAATGTTTGACCAAAGGCAGGTGGTGAATAATAAGTTTCTGCCTGGCTTCCTCATCCCGGGTCGTTATAAACTTTTCCCATGCCAGGTTTATCGACATACTTTCCACTTCCAGTTACTGTCTGCGTTTTATCTCCACCATACGCTCAAAAACATAAGCCATTATCAAGTCCTGCTGGGGTGGCTTGATATCCAGAAATTTGAATCCCACGTGATACACCTTTGTATCTTCATCAACCAACTGGCATCGAACAGCCTGGGCCGGTAACTTAAATTCCTGCTGTTTTTTCTTGGTCTTTATATTCAGCGTAAAGGTTAACAGAACCATGGTCCCTTTGTTAATGGGCTCCTTAACGGCAACCTTCATTCCACCGCCGCTTATATCAACGGTGTAAGCTTTTTTGAGAACAGCTGTATCCTTTTCATGGGGCGGGGCATATTGCACCTTGATCGTAACAGGCACCCGGACAAATTCCCGCATTTGGATTCTTCTGATTTCCGAATCCGGGGGATGTTTAAATATGTACATGGGGAGCCTGTCCTGCTCACTTTTCCTGCCGATGGCTTCGGTAACAAAAATGTAGGCACTGCCTTCCCCCAGGTATTTCAACTGAACCTTATGCCCGTGGGTCAGTACCAGCGGGCGAGCACCGGCAAAGGGGATAGTACATAAATGCCTCTGGCATCAATGTCATATACCGAACTCACATACTGTTCGTCCTGATCCACAGGAAAAATGGTAACCTTCTGTCCGATTTTTAACTTTTCTACTTTCATACTTTTAGCTCCCTTTACCAAACAAACGAATTAGCTTACCAAAGAAACCTTGTATCCCCATGGGTTCTTCCTCTCTGCCTGAAATCAGGTGGCTGGCGATTTTTGCCAAATTCTGTGATGCCGGGGCGGCAGGAGCCATCTTGATAAAAGGTTGCTGGTGTTTTACTGCCTGGACTACCGTACTGTCTTCCGGCAGGTAACCCAGGTTGATCAGGCGAACTTGCAGAAATTGACCTGTGGCTGATTCCATAGACTGGTAGGTTCGCTGGGCTTCCCTTTCGTCGGTGGCCCGGTTAACAACAACCATCATTTCGTTATGAACATTATATTTTGAAAGAACTTTAATTAATCCATAGGCATCCGTAAGGGAGGTTGGCTCCGGCGTAATAACGACAATGACCTCGTCCGCCGCGGCAACAAATCCCAGGACTGTCCTGGAAATACCGGCACCGGTATCCACCAGTACAAAGTCAAACTTGCGGTCAAGTTCCTGCAGTCCTCGCCCCAGCCGCTTTCTAGCCTGATGGTCCAGGTTGGCCAGTTCCACAAAGCCGGAACCCCCTGAAATGATCTCAATTCCCTGGGGGGAAGACGCCAGAATTTCATCAATGCTTTTTCCGTTAAACAAATAATCGTATAAAGTGTACTTTGGGACAATCCCCAACAGCACCTCGGCATTGGCCATTCCCAGGTCGGCATCAAAAATAGCCACCCGGTAGCCACGCCGGTTGAGTTCTACGGCCAGGTTTACCACCAGATTGGATTTCCCAACGCCCCCCTTACCACTGGTTACTGCAATAACCCTGGACCCGGAGTCACTTCTTCGGTTGACTGTCTGAAGCAAGTTATGATCCGGACTCCTCATAACGATCGGCACTCCTAAACAATAAATTGGCTAACTTTTTGGGATGAGCCTTTTCCAGGTCATCGGGAATACTCTGCCCGTCCGTATAATATGCAATGGGCAACCCGGTGCGGCTTACCACATTTAATATGGAGCCAGTGTTTCGGTTTCGTCAGTCTTAGTAAAGATAAATTTATTAAAATGGGCAATGCGGAAGTCCTTGATGGTACGGAACATATCCCGGTCCTTGGTGCTGGCATTAAGAACCAGGAAAATATCCTGTTCATTGGGAATGACTTCCAAAAAGCCTTCAGTTCCAGTACCTGCCCGGTATTTTTGGCAGAACGGCCAACGGTATCAATTAAAAGGTGATCTTTATCAGTATGTTTTTCAATGGCCTGGCGCAGTTCGGCAGGGGTCATGACCACTTCCACCGGCACGTCAAGGGTTTCCCCATAGACCTTTAATTGATCGGTAGAACCGTATCGATAGGTATAAATGGTAATTAGAACCACTTTTTTCTTTTGCAGCAGCTGGAATCGGGTAGCCAGTTTTGTCAGAGTGGTAGTTTTTCCAACGCCGGGCTGCCCCACAAAGGTCATAAAACGAGCGTCCTCTTCTCTACGGCAAGCGGACTTTAAAATTTCGGCGGTCTTATTTATCAATGACAGCTCGATCATATCATCGGACACGTACTCTCTGACTTCCCGCAGGGTTGCCTCCAGCAAAGCCCTGGCCACTCCCTCCTGGATATCCATATCCAGCAGTTTGTCAAGCCAGCGCTGGTATACATGATTGTTTCTGCCATGTAGTTCCATGCCTTTCACCTTCGTTCCAAGGTCTATTTCCGCCATCTGCAGCAGCGCCTCGTCCAGTAAAGGTTGAAAATTGGTTTCCGGTAGTTTCACCCGCTCAACGCGGCCGTTAAAGGTATCATAAGCAGTGCCCTGGCTTCGTATCACCTGGTAATTTGTATAATAGGTTGGTCTCGGGGGCTCCGGCTGGGGCTTCAAGTTTAACTTTTCCTCCGGTTCCGCCGCCGGGGGCAGTTTTTTTACTTCCAGTACCGGGGCGTCATCCAGCACCGCTGTAACCTCCAGTATCTTTCGAAACCAGCCCGTCCAACCGGGGCCTTTTATTTTATAGCTGCTGACAATAACTGCCTCAGGACCTAAATCCTGTTTAATGAGCTGAATTGCTTCCTGCATCGTGCTGACGGTATATTTTTTTATTTTCAATCAATGCTCACCGTCCCAATGGCTTCCACTTCTACATTTGCCGGTATTTCATTTAAGGAAAGCACCGCCAGGTTCGGCAGATACCTTTCGATTAACCGCCTGAAGGGTAAACGTACCCTGGGGGAGCAAAGCAGCACCGGGTTGGCACCCCGCATCGTGACATCTTCCACCACGGCATTTAGCTTATCCAGTAATTTTCTCACCAGTCGGGGCTCAAGGACAGGGTAGGCGCCAAATTGCGTTTGCTGAATGGCCTCCTGAACATTTTGCTCCAACTTGGGATGCAATGTAATAACAGACAGCTTGCCCTGCCCGTCGGCATAGCGCTGGCAAATGGTCCGGGACAGGCTTTGGCGGGCATTGTCTGTCAGGTAATCCGGGTCTTTGTTTAACCTGGCCCCGTCCGCCAGGGCTTCCAAAATGGTTGCCAGGTCCCGAATGGGAACTCTTTCTTTCAGTAAATTTTGCAGCACCTTTTGGATTTCACCCAGAGAAAGCATATCCGGCACCAGTTCTTCCACCACCGCCGGGTTCTTTTCCTTCACCACCTCAACCAATTCTTTTACTTCCTGCCGGCCCAGCAGTTCGTGGGCATGCTGTTTGAGAATTTCTGTGAGGTGCGTCACCAGAACCGTGGAACAATCAACCACCGTAAACCCATTGAGCTCCACAAACTCCCTGTCCTGCCCGGTCACCCACCAGGCGGGCAGGTTAAAGGTGGGTTCTGTGGTGGGAATGCCGTTGAACTTGAGGTCCTGTCCCAGGGGGTCCATGGCCAGGTGATGCCCCGGCATCAGTTCCCCGCCGGCCACTTCTACGCCGCGGATTTTAATGACATAAGCGTTGTAAGGGAGCTGCATGTTATCCCGGATACGGATAGGCCGCACAAGAATGCCCATTTCGGAGGCGCACTGCCGGCGAACGGCAGCCAACCTCTGCAGCAGGTCGCCGCCCTGGGATTCATCCGTAAGGGAAATCAAATTGTAGCCAATTTCAATTTCCAGCGGGTCCACCTGAAAGTAGCTGAAAACATTTTCCGGCTCACGTCTTTGCTGCTTCTGGGACTGTAATGCCTGGGCCTGCTGCTCGGCCAAGGTTTTCTTGTTTCTTTCCCGCGTAATGGCCAGGGACGAGTAAAGCAGCACCGCCGCCATGGACAGGATTAAAAGGTTGGGCATGGCCGGAATCAAGCCGATAATGCCCAGAATAACCCCCGCCAGCAACAGCACCTTGGGGAAATTCAGAAATTGCCTGGACAAATCCTTGCCAAAGGTGCCGTCGGAAGTGGCCCTGGTCACCAAAATACCGGCGGCCGTGGAGATTAAAAGGGCCGGTATCTGGGCCACCAGTCCATCACCGATGGTTAAGATGGTGAACCTTTTTAAGGCCTCGTCCATGGGCATGCCCATTTGGACCACACCAATGACAAAGCCGCCTAAAATATTAATTAGTAGAATGACAATACCGGCAATGGCATCGCCGCGCACGAATTTACTGGCACCGTCCATGGCCCCAAAGAAATCCGCTTCCCTTTGCAAGCGTTCCCTTTTGGCCCGGGCCTCATCTTCGGTAATTAAGCCGGAGTTGAGGTCCGCATCGATGCTCATCTGCTTTCCCGGCATGGCATCCAGGGTAAAACGGGCACCCACTTCCGCCACCCGGCCTGAACCGTTGGTAATGACCACAAACTGAATAACGGTGATGATAATAAAGACCACCGCGCCGACTACATAATTGCCGCCCACCACAAACTGGCCAAAGGCTCGATGACCTTTCCCGCGGCCCCGTCCCCCAGGATCAGGCGGGTGGAAGAAATATTAAGGGCCAGCCGGTACAGCGTGGTCACCAGCAGCAGTGTCGGAAAAATCGAAAACTGCAGGGGCTCCGTGGTAAACATGGTGATTAACATAATCACCAGACCCAACGACATGCTGAGAATGAGGAAAAAATCCAGCATGCCCGGGGGCAGGGGAATAATAATCAGCAGCACAATGCCGATAACAAGACCGGCAATGATCAGGTCGCTATACTGTTTTAAATTGGCTGCCAGGGATGTGGGTGCTGCCACTTATTGCAAACCTCCATTTTTGTTGCCTTTATCTTTAAAAATACCTTCTTTTCTGCTTAACCGGTATACCATGGCCAGTATTTCTGCCACTGCCTGGTACATTGTTATCGGGATGGCCTGCCCAATCTCCACATGGGCATAAAGAAACCGGGCTACCTCGACGTTTTCTATAACAGGAACGTTATGTTCCTTGGCGATTTGCCGAATCTGTTTGGCCAGTTGGTCTGTACCCTTGGCCACCACCAGCGGAGCCGCCATGGGTTGTTCATACTTTAACGCCACCGCATAATGGGTGGGGTTGGTGACAACCACCGTGGCCCGGGGTACTTCCTTACGGACCAAATTCATCAATAACTGGCGCTGGCGCCTGCGCAGCCAGCCCTTGATTTGCGGATCTCCTTCGGTCTGCTTATACTCATCCTTTACTTCCTGCTTGCTCATCCGCATCTGCTTTTGGAAGGCATACCGCTGGTAGACTAAGTCCAGCAAGGCGATGCCCAGGTAAACCGCGGCACCCCATAAAAGTACTTTGAGAGCCACCGTCAAGACCTGATTGAACATGGTTTGCGGGGGCGAGTGAAAGATGGCCAGAAGGTTGGCCAGTTCACCCATCACCGCTGCGTAAATGACCCATCCCACTATAACAATTTTAAACAGTGATTTAACCAACTCAAACATGGCGCGGCCGCTGAACATGTTTTTCAGGCCGTTCAGCGGGTTCAATTTGTCCAGCCTGGGCTTAATGGCCTCGGGGGCAAACAAAAAACCGATTTGGGCCAAATTGGCTCCCAGGGCCACCACCATCAGGATGATAAAGAAGGGAACGAAAACAGCAAAAACATTCACCGTAAATCCAATCAGCAGTTCTACTAAATAAGAATCCGGCTGCTGGCGGTGCACAAAGCTGTTAAAGTATGTATAGAAATACTTCTGGGTTTGGGTGATCAGATCGTCCTTGGACAACAGCGCAAACAATCCGGCCACCAGCAGCAGGAGAGCCCCGTTCAGATCGGCGCTTTTCGGCACCTGACCTTTCCGCCTGGCCTCCTGCAACCGCCTGGGCGTCGCCTGTTCGGTTTTTCCTGAGAACCTTCCGGCATCAGGCCAACCCCTTCATTAAGAGTAAGAGATCTTTCTGCAGGGTATCAAACAAATATTTAAAGACGGAGGTCAGGGCCGGTAAAAGGATGGCCAGCGACGAAACCCCCACCGCAATCTTCAAAGGAAAGCCCAGTTGGAAAATGTTCAACTGAGGTGCTGTCTTACCAATCAGACCCATGGCCAGGTCGGTAATGACTAAAATTGCCACCACCGGCGCGCAGATTTGTATGGCCAGGGCAAAGGTATCGGTAAAAATTCGTATGATTAAAAGCGTGACTTCCCCGTTAATCCCTGCCGCTGTTAAAGGGACCATCTCGTAACTTTTGATCAGCGCCCTGATCAGGCATGGTGCCCGTCCACATTCATGAATAAAACCAGTGTCATAAAGAAAAGAAACTTGGAAATAAGGGTATTCATACTGCCGCTCAAGGGGTCCATTACGGCAGACATGGCAAAGCCGATTTGAAAGTCCAGTAGTTGCCCGGCAATTTTTACTACGTTAAAGACAAAGGTGCATACCAGGCCCAGGGCCAGTCCCACACCCACCTCACTGAACACCGCCAGGCCAAACCCCCACATGCCGCCGGGAAACTCCAGGGAGGGCGGCTGCACCAGGGGAGTCACCAGCACCGCCAGGATAAAGGAAAGTCCGGCCTTTACCAGCGGGGGAATCCCCGGCACAGCATAAAGGGGGCAGGAGAAGACAAAGGAGGCCATCCGTATAAATACCAAAAAGAAAACAGTGATAAAATCAAGATTCAGCACTTCCTGCACTCCTAGCGGACCAGATTGGGGATCTGCTCATACAGCCGGGTGGTAAACCTGATGGCAATATTCAAAAGCCACCCTGCGGCCACAATTAAAGTTACAAAGACCGCCACCATCTTGGGCACAAAGGACAGGGTCTGTTCCTGGATTTGTGTGGTGGCCTGTAAAATACCGATAATCAGACCCACCAGCATAGCCATTCCCAGGGCGGGGAGGGAAAGAATTACCACCATCATTAAGGCTTCCCGAGCCAGGTGCAATACGTATGTTTGAGTCACAGCAAGCCCTCCTACCTAAAGCTCTCCACCAGGGATTTAACCACCAGGTACCAGCCGTCCACCATCACAAACAACAGCAGTTTAAAGGGCAAGGAAACCATGACCGGCGGCAGCATAAACATCCCCATGGACATCAGGACGCTGGCCACCACAAGGTCAATAACCAGAAACGGTACGAATAGAATAAAACCAATTTGAAAGGCCGTCTTCAGCTCGCTGATCACAAAGGCAGGCACCAGAACGGACATGGGAACTTCATTGATGTTCTTGGGCTTGTCCATCTTGGCCACACCGAGGAACAAGCCCAGGTCCTTTTCCCGGGTTTGCCTGGACATAAAGTTCCTCAGTGGTTCCGCTGCTTTATCCATGGCCTGTTCATAGGTCAGTTGATTGGCTAAATAAGGTTGAATGGCATTCCGGTTCATGTCCTGGTAAACAGGCGACATGATAAAAATCGTAAGAAAGAGGGCCAATCCGATCAACACCTGGTTGGGCGGTGTCTGGGTGCCCAGGGCACTGCGTAAAAAAGAAAGCACCACAATAATCCGGGTAAAGGAAGTCAGCATTATTAAAAAGGCGGGGACCAGCGACAGCAGGGTTAAAAAGATTAACAGCTTGACACTGTCTACCACCTGCTGGGGTTGGTTGGCTGTCTCCACATTTAAGTTAATATTGGGTATCGGAATCAGGGGTTCCGCAAAAACCCCGGTTGGCAGCATAAATAGAAACAGCGCTGTAAGAATCAATAGAATGAATTTGCTACTTTTTTTCCTCCTGATCACCTTCCGGACACCCACTCCCGCTTTTTCCCTGCCGGCGCAACCCGGTCAGGTATTGTTGTGATAACTGCTTCATCTGCTGGGACAAAACTTCTTTAAAATCCTTTACCGACCCGGGGCCAGCCCCAGTGCCGGTGATCGGTTCCGGTAATGAATCAAATTCTTTTAATAGAGAAATGCTGTCTTCCTGGAAGGCCACCAGATAATAGCGTCCTCCGATTTCCACCAGGGTCAGCCCGCCCTTCGGCCCCAGGGGCAAATGCTCCACAACCCTCATGTGCCGGGCGCCGGCGGTAAACCCTTTGTTGCGGGCTAAGCCGTATTTAATGGTAAAATAGGCCAGCACCAGCACCAGAGGTAATAGAATGATCATTCTTATAAACAGCCATAGAGTTTCGCTATCCATTATTCACTCTCTCGCCTGACCTTTTTCGGGGGTATAAGCTTGTTTATCCTTACAGCAAAACTGTCGTTTACTACAATTATTTCCCCCAGAGCTGCTTTTTTGTCATTGACATAAACATTAATAGCGTCACCGGCGGACTTTTCAAGGTCAATTACGGAACCAACATCCAGGTTCAGCACTTCACGAAACTTTAACGTTATTTCTCCCAGTTCAGCGCTGATGGTCACTTTAACATCTTCAATATGGGCCAAACTGGTTTTAATTGTTCTCTCCTGGCGCAAGGAATCCAGGGGAGGAAAGCGGACCTTTTTCACGGCCGCTTCCCCCCCGCTCTGTGTTCCGTTCAGCTCACTCAGAAACTGCTCTATTTCTTTTTCCGTCATCATCATGCATCACCCTTACTGAGTGAGATATTCCGAAAAATAAACCCGGTGAATCTTGCCTTGGTGGAGGTTTTTATTAATCTCCGCCTTTAACTCATCTGCCACTTTATCAATGCTGTCCGGCGGTTGAACATCCGCCAGCTTCTTTTTACGGATGACCCGTATAATACAGTCTTGCAGAATTACTTTGTTCTTGGTGAGTTCCTCTCCAAGTTTCTTGTTTTCCTCGTATTCCAATACCGGGGTGAGTCGCATAAAGTTGCTGCCACCGGGATCAGCAAGGTTCACCAGCAGGCTGCCCATACTGAAAGTAACCAATTTTTCAGGGTCCGGGCCTGATTTTTTTTCACTGGCGAGAGTGCTTTTCAAGTAGATATAGCCCCCTACACCCAGACCGGCTAATAATAAAAGGATAATTAGGATAATCAGCAAGGTCTTGACGGTAAAGAATTTCTTTTTCTGCAACTGCGGTGCTGCTTGCTGCGGTGCTGCCGCCACTTTCTACTCACCCTTTACATGTTTGAATTTGGTTTACTTACGGGACTACCGTTTAAGCTGGATAAGTTCCTCAAGTAATGTGTCAGATACTGTGATGACCCTGGCACTGGCCTGGTAGCCGCGCTGGGTGGTGATCATGTTGGTGAATTCTTCTGTCAGGTCGACATTGGACATTTCCAGGTAACCCGATTGGATGGTACCGTAGCCGGGAGAGTTTCCTCTTCCGTAAGTTACCGTCCTGATGATGCAGAAGTTTGGAACAAGTTTCTGCCTGCCTTGGTAAGCCCTTCCGGATTCTGGAAGGTAGCCAATTTAATAACATTATTAGGTTCCTGAGAAGCCGGTGGCGGTAACATGCTGGCAGTTCCTTCTTTGATAATAGGGCTATTTCCAATAAAGTCGTCGGCATCCGCCCCGGTTATAGTAATATTAGGCTTAATACCTAAGCCGGTCGTATCTTTAGTATTAAAAACAAGGTGGTCGGTAGACCAGGTAACGTCAACCTTATCGGATCCTATTTTAGTATTGATCAGTTTTTTCATTGCAGCGGCAAGGGCGCTTCCGCTTGTAATGCTATTTAGCCCTGCCATTTTCATTTCATACTCAGTGAAGGTGTAAGTTGTCCCGTTATAATTAACGGAGATATCCTTTTTACTCCAGTCCATGTTATTTTCTTGTGCTGTAGAAGCTGCTCCAACGAAATCCGGGAGATCGGGCCCGCCAAGAGTTATTTTGGAGTACCCGGAAGCAGGTGTAAAGACCAAGTGGTCAGTATCCCATGTTACCTTTACTTTTGCATTACCTGCACCCCCAGCTTGCGCATCAATTAAAGCTTGAAGTTTACTTGCAAGGTCATTACCACTTGTAATAGCGTTAAAGGAAGCATCTGTGGTTATATTATGCCATCCGTCTCCAACGTCAACGGAAAATGTTCTTCCTGACCAATCTTTGGTAACCACAGCAGTACCTGCATTACTTAGGTTAGTGACACTTCCCATATATTTAGCAACACCTGCACCGCCTAAGGTAATGCTCGGTGTAATAGGATCCCCGGCTCCGTTAGTAGCATCCGGATCAGTTATCGTCTCGAATACCAAACTACCAAAGGGGCTTTCATTATAGCTGACTTTAACCTTATTGGGACCAATAGCGGACCCGTCGATAGCAGCCTGTAGTTTGGTAGCTAAATCTTGCCAACTCGACACACTATTTAGTCCTCCATTAAGAGTAATAGGTCCTATTGTAGTATTACCGTCATTATACTCAATTGTAAGTTCATAGGCTGCGCCTGACATATCAACCGGTGGTAAAGATATGCCCAGCTGCACAACGCCGTCACTATTGCCGGCTACCTTTGCCTCTACCGGAGGTACAGCTGGCACAATAGCATCCCCAGCTAATGAACCGTTTGATGAAACAATTGGTACAGGGTTTGTTATTGCCCCCCCTACCAGGCTTGCTTCTATAACTTTGGTCGGTTGAGGTTTAACTGAGGCACCTGAAGTAAACATCAAGGGATCTCCCGAAGTGTTTGTACCGGTTATGGCGCCATTGGGGCCAACGCTAATGGTTGAAATGGGGCCGTTATACACCCTGATATCCCCCTGGCTGGACTGAACTCTCAACCCGTCGCCGTTTACCAGGTAGCCCTCATCGTCCATAAAGAAGATACCTTCCCTGGTGTAATACTCATTGTTGGCGCTATCCTTAACTACAAAGAAACCATTGCCATCAATGGCCATATCGAGGGTTCTGCCGGTGCTCTGTTTGGGGCCTTGAGAAAAGTTGTTAGAAATAGATCCCACAGACATTCCCGAACCCACCTGTGCGGGGTTGGTGCCGTCTCCGCCGGAACGGATTGTCTGACTCAAGGCATCCTGAAAGTTTACCCGACCGGCCTTAAAACCGGTGGTGTTTACGTTGGCGATGTTATTACCCACCACGTCCATACGAATTTGGTGGTTTCTCATGCCCGAAATACCGGAATATAAAGAACGAATCATTTATTTATCCTCCTTTTTGATTCCACTTCAGTCGGTCAGTGGAATTCAGCAGCTTCCTTTCGGGCCAGCTGCGCTACTTGACAATTACTGCACTGTCAATATTGGTGAAAACATGCTCTTCCATACTCTTGCCGTCTACGGCTGTAATGACTGTTCGGTTTGTAATACTGGTTACCAGGGCCATATCCCTGTATAAAATCAAGGAATCTCTGGAACCCTTGGCTGCCGCCTGTTGAACGGCCTTGTTTATTTTGTTGAAGTCCTCTTGCGATAAAGAGATGTTTCTTTCCTTAAGCCTTTTTTCCGCATGGGCGGATAATTTTACTTCCTGCTGCCAGTTTAGCTCCCGGTGTAACAGCTCATCAAAGGAGACGTTATGAGGTTGGTTCGGCTGCCCCGGCTTCCTCGTCTGTGGCTGATTCGCTTCGGAGGTGCTACCGGCCTGCTGTTGGTGAGTATTGGTGAGTAATTGGAGTAATTCTTCAGATCCATCAGTGGCCCTCCTTTCTACTGCGATCACTTGCTCCAAAGTGTAGGGCATACCGCTTACCCAGAGCTTTATGTCTTTCTCGCCCATGGTAACCCGTTCAACCGTGCCGGTAAGTGGTTCTTCCCCGTTCATCAGAGTCACTTCGCACCCCATCAAGGACGAAGCCTGGCTGAATTGTTGTAAGGAATATAACTTTTCCATATGGCTGTTCAAATTTGTAATTTGCTCCAAGGTGGTAAATGCTGCCATTTGTTCAATGAACTTACTGCTGTCCATTGGACTGCTGGGGTCCTGGTACCTTAGCTGTGCAATCATAATTTGCAGGAAGGCATCTTTGTCCAGGGTCTTGATCGGTTCCCTCTGCTTTTTATTGGAAAGGTAAAGATCGCTGTTATTGCTGTTGTTTGTTTGATTAACTTCCATACCACACCTCCTTACACCACAATATTGACCCCTGTATCCTCATTTAAGATATGACCGGTAGAGGTTGGTTCCTCTTGAACTTGGATGCCGGGGTATCCCCCTTTATACTTACCCTGTCCTTTGGTGTACCATAGTTGACTCTGGCTGAAAGAGTGTTGGTTCCCTTGCCCACTCTGCTGTCCCACAAACACCGCCGCTTCACCAAGCCGGATGTTATGTTGAGCCAAAATTTCCTTTAGCTGAGGAAAGGAAGACTCCAATGCTTCTTTTGCCATGCCGGAAGAAGTAACAAATTGGGCGGTAAGCTCCCCTTTAGACCAGGTCAATTTTACAGTAACTTCACCTAACTGTTCAGGCTTAAGCCTCATTTTTAACGTTGTCTCCCCGGCGCTTTGCTGAACCAGCATGGCCCGGATCATTTCAGTCAGTCGGACCGGTAGGTGTGTTATCGGCACCTCCCTGTTCAAAAAAGAAATGTTGTTTTGTTCCACCGGCTTGGCAGCAGAACTATGGATCGTTTCCTGAGCGTAGTGCAATTTTACCTCTGGCGAAACCCCTTCCTTTTGGGGAACAGTTTCTTTCTTAGCTGATCGATCTAAGTTTTGTTTTCCCCCGGAGAGGTCACCATTTGGTTGGTTCCCTGCATCCCCCGTTTCAACCAGTTGATCAACGGACAGAGAAGGTTTTCCCCGGGTTATTCCGGCATCAACCTGTTGTTCATCCTTTGGGTTTAGGACAGGCTGTGACGGAACCACTGACGTTCCATTTTTCCGGGACTCTGCCTGCTGTAATTCCTGATCGTTTGGAAGATTCGGTGTTGATTCCTGTCCTAACAGCTTCTCCAGCGGCTTCTCCTTGCCTGCGGAAACTCTTGTTATTTCAACAGCACTGCCCGGTTCATCTATGTTTCCGGGAAGAGGTTGTAATTTTGAGCCTTCTTGACCGGGAATACCGGTAAAATGTCCACGTTCCTTAACGGGTGTAAAAGCGTTTCCTTCCATAGAGTCCGGGGTTGCTGTTTGTTCCACCGGCCGAATAACTGTATCAGCTTCCTGTACAAATACTCCGGGGCGAGGGCTGGAATCGTAAACACAAACAACCTGTTGTGTAGCGTCTTTCACTTGAGGTGTTATCAGGAGTTGATTATTCTCCGGCAGCCCTGGAGACAGAACAGTTTTATTCAGCGGTATGTCATTATTTAGCTGTAACGGCGAATTCCCCTCAACCAATGGTTGTGACAGAACTCCTTGACCCGCTTGTTTAGGTGATGTAGTCAGCTCCGCATCGTCGTATGAGGGAATACCGGTTACTCTTCCCTGTTCCAAAGTCAGGGCTTTAGACTGGATTGTGACGTTTCCCTCATTGCCGGAGGGACTGAGGTTTACCATCATTTCTAATTGCTCACGGTTCTGTGATGCTTGTTGAGAGGTCAAGTTATTGCCGCCGAAATTGGCGAATGTCCCACCCGCAGGTACTTCTGCTCCGGGAGAGGTTTCGGCAGTTCTTTGAATATCCGTAGGCTGGTTAACTGGAACAATGCTGCACAGGTTATAGAAAACGGGATTTGCAACGAGAATATTATTTTGAGTTAAATTATTTTGCTTGTTGAAGTCATCTTCTTCTGGTCCAGCTTCGGCCGTTACGGGAAATCCCTGTTCTTTTCCGTCCAACGGTAACGTATTTGATGACGGCAACCCTTGAACGTCACTTTGAGATACCAAACCCATCATTAGTTGAAGCAGGTCGGCAAACCCTTCCCCGTTGACCTTGCTGTACCCGTCTTCCTGTAAATAGCCTCCCAAATCTTCCATGACCTTACCTATCTGCACATGTTTCACCTCCTTTCAATCATTTGAAAATTTTTAATAACCTTTACGGGAGTAACCGAGGGTGGCCAGCTCGTCTATCTCTTTTTGCTCCAAATAAATTTCCAGTTCTTTATATTCTCCAAATTGTTTTTCCTTTAATTTTTCCAAAACCATGCGTTCCTGACGAGCTGCTATGGCTGTATCCTTACGAAGTCGGAATATATCCTGGGCTCGCCGCAAACTTCTATTTTGGCGGTCTATGGTTAAAAGTAAATGCTCCCGGTACATCAAAGTTTGCATTTGTTCACCGGGTTCCATAACCCTTTGGGAGTAATACAGCGTTTCCTCTAACTTTTGTTTGGTAGTCAGCAGTTCTTGTTCACAACGGCTGCATTCCTGTTGCGCTTTCACTTGTTCCAGCAGGGCTTGCTCTTCCCTGGTTATCTTTTGCTGTAGGACCTGCTCCAGTCGGAATTGAAACTTTTTCACGACTATCTACCCCCTGCCACCAGATCGGCCAGACCGTTTAAGGTCTCCTCGTATCCGCTGTATTCGGATGGAGATTGTTTCAAGAAGCTTAGGATCCTGTCATATTTTTCTATAGCTTCATCGATTTTGGGGTTAGACCCCTTAACATAAGCTCCGATATTAATTAAATCCTCCGACTGCCGGTAGGTAGCCAGTAAGTCTTTAATGATCCCGGCCTGAGCCTTATGTTCTTCCGAAGCAATATCCGGCATCAGACGGCTTACACTTTGCAGCACATCGATGGCTGGATAATGGTTGCGGGAAGCAAGGGTTCTGGTCAAAACGATATGACCGTCCAAAATACCGCGTACCGCATCGGCAATGGGTTCGTTCAAGTCGTCACCATCTACCAGAACCGTATAAAAAGCAGTAATCGAACCCCGTTGTCCCATCCCGGAACGTTCCAATAGTTTGGGCAGTAAAGCAAAAACAGACGGGGTGTAGCCTTTGGTGGCCGGCGGTTCCCCCACCGCCAGGCCCACTTCCCGCTGGGCCATGGCAAAACGGGTTACTGAATCCATCATCAGCATGACATCCAGACCCTGATCGCGAAAGTATTCAGCGACGGCGGTGGCTACAAAAGCACCTTTAAGCCTCACCAGAGCCGGCTGATCAGAAGTGGCGGCCACAATAATTGACCGGGCCATCCTTCGGGACCCAGATCTTCCTGGAGAAATTCCAGCACCTCACGCCCCCGCTCCCCAATCAGCGCGATCACGTTTACATCGGCACTACCATGCCGGGCAATCATCCCTAAGAGGGTACTTTTTCCTACACCGCTGCCGGCAAAAATACCAATGCGCTGACCTTTGCCGCAGGTGAGCAATCCATCCATGGCTCGAACACCGGTAGCAGTACGGTGTCGATACGCCGGCGTTTAAGAGGATTGGGAGGACGATTATCCACGGCAAATTCTTCACCCAGGCTTAAGTTCACGTCTTCCTCAAGGGGTCTCCCAAGGCCGTCCAACACTTTTCCCCACAAGTGTTTCCCCACTTTAATCGTTAGGTTGCGACCGGTGGGAACCACGGCACAGCCCGGGTAAATGCCTCTCAGTTCACCCAGTGGCATTAGCAGGGAATGCTTGTCCCGGAAGCCCACCACCTCAGTCCTTACAGGTTCAAGTTCTCCCTGTACTACGATGTCGCAGACCTCTCCAATGCGGGCAATGATCCCCTGAACCTCAATCATCAGACCGATAACCCGGGTTACTTTACCAATGGGCTTGATAACTCTGGCCCTGTTTACCCTTTCTTTATAAGGAGTAAGGTTAATATCAACCTTAATCTCCATCGGTTTATTCCTCCTGGCCGTATAAAGCCTTCAATACTTCCTGCCACCGGGTATCCATGGTGGCATCCACCTGTCCCTGGTCTGTTTCGATAAGGCAGCCCCCGGGCTTAACACCGTTGTCTACCAGGATGTTTAGTTCCACTTTTCCTGGTAATCCCTGAAGCAGTTGATTCTTGCCTTCTTCTACAATGTGAAGATCAGCATGATTTACATAGAGATTGACTAAGGGCCTGTTCTTAACTAATTCCATACATTCCCTGGCGATTTCCATCACCGTCTGTGGTTCAACAGCAAGCTGAGTCATGACCACCCGTTCAGCAATATCCACCGCCAGGTCAACGATTTCGGGTTCCATTTTATTCAGGGTGTGCCGGTATATCTCCCGGGCCTGCTGTAAGACCTCCCTGGCTTGTTGGCGAATTCTCTCAGCCTCATCTTCAGAAGCACTGATTCCTTCCTGCCAGCCTTCCTGCTTTGCCTGCTCCTTTATTTGCCGGGCGATAAGTTCAGCCTCCGCTTTTGCCTGTTCAACTATTTGAATTGCTTCGTGCTTGGCCCTGGCAATCATTTCTTCGGCCTGGTGCTTGGCTGTCATTAGAAGTTCTTCAGGAGTGGGAGTACTGTCTTCCACGGAACTTGGCAGAGAAAGCTGCCGTAACGGCAAAACCTGATCGGCCTGATTCACCGGGGCACTTTTTATCACCTTAAACAAGTATCGCATCCTCCCCACCACGGGAAATGACGATTTCTCCGGCTTCTTCCAGACGCCTGATGACATTTACGATGCGCTGCTGGGCCTCTTCTACTTCCTTTAGTCGAACAGGTCCCATGTATTCGATTTCTTCCTTGAGCATGTCCGCAGCACGTTTGGACATGTTCTTGTAAATCCGGTTGTTCACCTCCTGGTTGGCGCCCTTCATAGCCAGTGCCAGATCTTTATTATCCACTT
The DNA here is from genome assembly GCF_002607855.1 of Desulforamulus profundi. The sequence goes on from NZ_AWQQ01000037.1 coordinate 113,140, forward strand.
CACGCAGCACCTTTTGAATGGAGATATCGTGAAGCTTGACAATATCCTCAAAGATAAACATCATGCGGCGAACCTCTTCGCTGAGGTTGGGGTCGGCCCGCTCCAGTTGCTCGAAGATGGCTTTCTCGGTGGCACGGTCTACCCTGTTTAAAATATTAACCAGACACTGCACGCCGCCAACCACCGTTTCCTCGTGCTGGGCCACCGAGGCCAGCTTCTTCTCCAGAACTTTCTCCACCTCTTTGGCGACTTCCGGTGAAATTCTGTCTAAAATAGCCACCCGCCTGGCAACCTCGCTTTGTATTTGCGGGTTCAACTCGGCCAGGATAACTGCTGCCTGGTCGGGCTTCAAATAGGACAAGACAAAGGCAATGGTTTGCGGGTGTTCCTCCCTAATAAAACTCAAAATATGTCTGGGGTCGGTCTTTCTAAGGGAGCCAAAGGGCATTGACTGCATGGTGGAGCTAATCCTGTCTAATATCTCGGAGCCTTTTTCATAGCCATAGGTCTTTTCCAGCAGTTCCTTGGCATAGTTAACGCCACCGTTTAACAGATAATCCCTGGCCTGAATCAAATAGATAAATTCCTCAATGACCTGTTTTTGAATTTCATTAGGAACTTTATCCATTTCCGCAATGGATGCGGTAATTCGTTCAACCTCGTCCTCCGTGAATTCATGCTTTAAGAGTTTAGAAGATATATCGGCTCCCAGGGATATAAGTAATATGGCTGCTTTTTGTTCTCCGGTAAGTTTATCATAATTCATGGTTTTATCACCTTATTCCCTAAGCCATACTTTTAATACCGAGCGACATCGTCAGGTCGATCTTCTGCCAGATCCTTTAACTGCTTTTGTTTATCCTTGGGAGGAGGAATCTCCCACACAGGCTCTTCCTCTTCCTCGGTTTTAGCCGCTTCATCAACCGGTAAGCCCGGGGTTTCTATAATCTGCGGTTCTGTCTTTTTCTTGCGGCGACGGATAAAGAAGATTATAAGGGCTAACAGGAACAGTATACCGCCCGCTGCAGCTGCAATCATCATGTATAACTGTTCATTACCCGGTTGTGTTTTCTCCAAATCCTGACCCAAATCATATTGACTCCTGTCAAAGGTCATGGTGGAAACAGTTATTTGGTCACCCCGCTGCTGGTCAAAACCAATGGCTGCCGTGACAATCCGTTCAACCTGGGCTCTATCCAGATTCTTAATCGATTCATCCAACACCACGGCGGTGGAAAGTTTAAGAACTTTACCGGGGGCTTGAACCACGGATTCTACCTTCGTGCCATGCTGGTAGTTCTTAATGTCGTCAGACTTTGTATAGCTGCTCTGACCGTTGGTAACTTGTCCGGGGATACTTTGTCCCGGCATTTGCGTGGTGGATCCGGGGACCCCCCCGCCATTACCGTCGCTTCCATTCTCTTTGGTGCTTCGTTCGCTGACTATTTGACCGGGGACTACTTCTGTGGTATTGGTTTGCTGCTGATTGAAATCCAGTTCTGCGGTCACCATGGCCACAGCCTTGTTGGGCCCCATCACTTTGGCCAGCATCGTTTGTACCCTGTTCTCCAGTTCCTTTTCAAAGGCCCGGCGAATTTGCTGCTGACGTTCTACGGCGGTTCCGGCAAAGCCACCGCTGCCTATTCCGGCCGGATCTTTAAGAAATTCGTTTAAGACATTCCCTTCGGTGTCAATGATATGTACATTTTCGGCCTTTAGCCCTTCCACACTACCGACAATCAAGTCATTAAGACCTTTAACCTGTTCAGGTTTGAGTTTGGCTGCCGGTTTTAGTTTGATCACCACCGAGGCAGAGGCTGTCCCTTCTTCCTCTATAAAGACACTCTTTTGCGGAATCACCAGGTGAACCCTGGCCTGGTCGACCCCTTCCACCTTGGTGATGGTGCGCCTGAGTTCTTCCTGCAGCGCCCTCTGGTAGGCGATTTGTTGTTCAAAGTCCGTTTCGCCGAACTTACTTTTATCAAACAACTCAAAGCCGTGGCCAACACCTGTTAATAATCCGTCACTGGCCAGTTTAACCCTTATCTCATCCACTTGCTCCTTGGGGACCAGAATGGTTGTTCCCTGGTTTGTTAACTGGTACGGAACTTTCTGACTTTCCAACTGGGCGACAATATCTCCGGCATCCTTGGGTTCCAAATCCCCCAGCAGTAGGGCATAACTGGGTCGGGTGAGTGTCGCCCCCAAATACACTAAACCTGCCAGAATAACTGCACTGACCAGGATAATGAGCGCTTTTCTGTTTTGACTTGTTTCCTGCCACCGCTGCTTTACTTTATCCAGCAGGTCTCTGAAATTCACAATACCACCTCAAAGGGGACTATAACTGCATCCGAGATATTTCCTGATATGCTTCCACAATTTTATTTCTCACTTCGACGGCCAACTGCATCGTAAGTTTTGCCTCTTGCAAGGCGATGGTCACCTGGTGAATGTCCTGAATTTCGCCAACCAGGAACCTTTGCGTAACTTCATCGGCTTTTATTTCGGTCTGGTTAAGCTTGTCAATGGCCTTGTTCAATAACCCTCCAAAACCGGCATCTTCAGCGTATTTGATTTTAGAGACAGTTTCCGGTATTTGTAAAGGCACCGCTTGCGGTACTATTTTCATCGGTTATCCCTCCTACCCCCGAGAAATTTCCAAAGCCTTGAGGGCCATACTCTTTGCTGCATTCAGGGCTGTTACATTGGCCTCATAGGTCCGGCTGGCCGTAATCATGTCGACCATCTCATTGACAATGTTAATGTTCGGATAAGCAACGTTACCCTGTTCATCTGCCAGCGGGTGATCCGGTTGGTTGACAATTCTTGGGGGAGCAGGGTCTTCCACAATGGCCTGAACCTTTACTCCGGCTCCTTTAGGCTCTGTCCCGTTGGCTGCCATGGTTTGACGAAGCTGTTCTGCAAATAAAGGGACCCTGCGGCGATAAACAGGACTGGTGGGGTCATTGGGCCGGCTGGCCGTGTTCATGTTGGCAATGTTGTTGGCAATTAAGTCAAGTCTGAGTCTCTCGGAAGTCATCCCCGATGCACTAATGCGAAAGGTATCAAATAATCCCATCCATCTTACCTCCTGCCACCGATTACGATCCCTAAGATATTATAACGATCAATCAACCCTTGAGCGATCACATCATATTGAATAGTGGAGGCGGCCAGGTTTACCATTTCTTCATCTACATCAACGTTGTTGCCGTCGTAGCGCATGGTAGTTTCTCTGACCTGCTTGACTTCTGGTTTAATTTCCACATTAGAAACACCGATATGCAACGAATGGGTTCCTTTAAGGGGCCCCCCGCTGCCGTTCATGGCTGCCTTTAATTGATCTTCAAAACTGACATAGGATTTCTTAAACCCTGGAGTATTAAGATTGGCTACATTATTGGCAATCACCCTCTGCCGCAAAGCACTGGCATCCAAACCCTTTTGCATTACATTCATGATTGGGCTGTCAAAAATATTCATACTATCATCCCTTGGTATTCAAATTTTTTTGCCTTAGGGCTAAAGTTCCACTCCCAATGTTACGATATAATGGTTAAGGAGTTGTTGGAGTAAGGTTAAAATAACAACAAAGACATTTTACCACCTTAAAAAATTCTACAATTTGCAACAAAACCCTTCTTATGGTTACACTATAATCATGTTTTTAATTTCACTTTTTATCATTAAAAAACGTCTGTACCATACAAGCACAGACGTTTATTTCTTTGTCTTTGTTCATCAGATTTCGCATACTAAGTTTTTTTGCAATACCAGTCGATATCTAATATTTCTTAGACTTTATTGTAAAATAACCTAAAATTCCCACACTAACCATCGGACATAGGTCTAATTATTATAGGACTAAAGTCCTGTAATCGTCTATCGTGGGTTTCTACTGACGCCGTATAGCCATCTTGAGGATATTTATTACTTTTTTTACCATTCCTTCATCGTAATCCGGAAATGTCGGGAGGTTTATGACCCTGCTGTAAAAGACTTCCGCCCTGGGGCAGAGGGGCCCTTCAATAGTGCAAATATCCGGGTGTCCCTGCCAGAGGTAAATGGGATGCAGGTAGATCGGATAAAACTGAACATTTACCGGAATTCCTTGTAGCAAAAGTTCCTCCACAATCTCCCTGCGCCTGCTAATAAGTCCCTCATCCTTTAACAGAATCGGGAAGGAATACCACGCGGGCTCATTATGGTCAGGTGGAGATAGCAGCTCTAAACCTTGTACTTCTTTTAAGTCCTTAGAATAGGCTGCTGCGATTTTTCTCCGGCGGTCTTGCTTCGTATCTAGCTCCGAAAGCTGCTTGAGGCCAACCTCCGCCTGCATACTCGTAAGTCGGTAGTTAAAACCGATTTCCTGGGCTTCGAAGTGCCATGGCCCCTCCTCTTTTACCAACGCTTCCTTATCATACATCATCCCGGTATCCCGGAATAATTTCAGCCAGTTATAATAGTCTTCCGAATCAGTTACCACCATGCCTCCAAGTTCTGTATAAACACCCTGGGGGTGGGAAAAATCAAAAACAGTTAAAGAACTGACAGTACCGATTCTCTTTTCCTTGTATGTAGCTCCCAAAGCCTGGGAAGCATCTTCAATAATAATGATGTCCTTATTTTCCGTTAGCTTTCCCAGAGCATCCATATCACAGGGTTGACCAGTATAATGGGTAGCAATGATTGCTTTGGTATTGGACGAAATCCTCCAATGTACAGCTTCGGGATCCAGGCAGCCGGTCTGGGAATTTACATCTGTATAAATAGGCACACCGTCCAGATAACGAATGGCATGGGCTACCTCAGGGTGGGCCAACGGCGACAGGATCACTTCATCCTTATGACTGACACCGGCAGCATAGAGGGCGGCATGAAGGGCAGCTGTTCCTGAAGAAACAGCAATGGCATATTTAGCACCCAGGTAATGGGCAAAGGCCTCTTCAAATTGTTTTACTCGTTGCAAGCTGTTATTCATTAAGCAAAAACTCCTTTGTCAATTTTTCAGGTCTATTATAATACTTTTTTCGTAAGAAATAGCATAAAACCGTCGGACTTACCTTGGAATTGGTAATGGGCAAATATATAATATTTACAAAAAGCTGCTGATCAGTGGTTGGAAAATAGGGGTGGACCAATGGAAGAAAAATATCTAACAACGATAAAGGAGCATTTAACAAAAAAAATTTCCCCTTATTTAATTATCGTCTACGGTTCAGGAGCCAAAGGTAAATTAAGGGAAAACAGTGATCTGGATATTGCTTTTTTAAGTGAACATAGGTTCAGTGATTATGAGCTTTTTATGTACGGTCAAGAATTAGCCAATCTTTTAGATCGGGACGTAGACCTGGTGGATCTGGAAAAGGCCTCAACCGTCTTTCAAGCTCAGGTATTAAGTACCGGAAAGGTTGTTTACTGTTCGGATCCGATTAAGAAAATGTTATTCCATATGTTTACTTTTAAAAAATATGCAAGGCTAAATGAAGAACGAAAATATATTCTTAAAAAATTGGAAGAAAGAGGATCTCTATGATTAATGATATCGTACTCAATAAAACCCAGGTCATTAAGCGCTGCATCAACAGAATTAATGAAGAATACCGTAACAACCCGGAAAACCTACAATACTATACAAAGCAGGATTCAATTATTCTAAATTTACTAAGAGCCTGTGAAGCTTCCATTGACCTGGCCATGCATTTTGTGGCTGAGAAAAATTTAGGCCTTCCTCAGAGCAGCCGCCAGGCCTTTGAATTACTCCAGCAAAATAACATCATTGAACAGGACCTGGCTGATCGGTTAAAAGCTATGGTTGGTTTTCGAAATATTGCTGTACATGATTACCAATCTATTAATCTTGGCATCTTGCAAAAAATTATTGAGAACCACTTACAAGATTTTGAACATTTTACCAACAGGCTAATTAAAATCAAATAATATTGCATATGAATAAATACAAAGAAAAACCAGTCCCGCTGACTGGCTCGTTGAGTTATTTAACTTTTTTTAAGCGAATTTATCAACCACAAGCCCAAGCATTTCTTTAAAATAGGCCACCATATTCAGTACCCTTTCCGGCGGGATCTCCCGGATCACTAAATTATCCTTTGTATTGATTAATTTAACTATATACTCACCGCTCTTCTCGTGCAGCTGAAAACGCAGCTCGGTACTGTAAGTTTCCATGGTTCTGTTCATTTTATTTACAGCCTGCTGTACCTGGTCTTTGTTAAATTCCTGCTGTTCGTCCCTGGTATCCGGCGTAATTCCTTCACTTTTGCTGACAGAGGTATCTGCAATAGAGGCTTCCTGTGTGGAAATCTGATTCCCGACTCCGGAAACTTGAGTGTAATCCTGAATACTAACCACCGCACCGATTCCTTCTATCATTTCTCATATCACTTCCTGACTATTTTTTCTTATCAATAAAATATCCGAAATTTTGCGGTTGCTTCATGGGGCATAGGCCTGCCGGATTGTTTTACCGTCTTTTAAATTACTAAGTTTTTGTTTAACATCGGCAAAGGCATGCTTTAGGGCAGCATTGTTTTCATCATCGTGAGTGATAATTGTTTTTAGTAGTTCATTTATTTCCGCCTGCAGTTCCATTAACAACGGTACCCTTGACCTGTCTGCAAAGGGTGCCGGCAACTGCCCCTTCGCCCTGTCAATTTCCCGGTCTGTCCGATCAATCTCATCCATCAAAGACTGCCTTTTACTCAAAAGCTCCGTCAATCCATCCATATCCAGTTGTTTAATTACCTCAGACTGCTGAAGTGTAAGGTCCAGTAATTTCTGCAGTTTGAGTTTTTTCTTGCTATAGAGTTCTGTTAATAACTGTTCCGTTGTTTTACCCTCCAACTGAAACACCCGTTTTTACCTGTTTCATAGCCTGCACCCAGACATCCCTGATCTCCTCGGCATAACCGGTAATTTCCCGGAGAATTTCTTTATCCTTTTTTAGATTGGCCTCAAGCAAACGGCGGTTCATGTAATCATACATAAGATTTAAATTTTGACCCACTTCAAATCCTGTATCCAGGGTATTCATTAGATGAACGATTATTTCCTGGGCATGGGTAATTGAATTATGGGCTAACTGAATGTCCTTATTTTCTACCGCCTCCTGGGCCAGCTTCAAGTCCTTTACCAGCCGATTATACAACATGGTGGTCAACTCTTCCGGCCCGGCGCTCATAATGGCATTTTGCTGGTAGTTCTGATACGGGCTTTTTGCTATCATCCGCTTCCCCTCCAAATTATGGTTATTTGCCGCCGCCAAACTGCTGGGCCAACCAGGCACTCTGGCTGTTCATTTTGTTAAGAGCCGTTTCCATGGCGGTAAACTGCCGCCAGTAACGGTCTTCAATTTCTATCAGCCTATCTTCCCATTTATCAATTTCTTCATCCAACCCGCTGATCTTTTTACCTAATATGCTATTGTCAACCAGGCTGTAGCTAGAGGCAGAACCAGCTTTGTCCGTGATGGTATTCATGGTATTTGTTAAATCATCATACAGACGAACAGCCAATCCCTTATTGCTATAAGTATCTGAAGAATTAGTAAATAACTCCATAACAGCTTTAGGATCTGCTGCTAAAGCTTCTTTTAGTTTGGTTTCATCAATATACAACTTACCTTTTTCGGAATAATCCAAAGTTTTAATACCAATCTCAGCCAAAGTGTCGTACTTAGAATTACTTACCCCGGATACTACTGATGACATAGTGGTACGCATCTTACTGACAGCACCGGATAACAGGAAATCGTTTTTTAATAAACCGCTTTTGGCCTTCTCTTCCCACTTTTCTTCCTGGTCATCACTCAACTTCTCCCGTTGCTCGTCTGTTAAGGGGAGGTAATCCCTGTAACGTTCTTCGCTGAGCTTGCTGTTGATTTTGTCAATGGTGGTGTTGTAAAGGTCAATAAAGGTTTTAATGGAGTTAAATACTGTATCGGTGTCATTGGTTACGTTGATGTTAACTGTTTCGGTGGTTGATGTGCCGGTTAAGGTAAAATTAATGCCTGCTAATGAAAACTGATTGGTGGTTTGTGTAGTAACGGTCATGCCGTTAAAAACAAATTCGGCGTTGGTGCCTGTTACTTCAGATCCCCAATCAAACCCATCCCCGGGAATACCGTTTTTATCCAGCTTCAATTTAGTAAATAATTCATCTATTTGCGTTTCGAAACCGGCCACTGCATCAAAGTCAATCTTTTTATCGGCACCGGTAGAATTAGAAAAAACAAACATACGGTTAATTGTTTTATCAAAAAAAGCAGTTACCCCGGCACTGGTTTTGTCATCACTCATCTTGGCAGTATTTATTTTTGAAATTAACGAATCAATAGTCTCGTTGTCAACGTCAATTTCTATTTCCTTACTACCATTCACCTTAAACTTTATAATTCCCGCAGAAGTTAGAGAGAGCTGATTCTTTAAATTTGTTGCATCTTTATTAAACGTTACATCCTCTGAACTATTCAATTTAGCGGTGCCGGCTAAAGAGGTAACTTTCAGCGTATAGTTTCCCACCACCGCTGAGGAGGTGGCGGCGGCTTTGGCAATACTCTCATTGGAGGAGGAAGCTTTCTTGACCAAATAATTTCCCTGCAGTTTCATGTTAAAAACATTATCCCGCAGAGAACGAAGTGCATTATTGATGTCCCGGTAATCATCCCGCTGCCACTCGGCAATCTGCCTGGTTTGTTTGATTTTATCGACCCGCAGCCGCTGTGCCTTCATCAGGTCGGCCACAATTGTGTCTATATCCATTCCTGAGGCTAAACCGCCAATACGCAGGTTTGAAGACATGGTTCTCCCACCTTTCAAATGTTCCTACAGTATATTTTCGGTTGACAGACATGATTCTTGAGTAGATTTGTGCTACATTAAAGATAGGATAATGAAAAAATTGGGGCACCTTTTAGAGGGAGGGTAATTTTGTGCAACAGACCAAGGACCAATTAAACATTTTTTTTGAACAAGGGTTACCGGGCTTTGAAGGTCTAAGAAATTTTCTTATCTCCAGGCCCTTTGATAACAGTCCCTTTTATTATTTGCAATCTGCAGAGGCAGATGATGTTTGTTTTCTTTTATTAAATCCCTTTGAAATTACCCAATCCTATGAGTTTGACCTGCCTGTTCCGGTACAGGAGATGCTGGAAATTAAAGCCACATCTGATATCGCCGTTTTTAACATCGTGAATGCGCAAAAGGATTTGGCCAACGCCACTGTCAACCTGCAGGCCCCGGTTGTTATTAATGTTAATAAATCTAAAGGCATGCAGGTTGTTTTGAATGATCCATCTTTAAGTATTCGGGAACCTCTAAAAAACCTGCTTCAGGGAAAGGTGGGCCGAGGATGCTGATACTTTCCAGAAAAAAGCATGAAGCCATTCATATCGGTGACGATATCATTATTACTGTACTGGACATTTCCGGCGACCATATTAAAATTGGCATTGATGCCCCGAAAAACATACAAATATACCGGGCCGAGATCCTGAAAGCCATTCAGCAGGAAAATAAACAGGCTGCTTTAACCAAAGCAGCGGTACAGGACCTGGTAAAGCTTATGAATCATGATAAGGGTGAAAAATAAACGAACGGCTGCCCCGCCTAAGCTATCAGCACCCGGATTTTAGCAATTGTCTTAATTGCTGTAAACCAATCTTATTTCAACCTTAGACCTGCCTTTCCAATAGTATAGCTGAGAATGATAACTCTGGAATATCAGCAGATGGTGTAGGTAGCATAATAAAAAACCGACCAATTTTCATGGACGGTTTGTGCGGTTTGTGATCTTTAAATCATGGATGGTTAATAAGTTAGACCTTACCGGGCGGGATTCGCACCCGCTATATGACGCGCCCTTGCTCGGCCGCACTGCCTGGCACTACTGGTCTGTTCACCTTCAGGGGCTTCATGGGACAGGAAATACCCATGCAGCTTTCAAGACGCCCCAAACCCTCCGCAGTACCAAAGGCAATCACCACATCTCCCGGCAAAAATACTTCTTCCGGAGAAGGATTGGCCATGGTTACATCATTTCTTACAATGGCCATAATTTGTATGCCATAGGTTTCCCGTAAACCCGTTTCTCTTATTTTCCGGTTAGCCAAAGTGCATTGCTCTTCTACCTGAAACTCTTCCAGTTTGACGTCATAATTATTCCAGTCCAAAATCTTCTTTACAAAGTCAATGGTGGCGGGCTTTACTGCAGCCATGGCCAGGTGGGCGCCGCCGGTAAATCCCACGGTAATAACCCAATCGGCACCGGCCCTTTTAAGCCGGGCCTCATTTTCTTTCCGGTTGACCCTGGTTACCACCCGGATATTTTTATTTAAATCCTTGGCTGCCATGGTAATGAGAATGTTGTCAGCATCGTCCGGAAGGGCTGAAATAACGCTTTGGGCATATTTAATGCCGGCCTTTTCCAAAACAATATCTTCGGTAGCATCTCCGACAATAACCAGGTGCCTTCTTCTTTAATGAGATTGCACTTTTCTTCATCGGGATCAATACCTATAAAGGTTATATTCTCGCTAATTAAATGTGTAACGGCTGAATAACCTGCTCTACCCAAGCCGCATACAATCACGTGATTTCTTAGTTTAGAAATCTTTTGTTGCATGTACCAGTCACCCCAGATTTGTATAATATGGCCGTCAATCAAAATAGTTGTAATCATGGAACCTAAGAAGGAGACATAGCCAACCCCCGTGATAATCAAAAAGATAACGGTTATCTATGGTGGCTAAAGATGTCAAGACATTTTTTTGAACTTGTTTAAGGTGGTTTTTCTCCCTCCTTTGTGTATTTTATAAGAAAAATATTACCATTAAAACCATTTATTAACTGGTAATTAAGTAAATTTTTCCCATGCAATACTACTGCAAAAGAAAGTTGACCATAAATGTTGATAACTTTTCCTTCCACCACTAATGTACCGATATTTCACGCACCCGTTCCAGTCAT
>NZ_AWQQ01000038.1 GCF_002607855.1 Desulforamulus profundi
TGGCAGCTGCCAGGGAAAAGAATATTACGGTCTGTAATGTGCCGGGCTACAGTACCGAAGCGGTGGCAGAGCTGGTCTTTGGTTTTATCTTAAACTTTGCCAGATCTCTGTCCCAGCAGCAGTGGATGATTAAAGAGGGAGATTTCACTAACTTCAAGCAGGACATTCAAACCGCCAACTTTGAGGTGCAAAACAAAACCCTGGGCATTGTTTGCGGCGGTTCCATCGGGCAGCAGGTGATGAAACTGGCCCTGGCCTTTAACATGAATATCCTGGTTTACAATCGCACACCCAGGGACTGGGGCGATCCCAGAATACAATCGGTGTCCCTGGAGGAACTGCTGCGGCAAAGTGATTTTGTTTCCATCCACTGCCCCCTGAGCGAAGACACCAAATACCTGATCAACCGGGAACGGTTACAGTTAATGAAGCCCACCGCCTACATTATTAACACTTCCAGGGGGCCGGTAATCAAAGAAGCTGATTTAATCGAAGCCCTGCAAAAGGGACGCATCGCCGGCGCTGCACTGGATGTACAGGAAAAGGAGCCACCGGATCAGGATAAAATTCTATATTAAAAAAGGCGGTCAGATTTACCTCCGCTCTGCCAACCCTAACTATGAAGATATCGAATACGGGCCCAACCATCGCATTATTGGTATCATGGTGGGTATCATCCGGGAATCTGCTCCCTCTCTATCCGAGTACCAGGAGTTATTGCGATTAAAGGAATATCAGGACAACCGCTGGACGGAAGTAATTGAATCGGCAGTTTCCGTGGGATTTAAGCCGGAACATTTAAAGCAATTGATCGATATGCAGGTAGCTGTGGCAAATAACTTGGTCAAAGAGTTGAAAAAAACTTATAAAACATAAACCCGCCACCAGGGGCGGGATATTTTTCAACCAATTAACCAAACATATATTCGCAGCCTAACTTATAAAAAATCATACAAGGGGGAGTCTATATGCCAGGTCATTTGGAGAAACGAAGCAGAGACACGTGGACCATTGTCATTGATGTAGGACGGGACCCGTCTTCGGGAAAACGCAAACGCATTTATAGGGCTTTCCGGGGTACAAAAAAGGCCGCAGAAATTGAAATGGCTCGGTTATTAACCGAGCTTGAACAAGGCTTGTTTGTTGAGCCTGTAAAGCTAACTTTGGGGGAATATCTCAAGAAGTGGCTGAACGACTATGCTAAGATTAGTGTGGCTCCCAAGACATTCTTACGATATCAGGAGATCATCTTAAAATGCATGCTTCCTGAACTGGGACAGATAGCAGTGGAAAAGTTAAAACCCTTACATCTACAAAACTATTATGCCAAAATGTTGGAATCAGGGAGACAAGATGGCAAGGGCGGTTTGTCCCCAACCACCGTACTTCAACACCACCGAATTCTTCACCGTGCTCTGGAAATGGCAGTCAAATGGCAGGTAATAGCCCGGAACGTAGCAGATGCTGTGGAACCACCGAAGAAAACTAAGCACAAGATAACGCCATTAGATGAAAGCCAGGTATTTCAACTGATTAAAGCAGCGGAAACCACTCCTTTTTTCTCCCAGGTTGTCCTGGCCGTCTTCACCGGCATGCGTCGGGGTGAGATTTATGGCCTGCGCTGGCCGGACATTGATTTTGTTTCAGGCACGATCTCCATCAAGCAGGCAGCCCAGTACACAAAGGAAAAGGGCATCTTTTTTAAAGTGCCTAAGAGTGAAAAAAGCATAAGAACAATCGATGTTTCACCATATGTTTTAGAGGTGCTGAAAAAAGAAAAGGTTAAGCAAAATAAGGCCAGGCTAGCAGCCGGGGAAAACTATAAAAACCTGAAGATCTGGTGTTTACTCAACAGGATGGACAACCCCAGCACCCGGACAGCCTATCCTCCTGGTTTCCCGAATTCATGGTGAAGAATGGTTTACCACGAATTCGGTTTCACGACCTTCGCCATTATGAGAAGCAGATGATTATGGGAATCGTTGCTTAAAAGTCAGCAAATTTATTGCATTTTCAAGGAAATCACTTCCCATAACTTTTACGTCAAACTGGCCTATTTACAAAGATTTTGGAGCCAATTCATCAATTCACCATCCTTTTCCCATGAAGGAAGGTCCCCTGTATCCAATTCAATGTACGCACTTTCCAAGGCTTTGCGCTTCATTTCACTGTCTGCTCTGGCATAGATTTTATGGAAAGCTTGTCATAAAATCTATGCACGCGCCGACAGTGAAATGAAAAGAAAAGCTTTGGAGAGTGCATATATGGAATTAGACATGGGTGAAATGCCTTCTTGGGAAAATGATGGAGATCTGATGAATTGGTTGCAGTATTTATGTAAATAGGCAAAATATTATGGGAAGTGTTTTTAAGAGAAAAGTTGTTGATATAGGGCATTTTCTAGGTACACTTCCCATAAACTTACACTTCCCATAATGGCGATTATGTAACGCGTTACATAATCGCCACACCCACGCCAGCCTTCTGTTAAAGCAGGGGAGTCCCTGAAACTAATCTGCGATCGGTTGGGGCATTCCGGAATAGGGATAACCTCGGATATCTACACCCACCTGATGCCCGGCATGCAGAGAAAAGCTGCCAGTCAGCTGGAGGAAAGGATTTTTCAAAATCTCCTGGACTACGATCATCTGAGGAGAACTAGTTGAATAAGATCTGCCAGGCCCAACGACAAGATGCTGGGATAAACACTTTCTGTATTTTACAATTTCTAGCGGCACCATTAAAAAATATGATATAGTAGGTTCAAGGTGGTGAATTTTATGCAAGCAAAAGAACGCTTACTGAAGGAAATTGAGTCCCTTAGCCCACATCATATTCTTAAGATATATGACCTGGTTTTAGCCCTAAAAAAACAAAATCACCAGGTAGTTTTGAGGAAGAATCCCACAGGGTACTTGAGAGCACGTGCAGCTTTACGAAACTGTAAAGGTTCTTTGAGTAAGGATATTATCGAAGAAAGAAATGATCGGTTATGAACCTTTTCTTTGATACCTCGGCCCTTATTAAATTCTTTCATGAAGAAGAAGGTACTGAAACAGTTACAGGAATCATTACTGATGATGAGAACAAAATATATGTTTCCGAACTACTAGGATAGAGTTCCTATCTGCACTCCATCGCCGGTACCGTAATAAAGAACTCAATGAGCACACCTTAGCCGAAGCCATCAGAGGTTTTGATGAAGAATACAGCCACTTCCATGTAGAACCCCTGGGAAGCGCCATTGTACACGAGGCTGAAGCCCTTGTAAAAGATTATGTGAATTAAGTTGTCAAGGTATTGACACTTTGGAAATAAATAACAGCTCCCCTTGTTATCCTAAAATGTTCTTGGTGAGCCCCAGAGGTTAACTTAAATTAAAGTGGCGCCGAAGGGAAGTCTTGACGGACGGGGTCCCCGCGTGTGGTACA
>NZ_AWQQ01000039.1 GCF_002607855.1 Desulforamulus profundi
GGGAATGGAACCTCCGGGGGCTCCCTTGTTCTCCTAGCCTCGCGCCGGTGCCCCGGCAGGCCGACTCCCGTTGGTGACATTCTTATAGGAGAAAACCTGATATTTTATAAAGCACCACCTAAATTCCTTCGTACAATAATAAATTTTTCATGTCTATTATAACTCCTGCTTTCATTAGTAAATCTAAACCAAGTAGCCCATTAATTTTCCCGTCCATGTCAATAACATGTGACCGTCAAGTAGAAATGAACAAATTTCGATAAATAATTTTTAACACCTAGTAAATTCCAAAAATGGTTGCCTCATAAATCACTCTTTGAGTGTTTTGATAATATCAGGCTGTAAAGGCCCGAAGATGGTTTGCCTATGCTTAAGCCGGTAGCTGTTTCCGGTTAAAGCCAGGACTTCACTCTTGTGAAGAATACGGTCCAAAATGGCCGTGGTGATGGCCGGATCACCCAGAATTTCTCCCCATTCCTCAGGCCCCTTGTTGGAAGTAATGATTAAAGAGGTCTGACCGTAAAGCTTGTTAATTAGCTGGAAAAAAGATTGGCTTCCTGGCGGTCGATGGCATGAACATCAAGTCGTCAATAATGACCAGGTCAGAGGTGGTTAGCCTTTTTATCCTAGCCCGGGAAGAACGGGTAATCTCCTGGGTTTTAAGCAGTCCCACAAGTTCTTCCATGCCGGTGAAATGGACTTTGTAGCCACGCCGGACAGCTCTATGCCCAGTCCAGTTGCCAGGTGCGACTTACCGACGCCCGGCGGGCCAAGTAGTAGGAGATTGTAAGCCTGCTCCAGCCAGTGTAATTCTTGAAGCTGATTCAGCTGCTTCTGGCTTAAAGATCTTTGCTCGCGGACATCAAAGGTCTCAAGGGTCTTGTATTCCGGAAAGGCCGCCCATTTGAGCTGTTTTTCCAGGCGGCGTTTTTCCCGGGTGTTTACTTCATGGGCCACTAACTGGTAGAGAAATTCCTGGCAGGTTAAATCCTTTTTTGAGCCTCCAGCAACAGCTCATCCAAGATGCCGGCCGCCGCCGGTATGTTCAACGTAGTTAGATGTTGTTTGATAAGGGATAGACCGGGCTCCATTAAACGCCTCCTGTGTGTGAAAATTTATAGTTAATTAGATCCCGCACCTCCGGCTTAATTTTTAATTTGTAGCTGTTTTCCGGGTCAACGGTCTTAATCTCCGCACTCGAAAACGGCTCAGTACCAAGCTGGCGTTTTGCCGGAAGTAACCCACCGCATCACCAAAATCGCTGGCGCTGTAAAGCCTGTTCTTTAAGCAATAGTGAAGCGCTCTTTCAATTACTGACTTATCATATCCTGGAGCGTGCTTTGGATAAGCTGCAGCTGGTCTCTTACGTACCGGGGTTTGGCGGAACGGATACCATCTAAAAAGGCTCCTAATTCAGGCAGATCGTGATGTTCTTCAAYGAAGTGGTTGATTAGCTCCTGTATTTTCCGGCTCCTGTCCCGCCCGTGATTGTTGTTTTTGATTAATTTTCCTTTATCTCTGCAGACGAGGTGGCGGGCGATAACCTCACCGGTTTGCGGGTCAATGATCTTAAGGTTATCAGCCTCTGACAGGTCGAGATAGACAAAGCTTTTCATGTCTTTAAAAGTTCCCAGTGGCACACTGTAACGGTTGCCCTTGTAAACAATGGTATTGTTCTTTCTAACAGAAACTGCTATACTGCCGGTAACAGTTGTTTTTTGTACTTCGATTTTTCTGTTACCGGCGTCAGGTGCCTGCGTTCTTCGCTAAACACCTGGGCCGGTATTTTCTTTATGGTGTTGTGCATCTTCCCGTTGCCGGTACGGTCAAGCCAGGCCCGGCATTCTTCGTTAAGCTTGTCGATATGGTAGAAAACGCGGTTGCGTGAGAAATTCTTTTTTACGAAGCCGACA
>NZ_AWQQ01000040.1 GCF_002607855.1 Desulforamulus profundi
CCCTGGGGCGGTCTGCCACCACCGGTGCGGTCGCCATAAGGCGGTCTGCCACCGCCGGCAGGACGGTCTCCCTGGGGCTGGTTGGTACGATCACGCTGGTCGGGTCTCCCCTGTTGACCTTGATAGGGTCGCTCGCCCTGGGGAGGCCTGCCGCCTCCCTGCGGTCTCTGGGGCCGCTGTCCGGCTTCCTTTACTTCTGTTTTGGCAGCGTCCCTGTTGGCTGCCGGTTTCGCTCCCCGTGTATCCTGAGGCGGACGCAGGGGTGCCTTTGGTTTGTCTTCATATCTTCGATCGGGTGGGCGGTTGGGAACCCTGTCTACCAGTCCCGGACCTTGGCATTGTCGGGTCTGAATAATTGATCTCTTTCCTTTTTGCCTTCCATTCCTTGCCCCCTACCCCGTTCATTCGGATTTTGTTTGGTCATCGGCTCCGTTTTATTTTCTCGGACGGGATTTTTCTTTTTCCCGTATTCCATGACGACCTTTTGGATATCATTATCTTCTAAAGCACTCATGTGCGATTTTACGGATATTCCCATTTCAACCAGTTTATTGATAAGATCCTTATTTTCTATGTTAAGCTCTTTAGCCAGTTCATGGACCCGTTTTTTTGCCATATATTCACCTCCATAATTTCAACAAACGCAACCAAATCTTTTATCCCTCTCCCTTCTCCAGCAGGCGTCCTATCCCCTGAGCAAAGTTTGCATCCAAAATCGCCACTGCGGCACGGGGGATTTACCCAGTGCGGACCCCAATTCTTCCTTTGTAAAGGCCAATACCGTAGGGATGTTCTTTGACTGGCCCATGCGAACAAAGTCCTGTTTAATTCTCTCGGAAGTATTGGTGGCAATGATCAGCATCTTTACTTTGCCCCTGGCAATATTTTCCCGTACAGCAAAATCACCCGACACGGCCTTGCCAGCCCGCTGGCTCAAACCCAATAGATGAAAAATTGGCCCATGCACTCCTATTTCACCATTCCCTGCTTAAGAGTTTCAATAATTTCCGGTGAGATGGGACATTCCAACGACCGTTCCAATCTTTTCCCTTTAACGGCCTTTTGCAGGCAGTCAGGTTGGGACAAATATAGGCTCCCCGGCCGGACTTTTTACCGGTGGGGTCAATTTCAACCGTTTCCTGGGGGGTTCGCACCACCCGTGTCAGTTCACGCTTGGGCTTCATTTCCTGACAACCGATACACATCCTGAGCGGAACTTTTTTGACCTTGGGCACTGCAAAACCTCCTTACTTCTCGTCCTTATCGACTGCAGCATCTTCCGCAGGGTATTCATCGTATTTTTCCAAGTACGCTTCCGATGAATAACCCGCCGGGTCTTCCGGCACATCTTCTATCGTATCATATTCAGGATAAAGTTCAGCCATCTGGGACTCACTCTTGATATCAATCTTCCAGCCGGTCAGTTTGGCGGCTAAACGGGCATTTTGCCCCTCTTTGCCGATGGCCAGGGAAAGCTGGTAATCGGGTACAATCACCCTTGCCACCTTCTCATCCTCCCAAACTTCAACGGCCACAACCTTGGCCGGGCTGAGGGAGGAGGCTACATATTTGGAGGGATCCTGATTCCACTTCACAATATCAATTTTTTCCCCGTTCAACTCATTGACAATGTTTTGCACACGCATTCCCTTGGGTCCCACGCAGGCGCCCACCGGGTCAACATTTTCATCCTTTGAATAGACTGCGATCTTCGAGCGGTAGCCCGCTTCCCGGGCAATGGATTTCAATTCAACCACGCCGTCCTGCAGTTCCGGAACTTCCATTTCAAACAGGCGTTTCAGCAGTCCCGGGTGCGTGCGGGAAACCAGAATTTGCGGACCCTTGGTGGTTTTGCGCACCTCAACGATATAAGTTTTTAACCGGTCACCCTGACGGTAGTCTTCATTGGGCATTTGCTCGGAGGGTGTTAAAATGGCCTCGGTTTTACCCAGTTCAATGAATACATTTTTGTTTTCAATGCGCTGGACGATGCCGGTAAGAATATCGCCTTCCCGGTTGGAAAATTCTTCAAAGATAATGTTTCTTTCCGCTTCACGGATGCGCTGGACCACCACCTGTTTGGCAGTTTGGGCTGCAATCCGTCCAAAATTCCGTGGTGTAACCTCGTTTTCCACTACATCTCCCAGGTTGAACCGGGGATCAATTTTTCTTGCCTCCTCCAGGGAGATTTCTACCCGGTCGTCTTCTACCTCTTCCACCACCGTACGCTGGGAATATACTTTATAATCGCCGGTATCCCTGTCGATATGCACCCTGGCGTTTTGCAGAGAGCCGAAGTTCCGCTTGTAAGCCGACAACAGCGCTGCTTCAATGGCTTCCAGAAGTACATCCACGGCAATACCTTTCTCTTTTTCAAGGTCCCTTAAAGCTTCTAAAAACTCACTATTCACTTTTTGCTCCTCCCGTTAAAAATCAAAATTCCACTGCCAGGCGTGATGCTGCAACCTGCTTATGGGGTAAAAGTACCTGCTTCCCTTTCACATCCAGTTGAATCCCTTCATCAGTGTAATCCAGCAATTTGCCGGTAAAGGATTTGGACCCGTCAACCGGGGCAAAGGTGGTAATATGAACCAGCTGGCCTTTAAACCGGTGGAAATCTTCGGGTTTTTTCAACGGCCGTTCCAGTCCCGGTGAGGATACCTCTAAAAAATAGGCCTGGGGAACCGGATCCAAATCATCCAGGATTGTGTCAATCTTTTCCGACACAGCCTGGCAATCATCCAGATCTACACCCCCAAGCTTATCAATGAAGACCCTCAGGTACCAGTTACCGCCTTCTTTGACATACTCAACGTCAACCAGTTCTAAATTTTCTTCTTCAATGGCGGGTTTGATGGCAGCTGTTACTTTTTCTACGACTGTATTTTTAGCCAAAGAACATCCTCCTTACCGTTTCTGCCCAATGTAATACGAAAGAGTGGGAATGACCCACTCCTCTCCTAGCAAAAAAGGTTGAAAACCACAATAACAATCAAAAAGCATAATAAGTATACCATAGAAACCATTTCTTGACAAGGCCTCTGGTTTCTAGTGCTAATCTTTAGTACTATCGTATCTCTTTCCTATTAAATCTATGCACGGGAAATATGAAAAACCTTATGATGGTTGATTGTTTTTCTCCTTTCCGTCGCACCCGGGTTTATATTTGACTAATTCCTGCTCCAACAGCCGGGCATATTCCTTTAGCTCATTCAACTGCCTGGATAATTGATAGCGGCGGGAAAAACCAAAGAAGAAGGCAATAATCATTCCCCCCAGGGCTGCCCCTAAAATGACCATCACCTGGGGAACGCTGGGAAGCTGCCAGAATAAAAAGCGAATGGTCACCAACTCGGAATTTTGTATAGCGAATGCGGCAACGGCCAGGGACAACAGGGTGGCTAGGACAAAATAAACCTGCATTTTCCAACACCTCCGGTTGTTTAATTCGATAACAAACAGCAAATCCCTTCAAAAAACAATGCCAGGGATTTTTCCTTATCCCTGGCATTACGAAGCCCTTAAATAAATATGATTGGAGAAAATCCATGGACGGGGCCAGAATTTACCTTTATATACCTCCACTCTGTAAACGCCGGGTCCCGGGTTGGGCAGTCTCAAGGAGCGGGTGGTGCTCTGGGAAAACAGCCTGCCGTCTTTGATGATCCTGACATGGGCTTTCTCAGGCAATTCAATTTTAAAAATCATGCCCGGGCAGTGTTGGGCTTCCTCTCCCATATGCCAGCAGCGTTCTTGATCCTGCAGGTAAAAAGAAAATTGTTCCACTTTACCGGCAAAGTGGTTCACCAGGTAGCTGCGCCCCTTTTTGATAGCAGATAAAATCATTCGCCGGTCCCTTTGCAGATCCCCCTGTAGGGGTTCCCTGGTCAGCACATGGGTGCGCAGGGTCTTAAACTGGTGTATATAACTGCTGACAATGGTGGGCAGCCAGTTAAACTGCCTGCCACCGTGGGCGTCCACGCCGGCGATGGCGGGGACCGGCCTCACACTTCCCAACCGGTCCCACCGCAGCAGGGTTTCCGGATGAGGAGGCTTCAGCAGGGCCTTGGGAAAGAAAATGCTCTTTAAGAGTCCCTTTACGGTCTTAAAACTTCCCATCCACTGAGAAAAGAAGTTCCATATCTCCACCCCGAAGGGCATGTCCAAATCCCAGTTTTCCCAGTGCATCCGGCCGGGAAACAGGGGATTTTCCTTTTGGTCGGGATGGGCCAGGAAACCAAAACCTCCCTGCCGGTACACTTCCCTTACGTATTGTTCCGGCTTTAAGTCTCTGCTGGGCACCGTGTCAATATCGTAACATAAAAAATGGTTGCGCCTGGGGGTCACCTCCGACCCCACCAGCAACAGAACGCCGTGCATGTAGCATTCCCCTTCAAGGTACAGGCCCTTGAGGGTATCATGGTCGTTGATTAAAACAAAATTGGCGCCGGTTTTATAGGCTGCCCTGGCAATGCCCTTTAAATCCGCCGACCCGTCGGAGTATTTTGTATGAATATGCACAACGCCGGAATAGTTGTAGAGCATGGGACATACCTCAATCAGTCAGTTATGTTAGGAAACACAATTATTTTACAGGAATTTTGCGAAAAAGTATAAAGGTAATATCTTGAAAATATACAAATTTACTCCCAACAACAGTGTCGAAGTTTGTCATTATTTATATATAAATAATTGTTGTAATTTTTTAAAAAAGTAGTATAAAGAAAAAACACTTAGTTCTTAAACTTAATAACTGTAACGTAAAGATCGAGAATTATGGTTATTAGGGAAAGAACCATAATAATACTTTATAAAAAAATATACATTTTCTTAGAGAATAACTTTAAGCTTTTACAATAAAATAAATAAATTTTTTAAGGAGGTTTTTTCTAATGGCTTCATCAGTATATAGACCGGGATTTGGAGACTTAAAAATGATCGAAAGGCGTCAAAAATAAGAGTACTACATTAAATAGGGAGATTTCTAAACAGGTCGGTAATGGATCATCAATATTAAAGAGTGCAAAAGAACAAGCTCTTAAAGAGGCTTCAAAAAATGCAATAACAGGTGCAGCTGTTGGAAGTGTTTTAGGGGGAGCAGCAACTGTTTCAAAGGGGTTTAAAGGGGCTGCTGCTGGGGCTGCTGTCGGGTATTCCATTGGTTTTGCATCTGGTGCTGTAACTGGATACACCAAAGCGGTTGTAAAAGGAACATATAATTATTTTAGGGGCGGAAATCGATAATGTTAGAACGTCTTTACGATACCTCTGTATTTACAGCACTTTCGATAATTGCACTATACATTTTCTATAAATATTACCATAAAGTAAATTTATCACGGAGGAAGCTATTCACTATGGCCGGAATGATAGCAATATTATACTTTATAGTGGATAGTTTATTTGATACCTTTTTATGGAAATGAAAATTGTAAGTTTCTTATTTTGTAAAGATGTTACCAAAGATATGCACCTAAATTTCATCCAGACTCCTAAACTGGTACCCCTTCTCTTTGCACTCTTTTATCAAATCCCCCAGCATATCCGCATTGGCCTTGTTAACGGCGTGCAACAGAACCACCGCCCCGTTATGCAACCGCTCCATGACGGTATTCTTATTTTGCTCCGGGCTGCCGGCATCCGGGCGCCAGTCCACCAGGGCCACACTCCAAAAAACATTGCGATAGCCCATCTCATGGGTTAATTTTAAGGTCCGTTCGCTGTATTCTCCCATGGGGGGCGCAGGTACTTCATTTTAGCCCCGGTTAATTTCTCGAAGCCCTCACTGAGGGACTCAATTTCTTTTTGCACCGTAGCGTCACTTACCTGGGGTAAGCTGGGATGATTATAGGTGTGGTTCCCCACAATATGCCCTTCATTGACCATGCGTTTTACCAGATCCGGGTGCCTGCGCAGGTAATCTCCGGTAATGAAGAAAGCGGCCTTGACATTGGTTTCCTTTAAGGCATCCAGAATTTTTGGCGTATATCCGTTTTCATACCCCTCATCAAAGGTGAGGTAGATATTCTTACCACTGGTATCCCCGTGATAAATGCCGTTATACTTTTCCAACAAAGCCCTTCCCCTGGGGTTTACCTCGGGCAGTTTATGCTGCTTGTTGGGTTTGTAATACCAGCCCATTTTTTCGTTGGCAGAGGTCTGTGCACCGGAACCGGCCTGGTTGTGGGAATTGGTTTGGGTCTGCTCTTTGGCCGGAGAATTATTCTCTACCTTTTCTGCCCCCTGTTTGCCCACTTTCTCCTGGGTTGCCGGCGGTACTGCCGGTGATGGCATGGACTCTGTGGTAACGGACGGCAGTCGGGCCGCCTGTTCCTGAGTATTTTTACTGTACATCAGGGCCCCGGTGCCGAGGGTCAAAGCGGCAGATAAAATGATAGCAGCGGCCATCTTGCCTTTTTTCATATGGATAAACCTCCCAAAGTTTTGCCTGCTTCTATTATTTCCTTTCTTTCGGAATATAGTCATATTCGACCATCATTGGAAATATATAACTTACGAAACAATTCGTAACGTTATCGGTGATTTCTAACGAATCAGGCTCCTCGCAAGTGGTGGACAAAACTTAAACGGTTGGAGGAACGTTTTCATGATTGTCCAAATCAGTCGGACCCGTATTATTCAATACGCAGTCATTTTCTTCGTTACACTGGCCCTCTGGATCGCCATCGGATTTTTTGTCACCCAGCGTATCGAGGACAGTGCTGAAGGGGAAGTGATCGTTACTTTTAAATTTCTGGCGCCTATGAAACCTTTGGCTGCCCGGGACCTTGTTGTAGAACGGGTGGACAACGGCCTGCAGGTCCCCTTTACCTACAATTGGATCACCGCCAGTACCCTGCAGGTTAAGATCCCCGAAAAAAGCTATCCCCGGGGACAGCGATACCATTACAAATTTAAGTCTGCCCCGGCCATGATTTGGCCCTTTTACGTTTGGGCCTCCGGAGAATTTCAATCCCAGGTAAAACTAAGATTTGTAGGGATCGAAGCCAGCGACACCGTCCCCTCCCGGGGACCGGTTATATTACAGTTTAACACCAATGTCAGCCCCCGGGAAATACATAATTATGTAAAGGGGCCAGTACCGGGGAAATTGGAGCCTGTTAAGGCCCATATAGAGGGAAAAGGTTCTATCTTTGATTACAGCCGCTGGCTGTACTGGCCCGGCAAAAAGTTAAGAAACCTGCACCGGTATTCTATAGAGATTAAAAAAGGCCTGCCCGGCGAAAGCGGCACTGTGCTGGAGGAATCCGTAAAGGCAAATTTTAAGACCACACCGGAGTTCTTAATCCAGCAGGTTTTTCCCAAACCCGGTTCGGACAGTGTATGGTTGACCCGGGACATCCTGATCGAGGCCAATCAACAGCTAAAGTCCGGTACTCTTTCAATTAATGGGTTACCCGGCCGGGGCGAGATTAAAAACAACCAGATCAGATTTATTTCCCACCGGGTGCTAATGCCCGGAAAGACCTACAAAGTGAAGGTACATCTTATTTCCACCAGTAATGAAACCCTGGACTATGAGTATTCCTTTACAACCACCAACCTGGGGAACAGCAAATGGCTGGAATTAAAATTGGATAACTCTCCCGCCCTGTGGTTGTTGGAAGGAAATAAAACCGTTAAAAAGATGGAGATCGCTTTAAAGTCCAATCAACTTCCTATAGGAACCCTCTATGAACAAAGCCGTCAAACAGGCACCAGTAAAACAACACCCGGCTGGATGCGGCTCAATGCCGATATCCTGCTGCACAGCGTACCTGATAACATGTCCGATAATCACCAGGCACTGGGCCTCCCGAAAACCTACAGCTGCATTTACCTCAAGGAAGAGGACCTGGCCCTACTTATAAACACGCTTCCCCAGGGATTTATGCTAATTTGCCATTAGTGTAGGATACAAAAAGAGACCCTGCAGTTAAAAAAACAGCAGGGTCCTTTTTCTATTCATTCAATGGTGATTAAAACAGAGCCATTTGATCGGAAGCCTGCAGATTCGCCAGGCAGCCGTGGTTTTGTAACACCTCAATGACGGTTTTCGAGATTTTAGCCCGGTTCCGCAGATCATCGATAGAAGTAAAGGGGGCTTCCTCCCTGGCGGCCACGATGTTTTGGGCTGCGGCTGCGCCTACTCCCTGCAGTCCCCCAAAGGGGGAAAGCAAGCCTTCGGGGGTAATGATAAATTTGGCGGCGTCGGATTTTTCCAAATGCACGGGCAGCAGTTTGATCCCCCGGCAGTTGGCCTCCAGGGCTACTTCTAAAATGGTGAGCATGTTCTTTTCTTTCTGGGAGGCACCGTTTCCCTTCTCTTCGATCTCTTCAATCACCTGCCGGATTTTCTTGGGGCCCTGCACCATGAGCTCCGCATCAAAATCATCGGCCCGCACTGTGAAGTAAGCGGCGTAGAAGGCCTCGGGACGGAAAACCTTAAACCAGGCGATGCGGAATGCCATCATCACATAGGCCGTGGCGTGGGCCTTGGGGAACATGTATTTAATCCTGCGGCAGGACTCGATATACCATTCCGGTACCTTGTGGGCCCGCATGATCTCGGCATCCTCTTCCTTGACGCCCTTTCCTTTGCGCACACCCTCCATAATTTTAAAGGCCTGTTTGGGCTGCAGTCCTTTATAAATCAAGTAAACCATGATATCGTCCCGGGCCGAGATGGCCTCGGACAGTTTGCAGGTGCCGGCCCTGATTAAGTCCTGGGCGTTGTTCAGCCAAACATCGGTGCCGTGGGAAAAGCCTGAAATACGGACCAGTTCCGAAAAAGTCTTGGGCTTGGTATCCACCAGCATCTGGCGCACAAATTTGGTGCCAAATTCAGGAATGGCATAGGTCCCAACCGGGGACCTGATCTCTTCCGGCGTTACCCCCAGGGCTTCGGTGGAGGAAAACAGGCTCATGGTTTTCTGGTCATCCAGGGGAATTTCCCGGGCATTGATCCCCGTTAAATCCTCCAGCATGCGGATGACCGTCGGGTCGTCGTGACCCAGAATATCCAGTTTCACCAAACTGTCGTGAATGGAGTGGTAATCAAAATGGGTGGTGGTGGTATCGGATTTTACATCGTCGGCCGGTCGCTGCACCGGTGTAAACATGTGCACATCCAGATTGTTGGGCACCACCATCAGTCCCCCGGGGTGCTGACCAGTGGTCCTTTTCACACCGGCACAGCCCAAAACCAGCCTTTTCAGCTCGGCATTTCGCTTCTTGATGTTTCTTTCCTCAAAATAGTTTTTCACGAAACCAAAGGCTGTTTTTTCCGCAATGGTGCCAATGGTGCCGGCCCGAAACACGAATTCTTTGCCAAACAGCTCTTCGGTGTATTTATGGGCCCGGGGCTGGTATTCCCCGGAGAAGTTCAAATCAATATCAGGCACCTTGTCCCCGTCAAAGCCAAGGAACACCTCAAAGGGAATGTCGTGGCCCTCTTTCATATAGTTTGTCCCGCAGCGGGGCAGGTTTTATCCGGCATATCCGCGCCGCAGCCGGCGGAACCGTCGGTAATAAACTCACTGTGGCGGCATTGCGGGCACCGGTAATGGGGCGGCAGCGGGTTGACTTCCGTGATGTTGGTAAAGGTTGCCACCAGGGAAGAACCCACCGAACCCCGGGAACCCACCAAGTAGCCGTCATCTAAGGATTTCTTCACCAATTTATGAGCGATCAGGTAAAGCACCGCAAAGCCGTTGCCAATGATGGACTTCAGTTCCTTGTCAACCCTTTGCTGCACCACTTCCGGCAGCGGGTCGCCGTATAACTCCCGGGCCTTCTGTAAAGTCATGTCGGTAATTTGCTGCTCCGCCCCTTCGATATAGGGGGATGCAGTGTATCCGGGATGGGCTTAAAGGACTTTACCCGGGAAGCGATCTGCCGGGGATTTTCTATGACCACCCGGTACGCGGTTTCCTCTCCCAGGTAGGAAAATTCCTGCAGCATTTCGTCGGTGGTTTTAAAGTAAAGGGGGGCCTGGTTGTCGGCATCCTCAAAGCCTTTGCCCGCCATCAAAATTCGCCGGTAAACCTCATCTTCCGGGTCCAGGAAGTGCACGTCGCCGGTTGCCACCACCGGAATGCCCAGCCGATCCCCCAGGTTGACGATCTTGCGGTTCAGTTCTTTTAAATCCTCCAGTGAATTGACCTGGCCGGACCGCACCAGAAATTCATTGTTGCCCAGGGGTTGGATTTCCAGGTAGTCATAAAAGGAAGCGATCGCCTCCAGTTCCTCCCGGGAGGCGCCGGACAGCAGGGCCTGGTAGAGTTCACCAGCCTCGCAGGCGGAGCCCACCAGCAGACCTTCCCTGCGTTTGATCAACTCCCGCCTGGGAATTCGCGGCTGGCGGTGAAAATATTCCAGGTGGGATAAGGTAATAAGCTGGTAGAGATTCTTCAGCCCCACTTCATCTTTCACTAAAATCGTCACGTGCTTGGACCTGAGCTTTTCCTGCTGGACGCCCCTGCCCATTTCAGCGAGGGTTTCTAAATCTCTTACCCCTTGTTCCAGAACCTTTTTCATCAGGATCTGCCACAGTTTGCCCGTGGCAGCCGCATCATCCACCGCCCGGTGGTGATTGGCCAGTTCAATTTTAAATTCTTTGACCAGAGTATCCAGCTTGTGGTTTTTCAGCTGCGGCAGCGCCACCCGGGCGACACCCAATGTATCAATGACCCGGTTCTGTACCTCTTGCTGCAGGTGTTTGCGAAAACCTACTTTAAGGAATCCCAAGTCAAAGGCAGCATTATGGGCCACCAGCACGGTGTCTCCGATAAAATCCCTCAAGGCGGCCAGAGCCTGGGGGCCTGCCGGGGCCTCTCTGAGCATCTCAGACGTAATGCCGGTCAGTTTGGTGACTTCAAAGGGAATCTCCTTTTCAGGCTTCACCAGGGTCCCGTAACGATCCACTTCTTCGCCATTCCTGTACTTTACTGCGCCGATTTCGATGATTTCATCGGTCTGGGGAGAGAATCCGGTGGTTTCAAAATCCAGCACAACGTACTCTAAATCGGTTAAAAACCCGTTATCTTTTAGATTCAATACAGTGGCAATGCCGTCATCGATAAGGTAGCTTCAACGCCGTAAATCAAATGGATGCCTGCTTTTTTGGCTGCGGCATAGGCCTCCGGGAAGGCCTGAACAACTCCGTGGTCGGTGACCGCCACTGCCGGATGACCCCAGGCCGCCGCTTGTTTTATGATGTCAGCGGCGCTGCACACACTGTCCATGGTGCTCATCTTGGTGTGCAAATGAAGCTCTACCCGTTTTTCTTCCGCCTGATCTTGCCGGACGGTTGTCTCAGCCAGGTTGATATCATAGGCCATCAAAGTCAGTTCCTGGGAAAATTTATCGTACTGCACCGGCCCCCGAATGACCACCCACTGGCCGTTTTTTACCCGCTCAGGGGTTTTGGTGTCATCCTCGTCGAGAAACTTTTTCACCTCAATGGAGTCGGTGTAGTCTGTTATATTAAAGGTCAGGATTTGCCTGCCGGATTTCAGCTGCTTTAGCTCAAGATCAAAGACTTTTCCCCGTAGTACAACGGTCCGTTCTTCTTCCTGAATTTCTTTGATGGGTTTGGCATCCCCTTTGATGGCCCGCCCGAGGATAATATTCTCATCGCCGGAGTTGCCGGATGCAGCCCCGGAATTTTCTTTTTGGGCAGGCGCTTGTTCGGCCGCCAGTTTTTCCCACAGTGCCCGTTCCAACTGGTCTTGCATTTCACACCAGGAAGGTTCCGCAGCCGCCTCCTGCTTTATCTCTAAATGAACGGTATAATCAAGTCCAAAGTTGGACTTGATGCAGTTCTGTAAAAACAATTCACACTCCCTGCCCTTTAACAGTTCCAGACTCACCTCGTCCGGCAGGTAAATGGTTAAACAGCCTTCCTCACACTGCCACTGTGTATTGTTTAACCAGCCACGGACCACCGGAAACCTGTGCGCCAGCTCCGCCTTGAGAAACTCGGTATCCGGCTGTTCAAAGGGCATCCTGGATGACTGCAGGTCAATCTCTAACAAAACCGGCCCCGGTGTCAGGGCAGCCAGGGCCGACTTCAGCTTAATAATTTCTTCACTGGTTAGTTGTCGATGATTTTTTAACTGTAATTTCCACTGCCTTCTGGCAACACTGACAACAACACGAACCACCTGGGCATGTTTGAAGATTTCTTGCAAGTCGTTGTTGAATTTGTGTTTATACAGCACATCAAATAACGATACAGCCAAGGTAAACCCTCCAAAGGAAACTTGGCCTGGCAGGCCCTGCGTGCCAGGCGGCAACTTCGGTTGCCCTCAAAAATCCTGGCAAAGGGGTTCAACTCCCGGGGTCCCGACCTGAGTTGACACCCCTAGTTAATCGAACGAAGCGATTCACCGGTATTTTTTTCGATAAGCTCTTCTATCACATCCACCGCGGCGGCGGCGGATTTGGGCCGTCCGATGGCTCTGGCCGCTTCGGTCATCGATTTTTGCAGAGACGGTTGGTTAAGATAGTATTTAACTTGCTGCAGAAGATCCTTCTGACCCCTTACCAACCTGGCCGCGCCCACGCTTTCCAGGAACTCCGCATTGCGTTCCTCCTGCCCGGGAATGGGATCGGTAATAAACATGGGCAGCCCGCTTGCCATGGCTTCCGAAGAAGTAAGCCCGCCGGCCTTGCCGACCATTAAGTCGCAGACGGCCATCAGATCCTGAATGTTGGTGACGTAACCCAATACCTCTACCCTGCCGGGCAATCCGGGCAGCATTTTAAGCAGTTTATTTCTTAATTGTTCATTGCGACCGCAGACCACCACCAGCTGGCAGGGTAAGCCTGCGGAAGCCAATTCTTTTACCACTTCTCCCAGAGGCCCCATGCCCAGGCCACCCCCCATAATCAAGATGGCGGGCAGTTTGGGGTTCAGGTTCCATTGCCGGCGCAGCAAATCCCGGTCTTTGGGAACAGCAAAGCTCGGGTCAATGGGTATGCCGGTGGCTTTGATTTTGCTTAATTTGATGCCATGATCCGCAAAGGCCTTCACCAGGGACTCCGCAGCCACCAAATAGCAGTCCACATCATCGAACAGCCAGAAGGGATGAACCGTAAAGTCGGTAATGGCAGCGATAATGGGCACCTCACATTTTCCCATGTCCGCAAATGGGTTAAGATACCCAGGGGAAAAGGGTGGGTGCAGACAATGGCCTGGGGCTGCATCTGCTCGATAAAAGAGATCAGCTTTGGTGCTGCCAACCGGTTAATAATCCGGTTAAATTCATTCTTGGCAAAACCGGATATGGGTTTTTCCTTCTCTGCCTGCCGGTAAAGATAGCCGTAGATAACCGGAGACATCTTGATAATTTCCATGTAGGTGCCCAGTACCACCTTCTCAATGAAAGGACTGGCATAACGAAAGGTATCAAGAACAATCACTGCGGCATGGGGGTTTCGCTGCAGGACCTCCTGTTTGATGGCCGCCGCTGCCCTCATATGACCGTCTCCGGCCGAGACTGACAGTACCAGAACTTTATTTACAATCATAATTTACTCCTACAGGGTGGGTAAAATTTCTCGTACCTTTTCCACTGCTTCGGATAGGGAAATCAAATCCGTTTGACCGGAACGCCGCCGGCGGATCTCAACTACGCCTTCCTCAACGGCTTTATTTCCCACAACAATTCTCAGCGGGTAACCGATTAAATCGGCATCCTTAAATTTAACACCGGGACGTTCCAGACGGTCATCCAGCACGCTTTCCACCCCTGCCCGGTTAAGTTCCTGATACAGGGTTTCAGCCAGCTTCATCTGGTTTTCATCCTTGGGGGACACCGGAATCACCACTGCATGATAGGGGGCAATGCTGGCAGGCCAGATGATGCCGTCTTGATCGTGGTTCTGCTCAATGGCCGCGGCCATGGTCCGGGTGACCCCGATGCCGTAGCAGCCCATGACAATGGGTTTTTCCTTGCCGTTTTCATCCAGGAAGTTTGCTCCCAGGACCTTGCTGTACTTGGTGCCCAGCTTGAAGATCTGACCCACTTCAATCCCCCGGGCTTCCTGCAGCTGGGCGCCGCATTTCGGGCAGGGCTCCCCTGCCCTGACCATACGGATATCTTCTACCAGATCGGGCTTAAAGTCCCGGTTGGCATTGACGTTGATAAGGTGAGTATCCCGTTTGTTGGCCCCGGCCACTGCATTGGTGAGAGCCATCACTTCGGGGTCCGCCACAATGCGGATGTTCTTTAAGCCAACCGGACCCACGTAACCGGCGGGTGTGCCGGTGGCCTGCTGCACCGTGGCTTCGTCAGCCAGTTCAAGGGTCAGCGCGCCCAGGGTATTTAACAGTTTGATTTCGTTGACATCCCGGTCACCGCGCACCAGTGCCGCCACAACTTCTTGATCGGTTTTATACAACATGGTTTTAATCACATGGAAGGGTTCAATCCCAAAAAAGGCGGCAACCTCCTCGGCGGATTTCTTGCCGGGGGTGCTTGCTTCCTGCAGATCCAATGGTTGAATGCCGGGATCAAGACCGGCCGCCGGCAGGGTTGTGGCTTTTTCCACATTGGCGGCGTAATCGCAAACAGAACAATACAGGATGGCCGCTTCGCCTGATTCCGCCAGCACCATAAATTCATGGGTGGTGCTGCCGCCAATGGCACCGGAATCGGCCTCCACCGGGCGGAACTGCAGCCCGCAGCGACTGAAAACATTGGTGTAAGCTTCATGCATTTTCCGGTAGCTGATCTCCAAACCTTCCTCATCCCGGTCAAAGGAGTAGAGGTCCTTCATGATAAATTCCCTGCCCCGCATAAGACCAAACCTGGGGCGGCGCTCGTCACGGTATTTGTTGGTAATATGATACAAGAGCTGCGGCAGCTGCTTATAGGATTTTACTTCACCACGCACCACCAGGGTAATAACCTCTTCGTGGGTGGGCGCCAAACAAAAATCACGATTGTGCCGGTCCTTCAAACGGAACAGTTCAGGACCATAGACATGCCAGCGCCCTGACTCCAGCCATATTTCAGCCGGTTGGATAATGGGCATTAGCATTTCCTGCCCGCCCTGCCTGTCCATCTCTTCCCTGACAATTTGCATGATTTTCTTAAGCACCCGCTGGGCGAAGGGTAAATATGTATAAATGCCGGAAGCGGTTTTCCGAATAAAACCGGCCCGTAATAATAGCTGGTGGCTGACGACTTCCGCCTCAGCCGGAACCTCTCGTAAAGTAGGTATTAACATTTGAGTGGCACGCATGTTAGATCCTCCTGGTATGCTATTGGGTATTTCTCTGGGGTCTGGCCATTGGCTATTGGCTATTGGAATTGTATCTTTTTACCTTCTTTGTAAGTATAGACTTCTTTTTTGTAGATTTATAACTTCTCTATTTCTTTCAGCAGTTCCGCCAGCAGGTTTTCCTCGGGGACTTGGCGGATGATTTCGCCTTTGCGGAAGATGAGGCCGATGCCTCTGCCGCCGGCGATGCCGACATCGGCCTCCCTGGCCTCGCCGGGTCCGTTGACCGCGCATCCCATGACCGCCACTTTGATAGGCTTGTCTACATTGGCCAGTCTCTCTTCCACCTGCTCGGCAATTTGAATCAGGTTTATCTGGGTTCTGCCGCAGGTGGGGCAGGAAATCAGTTCCACCCCCCGCCGGCGCAAACCCAGCGCCTTGAGGATCTCCCAGGCCACATGTACTTCATGTTTTGGATGGCCCGTCAGGGAAACCCGGATGGTGTCCCCGATCCCTTGGGCCAGCAGGGCACCGATGCCCACGGCGGATTTAATGGTGCCGCTTCTTATTGTACCGGCTTCGGTGACCCCCACATGCATGGGGTAATCCACCCTGGCCGACAGTTTCCGGTATGCTTCCAGCATTAAAGGAATGTTGGAGGCTTTAAGGGAAACCTTAATTTCCGGGTAGTTGAGTTCCTCCAACAGTTGAATGTGGTTTAAAGCGCTTTCCAGCAGGCCATCGGCAGTGACCCCGCCGTATTTTTTTAACAGTTCCTTTTCCAGGGAACCGGCATTTACCCCGATACGGATGGGCACCCTGCGCTCAGCGGCAGCGGCTACAACCTCCCGCACCTTGGCTTTGCCGCCAATATTGCCGGGGTTGATCCTCAACCCGTCCACGCCGGCCTGTAAAGCAGCCAGGGCCAAACGATAATCGAAGTGAATGTCTGCGATAAGGGGAAGGGTAATTCCCGCTTTGATGGCCGGCAAAGCCGCCGCGGCTTCTTGATCCGGCACTGCAACCCGGATCACTTCACAGCCAACCTGAGCCAGTTCATTAATCTGGTGGATGGTAGCGGGAGCATCCCGGGTATCGGTGTTGGTCATGGATTGGACCACAACGGGGCGCCCCCGCCGATCTGTACAGGACCCACCATGACCGGGCGTGTTTTCTTAAAGTTCATACTATCCTCCGTCACCGGTTGTCAAACATGAGAGAAACAATATCGTTGTAAGTGATAACGACCATGAGAAGCAGTAACAACCCAAAGCCCACCATGTGAATGAAGCTTTCCTTGGAGGGTTCCACCGGCCTGCCGGTTATCTTTTCCCAGAGTAAAAACAACACCCGGCTGCCGTCCAGGGCAGGGATGGGCAGCATGTTAAACAGACCCAGGTTAATGCTTAAGAAGGCGGCCAGCTGCATCACCTGAAAGATTCCGAACTCTGCCGCCTTGCCGATTTCACTGACGACTCTGACCGGACCGCCCAAATCCATGGGGGCCTGTTGGGTAAAGATTTGACCAAGGAAAGAAAGAATTAAGCCTGAAATCTGAACTGTAAAGGCGGTGCCTTTGGCCAGCGCCGAGAAAGGATCCATTTTTTTCAATGTCGGCCTGATCCCCATTTTATGTTGGCCGGATTCATCTTTAACGGTGGCGACCGTCAGGTTAAGCTCCTGTGCGTCCCTTAACACTTTTATCCGCAAAGGTTGTCCCGGGTTTTTGTTGGTTTCCGCAACCAGTTGATCCCAGTTTTCAACAGGGCTGTTATTTACGGCAGTGATTACGTCCCCTACTTTTAGGCCGGCCCTTTGGGCAGGAGAGCCAGCGATAATTTCTCCCACTTTCGTGGTTGTGGGGTCGGGAACTCCCTGTAACATTAAGATAAGCGCAAAGAGAACTGCAGCCAGGACAAAGTTCATCAGCGGACCGGCAACAATCACCGCCGCCTCTGCAGGGCGGTTTTATAATTGAAGGTTTTTTCAATGGGGATTCCTTTATCTTCTTCCTCATTGGGGTCCATGCCGGCCATGCGGACAAAACCACCCAGTGGTAACAGGCGAAGATTATACCTGGTTTCGCCCCGGTGGATGCCAAAAATTTTAGGCCCAAACCCCAGTGAAAACTCGTGCACCATAATCCCAACCCTTTTAGCAACCAGGAAATGGCCTAATTCATGGAAGAAAATCAGTAAACCAAAAACAACCACCGAAGCGATAAATGTCTGCATAACTTCACCTCTATAAGTTCCTTATAATTTTATTGGCTGCCGTTCTGGCCCAGCCGTCGATTTCGATGATTTCCTCCAGGCTGGACGGTGTGATTGCCCTGTGTTGATCAAGGGTTCTTTCCACCACTGCAGGAATCTCTAAAAAATTGATTTGGCCTGACAGAAACGCATGTACAGCAATTTCATTGGCGGCGTTCAGCACCGCCGGTGCTGTTCCTCCCTGTCGTCCGGCCTGGTAGCCAGGCCCAGAGAAGGAAACCGCCCGGTATCCGGTTCTTCAAAGGTTAACCCCTTTAGTTCGGTTAAATTCAACCGCGGCAGTTGGTTAAACCAGCGCTCCGGATAACTGAGGGCATATTGAATGGGGGTCCGCATATCCGGCATGCCCAGGTGGGCCAGGATGGAACCGTCACCGTACTCCACCATGGAGTGAATAATGCTCTGGGGATGAATCACCACGTTAATATCATTGAAGTCAAGGTTGAACAGCCACCGGGCTTCGATAACCTCCAGGCCTTTATTCATCAAGGTGGCGGAGTCAATGGTGATCTTTTGTCCCATGGACCAGTTGGGGTGTTTAAGGGCCGCCTGGGGAGTCACTTGTGCCAGGGCGTCCCGGTCATATTGCCGGAAAGGACCGCCGGAGGCGGTTAACAGGATTCTTTTTACGGATTGCCTGTCTTCCCCGTGTAAACACTGCCAGATGGCGGAATGCTCACTGTCCACCGGCAGGATTTGTACCTTATTTTGTTCCGCCAGCCTGGTTACATAATCTCCTGCGGCCACCAGGGTTTCTTTATTGGCCAGGGCAATTTGTTTTTTGGCCTTGATGGCAGCACAGGTGGGGATTAAACCTATGGCGCCGCTTAAAGCGGTTACCACTGTGGAAGCTTCCTGACAGGTGGCTACAGCCACCAAACCATTGACCCCGTGGTAAATATCCGGAAAAAAACCTTCAGCGGCCAAATGTTCTTGCAGCCATTTTGCATCTTCCTCCCCTTCCAGGGACACCACCAGAGGCTTGTATTGAAGGCATTGTCGCAAAAACGCCTGGCGGTTTCGGCCTGCCGCCAGTCCAACCACTTTCAGTTTATCGGGAAAAGAATCCACAACCTCCAGGGTTTGTCTGCCAATGGAGCCTGTACTTCCCAGGATTGCAATCTGCTTCATGCTTTGGCACCTCAGTTATTTTATTTCACCCTTGGAGTTGGAATTCCTGCTTTTATAACGGCTTGAACCGCAATTAACAAGATCGGTCCGGCAATCATCCCCACAAAGCCCAGTACTTTGAAGCCAACGAACAAAGCAACCAGCGTGGCCAGAGGGTGAAGTCCCAGGTTGGTTGCTACCACCTTGGTTTCCAATAATTGCCTGGATACTAAAACTATCAGATACAAAACAAAGAGTTTTATGCCAAAGGCGGCGTTCCCGGAAACAAAGGACCAGCCCACCCAGGGCAAAATGATCGTGCCGGGCCCCAGGACGGGAATGATATCAAAAAACCGATGAGCAGCCCCATGGTCAGGGCATAGTCCGCCCCAATCACGTATAAACCGATAATGCTGATCATCGTACTGATACTTACCAAAATTCCCTGGGCTTTAATATATGAAATAAAGGCCCCAAACACTTCTTTTATAACATGCAGGCTTTGTTCGCCATAGGGAGCCGGCATCAGGCGGACCCACTGCCTGGCTAAACTTCTCCTGTCTTTACTGATAAAATAGGTCGCTAGAAAACTGACAACAATTAGGGTTATGATACCTGGAATAACCGAAAATATATTTAACAAGGAGTCTAATGTAATACTAAGGAAATTTTGCAGGGTTTGCGCAACAGATCTGAAAGATTGCTGGATGTAATCAGTGATACCCGGGGGTAACTCGCCGTAAAGACGCTGAAATTTGGGCAAAGATATTTCAACCCAGCTTTGGATATCGAAAATAATGTAGGGCACCGTTTTGGACAAATGAATTAATTCGGTAATTAACCGCAACAACAACAGGGTAATAATGGTCCCCAAAAAAGAAAACAACGTCAGCATGGATAACGCCACCGCCGATCCCCTGGACAGGCGGGCCTTATTCTGAAGCACACATACCATCGGTTCCAGTAAAAAACTGATGAAAACAGCGATGATAAAAGGAATAATCAGCGGCAGTACAAAGGAAAAACCTCTGATAAAGTACTCCGAAATTTTATCAATGAGAAAGAAAGCCACTAAAAGAAGTAGCCCGGCCAATACATAATTCAGGGCTGTCTTAAGCCAGGATGGCAAACTTTATCACCTCTATGAATTATACTCAAATTATAAACAGTTTAACAGAGTAGTATACCAAAGGCGCCGTAAACAACAGGCTGTCGAAACGGTCCAGCACACCCCCGTGGCCGGGGATCATATGTCCGGAATCTTTGATGTCGGCCTGCCTTTTTAAGGCCGATTCAACCAGGTCTCCCAGTAAAGAAGCAATTCCGATCAGGACTCCTAAAAGTAAAACCGGCAGCAAAGGCAGGGAAGGAACCCACTGTACGAAAAGGAAGGAGACCAGTGCAGAACCAAAGAGTCCTCCCACAGCCCCTTCGACAGTTTTCTTCGGGCTGAGAACCGGCGCCAGCTTGTGCCTGCCAATGGACCGCCCCACAAAATAAGCAAAGGTGTCACTGGCCCAAGTAGCACTTAGTAACAGGAGTATCCAGACGAAACCGTTTTCCAACCCCCGGGTCAGGTAAAAGAAAATGAAGTTGCTTAAATAAAAGATGGCAAACAAATTGCCAAAAATGTCTACAGGCATGGTACGGGGATATAGCAAGGCCATCATTAAAAGATTGGCAATGACCAGGGAGACAAAGGCAAGGCCCAAGGTTTCATCATTATATAGGTATGCGCCCGCAAAGGTAATTAATCCTCCGATTTGGATGATCCATCTAGCGGGTTTCAGGCCCAACCCTTTAAGAATGACAGTGATTTCCCGTGCGGCAAAGAAGAAGAACATAAAGGTTAACAACCAGAGTACCCAACTGCCATACCATGCGGCAACAATGATCACCGGTATTCCTACGATCGCGCTCAGCACTCGTAAGTGCAGCAATTCGTCCACCAACCTACTTTTTGATTAATCCTCCAAAACGTCGTTCCCGACGTTGAAAATCCAGAATGGCTTGCAACAGGTGAATCCTTTTAAAATCCGGCCACATCACATCCGACAGCCAAAATTCCGTATAGGCAAGCTGCCATAGAAGAAAATTGCTGATTCTAAAATCACCGGAGGGTCTGATCAACAGGTCGGGATCCGGCATCCCCGCCGTGTAAAGATGTTCTTTGATCAGGTTTTCGTTAATGTCGCTGACTTCGATCTGGTTGTTTTTTACCAAACGGGCAATCTTAACAACGGCATCGGTCAGTTCCGTGCGGCCTCCGTAATTAAGCGCAAGGTTCAGAAGCAATCCTGAATTATTTTCGGTCTTACGGAAGGCCCTGGCAAGTGCTTCCCGGGCTGGTTGAGGCAGTTCCTCCAGGTGCCCGATGGCATTTATTTTTACCTGATTGCGGTGTAGTTCCTGTATTTCTTTATCCAGGTATTCGATCAGCAAATCCATTAAAAAAGATACTTCTTCCTTTGGGCGTTTCCAGTTCTCGGTTGAGAAGGCATAACAGGTTAAAACTTTAACGCCTAGTTCCGAGCATAATTCAACAATGCTGCGCAGGGACTCTACCCCGGCCCGGTGGCCCAGGGACCTGGGCATACCCCTTCGCAGGGCCCAGCGGCCGTTACCGTCCATAATAATGGCGATATGTTTAGGAAGCCTGTTCCGGTCTATGGATTGCAGAAGCGTGTTCTCGTCCTCCGTAACCTTTTGTCTGTTTAACAGACCGGTTATCTTTTTTAACATCGCATAAGCCTCCAATATAACAACCCCCTTCCGGATCTGAAGGGGGTTTACTGCATTAGTCTTCAATAATGGCTCCGGTAGGGCATATATCCACGCATGCGCCGCAATTTTCGCAGTCCATGGTTATCTTAAAAATGTCACCCTCCTCAATGGCATTGTTGGGACAGGTTTCCAAGCAGGTGCCGCAGGCCATACACTCGTCCGTGATTTTATAGGCCATTGTGTACACCTCCTTTCCCCTTCTCCTCACATACCACTGTCAGCACCAAATTATCAGAGTCCTTTGCTTCCAATTTTACCACTCGCTCGGGTCCGCCGGGGTTGCCCTTGGGCGGCCCGGTGGTGACAACCGTTACCTGATAGCCTGAACTCTCAAGCAGGGAAACTGCATCGTTTAGCCTGTAACCCAGCACACCTGGTATCATCTAAACTTGCATAATCTCCTGTTCTTTGGATTTCACCATTTCATCAATCTCTTTAATAAATTTATCGGTGATTTTTTGCATATCATCCTGTCCCCGTTTTACTTCATCCTCGGGAACACCTTCTTTTTGCTTGGCCTTGAGGTTATCGTTGACATCCCGGCGGATGTTCCGGATTGCCACACGGCCTTCCTCCGCTTTTTTCTTCACAACCTTAACCAGTTCTGTCCGGCGTTCCTGGGTTAACTGGGGAATCACCAGACGAATAACCGTACCGTCACTGGTCGGGGTAATGCCCAAATCAGACTTCATGAGAGATCTTTCAATTTCAGGAATGGCACTCTTATCCCAGGGCTGAATGACCAGCATACGGGCTTCCGGCACAGAAATATTGGCAAGCTGGTTTAGCGGGGTAGGAGTTCCGTAATATGAAACTGTCACCTTATCCAGCAAAGCAGGGGTTGCACGACCAGCCCGTAAAGAAGCGAATTCTTTACGAACAACTTCCACAGTCTTTTTCATATTTTGTTCTGCAGAAGCAATGATTTCTTTAACCATTTAATTCCCCCCCAACAAATGTACCTATCCGTTCCCCTAAAATTGCTCTCTTAATATTGCCCTCTACATTTAAGTTGAAAACTAACAGCGGTATTTTATTATCCATACAAAGCGAAACGGCGGTAGAATCCATCACCTGCAGCCCGCGGTTAAGAACTTCAATATAAGAAAGTTCATCAAATTTCTTGGCATCCGGGTTTTTCAAAGGATCGGCTTCGTAGACCCCGTCCACCTGTTTGGCCATCAGAATAATTTCCGCCTCAACTTCCGCAGCACGCAGGGCTGAGGTTGTGTCGGTGGAGAAATAGGGGTTGCCGGTACCGGCGGCAAAAATAACCACACGGCCCTTTTCCATATGTCTGATGGCCCGGCGACGGATATAGGACTCGGCTACAGCTCTCATTTCAATGGCTGTTTGTACCCGGGTGTCCACGTCAATATTTTCCAGGGCATCTTGCAAAGCCAGGGAATTTATGATGGTGGCGAGCATGCCCATATAATCGGCAGTGGCCCTGTCCATCCCCTTGGTGCTGCCGGAAATGCCCCGCCAGATATTACCGCCGCCGACCACAATGGCCAATTGTACTCTCAGCTCAATAATGTCTTTTATTTGCTTGGCGATTGAGTACACCACTTCAGGGTCGATACCATATCCTTTTTGACCTGCCAGGGCTTCGCCGCTCAGTTTAAGGATGACCCGCCTGAACTTGGGAGTTACCATTAAGGGTGTCCTCCAGTCTGGTAGTTCTGTAATTCTACAATATTTTAAAAAATCCTTTTAGATCTCTGCTTAAAAAGTGCTTAGCACTTAATTTGGGCGGCCACTTCAGCGGCAAAATCTTCTTGACGTTTTTGTAACCCTTCACCCATTTCATAACGGGTAAAACGACGAACGTCAATCTTTTCGCCGATCTTGGCAATGATTTCGTTAACAACCTGCTGGACGCTCTTATCGCTGTCCTTAATAAAGGGCTGTTCAAGCAGGCAAACTTCTTTAAAGTACTTTTCAATGCGGCCTTCCACCATTTTATCAACGATTTTTTCGGGTTTGCCTTCATTTAATGCCTGGGCCCGTAAAATCTCACGCTCTTTTTCAATGGCTTCGGCAGGTACTTCCTCACGGCGTACATACTCTGGTTTTGCAGCGGCAATCTGCATAGCAATGTCCCTGGCCAGGGCACGGAAATCTTCGTTTTTGGCTACGAAGTCGGTCTCACAGTTGATTTCCACCAGAACACCGATACGGCCGCCACCATGTATGTAAGCTTCTACAATGCCTTCAGCGGCAATTCTGCCGGCCTTCTTGGCTGCTGCAGCCAGACCCTTTTCACGCAGAAACTCAATGGCTTTTTCCATATCCCCGGCCACTTCGGCCAGGGCTTTTTTGCAGTCCATCATACCGGCTCCGGTACGTTCTCTTAACTCTTTAACCATGCTTGCAGAGATCTCTGCCATGATCAAATCCTCCTTTATTTAACGATCAGAATAGGTAAATTTTAAGAATGGACAGAATAAGGTACCCTGTTAATCTTGTGGTATTATAACCATAATCTTCCCCTAACAAACATAAAAAAAGGTAGGGGCCTCCCGTGTTGCAAGACGCCCTCTACCTACATTCTACTCTGCGACTTGTTCGCCCTGTTTACCTTCCAAAACAGCGTCAGCCATCTTGGCGGTAAGCAGTTTTACTGCCCGAATAGCGTCATCGTTACCGGGAATTACGTAATCAACCTCGTCAGGATCGCAGTTTGTATCAACAATGGCTACAATTGGAATACCGAGCTTACGAGCTTCTGCCACCGCGATGCGTTCCTTCCGGGGATCGATCACAAACAGAGCCCCCGGCAGACGGCGCATATTCTTAATTCCACCAAGGAACTTATCCAGTTTCTCTTTTTCATGCAGAAGCTGAGCAACTTCCTTTTTGGGCAGAACCTCAAAGGTACCGTCTTCTTCCATACGCTCCAGTTCATGCAGTCGATCGATACGATGACGGATGGTTTGGAAGTTGGTCAGCATACCACCCAGCCAGCGCTGATTGACATAGAACATCCCGCAGCGTTCGGCTTCTTCCTTAACGGCTTCCTGGGCCTGCTTCTTGGTACCAACAAACAGTATGGTACCGCCATCCGCAGCCAGTTGCTTCACAAAGTCATAACACTCTTCCACTTTCTTAACGGTTTTTTGCAGATCAATAATGTAGATACCGTTACGATCGGTGAAGATATAGGGAGCCATTTTGGGGTTCCAGCGACGGGTCTGGTGTCCAAAATGAACGCCTGCTTCCAGTAACTGTTTCATGGAGATAACTGCCATAGCTAGTTACACCTCCTCCCTGCCTTGTTTTTAGTCCTCCGTTACCCTCATCTCCGGCAAGACCTTAAAGATAAGGCAACCTTGCCCGAATCCGACAACGTGTGTAATTAACACCAAGGCATATTTTAGCATAATAAGCCCTATGGTGCAAGTCCCAAGTGCTTATTCTGCATTCCTTTCGGGTCAGGCCGTCGGCCATCAGCCATCGGCCTTTGGCTTTTAGATTTGCGACAAGTGCTACAAGGGAACGGTCCTTAATTCAAGTTGGGACGGTTCTTGACTTGAATTTGACAGGTT
The DNA here is from genome assembly GCF_002607855.1 of Desulforamulus profundi. Next base: position 24,953 of record NZ_AWQQ01000040.1, read on the forward strand.
GGAATTCAAGTCAAGAAGAACGAAATCGCTCCGCGATGGCCTTCATAATATAAAGTCTAGTGAAATTCCCTTACAAGTGTGTTAAAATGAACATATAGCAAGGAAAAGAGTGCTGATTGAAACCCCGTTTTTTTCGACATAAATCCAAAAAGTCCTTCTTTTTAGAAAAATATTTTCCAGAGAGTACAGAAACGAATAAACCCCATAGCCCGGGAAAGTCGCGACTTCGTTCTTCTGGGGCAATCAAAAATTTTGCGCTTAGTTTTTTGCGTAAGTATTATTAAAGGCTCAACAATCAGCTAATATCTGACGGTTGAGCCTTTTTGCATGCAAAACTTCCGATTGCCCCCTTCAAGAACCGTCCCCGTTTGAATACTTTTTAAATTATTCCTTACAACCTCTCATAAGTTTTACTATAACCAAGCTAAATGCGAATAAACCACAGCATCCTATACTGTGGTTTCTCTTTCATATTAATTATGCTTGAGTCTTTGCAGTTCTTCCAGCAAGCGGTCGTTCAGTACGCGGATGTAGGTGCCCTTCATGCCGAGGGATTTGGATTCGATGACACCGGCGCTCTCGAATTTGCGCAAGGCGTTTACGATGACGGAGCGGGTGATGCCCACACGGTCGGCAATTTTGCTGGCCACCAGGACCCCTTCATCCCCTTCAAGTTGTTCAAAGATATGCTGCACAGCATCCAGTTCGGAGTAGGACAAGGTCCCCAGGGCAATCTGCACGGCTGCCTTTTTGCGGGCTTCTTCTTCCATACGGCCTGCCCGGGCCCGCAGAACTTCCATGGCCACAACGGTGGCGCCGTATTCGGCTAAGATTAGATCTTCGTCGGTGAAGTTCTGGTTAAACTTGGCCAAAACCAGGGTACCCAAGCGGGAACCGGCGCCCACAATGGGAACCACCGTGGTTACTTTGTTTTGACCCTTGCATTTTTCTTCATCGAAGAAAACGCAGGCATCATAGGTTTGGCAGAAATTGGCGTGGGTCTCGTTGATGCTCAATAAGCTTTCATTATACTCTTCCGGGAAACGATTGGAACCTTCAACAATGTCTCTCATGATGTCACAGGTAAATTGGGGCATAAACTTGTAACCAAGGGCACGTCCACGGCGATCGATAATGTAGCAGTTGCAATCAATATTTTCAGACAGCACTTCTGCGATTTCACCGAAATCAACCGGGTATCCTGCGGATTTCTGCAGCAGCTTATTAATTGTGCGAGTTCTTTCCAATAAGCTTCTCAATTCTGTCACTCTCCCCTACTTATTAAAGAATGTAACGACTTAAGTCACGGTTTGCTACGACGTCCTTTAGCTTCTCTTGAACATATTCACTGTCGATAGTGAGTGACTGTCCTTTGAGTTCGGGAGCCTCGAAAGAAATGTCCTCCAGTAGTTTTTCCAGGATGGTGTGTAGACGCCTTGCACCAATATTCTCATTTTGCTCATTTACAGTATAAGCAATATCAGCGATTTGTACAAGTGAATTTTTTGAAAATTCTATCCTAACTCCTTCGGTAAGCAAGAGTTCTGTATACTGTTTTATAAGAGAGTTTTGTGGCTCTATTAAGATTTGCTCAAAATCACTTCTGCTCAGGCTCTCCAGTTCCACACGGATGGGAAAACGTCCCTGCAGTTCGGGAATTAAATCAGAAGGTTTTGAGATATGAAAAGCACCGGCTGCGATAAATAGTATATGGTCTGTCTTGACCGGGCCGTATTTGGTTACCACTGTGGAGCCTTCTACGATGGGCAGGATATCTCTTTGTACCCCGCCCCGGGAGACATCCGCTCCCGCGTGGTTCCCCTCCCGGGTGGCGATTTTGTCTATTTCGTCCAGGAAGATGATCCCGTGGTCCTCTGCCCGTTTTACTGCCTGGGTGGTCAATTCATCCATGTCGATAAGCTTCTGGGCTTCCTGCTGGGTCAGGATTTTACGGGCCTCGCTGACAGTGACTTTGCGCTTGCGTTTTTTCTCGGGAAGATGCTTCCCAAAACGTCCTGCATATTGACGCCCATCTCTTCCACGCCGCTGTTGCTGAATACCTCAAGCATGGGTGGATGATGATCTTCCACCTCAATTTCCAAATACTCATTTTCCAACTCACCGCGGGCCAGCTTTTCCCTTAAGGTTTCCCTTTCAAATTTAATTCGGCTGTTTTGCTGCTCCCAGACCTTGTTGTCTTCCTGGTTGTCTTGTACGCCGCCAAACAGCATTTCAAAGGGGTTCTTTGCCTGCACCGGCCGGCTGGGCAGAGGGGACAAGAGTTCCACAATGCGCTCGTCGGCCATACGCTTGGCCCTTTCCTCAACCTCCTCGATCTTCTCCTGCTTCATCATGCGGATGGAGGTTTCTACCAGATCCCTCACCATGGACTCAACATCGCGTCCCACATAACCCACTTCGGTAAACTTGGTGGCCTCTACCTTGACAAAGGGCGCCTTGACCAGTTTGGCCAGCCGGCGTGCAATTTCAGTCTTCCCAACGCCGGTGGGACCAATCATCAATATATTCTTGGGAACAACTTCGTCGATTAAATCTTCCGGCAGTTTACCGCGGCGGTACCTGTTTCGCAAAGCCACAGCCACTGCTTTTTTCGCTTTGTTCTGTCCGACAATATATTTATCAAGCTCAGCTACGATTTCCCGGGGTGTTAGGGCCTCCATAGGCTCCACTCCTTTAAATCCTGAATTTAAATTTCCTCCACCGAGATATTGTTATTAGTATAAACACAAATATCTGCTGCCAGACTAAGGGCCTCCTGTGCCACTTCTTTGGGCGACAGGTCGGTGTGTTTGACTAAGGCCCTGGCAGCCGCCAGTGCATAGGGTCCCCCGGAACCGATGGCTGTAACTCCTTCGTCTGGTTCAATAACTTCGCCGTTGCCGGACAAGACTAAGAGGTGTTCCTTATTTGCTACAATCAACATGGCTTCCAGGGTCCGCAGGTACTTGTCAGTTCGCCAGTCTTTGGCCAATTCAACCGCAGCCTCATTAAATTGCCATGATATTCTTCCAATTTGCCTTCAAATTTTTCAAACAGGGTAAATGCATCCGCCACCGAACCTGCAAACCCGGCCACCACTTGACCCTGGTGCAGGCGTCTGACCTTGCGGGCGGTATGTTTCATAATGGTATTCTGACCAAAGGTTACCTGCCCGTCACCGGCTACAGCCACTTTGGTTCCTTTTTTCACGGCAACGATGGTTGTCGCATGAAACATAGACATCCCTTCCCTCTAACCAACCTATGCCCTCGGGTGGTTCATCTTGTAAACCTTCTTCAGTTTCTGCTTGGTAACGTGTGTATAAATCTGAGTGGTAGATAACGAAACATGCCCCAACAATTCCTGGACACTGCGCAAATCCGCGCCGTTATCCAGCAGGTGTGTGGCAAAGGAATGACGGATCGCATGGGGACTGATGTTATTTTTAAGCCCCACCTGCCGGCAGTATTTATCGATGATTTTTCGAATGCCCCGGTCACTGAGTCGGGTCCCTGATAATTGACAAATACTGCGGGACAATCCTGTTTAACCAGGCCGGGTCTGACATTTCGTAAATAGTGTTCCAGGGCCGCCACCGCCCGGTCATGAATCGGGACCATTCGTTCCTTGGCCCCCTTGCCCATCACCCTTACGTAACCCCGGTTCAGTTCAAGGTTATTCAGGTCCAGGGAAACTAACTCGGATACCGGGTTCCTGTGGCATAAAGAAACTCCAGCAGCGCCCGGTCCCGGAGGCCCAGGGGAGTGGCATCCGGCGCCTCCACAAGTTGTTTCGCCTCTTCCTGGTGCAGGAATTTGGGCAGCCTTTTTTCCTGCTTCGGGTTGGCCATCCTCAGCATGGGATTGGCTTTGATCAGCCTGTCGTTGTATAAAAACCGGAAAAAGGACCGCCAGGAGGCCAATTTTCTGGCCACCGTGGCCCTGCTCAATTTCCTTTGCTGTAAATTCGCCAAAAAGCCTCGCAGCAGCCTGCCATCAATAACAGACGGCTCGATCTGTTCCACCGGGGTGGAAAGAACGGAAGAAAAAAAGTCCAAGCCGTCAAATAGATCTTTCTGGTAGGCTTCTACGGTACGGTCGGAAAAATTCTTTTGTAGTTTTAAATAACCGATAAAATGATCGATCAGAATATACATAACAACCCGTCGGAGTGTCGAAATATGGCACTTAATAAAGCATATCACAAGCCCACTTTAAATTGCAACTACCTTTCGACAATTTAAAGAAGAAATTGTTATCACATTTTGAAAATTTAAAGATCATTGATTCTTTCCGCTTCTGACCATTCTTTAAGCATGTTCAAAGCCCTTACCGCATGGGCTTGACCCCGTTCCCTTTTCCCTTTGATTCGTACGGGAAGCTCTGGAAACAGCCCGAAGGTAACGTTCATCGGTTGGAAGTTCCCACCGGGGGCGGTGGTAATATAATGGACGAGAGCTCCGTGGGCAGTCTCCACGGGAAATTCTAGCAATTTCCGGCCCGTTGCCAGCCTGGCCGCGTTAAGCCCCGCCATCAACCCTGCCGCGGCGGATTCCACATAGCCTTCCACCCCGGTGATCTGACCGGCGAAAAAGATTGATTCATGTTCTTTCATCTGCAGTGTCGGCTTTAATAAAGCCGGGGAGTTGATATAGGTATTCCGGTGCATAACTCCGTAGCGGACAAATTCTGCATTTTTCAACCCCGGGATCAAACTAAAAACTCTCTTTTGCTCTCCCCATTTGAGGTTTGTTTGAAAACCAACCAGGTTGTAAAGGGTTCCTTCCGCATTGTCCTGCCTTAGCTGGACAACCCCGTGGGGTCTTTTTCCCGTGCGGGGATCTGTCAGGCCCACAGGCTTGAGCGGTCCGTAAAGCAGTGTGTCTTTCCCCCGGGAAGCCAAAACCTCAACGGGCATGCACCCTTCAAAGTGAACTTGTTTCTCGAATTCCTTTAAAGGTGCCCTTTCTGCATGAAGCAGCGCTTCGTAAAAGGTTTCATATTCTTCCCGGTTCATGGGGCAATTTAAATAGGCCTCTTCGCCCTTCCCATACCGGGAAGCCCGAAAAACCTTTGTTATATCCAGGGACTCCAGGGTTACAATGGGAGCGGCCGCATCATAAAAGTATAGGTACTGTTCCCCTGTCAGCCTGGCGATTTCCTGTGACAACGCCTCTGAGGTAAGGGGGCCTGACGCAATGATGACAACTCCCTGCCCAGGCAATTTTGTTACCTCATCCCGGTGCACATCAATCAGCGGGTGCCGCTCCAGGGTGTGGGTAATGAATCTGGCAAACCCTTCCCGGTCCACCGCAAGTGCGCCCCCGGCCGGTACCCTGTGGGCATCTGCGGCAGAAATAATTAAAGAGCCCAGCTGCCGCATTTCTTCTTTCAGCAAACCTACGGCGTTTTCAATGGCAGCGGCTCTCAGGGAATTACTGCAAACCAGTTCTGAAAAGTAAGGAGTGTGGTGGGCCGGCGGGTATTTCCGTGGCCTCATTTCATAAAGATCGACCTTGACTCCCCGGCGGGCCAACTGCCAGGCCGCCTCGGACCCTGCCAACCCGGCGCCGATTACCATAACCCTGGTTTCTGACATTTCTGATTAGCCTCCTGTTTGAGAGGTGAGAAGTGGGAGGTTAGAAGTGAGAAAACCCGGGTCCTTGCTTCGTTACCCCGATCATCTCACCTCCATTTTCTCACATCTTACTTCTTCTTGCTGACAGCCTTTTTCTTCTTTACGGCACCCTTCTTTTCAGAAGTACCGGTTTCTCCTCTAGTTGGACAGTGTTCGTTCACACATTGCAGCAGTTTTTCTCGACTGCGGTTCATTTTTTCTACCATCATTTCGCCGCATTGGGGACACTTCTCCTGTGTGGGCGTATCCCAGGTAACAAATTCACATTCAGGATAACGGCTGCAGCCGTAAAACTTGCGCCCTTTTTTGCTGCGTCTCAATACCATTTCGCCTTCACACCTGGGACAGTTTACTCCCGTTGGCTCCAGCAGCGGCCTGGTGTTGCGGCATTCGGGGAAACCGGGGCAGGCCAGAAATTTTCCGTACCGTCCCAGTTTTATAACCATATTTCTGCCGCACTGTTCGCAGACCTCTTCCGTCACTTCATCGGCAACTTCAACTTTGCCGATTTTTTCCTCGGCCGCTTCCAGGGTCTTGGAGAAGGGTTCGTAGAATTCTTTTAAGACACCCGCCCACCATTGTTCGCCTTCGGCAATCTGGTCCAATTTTTCTTCCATATCGGCCGTAAACTCTATGTTTATGATTTCCGGGAAATGGTGTTTCAGCAGATCCACCACAATCATGCCCAGTTCCGTGGGATAGAATTGTTTGTTTTCCCTCACCACATAGCCGCGCTTTTGAATGGTTTCCACAATGGGCGCATAGGTGCTGGGGCGCCCGATGCCTTTTTCTTCCAATACTTTCACCAGGGTGGCATCGGTATAGCGGGGCGGTGGCTGGGTAAAGTGCTGCTTGGGTGTTAACGACTTGGCCTGTACCTTATCCCCTTCTGCCAGTTCCGGCAGCAGTTTTTCTTCTTCTTTGGTGCCGTCATCATTTCCTTCAATATAGACCTGCATAAATCCTGGAAACTTGACGATGGAGCCGCTGGCCCGGAAAATATAGTCTCCTGCGGCGATGTCCATGCTGGTGGTATCAATGACCGCCGGCGCCATCTGGCTGGCCACAAATCTTGACCAGATCAGTTTATAAAGCTTGTATTGATCGTTGGTTAAAAACTCTTTGATGCTTTCCGGATCACGGTTCACCGATGTGGGGCGGATGGCCTCGTGGGCATCCTGCACCTTGCCCTTGGACGCCACCTGCCTTGGCTGCTTGGGAAGATAAGCCGGTCCAAATCTTTCCAAAATGAATTTTCTGGCCTCTTCCACAGCCGTTTCCGAAACCCTGGTGGAATCGGTGCGAATATACGTGACCAAGCCCACCGGGCCTTCTTTGCCCAGGTCCAGACCTTCGTAGAGCTGCTGGGCCACCACCATGGTTTTGCGGGAAGTAAAATTCAGCTTTCTGGAAGCTTCCTGCTGCAGCGAACTGGTGGTAAAGGGCGCCGCTGGGTGGCGCAGTTTCTCCTTTCTGGTCACGCTGGCAACAACGTAAGAAACTCCCTTGAGGTCAGCCAGAATTTTATCCATGGTCTCCTGGTTGAGTATTTCGATCTTTTTGTTTTGATATTTATGAAGCTTCGCCTCAAAGGGAGATTTTCCAGACTTGACTAATTTAGCCGTAAGGCTCCAGTACTCTTCAGGAGTAAAGGCCTGAATTTCCTCTTCCCGGTCACAAATCAGCCTGACGGCAACGGATTGAACTCTGCCTGCCGACAGTCCCTTTTTTACCTTTCGCCAGAGAAGGGGACTTAGATTATATCCTACCAGGCGATCCAAAATCCTTCTGGCCTGTTGTGCATGCACCCTGTCCAGGTCAATGGGGCGCGGGTGTTTTACTGCCTGTTCAATGGCCTTTGGCGTAATTTCGTTAAACTCAATGCGACAGTGGCTGTCTTCATTAATATCCAGTAACTTGGTCAAGTGCCAGGCAATGGCTTCCCCTTCCCGGTCAGGGTCGGAGGCCAGCAGGACCCGGTCCGCCTTTTTGACGGCGGTGCGAAGTTCCTTGATAATATCCCCTTTGCCCCGGATGGCGATGTACTTGGGAGAAAAATCATTTTCTACATCTACACCGAATTGACTTTTGGGCAGGTCCCGCACATGCCCCATGGAAGCCTTTACGGTATAATTTCTGCCTAGATATTTGCCGATGCTTTTAGCTTTGGCAGGTGATTCAACAATCACAAGTGTTTTACTCAATCGGTACACCCCATTTTACGAAAGCCTAGCAAGCTCTCATGTTAGTAAGGGTTTCCGTTCCTCTTGGAACTATTATTACCGTCCCTTACTTCTTTTACAATGTATCAAAATTCCTAATCTTTTAGAACACTCTATAGTCCGGCAGCCGCATACATCTTCCCCGGCAGTATTCGGGTGAAACCCTTTAGCTCTAAAACGGTCAACGCGGCGGCAACCTCTTTCGGTTCCAAACGGCATTCGTCAATAATCTGCTCCAGTGACATGGGCAGGTGTGTCAGGGCCTGCATGACTTTTTTCTCATTGCCGGTTAAACCGGCGCAATCCAATCCCTTGCCGCAACGATTATGCAGGGAGATGTCTCCCAGACCCAATTCCTCCAGAACATCGGCCGGTCTTGTGATAAGTCTGGCACCCTGCCGGATCAGTTTATTGGCGCCGGCACTTTTGCTACTGTTTATATTTCCCGGAATGGCCAGGACCTCCCGGCCCTGCTCAAGAGCAAAATCGGCGGTGATCAAGGCGCCGCTTTTTTCTGCTGCTTCCACCACCAGCACAGCGCTGCTCAACCCGCTGATGATTCGATTTCGACAGGGAAAATGCCAGGGTTTAGGTGCGGTGCCCGGGGGAAATTCCGTCAGTACAGCTCCCTTTTCCAGGATTTGTTTCATTAATCGCTCATTTTCCCTGGGGTAAACAACATCGGGGCCGCAACCTAAAACAGCGACGGTGCTGCCGTTCACCTTTAAAGCCCCCCGGTGTGCCGCACTGTCAATTCCCCTGGCCATGCCGCTGATGATGGTAAGCCCCGCCCCGGCCAATTCACCGGCCAAGGATTCGGCCGCGGCCAAGCCGTAAGGGGTCGGCTGCCTGGAACCCACCATGGCTAAAGCAGCGTTTTCACCGGAGGGCAATGCGCCCCTGACAAAAATGGCCGGCGGCGGGTCATAAATGGTTTTCAGCAGAGAAGGGTATGCCTCGTCTTCAATGGTGAAGACGGCACAGTTCAACTTCTTCAGGTATTCAACCAGCTTACCGTACTGTAAGCTTTCCCTCCGCTTAACCAATTTTTTTGCGTCGTCCCTTCCGATAAAAGGGATTTCCGACAATTCGGACTCGGCAGCCTCCCAGGCCTGCTTCGGGGAGCCAAAATAATTCACCAAATCCCAGACCCGGCGACCGGCGCCGGGCATCAGCATTTGCCAGTATATCCAATATTGACGGTTCTGCAAACCGACCACCCCTGCAGTTGGATTTCTACCACTTTCGGGATGGCAATTGGTTTTTCCTTCCAAAGTGTTAAATTTTATCGAAATGAATTATGTCATGCTCAGGATTTCTGATAAATCCTGGGGGTTCTTGGCCATGTCCCGGTGCAAGTCCCCAAACAACTGCAGGCGTCGAAAGATGGTGGCCATGTTAAAATCCGCCGGGTTAAGGGCCAGGTGTTCAATTTCTTCCCAAGGAACGGGGGTTGAAACGGGCGCACCGGGCAGCGGCCTTAGGCTGTAGGTCCAGGCCATGCTTTTACCCCGGGTATTTTGCAGGTAGTCCACATACACCTTGTTCTGTTCCCGCTTTTCCAGTGATCTTTCAACGGTTGCCTTGTCCGGCAAGGTGCCGGCCACCAGTCTGGCCACCAAACCCATGGCCCTGGTGACTTCCTGGAACGTATGGACGGGCTGCAACGGAATGAAGATATGAATGCCGCTGGCTCCGGAAGTTTTGGGATAGCCTTTTAAACGGAGGTGATTTAAGGCCTGGTGCACCACCAGGGCCACTTCCATGACATCCTTAAAACTGGCCTGATCCCCTGGGTCCAGGTCAATGATGGCGATATCAGGGTGTTCCACATTGGATTTCTGTGACAACCATGCATGAATTTCAATACATCCCTGGTTGGCCAGCCAAACCAACGTGGCAGCATCCTCACACACGATGTAATTGACCCTTTTGTCTGTATGAGGGACGCTTACGGTTTGCACCCAATCCGGCGCGTAGTCGGGGCACTCCTTCTGGTAAAAATACTCTCCCTCAATGCCATGGGGGTATCGCTTCATGACCAGGGGACGACCTTTAATGTAGGGAAGCAAGTAGGGCGCAATGTCCGTATAATACTTTACCAAATGGGCTTTGGTCAAGCCCTCAGGCCACATTAGCTTGTTTAAATTGGTAAGTTTGATCTTTTTTCCTTCTAAGGTGACTTCGGTGGCGACAGCAGTAGCCAAATTTATTCCCTCCCTCGTTTCTGTTACTATTTGTCCCCCGGACGGTGAGAAATATAATAGCCCGGCGATATTTGCATATCACCGGGCCAACAGCCGGTAAAATTAAGTTAAGTAGAAGAAGTACAAATACACCGTGGACATAACGATGGATACCAGCATGAGCGGGAAGGCAACCTTCATAAAGCCTAAGAAGGTAAAGTGAATACCCTGTTTCTCGGCCATACCGGCAACAACTACGTTCGCAGAAGCGCCGATAATGGTACCGTTACCGCCCAGGCAAGCACCCAGGGAAAGGGACCACCACAGGGGCATCAGATCGGTAATGCCACCTAAACGTCCCATATCTTGAATAAGAGGGATCATGGTCGCAACAAAGGGGATGTTATCAACAAAGGCAGATGCAATGGCTGACAGCCAGAGGATTAACATCCCTGTGGTCAGCAATTCGCCCCCGGTTAATTCAAGGGCTTGCACCGCAATCCACTCAATGACCCCAACTTCTACCAGACCGCCCACCAGGATGAACAGGCCGGCAAAAAAGAAGATCACAGGCCATTCCACCGCTTCTAAAGCATGCTCGGGTTCCTGGCGCGTCACTAACAGCAGCAGAGCCGCTCCCGCCAGAGCAATGGTAGCAGACTCCAAGTGGACATACTGGTGTAATAAGAAGCCTAGCACGGTCAGAGCAAGCACGATGAGAGACTGCTTGAGAAGTTTGGGATCTTTAATTTCGTCATTTTCATTCATGGCCAAAATATTTTTCTTTAACTCTTCCCGAACCACAAACTGCTTCCTGTAGATCCATTTTAGCAGGTAAATTGTAACAATCATAATGGGAGCTACAATGGGAGTCAGATTGATAACAAAGTCCATAAAACCGATGCCGACGGCCGAACCAATCATAATATTCGGCGGGTCACCAACCAGGGTGGCAGTACCGCCAATGTTGGACGCCAGAATTTCAGCAATTAAAATGGGCATGGGGTTAATTTCCAGCTGCCGGGCAATGGAAAAAGTAACCGGAACAATCAAAAGAACCGTGGTAACATTGTCCAGCAGTGCAGATAAAACGGCAGTAACAATGGACAAGGACACCATGATGGCCAGTGGTTCGCCTTTGCTTTGCTTGGCAGCTTTCACGGCCAAATACTCAAATACCCCTGAACGTCTGGTAATTCCCACGATAATCATCATACCTACCAGCAACCCGATGGTATTAAAGTCAATATGATGGATCGCCTCGTCCTGGTGCAGCACACCGGCAATAATCAGAATCATCGCCCCAAAAAGGGCGACAACGGTACGGTGAATCTTTTCTGAAATGATAATGGCATAGGCTACCAAAAATATGGTAGTCGCTAAAATGACCTGGCTGTTTCCTTCCACATACATCACCTCTGCAAATAAATTAAAGGTATTACCACGCATGTCACCAATGAGTATTATAATGCCATTCCCTTGTCATTACAATGAGAGAATTAAAAACATTTTATTTTAAGAACCCCTGGTTTTGTAACCAGGGGTTCACGGGTATTAGTGAAGAACAGCAGGAATGCCGATAATGGGCCAGAAGGTTAAGGAGAAGATTGCCACCATGGCGAGAATGGCTAAACTTGCCGGGATACCGGTGACAAAGAACTCACCGGTGGTAAATTGCCTGGACTCGTAAGCAATGGCATTGGGAGCGGCGCCGATCAACAGCAGGAAAGGCATCCCAGACATGGCTACGGAAGAGTACAGAACGATTTCCGGGTTTACGCCCAGGTATTTGGCAATAACCAGAGCGACGGGCAGACAAATGGAAATGGCCGCTACGTTCATAATAAAGTTTGTTAAAATAAGTACCAGGAAGGAAATACCTAGCAGGAACACCAACCAGGGGGCATCTTTAATGAGGGATAGCCAGCTGACAGCCATCCATTCGGCAGCCCCGGTTTGCCATAGAGCAAAACCGATACTCATAGCCCCGGAGAACAGCAGCATGATGTTCCAGGGGATGGATTTTTCCAGTTCTTTTACAGTAAGCACCTTCGTAATAAAGAAGATTAAGCCTGCTGCCAGCAAAGGCACGGACCGGTCCATACCCTTCAGTGCCGGGATAAACTTTTGGAAAATTAAGGTGCACAGGGCAATGGTAACCACGCTAAGTACAAAAATTTCCTGTTTGGTAATGGGACCTAATTTATCCAATTCGTTCTGGGCGCGCTGGCGTAGACCGGGCACCTGTAGTTTCTCAGGCTTAAAAAGGGTAATCATTAAGAAGAACACCATAAAAACGCTGGCCCAGCCAAAGGGCGCCAGGGCTGCGGAAAATTCTAAAAAGCTGACATCCTGTCCTGTAAATTCTTTAAAGAAGCCGACAGCTGCAGGGTTCCGGGCCCCGCCCATCAACGTGCAAATACTGCCCGCACCGGCGGCAAAGGCCATGCCGATAAACAGTGCTTTACCGAATTTACTGGGCTTCCCCGCTTCAGCGCCATACAGCGCCAAAATGGACATCAAGATGGGAAACATGGTGCCTGCTACAGCGGTATGAGCCATGACGTGAGTTAACAGCGCTGTCAGGACAAAAACACCCAGCAAAATCTTTCTGGTGTCTTCGCCGACAATCACCAGCATCTTATAGGCGATCCTTTTGGTAATGCCGCACTGGGTAAAGGCAAGCCCTACCAGCAGTGAACCTAAAATAAACATGACTGTGGGGTCCATAAAATCCCGAAACGCTTCTTTTGCAGGACGAATGCCAAATACAGGTTGTAAAATGCCGATGGCAATACTGGTTACACCAATGGGAACCACTTCAAAAACCCACCAGATCCCTGCTAACAGGAACAGCCCCAGACCGGCTTTACCGGCCTGTGTAAGTTCAAAGCTTTTGCCCATGGGGTCCACCGCAGGGTCCAGGGACGGCATAAAATAAAATAATAACAATGCAGCAAATCCGAGAACCACAAAGAAATACCGTTTTACTTCACTACTCATAGCAATCACCTCGACTAAAATAATAAAGGTGCTTAACGTTATAACACTCATTTATTTTTTCTTCCAACTCACGAAGCGGTAAAAGGTGCTGTATGTAAAGCTGTTACTGATGCTGCGTGCGACTGAGCCCGGGTACAGCCCTCCCCTCCCTCAAAAAATAAAACCAACGCTATTTTGGCCATCATGAACCAAGATAACGTTGGTTTACTTTATACCAAGCCTTACGGCTTCGCATCCGGTCTACCAACATTCCACCCTATTAACTCGCCTGCGACCTTATCCAAGTCTCAGGCCAGTTAGTTTGTTTTTATTTTTCTTTCTAAGTCTGTGTTTAAGATAAAAACTTCTATTTGCTCCCCTGTTCGGATACTGATGTCCCCGTGACTGCTGACAACCTGGCATTTGGTTAGGTCAGCAACCATGTTTTCAATTTGCTCCAGGTAAGACTCTCGAAGCTCCATTCTTAGCTGCTTCACCAGGGATCTGCCTTTCCGGGTGCTGCTGACATGTTTTTCTTCTTTGGTCAGGACCCCTTTGGAACGGACAATCACCATATCCCGGCAAATCATGGCCTTTGTGGTTTCCGGTCCCCGCCCCACCAGTTCCCGTTGGAATTTTATAAAGGCCTCGCATATTTGTTTTTCCAGTAATGTCTGCTGGCTCAAGTACCCTCCCCCTTTTCAGTTTGAATTCCAAATACAGGCTTATCGGTCAGGTGCTTTGTGTCAAAAGGGTGCTCGGAGTTGCAGGCAAAAGTTTGTTACGATAAACACAAACCTCCTCATGGTATGTCAAAAAATTTCTCCATTTATCTCAACGCACAACTGAATAAGGTCTTGTCTTTTGTGACAAAAATCTAATGTCGTGTAATGACAAACTTTTGTGTCTCTAAAGTACAGATTTAAATTAATTCTGTACAGCCCGATATATTTACTTGCACCTGTGTTTCTTGTAAAATAACTCAGTCTTTCTTCATATTAATGTTTGTTTCGCAACTTTAAGATTTTCTTAACAAAAACAAACCCTTTCTCAGCAATCCGAGAAAGGGTTCCGTTCTAACACTTTCATTAAATTTTTGAGATTACTGTTCCCCCTGCATCATCAGATGCGGTGGCAGCTTAAATCCGTAACGGATGGCCATGCTCTGAACAATGACACCCTTTAAAAACACCATCTGATTGTGGTAAATATGGCACCGTTCCAGCATTTGATTTAAAGCCGCCAGCAGCATGGTCTCACCCATCGCTTCATTGGCCTGACTGTCCTTTAATTTATAGCGCCCCACGCCCAACTTGCCCGGTTGGATAATCTGCGGCCTTTCTATGGGTACACCCATCTCCTCCAATTCTTTCAAATAACGGTAAATGTGGCGCTTACTGACTCCACATACATTTACCAGGTGCTGGAGAGTTACCCCTCCTGCCTGAGTGCTGTCCCTCAGTTCCCTTAGTACAATCCCCAGGTTGGCCTCATGATTATGCTTGCCGCGTTTCGCCGGCGCATTTAGAATATCCGGTACTTCCAAGAGGACATCACTCCCCTAATACCTGAGATTGCCAGATGATTAGGTTAAAAAGAAGAAATACAGGTAGACAGTTGAAATAACGACAGAAACAAGCATAAGAGGAAAGGCCACTTTCATAAAACCGACGAAAGTCCACTTAACGCCACGCTTCTCTGCCATGCCGGCCACCACAACGTTGGCAGATGCGCCGATAATGGTGCCGTTGCCGCCCAGGCAAGCACCCAGGGATAAAGACCACCAGAGCGGGTTCAGGTCGGCAATGCCGCCCAACCTGCCCATTTCCTGAATTAACGGGATCATGGTGGCCACAAAGGGAATGTTATCCACAAAGGCCGAGGCAATGGCTGATAACCACAGGATTAACATGCCGGTGGGCAGCAATTCGCCCCCGGTCAGTTTCAGCGACTCCCTGGCAATCCATTCAATGACCCCCACTTCCTCCAGACCGCCCACCAGGATAAACAGTCCGGCGAAGAAGAAGATGACGGGCCACTCAACGGCTGCCAGGGCATGCTCCGGATCATCACCGGTAATTAAAAGTAAAAGGGCCGCCCCCCCCAGGGCGATGGTAGCCGATTCCAGGTGAACGTACTGGTGCAGTAAAAAGCCACCAATGGTTAAAGCGATGACAAACAAAGATTTCTTTAACAATACCGGGTCTTTAATTTCGTTTTCCGGGTTTAAATCCATAATGTTTTGCTTTAATTCTTCCCGTACAATCAACTGTTTTCGATAAATCATCTTAAGGAGAACGACTGTAACTGCCATAATCACAATAATGACCGGTGTAAGATTAATCACAAAGTCCATAAACCCCAAGCCGGTGGCAGAACCAATCATAATATTCGGGGGATCACCAATGAGTGTTGCGGTTCCGCCGATGTTGGATGCCAAAACTTCTGAGATCAAAATGGGGCTGGGGTTAATTTCCAGTGCCCTGGCAATGGAAAAGGTTACGGGCACAATCAACAAAACGGTTGTTACGTTATCAAGAAGAGCGGACAAACAGGCTGTAATGACGGATAAAGATACCAAAATGGCCAGCGGCTCACCCTTACTCCTTTTAGCAGCCCAGACCGCAAGATACTCGAAGACACCGGAATTTCTGGCAACACCTACGATAATCATCATGCCTACCAGCAGGCCAATGGTGTTGAAATCAACCGCTTCTACCGCTTTTTCCTGATGGAGTACGCCTCCCAGGATAATGACCATGGCCCCCAGGAGCGCAATCACCGCCCGGTGAATCTTTTCCGAAATAATAACGGCATAGGTGATTAAAAACACCGCTGTGGCAAAAATAACCTGGCTGTTTGCTTCCACAATGTATCCCCTCGCTCGTTAAATGAAATAGGACAAATTTCTGATACACCTGGCAGCTCCAGGTGTATCAGAGATGGGGTGCTATTTAATCAGCGCTGACATGCCGATCAAAGGCCAGTAGGTAAAGGTCATCAAGACCAGGAGGCAGAGAATCATGGCACTGGCGGGAATACCGGTCATAAAGAATTCACCGGTGGTAAATTGTTTGGACTCGTAGGCCATGGCGTTTGGAGCGGCGCCGATCAGCAGCAGGAAGGGCATCCCGGCCATAGCGGTAGCGCCGTACAAAATCAATTCAGGGTTGACTCCTAAGTATTTGGCAATGACCAGGGCCACGGGCAAGGTGATGGCAATGGCCGCCACGTTCATGATAAAGTTGGTCATGATCAGCACCAGGAAACAGATCCCCAGTACAAATACCAGCCAGTGAGCATTTACCAGCATCGCCAGCCACTTAACGGCAATCCATTGAGCAGCGCCGGTTTTCCACAGGCAGAAACCAATACTCATGGCGCCGGAGAACAGCAGGACGATGTTCCAGGGAATTTTCTTCTCCAAGTCTTCCACTGTCAGTATATTCGAGAGGAAGAACAGTAATCCTGCAGCCAGCAGCGGAACAGAACGGTCCATGGTTTTTAAGGCGGGAATAATTGCCTGCAGCACAAGCATGGTCAAAGCACAGAAGACGACAATGCCAACGAAAATCTCTTGCTTGCTGACAGGTCCCAGTTTGGCATATTCGGCACGAGCCTTTTCCCGTAAGCCGGGAATCTTGGTTTTTTCAGGTTTGTAGATAACCAGCAGTAAAGCCCAGACCAGTAAAACCGCTGCCCAGCCAAAAGGGGCCAGGTGGGTGGTGAATTCAATAAAGGATACGTCAATCCCGGTAAATTCCTTATAGAAACCAACCGCCGCGGGGTTACGGGCGCCGCCCAGCAGGGTACAGATACTGCCCGCACCAGCCGTATAGGCCATCCCGATAAACAAAGCCTTACCGAACTTGGTGGGCCTGCCGTCGGAGTTTTCGCCGTAAAGGGCCAGGATGGCGACCAAAATCGGGAACATGGTGGCGGCTACCGCCGTATGGGCCATAATGTGGGTTAATAATGCCGTTACGACAAATACCCCTAATAAAATCTTCCGGGTATCTTCACCGACCACATCCAACATTTTATAGGCGATTCTCTTGGTGACGCCGGCCTTGGTAAATGCTAAACCGATCAATAGGGAACCTAAAATAAACATGACCGTGGGATCCATAAAATCACGGAAAGCATCCTTGGCCGGACGAATGAAAAATAAGGCCTGGAAAACACCGATGGCAATACTGGTGACACCGATGGGGGTCACTTCAAAGACCCACCAAATACCTGCCAGCAGGAATAAGCCAATGGCTGCCTTACCTTCCTGAGACAATTCAAAGGCTTTTCCGGACGGGTCCACAGCAGGACCGAATTGGGGAGCAAAATAAAGCGCTAAAAACAAACCTAACCCCAATAATATAAAGAAAATACGCTTACTGTTTTTGTTCATCCTACCACACCTCTCTCTTTCTTTTTTCACTAAGGTGCTTGCTTATGTTTATAGTAGTGTAAACAAGGCAGTTCTTGAAAAATCAATCCTGCCGGTAACCCACCCCCTTCCGGTGAAAATAAAAAGACCAGCGACCAATCAAGCAGTTTCCTGCCCATTGATAACGCTGGTCTACCAACACCAAGGTTCAGCTTTGTGTAAGGCCTACCAACCTTTCAGAGATCCGACAACGCGAACCCTTGCAGCTTCATCAAACAAGAATTCAACCTGCCGGTTATCTTCTAAACTTTTTTCCAAATCGGCATCCAGGATAAAGACTTCGATATGTTCACCGGTTCTGATACTGATATCCCCATGGCTGCTCATGACTTTGCACTGTGTAATCTCCCGGATAACGTCTTCGATTCGTTCAATGTACGTTTCTCTTAACTCCATTCTTAATTGCTTTACCAGAGATCTGCCCTTGCGAGTTCCGCTCACATGTTTTTCCTCCTTGGTCAGGACGCCGGTTGACCGGATGATCACCATATCCCGGCAGATCATTACCCTGGTACACTCCGGTCCCCGCCCAACGAGTTCTCTCTGGAACTTGATAAATTCATCGCATATGCGTTTTTCCATTGCGGACTGTGACATAAACCAGCCCCCTGTCTTTTATGACAACCGTTAAACTCCCTTATTGACAAATTGTTCTGTCATTGTGCTATTAGCGTAATAAAACAAGAAATTATTGTACAGGGCGATATTTCCTTGTTTTTGTGATTTTCAGCACTTGTACTCTCACAATTGCCCTTCTGCTCATGTTTCCACGGGAATAAATTTTTTTGTCACTACTGACTACTCCTGATAGCATTGAAATTGGCGGTTTAAAGAGTCCCTTTGTCAAATAAAAAGCCCCTGATTTGTCAGGAGCGTTGACATCTTTCTTGTATTTTTTATATGGCCGTAGGCGCCAGGGATCTGCCCAGGAAAAACAAACTTTCCCTTTCACTTTGTTCTTCTTTCAAACCGTCCAGACTTACATAGTTCTCGCAGCGGGTGGGAATCACCGAAATGTCCGTCAAAATCATATAGTCAATTTCCTTGGGCGCCAGGCGTTTTACTTCCGTTTCCGCATTCTTGATGGCTTCTTGGATGATGCTGCCGAGGTGCAACCGAATTTCACAGGTTTCCTTGTTGGCACATTTGCCGCACTTAGAGGTTCCGTACATTTTTCTACCCCCTTAATCTATACTGTGGCCGAAACGAAAAGGCCAGCACACGCGCGCGGAAAAATCTCCGTACACTGTGCCGGCCTACCCAATGCCAAGTCTTCCTTCGCACCTTGTCTGCCCAACATTTTTAAACATTGCAAAACGAGGTGACATTTTGCTTTGTCTTAAAATAACTGTTACGTGAAATTTTGTACAGCTTCATTCAAGTAAGATATTTCTATTTATCTCCTGCTATCTATATCATACAATTACTTATCTCAATTTTATGAAGCATTAAAAAAGCGGTCCGCCAGGCCGCTTTTTTGTTACGAACTCTTTACTTATTTTATTTTCGTACTTGTAATGACGAAAAATAATTCAAAAAGATTTTTTAACCTTCTGGATTGTTATAATTAATTAAAAAATGTATAATATTTTTTTATTTTATTACCATGTTACTCCCGGGTCTCGAATTATGCCTGGACAGCTCTTTCCTGCGAGCTGTAGCTGACATTACGTACAAAGGAACTGGCTTCGTCCAGGGCTTTGCCGGAAGTGGCGAATACTTCATCATCTTCCATAAAGATATTGTCTTTGCCCACGTGATCAACAATGTGCATTTTCTCCAGCATTTTATAGATTTTCGGTGTAACACCTGACATCATGACTCTCTTGTTACCACCCAGGGCCCTGTTAATGAAGGCCTCAATAACCTCCAGGGCAGTAATGTCGATCACCGAAACACCTTTAAAACGGATCAGAAATACCTGGGAATCCGAATAATTATCCGTTAGCTTCTTTTCCAAATCGGAAGCAGAGCCGAAATAAAGGTTGCCTTCCAGTTGGAAAATGGCAATGGAGGGACTCTCGCCGTTAATGGTCTGCTCCACAAATCTCCCGTCACTGGCTCTGACGGGAGCCAGGGTTTTCACGCTGGCCACGCCGGAGTCTTTCAGATAGAGGATCAGAGAAATGGCCACACCGGCGTAAATGGCCTGTTCCAGTTCAGGCGCAAAGATGGTGGTTAGCATGGTTACCAGCAATACAACGGCATCATTGCGGTTGGTTTTCAACACTTTCACCAGGGCCTTCTTGTCAATCATGGAATAAGCCACCACCATGATGACCCCGGCCAGACTAGCATTGGGGATATACCTGGCAAAGGGTGCAAAGAAGATTAATACCAGCAGAATGATGAAACCCACCAGCACCCCGGACAGCCTGGTTCTGCCCCCGTTCTGGTAGGTGATGGCCGAACGGGTGAAGGAACCGGAACCCGCAATACTGCTTAGGAAGGCGCCGCCCATGTTGGCCATGCCCTGGCCGATAAACTCCTGGTTGGGGTCGATTTTTTGCAGTGTTTTGGAGGCAATGGCCTTGGAGATGGATACCGCCTCCACCAGCCCGATAATGGCAATGACCAGCGCCCCGGTGCCTAAATCAGCAATGGCTGAAGGATTAAAATTGGGCATGCTGAAAGGTGGAACGGCCTGGGGAATTTTCCCGACCACTTTTACACCGTATTTTTCCAGCCCCAGGACCATCACCAAAATGACCGAGAAAATGACCCCCAATAACGCACCGGGCAGGTTTTTATTAATCCTTCTGCAGATCAGGATGATCGCAATGGTAAAGAGTCCGATGCCAAAGGCAACGTAGTTCATTTTATCAATGTTTTGGAAACAGGCGACCACTTTATCGATACTGGAAAGATGCCCCTGGGGCAGCTTGATCCCCATCAGGTTGTTGAGCTGTCCCATGGCAATGATAATACCGGCGCCGGCGGTAAAGCCTACGATAACTGCGTGGGATACATAGTTGACCAGGGAACCCAGCCGTAACACACCCATTAAAAACTGGATGGCGCCCACCAGAAAGGTCAGTAAGAACAGGTTGGCAAAGAAATTATCCTGCCCCACAAAGGGCACCATGTAAGCTGCAATGAGCAGAGAAATGGCGTTGGTGGGCCCGGTGGCCAGTTGGTGGGAACTGCCGAAGGAAGATGCGATGATGGTAAGGACAATCCCCGAATACAGGCCGTAAGCCGGGTGGACACCGGCAATCATGGCGTAGGCCATGGTTTGCGGCAGAGCGACCACTGCTACGGTAAGCGCAGCGATTAAATCAAATCGAAAGTCCCGCTTATCGTAGTTCTTTAAGGTATCCAAGATCGGTACGTACTTTAAAATGTTCATAACGATAGCCCCCAAAGATCAATTTAGTTAAAGACAAGGTGCTGTAAAGAATACGCTGCTTCGTTTGCTTGTTTGTGAAACAAAGTGCTTCCCAAGTTAGTTTTATACCAAATGTGCTTGAACATTTCATGATCAACCGGTTAACTTGTTGGAATAAGTCTTCTGTAAATCCTTCAGCAGGTACATGTCATGCATAATCGCGTCTCTGAAAACAGTTCAAACGTACATTTCTTCCGAAAAACAACCAAGGTTCATCTTCCTGAACTTCTTTTCGCCACCCCCTCTCTCATCAATGAATTCTTTAATAACTAACTAGAAATTTACTACCCTGAACACAAAGATTGGTTTTATCCAGTTTTCTCAACCAGTTGGCATGAAGAAGGGCTTTGCAATTCTCCAACATCCTGTGCCTGAGCCAACCGGGTTCGACAACCTCAATTTCGCTGCCCCATTGCGTCAGTAAACCGGTCATTTCCCGGATCCTTTTGGTCTTTAATTGAACGTTAAACCAGCCGTCTTTTTGTTTTTGTTTGGCAATAATCTCAGCGGCCAAACTTTGTGTAACATTGCTGATTACCCTGGCGGATACCCTGATCCTCACATCCTCGTAGACCCCCACCGACGGATCAGAGATAACCAGTGTCTGCCGGCTCACAGTAACCGCATCATCATGATCAAATGCCAGGATGGGAAGGGTTAAGGGTAAAACCACGCCCAGCTTGTTCATCCATAAACGAATTAACAATTCTTTGATAAAGGTTTTTGCAAGCAGGATTTGATTTTTTTGTTTTTCCAAGTCATCCAGCAGATTAAGCAGCGGCAATTCTTCGTGATGTTCCGAATCAGGTTCCTTCAGGGTGTAACCGCCGGAACATTCTGAATCATGAGAAACCGTCTTTAGAATTTCGTATCCCAAGCTTTGCAGTTCTCTGAGATAGCGGTAGATCTGCCTGGTGCTTACCCCGCATGCCAGGGCCAGGTACTCCAGCGAGACACCGCCTTGATCGCTGTGCTGCCGTAATTCTTTTAATACGATTTCCAGATTCCAGGAATGATTGTGTTTTGCTTTTTTAAAACGATTTTTATCCAATACCATCACTCCATTCACCGTCAATGGTAGAAATATCGGACTATCTTTGCCTCGCCCCGGGCAAAATCCGTTTGCGCAGACACGAGAACTTGCAGGATCTTAAATCTCTCCTCCACTTCCATACCCCCAAGAACCCCCATAGCCCCCTGCAGGCCGCCCGGAAGGTATCCTTCCCTGATCAGAGGGAACAGCAGCATGCCGGCCATGACCACATCCCTGTTAAGGTGAGGATAGCCGGTACACAAATCGCCGGCTGCAACCGCCCTTTGCACAACCCCTTTCAATTTTGCCGACCTTTGAATGCCGGCATGGTTTGTCAGATGGCTTATTAATTGCCGGAAAAACTCGTTGTTTGCTGTACCTGCTCCTGTGCCCTCCGGGTAAGACAAAAAGCTCATTTCTCTCGCCCCCTGTTACGACAAGGCATTGGCCTCAACCAGTTCGCTAACTTCCTTAAAGATTTCAACCGTCCTGACCATGCCAACGATATGACCCTTTTCCTCCACCGGGATCAGTTCCAAATCCTGGTCCATCAGCAAGTCAATGGCGTCCAGAATACCGTCCTCTACATTGACCCTGATCTCCCCCAGCGGCCTCATAACCTCTTTCACTTTCTTGCCGGCCTGGAAAAGACATAAGCGAGTAAAGGTACTTTCCCAGTAGTTGGGTCCTTCGCCGTGTGTTTTTAATGAAGCGATAACATCTCGAAAACTTAAGGTTCCAACCAATTTTTTATGATTGTCAAACACCAAGACCGACCGGTGAGCCTGCGACCCGGCTGTACACCCCGCAAAGAAAGTGCTTTTTAAAACAAACATGGCATCTCTCAGGGAGTTTTCCAAAAAAACGGTTGCATAATCCTGGATGGGCACCATAATGTGTTTTACTTTTTTTTCTGCATGTTCGGGCATCCAGTACTCTCACCCCTTGTTGAAACCACCATACGACCTTGCTTACTGTGTAACCGTTTAATGGTTCTCTTCCTCTTCTTTTGCCAGGGAAAAAATTTTTTCATTACTTCCACGATCACTTTACTGGTCTCAATTTCATTATGAATATTGCAGGAATCAAATTTCTCCTGAACCCATGCCGCAAATTGAGCGCTGGTCATGCCCCATTCCTCCCTTTGAGAATTAAAAATTGACTTGTTCCATAGCTCTCCGGAATAATTGCTTGATTACAAACAAATACAAGGACCAGAAACAAAAATTTTGCTGAACTATGTATAAAATCAACCATTGCTCATTTAACACTTTTAGCCATTATGGTATAATGAATTGAATTTTTCTTAAGAAGTATCCTTTTTATTCTCTCTTACCCCCACTTACAAGCAAAAACCATGCCACTTATTTTTGGGGTTTTTCCTAGCTAAACAATAAACTAACTGTATGTTTCATACACATACACTTCGGGATCTGTTGTGATACTCCGTTATCATTCGCAATCTCTTATTCTACGTACATTTGTGCTTGTTGTAACAAACCAACTGTTCTGTATGATTTTATACACAGCAACCTGCAGCTGTTTGTTAACATGCATTAGGAGGTGATTGCTATGTTAAGGATCTTTAAAAATACATCCTTTGCCACTCAAATTATGGTCACTGTTTCGGCCATCTTATTAATTCCGATCCTGGTCATGGTTTATGACATCTTTTTTTCCGGGGCCAAGGATGAAATACTGTTAAAAACAAAAGAAGAACGACTGGGAACCATGGTGAAAACCACTGTCCGGGAATTAAATGAGTATCTCAACCAGGCACAGGGCGACAGGTTTGCGGCCTCATCCAACAACGTGCATGTGCTGGCCGGCGCCTTTAAAAAGTCTGCCAAGCCGTTGGCCGATGCCAACCCGGGAGTCCGCCTGGGTCTCTATATTCCTGAAACCAAAGACCTTTACGTTTATGGTTTTTTACACCAGTACCGGCCCCAAACACCGGAGGAGAAAAAAGCAAGGGAGCAGCGAATTTTAAACGAGGCTTCCTCCGGCATTACAGCCGTTACCGCTACCAAGGAACCCTTATCCCGAATCACCGGTTCCCTTGGAGATCAGACCTTTGAATACCTGATGCCGGTCATGCATAAGGGCCGACTGGTTGCCATTGCCTGGGCGGACGAACAGGTGCACCCGGTCTTTGCCCAGAGCAGGCAGTTCAGCCTGGTCGCCAGGTACCTTACACTTTTTGGTTTGATCTTCGGTCTGGGAGCGGCCCTTTATGTCATTCACAATTTGGCTTCCGAAGTACAGGTGATAAAAAAAGGCCTGCTTGGTATGGAGGAAGATATTGAAAAAAGACTGCCGGCCATGCCCGGCGAAATTGGTGAAGTGGTACAGGCCATCAATAACATGGCGGATTCTCTCAAGGAAAAGAAAAGACTGGAAGAGGAATTGATGCGTTCGGAGAGGTTGGTTGCCCTGGGCCGCCTGGTGACCGGTGTTGCCCATGAGCTAAGAAACCCCCTGGGAATCGTGAAAGCAACGGTGCAGGTTATGGAAGGTGAGTTTAAATCCCTGCAGGAAATAAAGGAATATACCCGGGTTATTTGTGAACAAATCGACCGGGGAAACAAAGTGGTTCAGGAATTATTGGATTTTGGACGTCCCAGTAAACCGATTGTCAGTCCCACAGATTTAAACGTGCTTTTGGAGTCGGTATTAACCTTTACCTATCCCATGCTAAGACAAAATAAGATTGAGCTGGAGAAAAGTTTTGCCTCTGCATTACCCCCGGCAGCCATCGATGCGGACAGAATCAAGCAGGTCTTTGTTAACTTGATCTTAAACGCCATCCAAGCCATGCCGGGGGGCGGCAAACTGACGATACAAACAAGGACGGATAAGGATACCGTACAGGTCTGCTTCACAGACACCGGGAAAGGAATTGAACCCCAGGACCTGGCCCGTATTTTTGATCCCTTTTACAGCACGAAGGAAGACGGTTCCGGTTTGGGCCTGGCCATCAGTCACCAGATCGTTCACCTGCACGGGGGGAAAATCTGGGTCACCGAAACCTCTTCGGCCGGCACCACCTTTACCGTAAGTCTACCCCAAATCCAACCCGAAGGAAGGGAGTGCTTTCAATGAACAAAATACTTGTAATTGACGATGAAGAGCATATGTGTTGGGCCTTGGAAAAGGGGTTGCGTCAGGAGGGCTACCAGGTGCTCACCGCCACCAGGGGCAAACAAGGATTGGAACTGCTCCGAAAAGAGATCCCTTCCCTGGTGATTCTGGATTTAAAAATGCCGGAGATGGATGGTTTGGAGGTGCTGGTGAAGGCAAAGGACTTGATGCCAAAGCTGCCGGTCATCATGATAACAGCCCACGGCACCATTGACACAGCCATTGAGGCCATGAAACTGGGGGCAGCGGACTACATCACCAAGCCCTTTGATTTGGACGAGTTGAAATTGGTGGTCAGACAGGCCTTAATGGTCAGCCGGCTGCAGGAGGAAGTTACCTTTCTGCGTTCCGAACTGAGCAAAAAATACGGTCGTATTGTTGGGAACAGCCAGGCCATCCAGGATGTATGTACACTGATGGAAAAGGTGGCAGACAGCAACGCCACCGTATTAATCACCGGTGAAAGCGGTACCGGCAAGGAGGTAACCGCCCTGTCCATCCACCAGCTCAGTTCCCGCCGGGACAAACCCTTTGTACCCATTAACTGTGCCGCTTTGCCGGAGTCTTTGCTGGAAAGCGAGCTGTTTGGACATGAAAAGGGGGCCTTTACCGGCGCCGTAGCCCGTAAATTGGGACGCTTTGAACTGGCCAACCACGGGACATTGTTCCTTGATGAGATCACCGAGATGCCCCTTTCCATGCAGGTTAAACTGCTGCGGGTTTTGCAGGAAAAGCAGTTTGAACGGGTGGGGGAACCGAAAGCATTAAGGTGGATGTGCGGGTTATCGCCGCCACCAACCGGGACCCCATGGAGTGCATCCGAAAAGGAACTTTCCGGGAGGATTTATATTACCGGCTGAACGTCTTGCCCATCCACCTGCCTCCCTTGCGGGAAAGAGCGGAGGATATTCCTTTGCTGGTCATGCATTTCCTGCAAAAATTTAATCCTTCCCAGGAACAATTTATGTCTCCGGAAGCGATGGGACTTCTTACATCGTACGAGTGGCCCGGCAACATCCGGGAATTGCAAAATGTTATTGAAAGGGCCGTTATCCTGTCCCAGGGGCATGAGATTAAAGCCCATCATTTACCTAAAGAAATACAAAAGACCGACACCGGTAAGAGTGAAGCCAGTCAGGGTCTGATTATAAATTTCCCCGATCAGGGCATTTCCTTTGATGAAGTGGAAAAGGAATTGATTCTTAAAGCATTGGAAAAAAGCGGCGGCAATCAAACAAAGGCCGCCCAACTTCTTGGCATCACCCGTTCGGCTCTGCTTTACAGGGCTCAAAAATATCAAATTAAACTTTAAAGCAAAAGCACAACCCTGAATGGCAAGGGGTTGTGCTTTTTTACTGCGGTGCACACTCCTGCGGCAGTTTGTCATGGCGGATTCCTTTGTAGCTGGGGTGCCGTAACCTGCCGTCAGGGCTGATTTCACTGAAGGTCACTTCGCAGACCAATGCCGGTTGAACCCAGGTGGGCTGCCTGATTTCCCCCCTGGGCGGCGCAAAAACAGGGGACGGGAGCTCCAACGGTTTCAGCAGTTTTAACAGCCTGTCCTCTTCGTCCCTGGTAAAACCGGTACCTACCTTTCCCATATAAATCCACTTTCCGTCCTGATACCCTGCCAGGATGAGGGCGCCCAGGCTTCTTTTGCCCTCCCCCTTTTCCCAACCGCAAATGGCCCACTCCGCGGACTGCACCAGCCGAACCTTTTTCCAGGCAGGGGATCTTTTGCCCGGCAGATAAGGGCTGTCCAGGCGCTTAGCCACCATGCCTTCCAAGCCGGCGGCAGTCACTGCCCGGTAAAAGTCAACGCCGGATCCCACCACATACTGGGAAATGATAAGATCCGGACCTTGCTCAACGATCTCCTCCAATAGTTGTTTTCTTTCCCGGGTGGTCATGCCCATCACATTTTCTCCCGCTTTGTACAGCACATCAAAGGCGATAAATGTGGCCGGGATTTGCCGGGACAGCCTTTTAACTTTAAGAGCATCAGAAATCTTACCCCGGGTCTGCAGCGCGCTGAAGGACGGTTTGCCGTCCTGGAGGATGACAATTTCCCCGTCCAAAACCGTTGGTTTCTCCTTTGCCCTCAAATGCAGTCCCTGCAGCTCCGGAAATCGCGGGGTCAAATCCAGTTGGTTGCGGGAGAGCAGCGTGGTCTGATGGTCCAGATAGGCCAGTCCCCGGTAACCGTCCCACTTTATTTCATACAAATAGTCAGAGCTGTCAAAGGGATGAGTTTGCACTGCCAGCATGGGTTTCAGTTTAGGCAGTTGTTTATTTATTTTTTCCGCCCCCTTTCCATACCGACTGTTTTAAGATGCCGTTGCCTTTCTGCCTCTGGTGCCTTTCCTGGTGCCCGCCTCTTTTTTCTTTTTGTCCCCTCTGTCCTGTTTCACCAGGTCAATGCTGGCCTTCAGGGCGGACATCAGGTCAACCACTTTGTCCGTCTGCGGTACAGGGGCCACCTCCCCCCCTTCTCCTGCCACTTTGGCTGAATGACTTCCATCAGTTGCTCCCGGTAGTCGTCGGTATACTTCTCCGGCTGAAACTCCGCAGACAGGTTGTTGATTAGATTTACCGCCATTTTAAGCTCGTTATCGTGGACATCCACTTTATAATCCAGTTCCGGAATGGCGGCCGGTTTTCTTACTTCATCGGGATAAAACATAGTGCTCATGGTCAAGACTCCGTCTGCCACCCGTAGAGCCGCCAGGGATTCTTTGTTCCGAATGACCACCTTGGCCACCGCCACTTTACCGGTTTCCTGCATGGACTTTTTGAGCAGTTCATAAACCTTTTGTCCACCTTCACCCGGCGACAAGTAATAACCCTTATCATAAAAAAGGGGATCGATGTCTTTTAAATCCACAAAATCAACAATGTTGATGCTGCGGGTGTTCTCGCCGGGTAAATGCTCTAAATCCTCTTCCTTCATGATGACATATTTACCTTTTTCGTACTCATAGCCCCTGACGATTTCCTCATTGGCCACCTCTGTATCACAATAGGGACAGTAACGACGGTATTGAATGGGTGTCTTGCATTTTTCGTGCAGGTAATTAAATTTAATATTTTTCTTTTCCGTGGCGGCATACATTTTCACCGGCACATATACCAGCCCGAAGCTTACGGCACCTTTCCACAGGGGTCTCATGCTGACTTCACTCCAGTGTTTTTTTGTTGTAGTATGCCCGTTCTTTATTGATCAAATTTACCGGCCGGTGTCCAAAAAGAACAACCACCTTTGACAAATGTCCTGCTAAAGACCAGCTTGTCTTCTTTCAACAAAAAAGCTCACGCCGATAACCCCAACAAGGTTATAAACGCGAGCCTGACGGCCTTTTTAGTTGAATCAGCAACACAAAGAACCCGAAATTTAAAGAAACTTCCTGTTTCCTTTTTCTCCGTCAAAGGTAAACAGGGCAGGTTTGTTGTCAATCCTGGTTTCCAGATGGACCGGCCTGTTCCAAAGTTTATGCACATGGACCAGCGTCTTCTCCAAATATTTGATGTCCAGTTCCCTATCCTCAAAGACGTGACGCAGATACAGTTCCCCCCGTTTGCCATAATCCCCGTCTTCCACCATAATTACCGGGAAACCGCAGTTGGTCATGCTGTGAACCAGGTGATCCCGTACCTTTTCCCAGTTTTTTTCGATGATTTTCCAGTCGTGCCCGATTTTGCGGTATAAATATAAATCCAGTTCCTCCACCAGTTCCTTTGTCAGGTAATTGCGGAGGAAGGAGATATCATTATCCATTTCCCGGATCTCAAATATTTTTTCCCGGCCGGCCCCTTCACCAAATTTCTGGTCCCAGCGTTTCTCGATATCCTCAAACATTTTAAGGCCCAACAAATACGGGTTGATGTTGTTGCGGGAAGACACGATGACTCCTGCGTGCATTTTGGCAAACTCAATGGCTTCTGCCTCCGTTAGCTCCATTTCCCGCATGATTCTTAAATGCCAGTAAGTGGCCCAGCCTTCGTTCATAATTTTCGTCTGCATCTGGGGCCAGAAATAAAACATTTCGTCCCGTAAGGTGGAAATAATATCCAGGTGCCATTCTTCCAGCTCTTTGGCATTCTCCATGATAAACAGCAGGAGATCCTTTTCCGGCTGCTCCGGCAGTTTGGCACGTTTGTTTTTGCATCCTCCCTGGCAGCCGCAGGCATGGGCCGGTTTATCCAATTCCCACAGGTCGTCATAGGGTGTTTCGGGTTTTTCTCCACAGCAGCTTTCTTGCTTGCCGCAGTTTTTCTGCTGCCGTTTAATCATCCGATGGGGGTCGATGTGCTCCTGGACGGACATCACTGCATCCAGAAATGCTTCTACCTTATCCTGACCGTGCACCATTTCATATTTGCGAAATCGGTCAGCGGCAACCGCCATGGATTCTATGATATCCTTAGGGTTGGTATGGCTGAAATACACATTGTTCTTAAAAAATCGCAGTGGGCCAGCACATGGGCTGCCACCATCTTGTTCTGGATGATGGTATTGCCCTCCAGCAGGAAAGCATAACAGGGGTTTGAGTTTATCACCATTTCATAAATTCTGGTCAAGTTGTAGTCATACTGCGTTTTCATCCGGTGGTATGATTTGCCTAACCATTCGTAAAGTATAAAATCAGTATAGTTTTCCTCGAAGCCGGGTGTATTTGCTAAAATAAAAATTGACCACTAGGAGGGTGTTGAAAAAACCCCTTTAAAACCCTAATTTTACTTCTTTCAAAAAATAAAATTTACATTAATTAACAGTAGCGACCCACTTTTTTAGATTTTAAGACGAAAACTAATATTTTTTGGGTATATTACCTCCCATTTTCCAGTATTTGTCATGCAATTGGGCGCACTTATCTTATAATCGCAGGTAATGGCTCTTTGGCAATTTGTTCCATTGTTA
>NZ_AWQQ01000041.1 GCF_002607855.1 Desulforamulus profundi
GACTTGAATTCAAAATTTTGGAATTCAAGTCAAGAACCGTCCCCAACTTGAATTGTCCCCTGAAGTTAAAAGGCACCCTGAGGCGGGTGCCTTTTGTAGATTAATCCTGGTATTCAAATTCTATCGCAGCATCTTCGTCCAGGGTGAAATCCTTGATGATATCGCCACTGAACCAAACCTTGTATTCTTCCCCGTCTTTTAGACTGTCATCGGTATCAAGGGTGATGGTTAACTTATTGCCGGAAATGCTGGCAGCGTCGACGTCCAGTTCGGTATCTCCGTCCATTACATGAATGCCGTTGCCACTGGCGTCAAAGTCTTTCCCTTTGCTGATGTTCTGGTTGAACATGACAACCACAGTGGTGGCATCGGTGGCTTTCACCTGATCCACCGCCAGTTCCGCGTTTTCGGTGGTAAAGGCCCACTGGCCTTTATTAATTCCTTCAAAGACGTTGTCCTCATCGTCTTTTTGCAGAATACCACCGGCGATGCTGATGCAGTATTTAGCATTATGGTCCAGGGTTTCGCTGTTATCCAGTTTGACGGTCAGCTCATCATCCTTTTCAGTAAAGACGATGGCATATTCCAGACCGGCATCGACCCACTTATTGTTCTGGTATTTAAAAATCTTTACGGCGGCAGGCAAATCTTCCATATCTTTGCCATCAACAAAGGCCATATCATCGGTAAATCTAACTGCAAACTTATTGGTATCCACAGCGACCTTGGAGTTTTTAGCAGGGCTCAGTTCTTTGATAAATTCTTTGCTGTCTTTGACATCATCAGTGTCGTTATCCAGGTCATCGGTACTGATGAACCGGGAAATCATGACGGCAAATTCGCCTCTGGAGATGGGTTTGAAGGGGTTAAAATAACCCTCGGGAGTACCTCTCATAATCCCCCTGTTATACATGGCCGCAGCATAATATAACTCATCCTTGCTTAGTTGATCAGCATCTTTAGCAAAGGACAGCATTTCTTTTAGGGATACGTTTTTGTCCCCGGAAGCACGGCACAACCACATGGCCACTTCAATGCGGGTGGCGGGTTTATTACCGTTCCAGGCCATGAGTTCCCAGTCTGCGATAATACCGGCATCATAGGCCTGAAGCGGGGC
This sequence comes from Desulforamulus profundi, assembly GCF_002607855.1. The sequence goes on from NZ_AWQQ01000041.1 coordinate 1,118, forward strand.
TGAACCCATCCAGCTGGGAAAGATCTTCTTGATCAGTTCGGCCTTATCCGTTGAGGTGTCTTTGTGATCCACCACCCGCATGATGATGGCGATGGCTTCGTTTTTGGTGACCGGTTTTTGGGGTTTAAACAGCTGGTGCTCATAGCCTTTCATAATTCCCTTGGACTGCATTTTTTCAATTTCTTTTTTCGCCCAGTGGTTTTGAACATCAATAAAACTGTAAACATAGGTATTCTGGTGGTGCCTCGATTGCTGCAGCATCTGCAGACCCGGCGGCAACTGCTTTTCTTTCATCCAGGGTGGGGTTGCCCAGGCTGCACTTGCTAACAACGTGGTAAGCAGACACACGGAAAGTAAGGTGACCATTAGTTTGGTTAGCTTTTTCATGGTATTCTCCTTTCAAAAATCGGGAATTCCAAAGCACAAGCCATTTATTGGGGCGCCATCCAATAATGGGTTTCTGATTACACATTCTATTACGGATAGCAAAAGAAAATTGGGAGGGTAAATGGATAAGATGCAATGGCTCTTTGCCTCAAGATAAAAGGTTTATTATGCTATTGAAAAGGTTTGTCTGAAATGACAAAATAATAAATTTTAAGAAATGATCTTAGTCATTTAATTGACACAATGTGACATTTCTTTATATTATTATACGAGATAGAAAAATTGGGAAAAGCGGCCTAAAATAATAGAAAAATAAAGAATGAGGTAGGAGGTTTTGTATGGCGAAGGTTGACAGTGGCGTTTGCTGGGAGTTTCTGAAATGTCCGGAAGAAAGAAAAACCAAGTGTCCTGCTTTTACGGAAAAAAGAGGGAGTGACTGCTGGAAGGTTCCCAGAACCCTGTGCCGGGGTGAACTCCAGGGGACGATGGCACAAAAAATCGGGTCATGTCGAAAGTGTAACTTTTATTGTTCTTTTCACAAAATAAAAGTTCCTGTAAGGGTAAAGATCATGGGTGGCTTTGCCTTTATAATAGCGCTTTTGCTGGGCATGGGGTTTTTTGGATTATATGAGTTGAAATTGGTCGCTGATATGTATAATCATAATGCTTCAGGCATTCAAACCATCTTTGTCAGCACCATGATATTTTCAGTTCTCATTGCCGGTGCCATTGGCTGGTTTGTCACCAACGCCATTGCCAACCCCATCAAGCAGATGGAACAGGTAGTGGGCCGGGTTGCCGGTGGGGACCTTACTGTGAATGAAATTGAAGTTCGCAGTTGTGATGAAATTGGTTTACTGGCCACCGCCTTTAATGAGATGGTTGTCAGTTTAAAGGATATTGCCGGGCAGCTCAGGAGTAAATCCGGGCAGGTGGCTTCGGCCGCCCAGCAGCTTTCTTCCAGTTCCCAGCAAATTACCGCCAGTGCCAATGAGGCAGCCTCCACCATGTCGGAGTTATCCTCCACCGTGGAACAGGTTACCGAGAATACCCAGCTGGTGGCCTCTGCCTCCGAACAGGCTTCCAAACATGCCGAAGCAGGAACGGTAGGAATTAACCGCATCACCTCTCAAATGAACAACATTGGCACTTCCACCGGACTGGTTGGACAAAGTATTGAAAACTTGAGCCAGAGATCCGGGGAGATTTCGCAAATTGTTGAGTTGATTACCCAGATTGCCGATCAAACCAACCTGCTGGCTCTCAACGCCGCCATTGAAGCGGCCCGGGCCGGGGAACAGGGCAAGGGGTTTGCCGTGGTGGCCGAAGAGGTGAGAAAATTGGCCGAGCGTTCCGGCAGTGCGGCCAAGGAAATTAAGAACCTGATCGAGGCCATTCAAAACGAGGCCAAAATCGGCGTAGAAACCATGACCGCCAGTGCCCGGGAAGTGGAAGCCGGCAATGTGGTGGTCAGTGAAGTAGGGGAGTCCTTTAACAGCATTATCTCCACAGTTCAGCATTTAAGCCAGCAGATTCAGGACGTGGCTGCTGCCACCCAGCAGATGTCTTCAGGCATCCAAAACGTAGCCGCCACCACCGAAGAGCAGACAGCAACCATGGAAGAAGTGACCGCATCCGCAGAGGCCCTTACCAGAATGGCCTCCGACCTGGAAGAAATTGCCGAAAGGTTCAAGTTATAATTACCAGTAACAAAACCAATGCCTGCACCGTCTTATTATAGGATCTTGAATCGCATTATAGTCATTTCGTTAAAAATGTGTTAAACTTTGACTTATTTCCGAAATTAACAAGGGAGGGAAACATGAAAAGGATTGCGCTTCTGATCATTTTAATTCTGTCTCTGGCTTTGACCGGCTGTACCGGCAATATCCCCAAAGAACAGGAACAGCCAAAAAACCAGGGGGAAACCCAGGTCCAAACCCCGGCCCCGGAGAAGGTCAAGGTAACCCTTTATTTTGCCAATGAAAAGGCCGATGCCTGGTGCCGGTGGAGAGAGAAATTGATAAACCCAATGATATGGTGGGTGCTCTAATTCAGGAACTGAATAATCTCGACAAATATGCCCCGGTACTGCCTGAAGGGACCGAGCTTGTCTTTTATAAAACCGAAGGGGATACCCTGGTGCTCAATTTTAACCAGGCCTTTGCCAACCTGCAGGGTTCCACCGGAGAATTTATTGCCATAAACTCCCTGGTGAATACCCTGACGGAACTGCCCCAGTACAAGAGCGTAAAGCTGCTGGTGGACCGCAAGCCCCTTACCACAGGCCATGCCATCTATGACAAACCCATCCCCAGAAATGAAAGTGTGATACAGAAGTAAGACAACAGCCCCTGCGTCAATCAGGGGCTGTTGATTTTTATTCTACTTTATGGCTGGCCCACAGGCCCCACGTGAGAAAAGCGGCCAGGTAGAGAAGCTGCAGCGAGGGGGCGTGCCAGGAAAGTTCCTGTCCCAGGGCCAGGGAGCGCAGCCCCTGGCTGGCCGGGGTAAGGGGCAAGGCCTTAATAAACAATTGGATGTGGGTCGGAATATGCTCCAGGGAAAAGAAGGTACCGCATAAGAAAATCATGGGGGTGATGATAAAACTGTTGAACCTGACCATATCCGGGTGGGATTGTACTTTGAGGGCCACCAGAAAGCCCAGGCTGGCAAACACCAGGCAATTCAGGAAGGCCAGCAGCAGAAAGAGCCCGCTCAGCCGGAAGTTTGCTCCAAAGACAAAGGCCACGGCCAGAAGGATCAGGCCCACATACAACCCCCTGAGGCTCCGGCCAGGATTTTACCTGCGGCAAAGGAGAACAGGGTGATGGGTGATACAAGATATTCTTCCAGCGTCCTGTCGTACAGCCGGGCAATGGAAAGGGGAGTGGATACTGCGTTGAAGCTGGCATTCATGGTGCTGAGGGCCAGAATACCGGGCACAATGAAATCCACATAGGTTACCCCGGCCATATTGACGGCCCGCCCAAGGCCCCAGCCAAAGGCAGTCAGGTAAAGCAGCGGTGCCACCAGTGAACTGCCTGTGATGGACCATATTCTATTTTTAAAGAATAAATATTCCCGCCACAACACCGCCAGCATGCCGTTCAATTTAATTCCACGCTTTCTTCGGTCATCTTGACAAATACATCCTCCAGGGAAGTCTGCCGGATGGTGAATTCCTTTGTCAGGCCGGAGGCAAAAACCAGGGCCTCCGCTTGCTCCCTGAAAAAATACAGCCTGGTCCGGTCCTCTAAAAAGGCCACCACCACCGGCCCCACCCTGTCCCGAAGCTGCTCCATACTGCCCGTCATGATTAACCTGCCCTTTTTCAGCAGGCCAATCCTGGAGCAGAGGTGTTCCGCTTCCTCCAGGTAATGGGTGGTCAACAGGATGGTGATGCCCCGGGCATGCAAAGACTTGATTAAATCCCAGACCCGGCGGCGGGAGAAAACGTCCAGTCCCACCGTCGGTTCATCCAACAGCAGCAGCCGGGGATTGTGCATGAGCGCCCGGGCGATCAACACCTTACGCTTCATGCCGCCGGACAGGGTGTTGGCCGGGGCGTGTTTTTCCTCTTTCAGCTCTGTGAATTCCAGCAATTCATCAATTCGCCGGTTGATCTCATCCCTTCTCATGTTATACAGCATCCCGTGCAGCCGTAAGTTTTCCTCAACGGTCAGTTCCGGTTCCAGGTTAATATGCTGGGGGACCAACCCCATTTGCGCCTTGTAGGCGGTGTTGTTTCGGCTCACCGGATGGCCGTTCAGGGTGATCTGACCCGCAGAGGGGGCGGTCAGGGCGGTAATCATCCGAATGATGGTTGTTTTACCGGCCCCGTTGGGACCCAGCAGGCCAAAGAATTCACCCGGCTTTATATGCAAGCTTACATGATCAACCGCCACTTTGCTGCCGTGCAGTTTCGATACACGGTCCAGTACAATCATCTGATCACATCCCGGTGGGTCGTTTTCTGGCCAGTATGGTAGATAGATAAACCGACTTCAAATTTGACGGGTCATTGATATCCGTCTGAACGGATTCATCCGGGTGCCCGCATTTGCTCACCATCACCGCGTGCTGGGAGAGGCCCTGCAAGTGCATTTGTTCTATCAGCTCGGAAGTATTCCTGGATACTTTCATCAAAACCACATTGTCCGAAACGGCCATGGCCTGGCTTAATTTGTCCCGCCCACAGGTGGCGGGGATAATGGTCAGGATATCGTCTCCTTCCGCCAGGGGAAAGCCCGCCCGGCTGGCCGCGGCGCAAAAGGAGGTAATCCCCGGAACGGTTTCAATGGTTACCGGGTGTTTGGCCAGCAACCGTAGGACATAGATATAGGTGCTGTAAAGCATTGGGTCTCCCAGGGTGAGAAAAGCCACCCGCTTACCCTGCTCCAATAAAGAGAGAATGAATTCCTTATTATTTTCCCAGGCCTTGTTCAATTGGTTCTCATCATCGGTCATGGGAAATATTAATTCCAGAATCTCCGCGTCACCCCGCAAATGGGGGCGGGCAATGCTTAAGGCGGTGCTGTTAACCTTGTTACCGGTGCGCGGAGCGACCACCACATCAATGTCTTTTAATAGGTTCACCGCTTTTAACGTAATGAGTTCCGGGTCACCGGGGCCCACACCAATTCCATATAAAATTCCTTTCACTGCAACCTCCGTCACTTCATTAAAATTGGTCCACTTTTATTAAAAGATTTTACCACCCTGGTATTAAAAAATCATTAAAAGAAGATAACGAATTAGTGATCGATCTAGTCCTCCTGCAATAACTTAATATCTTAAGTACCAGGTGCCGAGTTACGAATTAGTGATCGTCCAGATTTGCAAAGGCCCGCTGCAAATGTTGGATATAGAATTCTACAATTTTTTCATTATCCAAAAGACCCCTAAGATCGACGGCAACTCTGTAGGCGGTTGACAGTTCGTTTTTCCAGGAATCCGGTTCCTCTCCGGCCAAATCGTTGATGGCATGGTCACCGGCGATGTTCATAAAGGGCATGATGGTTACCTGGTGCATCTTTTTTCGTGATAAGTCCGTTTTTACCTCAGACAGTGACGGGTAACCCTCTACCGTTCCCAGGAAGCATTGCCATAGGTTTGCCGGAGCATGTCGTTGAGACAGCCGTAAGAAGTGAAGGTATGGTGACCGCTGCCGTGGCCCACCAGGACCAGGGCGTGGTCCTGGTCAGCAGGCACCCAGACCTTTAAGGCCTGAACAACCGCCCGGTAATCATCCGGGTTATAAAGCAGGGGTGTTCCCAGGGACAGCTTGAGAAAACCAAATTTTCCGATCTTGCTTTGAAAGTGTTTCCCGGCAGAGCCTGGAAGCGGGCCATGTTATCCACCACATTGACCAGATCGTAAAATTCCTGCCCCGGTAAGATATGAACCGATTGAACGGCCACCCTGGTATAGCCCTCGTCCTGCAGCTTGGCCAGGGCGGTGATGGGACTGTCCACCACCTTGCCCCTTTGGGCTAAAGCGGCACGAATGGTTTTGGCGGTATAGGACCAGCGCAACTCAATGCCGGGAAAGGCATCTCTGACCCTGTTTTCCAGGTTCTTAAAGGATTCCGCAGCCTTTGTCACATTAGTGCCAAAGGTCACCAGCAGGATTGCCTTATCTTTGCTCATAAGTTATAACCACCTTTACAAAAAATAAAAAACCTTAACCCGGCAAGCGTTAAGGTTAAAGGTCAAAAGGCATAAAGAGACCCTATGCTAACTGCTTGCCTCTCTTCGGGAGGTCTCAGTTACGTGTTTGGCAGGTCTCCTGACTCGGACTTTTACGTTCGTTTCTGCCTTCCCGGGATCTCCAGTGGCATGGATGAAACCAACAAACCCTTCACAGTGGCCGGACCGTCCGGGATTTTCACCCGGTTCCCTATTAAACCCCGCAGGGTACCAAACACTCAATGGATTCATTTCCAGTGCCATGATACCATCTTTATGGCATAGTGTCCATAAAAATCCAACTGCCTTCCCTTGCAGCCGGTGACCCTTTGGTTTATAGAAATGATCAGAAATTATGTAATGAAAATATTGCCAGGGGAACGATGAGCCGGTAAAATATTCTTAAATTGAATCTTTCTCACAGGTGCCCTGCGGGGAGAATAGGGAATCGGGTGCAAATCCCGAGCGGTCCCGCCACTGTAAACGGTAAGCCTGATACCTGTAACAGCCACTGACCGGCAGGTTGGGAAGGCGATGTCAAGGCCATGACCCGTGAGCCAGGAGACCTGCCTGTGGAAAGCGGATAGGTTTTGAGGATGATGGCAAAGTTCTCAGCCCTTTTGGGCTGGGATTTTTTATTTTTTATACAGGAGGTTATCAATGGAATTACTCAATCAAACACTGGCAAAGATTCTGCCCCCGGATCGGGCAAGTGAACAGCAGGCGCAGCAGAGGTTGGACAACCTCACGAAACCCCCGGGCAGCCTGGGTGTGTTGGAGGACATTGCCCGGCGGCTGGCCGGCATCCAAAGAAGGCCTCGACCGGAACTGCCCCGGGAAAAAGTTTCTCTGGTATTAGCCGGCGACCACGGGGTGGTGGCCGAGGGAATCAGCGCTTTTCCCCAGGAGGTAACCCCCCAGATGGTACTGAATTTCCTGCGTGGCGGAGCGGCCATTAATGTACTGGCCCGCCAGGCGGGCGCCAGGGTTATCGTGGCGGATATCGGTGTGGCCGGCCCTCCTATGGAACAGGAGGGACTGATTGCCTGCCGGGTTAAATCCGGTACGGATAATTTTGTACTGGGTCCCGCCATGAGCAGGCAGGAAGCTGTAAAAGCAGTGGAAACGGGGATTGACCTGCTACATCAGCAGGTCAAAGAACGGCCGGCACTGGTAGGCATCGGAGAAATGGGCATCGGCAACACCACACCCAGTACAGCCATTTTAGCCGCTTTCAGCGGGCTGCCCGCCGAGCGGTTGACCGGGCGGGGAACGGGGATTGATGAGGCCCGGCGGCGGCATAAAGCATCTGTGGTGGCCCGGGCTTTGCAGGTGAACCGGCCGGATGCCGGAGACGGGCTGGACGTGCTGGCCAAAGTGGGGGGCCTGGAAATTGCAGGCATGGCCGGTATACTTTTAGCCTGCGCTGCCGAGGGCATCCCGGTGGTTCTGGATGGCTTTATCTCCGGAGCAGCAGCCCTGGTGGCCCACTCCCTGGCCCCCCTCAGCAAGGAGTACATGCTGGCTTCCCATCTTTCCCAGGAGCCCGGCCATGCCATCATGTTGGAGATGTTAGGTTTAAAACCCATCCTGCATATGGAAATGAGATTGGGTGAAGGCACCGGGGCGGCCCTGGTCTTCCCGATCATTGAGTCGGCCGTTCGCATCCTCAACGAAATGGCCACCTTTGCCGAGGCAGGTGTCAGCCAGGGTGAATAAAAAACGAACCCGAGGATCAATCTTGCCTCGGGTTTGTTTTTTAAAAATTATAGAGTACATTTATCTGCAACTCTCAGTAAGTAAAGCTTTTTCAAATACCTTTTCAGGGAGACATTCACAATAAAGAGACTTACCGAAATTACTATGGCCAATAAATAATCTCTCATCATCTCACCTCTATAGAAACAGAGTCTACCTATCCGGTTATAACCCGTTAATTTTTCAATTTATTGCATGTCTTGAAGAAGAAAGGTACTAAAAATTGCTGTCCTTTATATGCTGAATAAAAGGGGGTGATAGGATGCTGTCTCCCAGTTTGGAAGATTATCTGGAGGAAATTTACAGGCTGAGTCAGAGCGGTGAAGCGGTGCGGGTTACGGATATTGCTGCCTGCTTGAACGTCAGCTTGCCTTCGGTTACCAGGGCCCTGCAGAAGTTAAACGAAAGCCGGCATATTCATTACCGCCCCTACAAAGATATCGTTTTAACGGAAAAGGGCAAGCAGTTGGGCCATTTTTTAGTAGAAAGAAACAGAATCATACGTGAATTTTTGCGTTTAATCGGTTCCCAGTGCGATGTGGCGGCGGAAGCGAGGCGATGGAACATTATCTTTCTCTGCCAACTCTGACAGCCATTATCAATTTTGTTAAATTTACGGAACAGCACCCTTCCTGGCTGGATGACTTTAAAACCTACTGTCGGAAAGAAGACGACAAAACAAAAGGGCCGAGCTGATCCCCCCTGCCGGTACGATTAAACCCATCCCAGGAGTCTCGCAGTTTGGGCCATCATAAAGCAGACCATGCAGGCAATACCCAGGGGTATTAAAGCTGCCAGAGAAGTCCACTTAACACTTCCTGATTCCCGCCAGATGGTCCAGAGGGTGGTACCACAGGGGTAGTGCAGCAGGGAAAACAACATCATACAAACAGCGGTTAACCACGTCCAACTGTGCTGTACCACGAAAAGGTGGTACAGATCCTGCAAACTCTCCAATTCGGCCATGTTGCCGGTGGCCAGGTAACCCATAATCAGGATGGGCAGCACAATCTCGTTGGCAGGAAGTCCTAAAATAAAGGCCATTAGAATAAAACCGTCCAAACCTATTAGTTGGGCGAAAGGGTTTAGCCAGTTAGCACAATGAGCAAAAATACTCAAATCTCCCACATGGATATTGGCCAGCAGCCAAATAACCGCACCGGCAGGAGCTGCCACACATACAGCTCGACCCAGAACAAACAAGGTCCGGTCGAAGATTGAACGAACAATGACCTTACCTACTTGAGGTTTCCGGTAAGGAGGAAGCTCCAGGGTGAAAGAAGAGGGAACCCCTTTAAGCAAGGTTTTGGACAGAATCCAGGAAACTGCCAGCGTTGCTGCGATCCCAAGCAAAACAATCCCTACCACAACGGCTGTGGCCCCCAGGGTATTCCCCAGTCCAAAAACCAGGAGTCCGGCCAATGCAATGAGGGTGGGAAAACGCCCGTTACAGGGTACAAAGTTGTTGGTCAACATAGCAATCAAACGTTCCCGGGGGGATTCAATGATTCTGCATGCAACAATACCTGCGGCGTTACAGCCAAACCCCATGCTCATGGTAAGGGCCTGCTTTCCATGGGCGCCGGCACATTTAAAAAAACGATCCAGGTTAAAAGCAATTCTTGGCAGATATCCCAGATCTTCCAGTAAGGTAAAGCAGGGGAAAAAAATGGCCATTGGCGGAAGCATTACGGAAACCACCCAGGCCAGGCAGCGATACATTCCTTCCACAAAAAAACCGTTTACCCAGGACGGTGCCTGCAGCCAGTGAAAGAGATCCGTCAGGCGTTCCTGGCCCCAGAAAAGTACTGAAGCGATGACCTGCGAAGGATAGTTTGCACCGGCGACAGTAAGCCAGAATACGACCCCCAGTAACAACAGCATGGATGGAAATCCCCAAACCCTGGAGGTTAGGATATCATCTAATTTTTTATCCCAATCAACCCGTGGTTTTTTCTCCTGGGTAACAACCCTTTGCGTGATTTCTTCCGCTCTATGGTAAATTTTGCTTACAACGGAATCATTTATTTTTAACGAGCCGTTTGGGTTTAGATTGTTCACTTCCCTTAAAATATGATCCAGGCCGTTAAAAAGAGACGTCTGTCTCATACAAGAATTTCACCCCCTACCATGGCCCCGACACGCGTTCCTTTTGCCAGGCATTTTTTGAGGGAATTGATGACGGTTTGATCTCTATCTAACAATCTTAAGGCCAACCACCGGCTGTTAAATTGCTCTCCTACCAATTCTTTTATTGTGGGTTCCAGCTTAGTGATGCACTGCTCTATAACCTCATCATAATTCACAATGCACGGAGTCGTTTTTATTGTGCCGTCGGCTATCCTGGCAACTGTCTGGAGTAATGTTTCAAGGCCCATTCCATCCCGGGCTGCGGTGGCCACCACCGGTACTCCCAGTTCGGCAGACAGGGAATAAATATCCACTTCTATGTTTTTCCTTTTTGCTTCGTCCATTAAATTTACGCAAACAACCACTCTGGCGGTAATTTCGAGGACCTGCAGGACAAGGTTAAGATTTCTCTCTAAACAAGTGGCATCCACAACCACAATGGTTGCATCGGGTTTGCCAAAACAGAGATAATCCCTGGCTACCTGCTCTTCCGTCGAATGGGCTAAAAGAGAATAGGTTCCGGGCAGGTCAATCAGGTTATAAACCAGTCCCTGAAAAACATATTTACCCTCGGCCCGCAGGACGGTTTTTCCCGGCCAGTTACCGGTATGCTGATTTAAACCGGTCAAGGCATTAAACAGCGTACTCTTGCCGGTATTTGGATTGCCTGCCAGGGCAATCACATATTGAGCCTCCGGAGAAGAACGATTTAGAAAAACTTCTTTGTTTACCCCGCTACCACAGGACTGGTACGTTAACCCCATGAACTAATCCCCCTTAAAGTTCACTAGTATTTTTGATCCCTCTTCCTGTCGGAAGGCAATCACAGCTCCGCGAATTTTATAAGCCTTGGGGTCCCCGGCAGGACTAATGCGAAGGGCTTCCACCCGGGTTCCCGGCACCAGTCCCAGGTCCATCATCCTCCGCCGGGTAATTCCCTCGGCCTCAATGGAATTAATAACGGCTGCTTTCCCCACCGGTAAGTCACAAAGGGAAATGATATTTTCCCCTGAAAAAACTCCCCGGTTATTCTGCATACTCAACTCCCCCCAACAAGTTAGATGTGTTTAACAAAATTAGCCCCGACTAACAATAAGCCAAAGGAAACAATGTGCAGTAATTTGTGAATTGACGGTATCTGTGGGCTTTACAAACGGCAGATAGTTAGATGAAACTAAGTCAGGCCGGTTCTACCATCATGCTATGATGGGCGGTCTCCCTTTGTTACAGAAATTCGCCGTGGCAAAAGAAAAGGAAATATCCGCCATTTGTTCCACGGTATTGCCGAAAATTGCTAAGGTAAAGTACAATTTAAGAGGAAATGTAAAAAAGAGGTGGCAATGTGAAGAAACTTATTCTTTGGCTGGCAGCCATTTTACTTTTACTTTTAACCGGACAAGCCTGTTTTGCTAACGAAACAACTGCAGCGGGCGGTATGGATGCAGGCAAGGAAATTATCGTGCGGGCCAAGATCCTGGAAATGACCGAAGGGAAGGACAATGTTCCCGACCTGGAAGGCTGGATTCAGGGGAAAGAACAGCTGGTGACGGCCAGAGTGCTCAGTGGTGTTTATAAGGGGCAGGAAGTGAGCTTTTTCCATGTGGTGCCGGACCAGCCCGGCATGGCGGTGATTGTCAAGCCCGGGGATGAAGTGATTTTATCGGTGGAGGTTGAGGGAAACAAGATTACCAATGCCTTTATTTCCGACCATGCCCGGGACAAAAAAATGTATTTGCTGGCCGGCTTTTTTGCCCTGCTGATGGTTGTCATCGGGGGGATCAAAGGAGCCAAATCGGTTCTGTCACTGGTTTTAACGGGGGTGGGGATCTTTTATGTGCTGCTCCCCCTCATGTTTAAGGGACATAGTCCCCTTTTTATGACGGTGTTGGTGGCTGCTGTGATGACCACCGTCACCATGGTGCTGGTCCACGGCTTTAACCGCAAAACCCTGGCCGGGGTTATCGGCACCACCTGCGGTGTCATAGCCGCAGGGTTTTTGGCCATGCTGGTAGGCACGGCAGCTAAACTCACCGGTTTTAGCAGTGAGGAAATGCAGATGCTGTTGTATATCCCGCAGCAGGTTAAATTTGACTTCCAGGGTTTGTTGTTTGCCGGCATGATTATCGGTGCCCTGGGGGCGGTGATGGATGTGGCCATTTCCATCGCCTCTGCGGTGGAGGAAGTAAAGAGGGCCAACCCCTCCCTGGATACCCGGGCCTTAATCCGGGCAGGGATCAATGTGGGTAGAGATGTCATGGGCACCATGGCCAACACCCTGATCCTGGCTTACACCGGTGGGGCCATCCCGTTAATCCTCATCTTCATGGCCTACGAAATGCCTTTTTTAAAAGTCATTAACCTTGACTTGATCGCCACGGAAATTGTCCGGGCCTTAACCGGCAGTATTGGTTTGATCCTGGCCATTCCCGTCACGGCTCTGGCCGCCGGCCTGCTGTTTACCCGTGGCAAGTCTTCCTCGAATGCAGTCGTTAAGGAACCGGAGCATCCCAAGGGCATGTAATGAAAAAACCCTGTGCCGTTGAGCCGGCCACAGGGTTTTTTGTACTATCTTATGGTTGAGCTGCGGGTTCTCTTTCCCAGGTAGATATAGACAATTACAGCAATGGTCATGAGAAGCACACTCATCACCTGGGCGGCCCGCAGGGGGCCGATCATCAGGCTGTCGGTGCGTAGCCCCTCAATAAAGAATCTTCCCAGGGAATAGAGGGCCAGGTAGATCATAAACAACTGCCCCTCGGCCTGTTGTTTTCTTCTTCTGACCAGTAAGATCACAAACACCAGCAGGTTCCAGAGTGATTCGTATAGGAAAGTGGGGTGACGGTAGGCCCCGTCGATATACATGGCCCAGGGCAAATCTGTGGGGTAGCCGTAGGCCTCCTGATTGAAAAAATTGCCCCAGCGGCCGATGGCCTGCCCCAGGGGGAAGCTGGGAGCCACGATATCAGCAATCTGCCAGAACCTTAATTCCCGGACGCGGGTAAAAATGTATCCACAGAGGATGGCTGTCAGCAGCCCCCCGTGGATGGCCAGCCCGCCGTGCCAGATTTTGGGTATTTCTGCGAGGTTTTGACCGAAGTAGTCCCACTCCATAATTACATAATAAATACGGGCCCCTAGCCAGGAAAGCGGGGCGCAGATTAATACCATATCAATGATGTCGTCTTCTTTTACCCCCACCCGCCGGGCTTCTCGCAGGGCCAGCCAGGTTCCCAGCAGCACCGCCACCATCATCAATACCCCGTACCAGCGGACGGTGATGGGACCCCAGGTAAAAATATACGGGCTGATCTCTAAAGCAGTCAAATTTGTCACCTTTCTTTCACAGGATACCCTGTCTTTTATTTTAACCGCCAGAGTACTATTTTCTCAAGGAAATTACATTTAAATTCCGGTAAATACACGCAGCCGAAAGACAGGCTTGATTTCTTTCCTTGTATTCCCAGGAACGTTATACTATAATTTCTCTGACCCCTGTTGGGGTTAGAAGATAGGATGCAGGAGCAAGTATGAAAACACCCAGATTGGTAATCGCGGGAACCCATAGCGGGGTTGGCAAAACCACTTTAACGCTGGGATTGCTGGCTGCCCTGCGCCGGAGAGGACTCCGGGTGCAGCCCTTTAAAGTGGGGCCGGATTATATAGACCCGGGTTTGCACAGGGTGGCAGCCGGGCAAACTTCCCATAACCTGGACAGCTGGATGGGTTCCCCGGAGGAAGTCCGACAGCTTTTTCTCAAGCGGGCACCGGAAAATGATTTATCCATTGTGGAGGGGGTCATGGGGTTGTTTGACGGGGCCAGGGGACAGGGAGAAACCGGCAGCACCGCCCAGGTGGCGAAACTGTTACGGGCACCGGTGGTGTTAATTTTCTCGGCCAAAGGTTTGGCCCGCAGTGCAGCGGCCCTGCTGAACGGTTACCGGACCTATGACCCTGATCTGAATATTTGCGGCGTTATTGCCAACGGCGTCAGCAGTGAACGGCACCGGCAGATCATCCGGGAAACCGTTGAAGGGGAATTGGGGATCCCCCTGCTGGGAGCCATGGATAACCGGCAGGAAATTGTCATGCCCCAGCGTCACCTGGGCCTGCTGCCCGCTGCGGAAAATAATGATTTGCACAATGTCCTGACTAAGTTAGCGACCTTGGTTGAAGAGCAAATTGATCTTGAGGCCCTGTTGAAGTTTGCCCGGCAGGCGCCGGACCTGGAAGCGGGCGCTGCCCCGCCTGTTGCCGGGCCCTTCGCCGGGGTTCGCCTGGCCGTGGCCAGAGATGAGGCCTTTAACTTCTATTACCAGGACAGTTTGGACTTTCTGACAGAACTGGGGGCGGCCATACAATACTTCAGCCCCCTGAAGGACAGGACTCTACCGGAGATATTGACGGGATTTATATCGGCGGCGGTTTTCCGGAACAATTTTTACCCGCTTTGGCTGCCAACCAGTCAATGAAGGAGCAGATACGTTTTGCCTGCAGAAACGGTATGCCCGTTTATGCGGAATGCGGCGGGTTGATGTATCTGTGCCAAAGCATCTGCACCCTGTCGGGTGAGCAGTTCTCCGGTGTAGGACTGGTGCCGGCCAGGGTACAGATGGGGAACCGGCTGGCTGCCCTGGGGTATGTCAGGGCCAGACCGGTTCAACCCGGCATTCTGGGAGGACCGGGGATGGAGCTCAAAGGACACGAGTTTCACTGGTCCACCATGGAGGATTTGGCGGAGCAAGCCCCGGCCTACAGTCTTAGCGGGGGAAGGGGCAGGGAGGGCCGTACCGAAGGCTATGTGAAGGATAATTTATTGGCCTCCTACGTGCACCTGCATTTCAGGTACAACCAGGAGGCTGCCCGGAATTTTCTTGCTGCCTGTGCAAATTATAAAGGGTGCGGTAGAAGAATAAATGAATGGTAACAAAAGCAAGTTAAGGACCGGCTATACCACCGGCAGCTGTGCCGCGGCGGCGGCCAAAGCTGCGGCCCTGGCCCTGGTTCGCGGCAGGGTGGCCGACAACGTAAGCATATCCCTGCCCCTGGGAGGGCGGATCACCCTGGGGATATCCCGTGTAGAACCGGGGGAAGGCTACTGCCGGGCGGCGGTCATCAAAGACGCCGGGGACGACCCGGATGTCACCCACGGCCTGACCATTGTGGCGGAAGTTTTCCTGCAAGGGGAAGAGATCTGCATCACAGGGGGGCCGGGGGTGGGTACCGTGACCAAACCCGGTCTGGCAGTGCCGGTGGGGCAGTCGGCCATCAACCCGGTGCCCCGGCAGATGATTGAGCGGGAGGTCCGGGAGGTGCTGGGCCCTGGCAGGGGCGCCAGGGTGGTGATCAGCGCCCCCGGCGGGGAAGCGGTGGCAGCCCAAACCATGAATCCCCGGTTAGGCATCGTGGGCGGCATTTCCATCCTGGGCACCGGCGGCATTGTGCGTCCCATGTCCGAGGACGCATACCGGCGTTCCCTGGTGCCCCAGATTGACCAGGCCCTGGCCCTGGGGTACCGGTCGCTGGTTTTAACACCCGGCCGAATGGGTGTTAAAAAAGCCGGGGAATTGGGGCTGCCCCCAGAGGCCGTCATCGAAACCAGCAATTTCATTGGCGCCATGCTGGAAGAGTGTGCCAAAAGGCCGGTGGAAGCGGTCCTGTTATTGGGTCATCTGGGCAAGCTGGTCAAGGTGGCGGCCGGCATTTTTCATACCCTGGGCAAGCTGGCCGATGCCCGGCGGGAGACCATTGCCGCCTATGCGGCCCTGCAGGGAGCGCCCCGGCATGTAATCCAAGAATTAATGGATATGAACACAGCGGAAGAGGCGGTGCAAATCTTAACGACCTGCGGACTGCCCCGGGTGTTTCACCGGCTGGCCGCCGCTGCCAGCCGGCGGGCTGCCTGGTATGTCCGGGAACAATTGAGAGTCGGTACCCTGATGTATTCGCTGAGCGGCGAGATTGTGGGGTATGATGCAGGGGCCAGGCAAATCGGGGAGGAACTGGGATGGCAAATATCATTAAAGTAATTGGAGTGGGACCCGGCAGTCCCGATTATATCACCGCTGCCGGGGCTGCCGCGCTGCAAAGGGCCGATGTGCTGGTGGGTTCCCGGCGCCTGCTGCGGGAGTTTGCCCGTCCCGGCCAGGAGGTATATCCCCTGGGGTCGGACCTCGATGAAGCAGTGCAATTTATCGAACGGTGGTATGAAGAAAAGCAGGTGGCGGTCCTGGTTTCCGGAGACACGGGATTTTACAGCTTTGCCTCCTGTTTGGCCGGGAAGTTTCCCGGGGACCGGTTGGAGTTTATCCCCGGCATCAGTTCGGTTCAACTGATGTTTGCCCGGTTGAAGGCACCCTGGCAGGATGCGGTGGTGCTGAGCTGCCACGGCAGGGAGGACAACCGATTGCCGGGGGTTGTGCAGGCGGGACTGCTGGCGGCGGTCTTAACGGACCCGAAAAACAATCCCCAGTGCCTGGCGGATGAGCTGCTGGCGGGCGGTTGTCCTGACCTGCCGGTGTCCGTAGGCTGTAATCTTTCATATCCTGATGAGGTTATTTTTAGAGGAACATTGAGTTCCTTAAAAGAATGTAAAGAAAAATTCCTGAACTGTGTGGTGGTTATCGGTGTCTAAAGTGGGTTGGCCCTATGTTACGCCGGGCATACCGGATCATCTTTTTAAGAGAGTCAGCGGCATTCCCATGACCAAGCAGGAAATCAGAATGATTGTTCTTGGGAAACTGAGGCTTTTTCCAGGTGCAGTGATTTATGATGTGGGAGCGGGGACCGGCAGCGTTACTGTTGAATGCGCCTGCAGATAAAGCACGGGACGGTCTATGCTTTAGAAAAGGACGGCAGTGCCGATGAATTGGTAGAGACCAATGTGCGCCGGTTTGGTGTGAACAATGTCAAGCTGGTGCCGGGCTTTGCGCCGGCTACCATGGAAAAGCTGCCCCCGGCGGACCGCATCTTTATCGGCGGCAGCGCCGGGGCTTTGCTGGAGATTTTGCAGGCGGCTAATCAGAAGCTGAAGCCCGGGGGCTGGTTGGCGGCCACCGCCGTCACTTTGGAAACCGGGCCGGTGGTGCTGGGGTTCCTGGAGGAGAAGGGGTACCAGCAGGTGGAGGCGGTCAGTGTTACGGTGGCGGAGGCCAGGCGGGTGGGCAGGTCTCATATGTGGCAGGGGCAGAACCCCGTTGTTGTTGTTAGTGGACAGAAGCCGGAGTAGGAGATTGTTAGCCTATGGGGTATTACTTAGGGGTCTTGTTGTTAGGCTTATAGGTACTGCTTTTGGGTCTTGTGGTTCCCCTTAGGGTATGCCGTACGTGACAGGTTGGTTATTTTTTGGTTGAAGCTTCAATTTGGTTACTATAATTTGAATGGATGATTCTGTATGATCTACTTTGTGGGTGCCGGTCCCGGAGATCCGGAACTGCTTACGGTCAAGGCCCAGCGCTTGCTGAAGGAAGCCGACCTGGTGCTTTATGCGGGTTCCCTAGTGCCGCTTCAGGTAATGGATGGCTGCCGGGAGGATGCTGTGAAGGTTGACAGCGCTCCGATGGTGTTGGAGGATATCGTAGCCATGATGGCCGACTATCACAAGCGGGATAAGCTGGTGGTGCGGCTGCATACCGGGGACCCCGGTTTGTACGGGGCCATTGGGGAGCAGATGGAAGCTCTGGATGAACTGGGAGTGCCTTACGAAATTGTGCCGGGGGTCAGTTCTTTTTTGGCGGCTGCGGCGGCGGTGAAAAGGGAGTATACCGTTCCCGGCGGGTCCCAAACGGTGATTATTACAAGGCTGGCGGGCCGCACACCGGTGCCGCCGGAACAGTCCCTGTCCGGTTTGGCCCGGCATAAAGGTCCATGGCCATCTTCCTGTCGGTGGGCCTGGCCCGGAGGGTGCAGGAGGAGCTGCTGCAGGGTTACGATGCGGATACGCCGGTGGCTGTGGTGGAGCGGGTTTCCTGGCCGGAGGGGAGGGTTGTCCGGGGAACTCTGGGCCAGTTGGCCCGTTTGATTGAGGAGGCGGGTATTACGCGGACGGCTTTAATTCTGGTGGGGGATTTTCTCACCTCACGGGGCCGGTCTTTACTCTATGATGCGGGGTTTGCGCATGGATATCGCGAGGGAGAATAGGGTTGCCATACTGGCCCTGACGGTTGGTGGCGCCAGGTTGGCCGGTACTTTGGGAAGACTTTTGGGAGATGTGCAGCTGTACATTCCCGGGCGGCTGTGCAGTGAAAGCCTGCCGCCGGACACCCTTTATTTTGAAAACTGGCAACAGGCGGCGGCGGAGGCTTTTCACCGGTATAACCGGTTGATTTTCATCATGGCTGCAGGCATTGTGGTGCGGACACTGGCACCGCTGGTCCATTCTAAAAAAACCGACCCCGCTGTTGTGGTTTTGGATGAAAAGGGGAGATTTGCGGTCAGTTTGCTTGCCGGGCACCTGGGTGGGGCCAACGGGCTGGCCCAAAAGGTGGCCGGTCTTTTAAGGGGTACGGCGGTCATTACCACCGCCACGGATGTGAACGGGGTGCCGGCGGTGGAACTGCTGGCCCGGGAATTGGATTGCAAGATATACCCGGCTAAAGGGATTACGCTGTTTAACCGATTACTGGTGGAGGGAGAAAAGATCAGCCTTTGCTCCCGGTGGCCCCTGAAGCCCGAACATACAACCGGATTTGCCTATAATGAAGGGGAAGAGTCAGGCGAAACCGGGCCTATAGTTTACATAACCAATCAATTGGTACAGCCGGTACAGGGGCCAAGGATTATACTGCGGCCCCGCAACCTGGTGGCCGGTGTGGGCTGCCGCAAAGGGGTCAGCAGGGAACAGGTGGTGTCTGCGGTGAAAAAGGCCTGCAAGCTGGGAGGCTTCAGCCTGCTTTCCCTCCGGTCACTGGCCACGGTGGATCTAAAAATGCAGGAACCGGGGTTGCTGGAGGCGGCCAATTACTTTAAAGTTCCCCTGCTGGAAGTGACCCGGCAGCAGATTGACAGTTTGGACGGGCAATTTACCCCGTCAGATTTTGTAAAGGATCGGATAGGAGTTGGTGGAGTATGCGAACCGGCTGCCATAACAGCCAGTGCCATGGGGCAGCTCAAGGTGCCGAAACAGAAGCTGGGACCTGTTACCGTAGCCATCGCGGAGGCCAAATTGTGGTGGTGGGATTAGGACCGGGCAACAGGGAAAATTTTACCCCGGAAGTGCTGGCGGCCATAAAATCCGCCCAGGTGGTGGTGGGCTACCATACCTATTTAGATTTGATCCCCGATTTACTACAGGACAAAGAAAAGGTCGCCACCCCCATGCGGGGAGAAGTGGAACGAGCCCGTCAGGCGGTGGAACTGGCTGCGGCAGGGAAAACCGTGGCGGTGGTCAGCAGCGGGGACCCGGGGATTTACGGCATGGCCGGCATTATCATTGAAGTGGCCCAGGGTCGCGTGCCTGTCAGAGTGATTCCCGGCATTACCGCTGCCTCGGCGGCGGCGGCCAGCCTGGGGGCGCCGTTGATGAACGATTTTGCCGTGATCAGTTTAAGCGATTTGCTGACCCCCTGGGAGACCATGCTGAAGCGGATTGAGGCGGCGGCAGTGGGGGATTTTGTTATGGTATTGTACAATCCCCGCAGTTACGGACGCCCGGATCATATAAAGACCGCCCGGGAGATTATGCTAAGATACAAATCACCGGAGACCCCGGTGGGGATCGTGCGCCAGGCCCGGCGAGGTCCGGAGGAAAAGATCATTACCACCCTGGGAGACATGCTGAGCCATGAGATCGATATGTTGACCACCGTCATCGTCGGCAATGCCCAGACCAGGGTGGAGGGAGACTTTATGGTAACGCCCAGGGGGTACCGCCTGTGATCCTGGTGCTGGCGGGTACCCTGGAAGGAAGAGATACCGCCGCCCTGCTGCAGCAGGCGGGATTTCCTGTAACGGCTTCGGTGGTTACCGGCTATGGCTGCGACCTCTTGCAAAAACAGGGTTTGAACCGTATCCTGACGGGTGTGCTGGACGAAGCTGCGTTAACGGCGATTCTTCAGCAGGGGGTGCGCCTGCTGGTAGATGCCACCCATCCCTTTGCGGCCCTGGCCTCCCATACCGCCATGGCTGCGGCCCGGGTCACAGGCGTTCCTTACCTGCGGCTGGAAAGACCGGCCGCCGAACTGCCGGTCCATCCCATGGTTTACAGGGCGGCAGATTTAGAAAGTGCCGTCAGCCAGGCCCTGTCCCTGGGTAAGGTTTTATTTTCCACCCTGGGGAGCAAGTCCCTGCCCCCTCTGCTGACAGCCGCAAGCCAGGCCGGGGTAAAGGTCATTGTAAGGGTGCTGCCGGACAGCGGGGTTATCCGCCGCTGCTTGGAATTGGGTTTAACTCCCGGTGAAATCATAGCCCTGCAGGGACCCTGCAGTATGGAATTAAACAAGGCTTTCTACCGGCATTATCAAGCGGAAGTTGTACTGACCAAGGACAGCGGCAGCACAGGCGGGGTGGCGGAGAAGGTTGCCGCAGCCGTCGAGGCGGGCATACCCGTTGTGGTGTGGCAGAGGCCAAAGATATATTACCCCCTGGTCTTTCATAAACCGGAAGAAATACTGGCTATTGCCTTAAACATGTAAAAACCGGGTAATGTATGACCACGAAAGGAGGCCCTTATGCAGGAAGGTGTGGTAATCCTGGGACATGGCAGCCGCCTGCCGGAGGCCAACCAGGAGATTTTTGAACTTACCGAACAGGTAAAGGCCAGGGGGGTAAGGCTCTTTATGAAACCTGCTTTTTACAATTCGCACAACCTGACCTACCCCAGGTCATTGAAAAAATGAACCGGGCCGGGGTGAAAAGAATAACCGTTATTCCATTGCTGCTGGTGGTGGGCAGCCATATCCAGGTGGATTTGCCGGCAATGCTGCGGGAGCAAAAAAAGCTTTATCCCCATATTACTTTTATTTTAGCGCCTCACCTGGGCGCCGACCGCCGGATCACCGAAATTGTCATGGACCGTATGAAGCAAGGAAGTGAAATGTAATTTGGATATTTTCGATGGTGTTCTCTGGCATCCCCAGGAGATTGAACGGGAGAGCATGCGCCAGGTGGAGGAATTTTTACGGCCTTTGCACCTGCCACCGGGCCAGAAAGCGGTGGTAGGCCGCATCATACATACCAGTGGCGACCCGGAGTTGGCCGGGCAGATCCGTTTTCACCCCCGGGCGGTGGAGGAGGGATTGGCGGCTTTAAAAAGAGGCGCCCATATTTATACCGATGTCACCATGCTGGGGGCAGGCATTAACAGCAGCCGGCTGAACTGGTGGGGCGGGGAAGTGCACTGTGCCGTGCACAGCCCGGAAGTGGCGGCGGAGGCCAAAGTCAGGCAAATCACCCGCTCCGCCGTGGCCATGGAGAGGTTTGGCGAGAAACTGAACGGCCAGGTGGTGGCCATTGGCAATGCCCCGACGGCCCTTTTTGTTCTCCTGCGAATGATCCACCGGGGGCTGCGGCCCGCCCTGGTGGTGGGCATGCCGGTTGGCTTTGTGGGGGCAGCCCGCTCCAAGGAACTTCTCTTACAGGCAGATGTCCCCTACATCACCGTTCTGGGAACCAGAGGCGGCAGTCCTCTGGCCGCTGCTACCGTTAATGCCCTGTTGTACCTTGACTAGTTAAAAAACCTTCCAGACAAGGAGGTATCCCCTTGGCCCTTGCAAAGACAATCATGATCCAGGGCACCTCTTCCCACGTGGGGAAGAGTTTGCTTTGCACCGCCCTCTGCCGCATTTTCAAACAGGATGGTTTCCGGGTTGCCCCCTTCAAGGCCCAAAACATGGCCCTCAACAGCTATGTCACCCTGGACGGGGGCGAAATCGGCAGGGCCCAGGGGGCTCAGGCGGAGGCTGCCGGTGTAACGGCTACGGTGCAAATGAATCCTGTCTTGTTAAAACCAAAGCAGGATTTAAATGCCCAGGTGGTGGTATTGGGGAAGCCTTGGGCAGACATGAGCGCCAGAGACTACCGGCAGCATTTTTTGCCCGGGGCGGTCAGCCTGGTGGAACAATGCATTCAGGGCCTGCGGCGGGAATATGATGTGCTGGTTATCGAGGGGGCAGGCAGTCCGGCGGAGATAAACCTGAAGGACCGGGACATTGTCAATATGCGTACCGCCTTGTTGGCGGAGGCGCCGGTAATCCTGGCCGCCGATATCGACCGGGGGGGTGTTTTTGCTTCCCTGGTGGGGACCCTGGAACTTTTGGAACCCCACGAGCGTCAAAAGGTGGCAGGGTTTATTATCAATAAATTCCGTGGCGACCTTGAACTTCTGCGACCGGGTCTGGCATTTCTGGAGCAGCGCACCGGCAGGCCGGTGTTAGGGGTTGTTCCTTACCTCCATGGGCACGGCATCGAGGAGGAAGATTCTGTTTCCCTGGCCGGGGCACCAAGAACCCCGGCAGGTGCAGAGCTTGATATTGCCGTTATTCAACTGCCGAGGATATCAAATTTTACCGACTTTGACCTGCTGGGCCGGGTACCGGGTGTGGTTCTTCGCTTTGTGGGTCCCGGAGATTCCCTGGGTCAGCCCGATGCGGTGATGCTCCCCGGCACCAAGAATACCATTCAGGATTTGCTTTACCTGAGGGAAAAGGGGTTGGACAAAGAAATACTGACCCTGGCCCAACGGGGCATCCCCCTGGTAGGCATCTGCGGCGGGTATCAAATGATGGGCAAAATGCTTTATGATCCCCGGGGAACCGAGGCCGGACTGGGCAATCTGCCGGGTCTGGGGCTGTTAGATATAGAAACCACCTTTTTAGCGGAAAAACAGACCCACCGCTGCAGTGCCACCATCTCTTGCACGGCGCTGGGCTGGTGTGATGCAGCGAACCGGGAGATAACGGGTTATGAAATCCATACCGGACAGGTGGAAATGGGGAAAGAAGCGGAGCCCCTGTTGTATATAACCCGTCGTTCCGGAGCGTTTACCCGCCTGGCAGACGGGGCGGTGGCCAACCAGGGGCAAATCTTCGGTACCCACCTGCACGGCTTGTTTGATAATACCGGTTTGTTGCTGGATTGGATAAACCATTTGAGAAAACGAAAGGGGCTTTCCCTTTTAGCGGCGGAGCAACTTCCGGTGCACCGGGATGAAAAATATGACCGGCTGGCGGATGTCGTTCGACGGCATTTGGATATGCGCAAACTGTATGAAATTATGGGTTTGGGAGAAGCCAAGGCATGAGCATCCTCATTCTGGCAGCGCTGCTCGTCGACCTGCTTGTGGGGGATCCCCGCTGTATCCCCCATCCCGTGGTCCTGATCGGCTCCTTGATTCATAAAGGTGAAGTAGCGGTAAGAAAAATAACCGGCGGGACAACCGGGTTAAAGGTTGGCGGAGTGCTGCTGGTAACTGTGGTTTGCGCAGTAACGTACTTGATTACCTGGGGCTTGATATGGCTGGCAGGAACCGTGCATTTGTGGCTGGGTCTGGTCGTACACCTGTGGCTGCTTTCCACCACCCTGGCTGTAAAGAGTTTGCACCAGCATGCCCGGGCGGTGGCAGAGCCACTGGCCCGGGGGGACATCCTCACCGCCCGCAGGAAAGTTTCCCTCATCGTGGGACGGGACACCGAAGGGCTGAATGAACGGGAAATTTCCCGGGCCACCGTGGAAACAGTGGCGGAAAACACGGTGGACGGCATTCTCTCCCCGCTTTTTTATGCCTTTATCGGCGGCGCCCCTCTGGCCATGACTTATAAAGCCATTAACACCATGGACAGCATGATCGGACACCGGAACAAGGATTATTTATACCTTGGCTGGGCCGCCGCCAGGTTGGATGACCTGGCCAACTATTTACCCGCCAGGCTGGCAGGTTTGTTCTATGTCTTCCTTTCCACAGGTTCTCCCGGGGGTCTTCGATCCACTGTGCGGGCCATTCTGAAGGACGCCCCGGCCCACCCCAGCCCCAACAGCGGCATTCCCGAGGCCGCCGTGGCAGGCGCCCTGGGAGTTCAACTGGGAGGCACCAACTATTACCGGGGCGAAGTTTCTCGCCGTGCCTTGATGGGGGAAGAGAAATACCCGTTAACATACCGTCACATCCAGCAGGCGCTTAATTTAACCTACGGAGTGACCGCTTTGTCAGTGGCAGTAGGCGTCTTGGTAAGGTTTGTGTTTGAAAGTAAGTTTTAGATGTTCGCTGTTCGCTTTTCGCCTCACGGGCATTTCTTTGGGGTCCAGTTGCTAGCCTTAAGGCTAAAAGCCAACAACCAATAGCGAGAAGCGAATAGCGTAGTCCAAAGAAATCCTAAGTAAGCGGAGGTAATCCTTTTGTTCAGCAGTTTCCGCCTCGCCGTTAGTTTCCTTACGATCGTCCCTGTATACAAAAAAATGGCAGACAACCAGGAATTAGCCCGATCGGTGTCGTATTACCCCTTGATAGGTTTGCTGTTGGGTTCCACAGCTGCGGGAGTGTGCTACCTCCTGCGTACTTTAGGTTTAACCCTGGCGGCGGATGTGATTTCATTAGTGACAATGATCATACTCACCGGGGGGTTGCACCTGGACGGGTTGATGGATACCGCTGACGGCCTCTTGAGCGGACGGGATCGGGGAAAAAAACTGGAAATAATGAAGGACAGCCGGGTTGGGGCCATGGGTGTCATCGCCTTTGTCGCCATTATGCTTCTTAAAACGGCCTTTCTTTTTGAACTGGACTTGGGCCTTAAACTTACTGCCCTCATTTTAGTGCCGGCGGCCGGGCGCTGGGCGATGGTTTTTAGCATTACCCGGTATCCTTATGCCAGGGCAGCCGGTGGACTGGGCGCCGGTCTTAAAGAGGCCGGGCTCCCCCAACTGGTGATGGCCAGTGCAACCCTGGTGGCAGCGGGGGTGTGGCTGGCCGGTTGGCAGGGACTGGTGATCCTAGGGGCAGTAGTACCGTTTACGATGGTTTTCACGGGCGTGATTGTTAAGAGTTTAGGTGGCATGACAGGTGACACTTACGGCGCCACCGGGGAGATGGTAGAAACATGGACGTTATTCATAATCCTCTTGGGTCAGCAAACCGGTCTACTGTAGTGTTCCGCGGAACAGCTGCTGCCCCGGGTACATGTGGCGAGCTTGTACAGGGAACCCTGCAAGGAGAACCTTTCCTGATAAACTGCCCTGTTGATTTATGGAGTGAAGTATCCGTTGAGCTTAGCCAGCAGGGAGAGGCCCGTGTAAGCTTGGACAAATCCTGTCGTGCGTTAAGACTGACATTGCAATATTTAGGGTTAGAATATTCTAACGTGTCCATAAACAGAGTCTCTGCCTTACCGGAGAGCAAAGGAATGGGCAGCAGCACCGCCGACATTGCCGCCACCTGCCTGGCCACTGCCAGGGCCTTGGGCCGGGAACTTGAGCCGGAAGTGATCGCTAAAATTGCCGCCCAAATTGAGCCCAGTGATGGCCAGATGTACCCCGGGATTATGATTTGCAATCATTTGACCGGCGAACCCAAGAAGTACCTGGGCCAGGCCCCTCCCCTGAACGTGGTCATTGCTGACCCCGGGGGATCGGTGGACACCGTTCTCTTTAACAGCCGGAAAGACCTGGCCAGCAAGAATTTTCAAAAGGAACCGATGGTAAAGCAGGCCATTGAGCTGGTGACCCGTGGCTTATTAACGGAGGACTGGGAGATGATGGGACGGGGCGCCACCATCAGTGCCCAGGCCAACCAGGTAGTGCTGCCAAAACCGCATTTGGCACTGTGGAGACAGTGGGCTTCAGAGATGCGGGCCCTTGGGGTGCTGGTGGCCCACAGCGGTACAGTCATGGGGATGATTTTGACCCCCGGCAAGGTGGACCCCCGGGAGGCAGCGGAGTTTGTCCGGCGCAGGAAGCCTGAATGGACGGTCTGGCATACATCCATGATCAGCGGCGGCCTCCGTTAAGAGGTGACAGGAATGCAGCGGCACGGTGGCAATATTTGGTTGGCAGAGCAAACCTATGGTATTCATAAAGAAAATATTCTTGATTTCAGCGCCAACATTAACCCCCTGGGGCCTTCCCCCAGGGCCTTAGAAGCAGTGCAGAAGTCGCTGGCTAACATAAAACATTATCCGGAACCCCAGGCCGAATCTCTCCGCCGGGAGATAGCAAGGTTAACAAGTTTGCCGGAGGAAATGATCATTCTTGGCAACGGTGCTGCGGAGCTGATTTATGCCCTGGGAAAGGTGATTAAACCACGGCGGGTATTGGTGCCGGTCCCCACCTTTAGTGAGTACGCCGGAGGTTTTGCGGACGCTGAACTGGTTCAGGTAGTTCTCCATAGGGAAAATAACTTTACAATCGAACCCAAGGCGTTGGCTGGCTTGCTGCAGCCCGGCGATTTAATGATTCTTTGTAACCCTAACAACCCCACCGGGCAGTTGGTTGAACGGTGCAAACTACATTCGTTGCTCAAACGGGCCCGGGAAGTGGGGGCCTGGTTCATGGTGGATGAGGCCTTTATGGGTTTTGTGCGCCCTGAACAATCCCTTTTGCCGGACCTCCCGGCAAACCCGTCTCTGCTGGTTCTCCGGTCACTGACGAAATTCTTTGCCATGCCCGGACTTCGCCTGGGTTATTTGGCCGCTGCACCGGAAATTATCAGCGGTTTGCTGGCGGCTTTGCCTCCTTGGCGTGTGAATCTGCCGGCCCAGGTGGCAGGGATAGCCTCTCTGCAGGACAGGGAATATATCGAAAAAACATTTGAACTAATGAATTCTCAAAGATCTTTTCTTACCGCCGGCCTGGCGGCCATCCCCGGTCTGAAGCCCTTTCCTCCCGCGGCCAATTTTATTTTGGTTGGCTGCAGTGAAAGTGGTTATACCGCCGCGCAAATTCAAAACTTCCTTGGCCCCAGGGGAATTCTTATCAGGCAATGTGATAACTTTACAGGCTTGGACGGCAACTACTTCCGAACAGCGGTCCGCTGCCAGGAAGAAAACAGCATGTTACTGCATCATTTGTGGCAAATTATCATAAAAAAGAAAGAATGAGCGGAGGAAATCTGGCGGATCATGATAGATTTTCCTCTTTTTGTTTTTATTCTTTTATACGATACAATTTAGATTTATGGATTCTTTCTTTACAGTATTGAAAAGCGGAGTTTACGCTGTCCGGGACGGAACAACCTGTCCACATCACGGTGAGCATTGGCATTGCGGAATTAACGGCAGGGGAAACCCCCAGCCAGTTGCTTCAGAAGGCAGATGAGGGGTTGTACCTGGCTAAAAGACGAGGACGCAACCGTTACGACTGTTGCGGCTAAGAGAAAAGTTGGACGCTGCATTTTACCCCTGGAATGAAAATAATCCGGGGATTTTTTATTTTATATATTTCATTCGGGTATCCTAGACTTAGGACATTGGCGAAAACCCTCTGTTATGGTAAAGTTTAGGTGCAGTAAAGTTTTGAATGAGATCATATTGGGGAGTGTCGAACTTGGCAGTTAAAGACAAGGAGCAGCTTAAAGCTTTCATCCTCAAAGAATTGCCGGAGGACAGGCCGGTAAAGCTGGTGGATTTGGTGCTTAAGCTAAAGATGAAGCCCGAAATTCTTCTGCCTGCGCTGCAGTCTATGGCAGCAAACCGTTATCTGAAAGTTGCCAGACTGAAAGAACATGAAGGAGGTACCGAGACTGTTTGGCTGGCCCGTAACGAAGTGCCAGAACCGGAACTGGCCGGAGCAGGTAAGGGGGTCTGGAGTTACAGCCCCCAGGTGGTTGCGGTGAGGCAGCGGCAGCTGGCAGTCCTGTTGGGAGATGATGCAAGGGGCAGGGTTTTAAGTTTGTTAGCGGACGGGACACCGAGAAACGTGACTCAAATAAAACTTGAGCTGGGCAATGAGGAATTGCCGCCCCTAAGGAATATGGACCAACTGATCGAATTACCGGACGGACGTTTTACCCTGCGCACCACTGCGGACGGGCAGGCAGAAATAGAACGGCGGCACAGGGAACAACAGCTGTTCAAAGAAAAACATGCCTTTCAGGAACAAAAACTGCGCGAGATTTTTGCCGGGGGCAGGCCCGTCAGCAGGGAGGAACTGGAGCAGACCTTGGGAGGCCCCCTTCTTCCCAAGGTGAAATTTCCGGTGGTACGGCTCATCAGCGGCCACTACGCACCGGCGGACAGCCCGGCAGCCTGGGAGGATACCGCTCATTACTTGAACAGGAGCGGTCCTTTACCCCTGGATGATTTCGTAAGGAAATTTAGAATACACGGCAGCCTGGTGGGTGCCCTGCGGGCCGGGAAAGAAAACCATCCCTTTATCATCTTACCCGATGGCAAAATAACCACTTCGGCCACCCCCGAGGGGCAAGCCGAGCTGGCCCGGCGGCAAGCAGGCCGGGGGTTGAAAGAAAAACTGGAGGAAGTTTACCGCAAGCAACCTTTTTTCAACCTGGGACCCATCCTTGAAACACCGGAGCAAAGGGAAATTGCCACCAGGATGATTCAATCAGATGGTTCTTACCGGATCAATATTAACGGGGTAGGTCTCTGGACTTCTCCCTATCCCCATTCACCCAAATTCATTGTTCAAGAGCTGAAAAGGCTGACCGGTATTCACCTGGAAGCCCAGGCTGGACAGGATGTCCTGCCCTTAACATGGATCGCTGCCCGTTCCATGACCGTGCAGGAGGCGGCGGATAAATTAAAACTGGCCACCGAAGATATTTTAAACCTGTGTGAATTGGAGGAGTTAGCTTCTTTCCGCATGGCGGGCAGCACCAGAGTGTGGCGGGATGAAGTGAATGCTATTAAATTGCGTCCTGATTTACACAAAATTATCAAGCGTGCCACCAAATTAACCACCCTGGAAGCAGCGGACCTGCTGGATACCACCCCGGACAGAATTCGCAGGCTGGTGCGGGAGGGTTACATCAATGCCGCCGGGGAAATCGAGAAGGAAGACGGCAGGATGGGCATCCTGGTGCGGCGGGGAGATATCCAGGCCATCAAAGAAAGGTTTCCGGGCATCGAGCATGAATGGTCCCTGGCCGCCAAGCAGCAAAGGCGGGAGACTGCCCGGGAAGGTACTGCCAGGCGGGAGAAACCGCCGGCGGGCAAAAAACGGCCCCGCCGGGCCGTGGCGCCACCCCCTCCGGCCCCCGGGCCGTTGGAACTGGACCGTTTCCAACAAGAAGCTGTTAGGGCTGCCCTGGCCGGGCGTAATGTCCTGGTGGCCGCCCCTACGGGAACCGGCAAAACCGTGATTGCCGAACGGTTTATCGAAGCGGTGATTGAAAGGGGCAAGGCAGCGGTTTATACCTCCCCCCTGAAGGCCCTCAGCAATCAGAAGTTTGTGGATTTTCGAGCTGTGTTTGGCGACGAGACGGTGGGTCTAGTGACAGGGGACATCTCCATCAATCCCTATGCGCCTTTGTTAATCATGACCACGGAAATCTTCCGCAACCGGTGTTTTTCTGAGCCGGAAGGCTGGATGACGTGGCCTGTGTGGTCTTTGACGAAATCCACTACCTGGATGATCCGGAACGGGGGACGGCCTGGGAGGAAAGCATCATCTTTGCGCCACACCATGTGAAGTTCCTGGGACTTTCCGCCACTGTACCCAACATACAGGAGATTGCAGACTGGATGGGTGAAGTGCGGGGCGAGCCTGTGGAGGTGGTGGTGGAAACCAACCGGGCAGTTCCGCTGGCCATCAATTGGCTGAGCTCGGACGGGGTCATTTTGGACGAAGAGGAAGCCCGTGAATATATCGAAGAGGCTGTAAAAAAACGTACTGAGGAACGAAGAGCCGAACGCCAGGCTGCCAGGGAAGAGGAGTTTGAGCAAAGAAGCAGGAGGTGGAATAGACGTGGAGCGCGTCGAAGCAGAAAATCCCTCGATCGCCATTGAGGCTGTGCAAGATCACCTGCCCGCCCTTTACTTTGTCTTTGGGCGGGCCCGTACCGAGGAACTGGCGGCTGAGCTGGGCCGGGAATGGGACTTTTTATTTCCGGATGAAAAGGATCAGGTTCTTAAGGCCATCATGGAGACGGAAAAGGAACACCCGGAGATCTTTCAGCGGGGCCACCGCCGGGTATTGCGAAAACTGCTGCAGCAGGGCATCGGCTATCACCATGCCGGACTTTCTCCTGTTTTGAAAAACCTGGTGGAACGTCTTTATGAAAACCGCCTGCTCTGGGCGCTGTTCTGCACGGAAACCTTTGCCGCCGGCGTGAATTTTCCGGCGGCCACCACATTGTTCCATTCCTGCCGCAAGTGGGACGGCAAGGAATTTAGAACCCTCATGAACAGGGAATTTTTCCAAATGGCAGGCCGGGCCGGTCGCCGGGGTTTTGACCGGGTGGGGCACGTTTATATCCGCATTGACGATAAGTTTCCTGAACAAACCGGGTTCTTTGACGAGTCAGAGGTGGAATCAGTCTATGGCCGGTTGACCATTTCCCCCAATACCGTGCTGAGCCTGCTAAAATGGAAAACCGATGAGGAAATCGACCGGTTCTTAACGCAAAACTTCTCCGCCTACCAGGAAAGGCGGGCCGAGCGGGAAATCAACCGACTGCTGGAGGAGTTAAACCGACAGTATGAAGAGGCCAAAGGCATCTTTTGTGAACTGAGGGGCGAAGTATCCTGCCCCCTGCAGCGGCGCAAACTCATCCGGGAACAAAAACGCCTGCGTTCCTCCAAGTATAAAAACCGGCCCGGTTCCAGGGAAAGAATTGAGGAGATTAAACAGATCTTAGCCAACCAGCAGAGTCCCCGCTGCCTGCACGAGGTGTGCGCGGATGCCAGGGACCGGCTGGAGGCCCTGGGATACCAGCGGGCCGGGCTGGTAGGGCAGATCAATGCCATTAAACAGCAGTCCCAGAAATACATCCATGAATATCACTTTGTAAAAAGTATTCTGGAAAACCTGGGCTACATTAAGGGACGGGAATTCTTCGCCCGGGGAAACTTTGCGCTGGAACTGCACGTGCAGGAAATTTTCGTTACGGAACTGGCCTTTGCGGGATGCTGGAGGATTTGCCCCCGGAGGAAGTGGCCGGTATCCTGGCCGGGGTGGATTACATCCCCGGACGCCGGGAATTTGTCCCGGCCCCGCCCTATGATCCCACCCCCGTGCATGAATTGAAGGAGAGTCTGCTGGAGGCCGGGGTGCCGCCGCAGTTTGTGGTGTGGTCCGGCACCCCGGGCTTTGTGGCCCATGCCTGGTACACCGGCCAGGGAATTGATTACCTGCTGGAAAATACCAGCCTGCAGGAGGGCGACATCGTTTCAATCATCCGGAGACTTATTGATTTACTCCGCCAGATTGATGATGCCAGCCACAACAACCCGCCCCTGCGGGAGCGGGTACGGGAAATTCGCCGGGTCATTGACCGGGATGAAGTGGCTGTAGTGTTTTAAATAATTCAGGGCAGGCCTCGGCCTGACCTGAATTATTTTACGCTGAACTCTACATTGACTACGGCGGTGATTTCCTTTTCGATGGAGGAGGTATCATTGATGCCGTAGTCCGAGATTTCGTTGGAGTTGACTGCGGTAATCTGGAAAACACCCATTTTGGCAGACCGCTGAGAACCGATGCGGCTTCCGGTACTGGAGGCCATTTTTTCTGCCCGCAGCTTGGCGTCCTTGGTGGCCTCGGCCAGCATATTTACTTTTAAGTCGTTGAGTTTGGTATAAAAATATTGCGGCGGCTGAGATTCAAAGACAACGCCCTGCTCAATCAACTCGGGCTGCTGAAATAACAACATATTTCCCCTTGCCATTTTGATCCATAGATACCCCTCCAAATATTATTCTCCAGTACATTGGAATACTCTGGTACCTAATAGACGCATTGTTGCAGAAAATGTAACGGAATTCTGAGAAGAATTTAAAAAAACTCCCATCTGTCAGTTATTTGACGTATAAGACAGTATTCTTTTTTGTCAGACAAGGTATTCGGGGCTAACACCTAATAAGACCGCATATGATTGGTTGTCATAGCGACCTAACAGACGTTACTATATTGCTAGTCCACTGCACTAGTGGGAATAAAAAAGCGAAAGGAGAACTTCCAATGAAAACAGCATTAAAATTGTTTTCAGGCCTGGTTCTAGGCGCCTTTGCTTTTGTGCTGGCCCTTGCTGCACCGGGTACAGGGTCCGCCGAAGCCTATGTGAGCTACGACAACACCAAGAGTAACTACACCAATTATAGTAACAAATACTATAATTTAAACAGTTACAAATCCACCAACACCACATATCAAAAATACAACTACGGTTACAACAAGACCAACACCACAAATTACAGAGCCTATGGCTATAACCATCAGAAGCCTTCTTACAGCAAACCCAGCCAGCCCGCTTACAATCCCGGCAGAACCAGTCAACCTTCCGGCGGTGTAAGCTCGGCGGACGAGCAGGCTATGCTGAACCTCATCAACAAAGAACGTGCTGCCAAAGGTTTAAAACCCCTGAGTATGGACAGCAAATTGACCCAAATTGCCCGCGCCAAGGCGAAGGACATGATTGATAACAACTACTTTTCACATCAATCTCCCACCTACGGTTCACCCTTCGATATGATGAAAAATAACGGCATCACCTACCGCTATGCAGGGGAAAACCTGGCGGGCGCTCCGGATGTCAATACCGCCCATACCAACCTGATGAATTCCTCGGGTCACCGGGCCAACATCTTAAGTGATAAATACACCAAGGTGGGCATCGGCGTAGTAAGCGGCGGTCCCTATGGAAAGATGTACGTGCAAGAATTTAATGGCTAGTTAACAGTTAAAGAGACACCTGCGGGGTGTCTCTTTTAACTATGTTTTGCCTGTTGTTTTGTTGATTCAAACCGTCTGCGCGTATATAGTACTAATGCAGATTCCTTTCTTTATTGACAAGCTTTAATAGATAAGCCGCTGCCAGGGTTTTGGCATTAATAACGTCGGGACTTTGTTTCTCAATGAGCTCCATTTGGTCCTGCAGGGTACAACCATCCCTGACGCAGGTAAACAATTCGTCACTGATGATCTGCATACTTTCCTGTTTCTCCGCAAAACTGATGGCGGAGGAGAGCACATCCCGCAATACATTCTTTTGCACTTCTTTGTCCAGTTCCAACGGCAGGTTTACTTTTAACCCCCTGCAAATATCAATCAGCGCCACTAAAATATATTGCTCCGGTGAAGGAGTGGGTTTGATTTCGTGGCTCAAAAAATCACCTCCGATACATTTGCATTCAGTCTACCATATTTTACCTGGGTAGTCCATAAAACCGGTATGGTAAACAATTTTATTTAAATAGCAAGAGTGCCGGTATCTTACAATAACCGGCACTCTTTATCCTACCTGTACACTAGTTGGTTTTAACCGGTGTTGTCCCGGGTTGTGTCATGGGAAGCCCTTGCGTCTTGGCTGCTTCAGCAGGCAGCTGAATATCAATTTTTGTGCCGTAGTCCTTGTATAAGAAATTAAAATTTGCAGTAAGGGATTTCAGGGGGAAGGGCTTACCCTCAAATTTATCGGCAAAAACAATTACGGCCGTGGCATTCAACTGTTCAGCATACAAATTTTCCTTATTAATAAGAATCTTGCCAACCATGTTGATGCCACGAATCATGCTGCCGGACTGTTCAAAGCTTTTGATCATTTGCTGATTCAGTCCTGACTGGGCACCCACCATGTTCATGAATTGGGCCAGGTTGGGAATGTTGCCAAAGAAGGACAGCTCGAAGAAAGTCTTTTCTCCTACCTTTTTCTCCCCAAGCAGACGGTAGTGGAAATACTTATCAAACTCCCTGGGAAGCTGCATGAATTTGGACTGCTGCTTCATCAATTCCATAAAATTAGGGACAGAACCCTCCGGCATTTTGATCCATGTGACTTTGGATGTCATGGGATCTTTAATTTTCATAAACATGCCTTCGGCCACCATGTACTGTTCCACTTCCATCGGGGGGATGGTCTGGGGCAGACCGGCCATGGTCATGGTAAACTGCTGGTGCAGGCCCTGATCCAGGTTCATTTCATAATTTACTTTGGCTTTCATACCAATATAAGCAGGTAGGCCCTGGACGGGAACTGCAGGGTTGGCCTTCATGCTCATGGACATATCGCCGGTACCGCGCATGGTTTTAATCACTGCCTGGGTAGCCTGACTTTTTTCCATAATTTCTTTGGCTTCTTTGGCTGTGCCGAAGACCTTGTCCAGCAGCGCTGCTCCCTCGGCGGGGGTCAGGAAAGCATCCGGTTTAACGGTGGGATCCACAATACCTTCCTTAACTAACCAGGTGAAGGGTACAAAGGCCCAGTGACTGTTGGGCACCGGGCTGGGCAGCGGGCCGGGAGACTCAACCCCGGGCAGGCCGAGGACACGGGAAAGCATAACCGCCGCCTGGGCCTGGGTAACTGGCAGGTCCGGGCTGATGGTATTTTTTGGTGTACGGCTGATTACACCGGCCACCAGAGCTGTTTTCATGTCATTGGCGTACCAGGCACCGGCAGGTACATCCAGGGGTAAAGAAACCGGCCAGGTGGGTGCAGGCAGTTCGGCAGCTTGCACCAGCATGGATACAAACTCCGCCCGGGTTAAACTTTGGCCGGGCTGCTGAAGCTTATTCAGTAAGGTGGTTTGTAATTCTCCGGCAAAGACTGACGAAGTAAACAGGGTCAACAAGAAAAAGAGGGAAAATATTAGAACTAAGCTACGTTTAAGCACTTTTAAAATTCCTCCTTTAGGAAAATTTCCCACAGGGGTGACCGTACCTGCTGTAGGACGGGAAAACCATATTTTTCCCCATAATATAGACGTATCAGTCTTCGGAATTGTAACGAAAAAACTTTAAATTTGAATAAAAAATTAGCGTTAAACATTTCCGGATAGGGGATAATAAAAAAAAACCAAAAACAGGGGGTCTTATTATGACACTACCCCGGGGGATGCGTTCCCTTCTGGCATATTTTCCTTCCAGTACCAGGGCGGAAGGCGCTGTGCAAGAACTGAAAAGCATGGGCATCAGTGAGGTTTCCCTGGACAGAGTATCCAGATACGGCACCACCGCAAATGCAATACTCAACAATCCTATCAATAATGCCGAGACCCTGACCGGTTTAACCATGTTTTCCGCCAATACCAGCAGGCTCATGAATACAGATACCCGGATTTTAATGTCTGCCGATCCATCCAACTACGCCATGGCTGCGGACAATTACGGGGTGGCCGGGGGCAAAGCCTTTCTGGTAACGGTGGTAACCACCGATCAGATGGGTGACAAAGCTGCCCGGGTGCTGGAGAAGCATGGCGGGTCGCTCTAGCTCTGCCAAGCCAAGGAGGTGTCATGATGGAAAAGGATCAGGTAAGGGACCTTGTAGAAGTAACTGCGCCCAGGACGGGATTTCCCAGAAGCACTTTCACGGATTTGCAGGTGGATGCCTTTAACTCAAAGTATATCGACAGCTATGATGAGGCACTGGACCTGTTGGAGGAACATGACATCACGGTGGCCAAGGGCAAATACAAGTGGAAAGACCGCTAAATGCGGTCTTTCTTCTTATGGGGGTCTGACCCCTTTTTCCTGTTTATTCCAGGCAGCCTTTGTTTGTTAGTTTCAGGTTTTGGTTATACTGACCGCAAGACTTTATTCCGGAGGGACTTGCGTGAAAAAGGTTGTCAGTGTCAGTCTGGGTTCATCCAAGCGCAACCATACGGTCCGGGTGGAATTGCTGGGGGAGGAGTTTGAAATCAGCCGCCTGGGAACCGACGGGGATATCCATAAGGCCATCTCCGTTCTAAAAGAATTGGACGGCAGCGTGGATGCCATCGGGTTGGGCGGCATTGACGTTTATTTGTATGCCGGCAACACTCGTTATGTATTGCAGGACGGCCTCCGTTTACTGGAAACGGTGAAAAAGACGCCGGTGGTTGACGGCAGCGGTTTAAAAAACACCCTGGAAAGGCAGGCAGTAGAATACCTGGTCCAACAGGGGCTGATTAAAAAAGATGCCAGGGTGTTGATGGTCAGCGCCATGGACCGCTTTGGCATGGCCGAGGCCCTGGAGAAGGCGGGTTGCCGTCTCACCCTGGGAGATCTGGTGTTTGCCCTTGGCATCCCCATTCCTATCCGCCGACTGGACAAGCTCCAGAGCATTGCCGCCAAACTGATGCCGGTTGTTTCCAGGCTGCCTTTTCAATTTATTTATCCCACCGGCCAACAGCAGGACAAACATCCCCGTACCGGTTCCAACAGGTTTGCCAGGTATTACCTGAAGGCGGAAGTTGTGGCGGGGGACTACCATTTAATCCGGAAATACCTGCCCGAAAAATTGAACGGCCAGTTATTTTTAACCAATACCACCACCCGGGAGGATGTGGAGGAACTGATGGAGCGAGGTGCCGGTATGCTGATTACCACCACCCCGGAATTTCAGGGGCGCACCTTCGGCACCAATGTGATGGAGGCGGTTTTCCTCGCCCTGCTGAACAAATCTTGGGAGGAAGCCACGGTAGAGGATTATACCAACCTGCTCAAGCAATTAAACTGGCAGCCCAAGATCATAAAATTTCACAGAGAAGCCCTG
Source organism: Desulforamulus profundi (assembly GCF_002607855.1). The sequence continues at coordinate 37,649 of NZ_AWQQ01000041.1, forward strand.
GTGCTGGAGCCGGCAACGGCAGGCAAATTGGGTTAAGCATAAAAAACCCGGTGCGGGTCAAGTTCCCGCACCGGGTTTTGGTTTACAGTCCCAGGGTTTGATACATCTTGCTGTCCACGCAGTTATCCATGGGCAGACCGTTGGCTTTACGGAATTTTTTAATGGCAGCTTCCAGACCGTAGCCAAAGATGCCGTCCACCTTTCCTTCATAATATCCCAGCCTTTTTAAGGTGCGCTGCACTTCAAAGACATCCGATCCCCTGTCCCCCCGTACCAGCTTTTTGTGACCCTGCCCGGGCACTCCGAAGGGGCTGCCGATCACATACACGGGAGTTCCCCCGGGAATCCAGGGATAAAGCTGCTCCACACTGGAATTGTGCATGCGAATGCAGCCATGACTGGCGTAACTGCCGATGGAAAAGGTTTATTGGTGCCATGAATACCGTATTTGCCCCAGGGGACATTCAGTCCCAGCCACCGGGTACCGAAACCTGTGCCCCAGTTGGTTGCCTTGTGGACCACCTGCCAGGTTCCCACAGGGGAGGGGGTAGAGGGTTTGCCACAGGCGATATTAAATTGTTTGTAGGGTTTGCCGTTGGCCATCACCGTCAGTTTTCGCTTGGTTGTGTCAACGATAATGGCAATCTCTCCCGAGGGCGGCGGGATCTTCTCCGTTTTGGCCACAGGTTTTTCAATACTGAGGGCCAGGGCATGCCAGGTTTCCCAGTTTACCACCGCATCGTCCTTTAAATCATGATCCCGCTGAAACTGTCTTACCGCCTTTTGTGTGAGGGGACCGTAAAAACCGCTGATGGAACCGTCATAGTAACGGATCGCCCTTAATTCCTCCTGCAGATTTTTTACATCTTCCCCCTGCACCGGAGGGTTGGCAGGGATGAGCGTGCGGTCAATGTCTTCATTGAAGGGACAATAATTAAAAACCGTATCCTGTTCCTGTGCGGCACAAGGGGTGCCGAAAAGATTTAATAACAAGATAGCAAGAAAGATACCTGTTACAATTTTCAGGGGTCCTCTCAAGTAGAATCCCTCCATAAAAATGTTGTCTGCCGGCCGGAAAAAATCAGCATCATATAAAAATATTTACCTTTACGTAACCTCTTATGCGAGTTTTTTACAACAAAAACCAATTTACCATACCAAAGAGATTTTATTTGTCGTAATAAAAACATAAAATCTGAATTTTAGAAGTTATTCCTGTTTCTACCGCTCAGACTGCAACAAAAACAAGAAATTTTTCGTCAATTAAGTAGAAATTTTTCTAGGTATGTAATTTTGCAAAGTGGTGGTGGATATGACGTTTAAATTTGGCAACCTTTTTTTTCGCTACGCCGCCCTGGTGGGGCTGGGGTTAACCCTTATCTTTAACCCCTTTGGAGGTACGGGCCCGGCCCAGGCGGCCCAGGTGGCCACGGTGAATGCGGACAAGCTTAATTTGAGAAGCGGCCCGGGGACCATACTGCACTGGCAGGACAAGTGAATAAAGGTGATAAGTTGCCGGTCATCGGTAAGAGCGGGGACTGGTACCAGGTTCAGGTTGGCGGGAAAACCGCCTGGGTGGCAGGCTGGTTGGTGGGGGTTCAGGAAATTGCCAGTCCCTCAAGGGGAGCTGCCGGCGCCCAGAGTAAAGTGGCTGTGGTGACAGCGGACAGCCTGAACGTAAGAAGCGGTCCGGGCACCCAGCACGGGATCGCCGGGAAGGTGAAAAAGGGGGACCGGCTGGCTGTATTATCCCAGAGCGGGGACTGGATTAAAGTACAATCAGGCAGTACCACCGGCTGGGTTGCCAGCTGGTTAGTCAAGGTACAAAATGCCCCCGCAGCGCCGGTTAACACACCGTCAAGTCCCCCTGCCGCAGGCAGCGGCAAGGTTGCGGTGGTGACAGCGGACAGCCTGAACGTAAGAAGCGGTCCGGGCACCCAGCACGGTATTGCCGGGCAAGTAAAAAGGGGGATCGGCTGACTGTATTGTCCCAGAGCGGGGACTGGATTAAAGTACAATCAGGCAGTACCACCGGCTGGGTGGCAAACTGGCTGGTATCTGTACAAGCCGTACAAAATACACCCGCCAAACCTGCCGCCCCTCCGGCCAATTCTGCGCCGGTTCCTGGTATCCAGGTGGCTGTGATAAATGCAGATAATATCAACTTGAGAAGCGGCCCGGGAACCCAGCACAATGTGGCCGGACAGGTCAGCAGAGGCGTTCGCTTGCCGGTCATCAGCCGGTCCGGGGACTGGGTACAGGTGAGCCGGGAGAATGGTTCCCCGGCCTGGGTGGCAGGTTGGCTGGTTTCCTTCGTGGACCAACCGGAGCCCCCCCAACCGCCGCAGGATGATAAGAGCTGGTTGCCGGGGCCTCAACCTGAACCGGGGAGCGGTCAAGAACCGACCCGGGAACCGGACAAGGAGTACATTCCGGAAGCTAAACTGGTGGATGTTCAGATTTCAGAGCAGAGCGATCGTACCTACATAAACATCGTTAGTGACCATGACATTGAATATAACACATTCACCTTGTCCAATCCCTTCCGTTATGTGGTGAATTTAAGGGATGTCTACCTGGACAAAACCCCGGAAATCATCCCGGCCGGTACGAATCTTGTGCAGCAGGTGAGGACGGGTTTCAGTAAGGACCCCTACATTTCACGGCTGGTGTTGGACTTAAAACAGGCCGCCAGGGTTAAGGTCAGCCTGTCGTCGGACAAAAAGGCCCTTACCCTGGAGATCAGTAAAATCTCGTACAGCGACGGGCTGGCAGGCAAGAACGTCTTCCTGGATGCCGGGCACGGCGGCTATGACAACGGGGCCTCGGGTAAAAACGGTCTGAGAGAGAAGGACGTCAACCTGGATATTACCCTGAAGGTGGCTGAAATCCTCCGAAAACAGGGTGCCAATGTCTTCTTCAGCCGTTCTGACGACACCTTCATTGACCTTTACGAACGGACCCGCATGGCCAACGACCAAAGCGCCGATGTTTTTGTCAGCATTCACAGCAATGCCAACCCCAATACTGCCATTGGTGGCACCTCTACCTACTACTATGCGCCACCTGCCATACCGGCGTTGTATGAGCAAAGGGATGACCGCAGGCGGCTGGCCGAGGATGTGCAAAGGGAGCTGGTGGGAGCTCTGGGACGCCGGGATATCGGCGTATTGCAGGCCAACTTTGCGGTACTGCGTACCAGTATCATGCCCAGTATTCTAATTGAAACCGCCTTTGTATCCAATGCCGAGGAAGAAGCGTTGCTTGGTGCGGAAGACTTCCGGCAAAGGGCCGCCGAGGCCATTGCCAGAGGCATCAGTGCCTACTTTAGCGGACAATAGTGAAACAGGCCCGGTGAGTCGAACCTCACCGGGTCTGTTTTTATCCATGCGGATATGTTTCCCTTGTGGCAAGGGTATAAAAAAGTTGAAGAAGTTCCAGCTTAAAAGGAGGAACAATTTACAAAATAGGAGAAACTAGAGAAAATCCTTTGTCTAAGTTAAGTTTCTACATAGGAGGTCTGCCGTTTGGTAGAAGAGAAAAAGCAACTAACCTTAGTATTAGGCGTTATCGGGGCGGACGTTCATGCGGTGGGAAACCGCATTCTGGAATATGCTCTCACTGAAGCAGGATTCAAGGTGGTTAACATCGGCGTTATGGCGTCCCAGGAGGAATTCATCGCCGCCGCGGTGGAAACCAATGCCGACGCCATTTTGGTGTCTTCTCTTTACGGTCACGGGGAAATTGACTGCCGGGGCCTGAGGGAAAAGGCGGTGGAGGCAGGCATTGGCAGTATCCGAATGTATGTGGGCGGTAACCTGGTGGTAGGAAAACAAGACTGGGGCGAAGTGGAGAAGAAGTTTATCGGTATGGGCTTTGACAGGGCGTATCCCCCGGGAACCATGCCCCAGGATGCCATTGATGACTTGTTGAGGGATTTTGGTTTTACCCAGAGATGCTAAGGGGGGACCGGCATGGAACTGGCCCTGTTAATCGACTTTGGCAGCACCTATACCAAGGTCACGGCGTTGGATGTGGAGGCGGTCGAGGTCATCGCCACAGCCAAAGGGCTTACCACTGTGGATACCAACATACTGGAGGGCCTGGAGCAGGCCCTGGAGGGGATTAAACCTCGTTTTGGCGGTGTGCTGCCCGAGTTTCAACACCGCCTGGCCTGCAGCAGCGCTGCCGGAGGACTGCGCATGGTGGCCATCGGGCTGGTCAAGGAACTCACGGTGGAGGCGGCCCGGCAGGCCGCCCTGGGGGCAGGGGCCAGGGTGCTGGGAGTGTTTGCCCACCAGCTGACCGCTGCGGAGATTGAGCAAATTGACGCCAACTGTCCGGATATTATCCTGCTGGCGGGAGGAACAGATGGGGGAAACAAAGACACCATCCTGCACAATGCCAGAATGCTGGCTGCCGCCCGGTGCGGCAATACCATTATTGTGGCAGGCAACAAGTCCGCTGCGGAGGAGGTCCGGGATATCCTGGTGCAAGCCGGCAAGGACGTGCGGGTGACCGCCAATGTGCTGCCGGAATTAAACAAGTTAAACGTGGAACCCGCCCGGGAAACCATTCGCGCCACCTTCCTGGAAAAAATCGTGGAGGTCAAGGGCCTGCGGCGGGCGGAAAGATATATTCAGGGAATTTTAATGCCCACCCCGGCGGCGGTGCTGAATGCGGCCAAACTGTTGGCCACAGGCACCGGGGAGGAGACTGGCTGGGGCGACTTGGTCATTGTCGACATCGGCGGCGCCACCACCGATGTTCATTCCCTGGCCGAAGGACACCCCACCCGGTCCGGGGTCACTTACAAGGGTCTGCCGGAACCCTTTGCCAAGCGCACGGTGGAAGGAGACCTGGGCATGCGGGTCAGCGCCTTGTCCCTGCTGGATACAGTGGGGGCCCGGAAACTGGCTGCGTTGTCCGGACTGCCGGAAGAAGAGGTAGTTTCCTATGTTCATGCGGTGCATGGCAACGTGGAACTTCTGCCGGCCGGTGAAAACCAGTGGAAAATCGATACCGCCATGGCCCGGGTGGCCACGGATCTGGCGATGGAGCGGCACGCCGGCACATTGGAAACCGCCTGGACACCCATGGGCGCCATGTACATCCAACATGGCAAGGACTTAACCCAGGTGCCCTACCTGGTCGGTACCGGCGGGGTGATTGTGAACCATCCCAACCCCGGTGAAATATTACAGGGGGCCCTTTACAAGCAAGAACAGCCCACCGTGCTGCGGCCCCAAAAACCAAGGATGATGCTGGATAAGGATTATATTCTGGCCGCTGTGGGACTGCTGGCGGAGGTAAAGCCAACCGCGGCACTGAAGTTGGCGAAAAAATATATGGTGGAAATATAATTGGCCGTTAGCCATTAGTCATTAGCCTTTTTATCTGTTATTCAATAGTGAAGAATAATAAGCGAGCGAATGCCTATTAATTTAAATTCCCATCACAAGAACCAACAAGCCAACAGCCAAAGGCCAATGGCCAAAAAGGAGTGAAAAGCACTTGCAGCTGACCAATAAAAAACTCGACTGGGACCAGTTCCTGCAAATCCGCCAGGAAGTCTTGAACAGTTGGCCCACGGGACAGGAAGTAAACCTGGAGGAGGCCATTGCCTATCAGTCTGGGATACCCGCCAGCCGTCGTTTTGCCGAAAAACTGGAACAGGCCAAAAGAGAAGGAATTACCCTGGCCCAGCCCAGGGCGGGCGTTGCTCTGGTGCATGAACACATTGAGCTGCTGCGTTACCTGGTAGAGGAGGGAGGCGCCGACCTGCTGCCCACCACCATCGACAGCTACACCCGGCAGAACCGCTACAATGAAGCCCAGGCGGGCATTGAAGAAAGCCGGTCGGTGGGACGGTCCATGCTGAACGGTTTTCCTGCCGTCAACCACGGCGTTGCCGCCTGCCGGGAGGTGGTGGAATCGGTGAAAGTTCCAGTGCAGGTCCGTCACGGCACACCGGATGCCCGGCTGCTCACGGAAATTTCCCTGGCCGGCGGTTTTACCGCCTATGAAGGAGGTGGCATTTCCTACAACATTCCCTATGCCAAGGACGTGCCCCTGGAGCGTTCCATCCGGGACTGGCAGTATGCCGACCGGCTGGTGGGCTATTACGAAGAACAGGGCATCTCCGTTAACCGGGAACCCTTCGGTCCCCTGACCGGCACCCTGGTGCCACCCTGCATCTCTCACAGCATTGCCATTATCGAGGCCCTGCTGGCGGCAGAACAGGGCGTTAAGAGCCTGACCCTGGGTTACGGCCAGTGCGGCAACCTGACGCAGGACGTGGCTGCGGTACGTTCCCTGGAGGAACTGGCGGACGAATACCTGTCACGCTTTGGCTATCAAGATGTTGTCGTCACCACCGTTTTTCACCAGTGGATGGGAGGTTTCCCCCAGGATGAAAGTAAGGCCTTTGGTGTTATCAGCTGGGGAGCGGCCACCGCTGCCATGGCCAAAGCCACCAAGGTGATTGTCAAGACTCCCCATGAGGCCATGGGGATCCCCACCAAGGAGGCCAATGCCGCGGGAATCCGGGCCACCAAACAGGTATTAAACATGCTGAAAGACCAGCCCCTGGTGGAATTTACAGAACTGCAGCGTGAAAAAGGCTTAATCAAGGCAGAGACCAGGGCCATCCTGGAACGGCTGCTGGAATTCGGGGAAGGAGACATTGCCCTGGGAACCGTCCGGGGCTTCCAGGCCGGGATTATCGATGTACCCTTTGCCCCCAGCCGCTACAATGCGGGACGCCTCCTGCCGGCCCGGGATTACCAGGGTGCGGTGCGCTTATTGGATTTTGGTAATTTACCCTTCGGGGAAGAAATAAAGGAAGTCCACCGGGAAAAAATAGCGCAAAGGGGCAAAGCCGAAGGCAGGGACCCCAGTTTCCAGATGGTGATTGACGATATTTATGCCATCGGTAAGGGCATGCTGGTAGGAAAGCCCCGCTAATTTAAGAAGTGAAAACGGAGGCCAAACATGAAAATTACGGGTGCTGTTGTTTCGCCGGGACTGACCGGCTTTTATTTTGATGACCAGAAAGCCATAAAAAAGGGTCGGGAGCAGGACGGGTTTGCCTACCTGGGCGAGCCTGCCACCCCGGGTTTTTCTGCCGTTCGCCAGCGCGGTGAAGCCATTTCCGTCATGCTCCTGCTGGAGGACGGCTCGTTCGCTTACGGAGACTGTGCCGCTGTGCAGTATTCCGGCGCCGGCGGACGGGACCCCCTGTTTTTAGCCGCGGATTTTATGCCGGTTCTGGAAAGGGACCTGCTGCCGAGGCTGGTGGGCCGGGAAGTCACCGGCTTCCGGGAATTGGCAGAAGAATTTGATCATCTGGCCGATGCTGGGGGAAATCCCTTGCACACAGCCATCCGCTACGGCGTTACCCAGGCGCTGCTGGATGCGGCCGCCAGGGAGGCCAGGTGCACCATGGCAGAGGTGGTGGCCAGAGAGTACAACTGCAGGTTGACCGACAAACGGGTGCCCATTTTCTGCCAGACCGGCGATGAGCGCTATACCAACGCCGATAAAATTATCATAAAACGGGCGGATGTGCTGCCCCATGGGCTGATTAATAACGTACGGGAAAAACTGGGACGCCACGGGGAAAAGCTGCTGGACTATGTGTCCTGGCTCAGGGACCGGGCCCGCAGGCTGGGCGGCGAAGACTACCGTCCTATTTTACATATTGACGTTTACGGCACCATCGGGCAGGCCTTTGACGAAAACCCGGACCGCATGGCAGATTACCTGACCCGGCTGGAATTGGCTGCCGCCCCTTTGAAAATCCGCATTGAAGGTCCCATGGACCGGGGCAGCAAACCGGCGCAAATTGATGCCTTGGCGGAACTGCGCCGGCTCCTGGAAAGCAGGGGCAGCGTGGTGGAGATTGTGGCCGACGAGTGGTGCAACACTTTAGAAGATATTCGGGAATTTGTGGATGCCCGGGCCGGTCACATGGTGCAAATCAAAACCCCCGATTTAGGCGGTATTAACAATACCATCGAAGCAGTGCTGTATGCCAAAGAACGGGGCACCGGAGCTTACCTGGGGGAACCTGCAACGAAACCGACCGTTCCTCCCGGGTTTGCGTCCATATCGGCATTGCCACCCAGCCGGATCAAATCCTGGCCAAACCGGGTATGGGCGTGGACGAGGGCCTGATGATAACCTATAATGAAATGAGCCGTACCCTAGCGTTGTTGCGGGCCAAGGGGGTATTTTTTAAAGCATGCAGAAGGTAGGAATGACCACCACCGTCCCGGTGGAGGCAATTTATGCTGCCGGCATGATACCGGTGGATTTGAATAATATTTTTATTACCCATGAAAACCCCCAGGGTCTGGTGGAAGAGGCGGAAGTGGCCGGCTATCCCCGTAACCTCTGTGCCTGGATTAAGGGCATTTATGCCACCACCCTGCGGAACGAAGACATCCGGACCATTGTGGCAGTGACCCAGGGCGATTGCAGCAATACCCATGCCCTGATGGAGACCCTGGAGATGGCAGGGGTTAAAGTCATTCCCTTTGCCTTTCCCTTCGACCGGGATTATGATTTGCTGAAACTCCAGATGGAAAAACTGGTTGAGGCCCTGGGTACCACCTGGCAGGAGGTCTGCCGGACCAAAGAAAGGCTGGACCAAGTCCGGCGCAAGGTCCATGAGATTGACCGGCTGACCTGGCAGGGGGACAAGGTCAGCGGTTGGGACAATCACCTCTTTCAGGTCAGCTGCAGCGACTTTGACGGGGACCCGGAACAGTTCGCTAAAAGAGCGGATGCTTACCTGGGGGAACTACCCTACAAAGAACCCATTAAAGCAAAGCTTAGGCTGGCCTACATCGGCGTTCCTCCCATTGTGGACGATCTCTATGACTACCTGGAAGAGCGGGACGCCCGGGTTGTCTTTAACGAAGTGCAGCGGCAGTTTACCATGCCCTTTGCAATACAAGACATTGTGGAACAATACAGGGCCTACAGTTATCCCTACGGCATCTTTTACCGCCTGGAAGATATCAGCCGGGAACTGGAGCGGCGTCAGGTGGACGGGGTGATCCACTATGCTCAGAGTTTCTGCTACCGGCAGATCGAGGATTTAATCGTACGGAAGAAACTCAAATACCCCATCCTGACCCTGGAAGGGGATAAACCCAGCAAATTGGACGCCCGTACCCGCATGCGGCTGGATGCCTTCCTGGATATGTTGAGGTGATGACTTTGCTATGCGGTATCGATTTGGGTAGCCGGAATGTTAAGGTGGCCCTGATGGCGGAGGACGGCGCCCTAACCTTGCGTAGGTTTGACACCGTTTCCTTTTACCGGGAACACGGCAGGAGCGTGGACGGGCAGCTGCAGGTGGATTTTGCCGCCCTGGGCCTGGGCACCCCGGAAAAGGTGGTGGCCACCGGCTACGGCCGGCAGACCATTAACCTGAAGGGTGCGGAAATCATTCCCGAAATCAAGGCCCACGTGCTGGGAGCCGTTCACCAGACCGGCCTGCAGGATTTTACCCTGCTGGACCTGGGAGGACAGGACAGCAAAGTAGTTCTGGTTGCCCGGGGCAAAATGGTTGATTTTCAGACCAATGACAAATGTGCCGCCAGCACTGGCCGTTACTTGGAAAACATGGCTGCGGTGCTGGATATTGATATGGAAGAACTTTCAAATCACCATGAGGACCCGGTGGACTTAAACTCCACCTGTGCCATCTTTGGGGAGACGGAGTTGATCGGGAAGGTGGTGGAGGGGCATTCCCTTTCCTCCCTGGCAGCCGGGGTGAATTATACCATCTTCAAACGCATCAAACCTATGCTAACACAACTCCTTTCGGACACCGTTATTTTCACCGGCGGGGTTGCCCACAACCAGGCGCTGGTTAAAATAATAGAAAATGAGATGAAAGTTCCTGTGGTAGTGCCCACCCACCCCCAGTACAACGGGGCCATCGGCTGCTGCGCCTACATCTAACAAACTCCACCGGAGGTGCACCAAATGAAACTTACTATTCTCGGCTGCTGGGCCCCTTACCCCAGGGTGAGCGGGGCCTGTTCCGGTTATTTACTACAGGAGAACGGCCGCAACTTGCTCATTGATACAGGCAACGGGGTATTGAGCCGCCTGCTGCAGCACATCGATATTCAGGACCTGGACGGGGTGCTGTTGAGTCACCTGCATCCGGATCATTTAATGGACATCTATTCTTTACGTCATGCCATCGAAGCGGCCAACCGGGAAGGACGCATGGACAAACGGGTGCCCTTATATCTGCCCACCGGCCCGGCAGAGGATTTCAACCGAATTATTGAATTTACCAAAGCCTTTACCATCCAGGTCATTGACGGGATGCCGGAGTCCAAAGAAGCTTTCATTGCGGGCTTCAAGGTGAAATTTACTCCCGGTAAACATAATTTACCCGCCTATAGTATATCCATAGAGGGTAGCAAGCGGTTTGTTTATTCCGGCGACACCGCCTACCAGGAGGAACTAATCAAGCTGGCCGCCGGCGCAGATTTATTCCTGTGTGAGGCCAGTGGTCTGGAGCAGGATATGGAATACCTGCAGGAGAATCATCTGACCGCCCGGCAGGCCGGGCAACTGGCAAAAGCCGCAGGGGTGAAAAGGTTGATGATCACCCATTTCTACCCCGAGTATGTTCTCTCCGAGCTGCAAAAACAGGCGGAGGAAGGCTTTAGCCGGGGGACGGAATTGGCCAGGGAAGGCGCCACTGTAGAGTTTTAGAAGGGGAGAGTTCAATTTGCCTGTTTCGATTCTTCATGAATATTTGATGCACGCGGTCTACTTTGCTCCCAGAGGTCGCTACCGTTTGCTGGCCCTGGGGGGCAGCCTGGCCTACCGCTACCTTAGCCCCGAAGACCACTTGATCGGCTTTGTGGAGATGCCGGGGCAGGGAAATCCCTGCTAATCCGGGGCATGTTTCCCGGACTGGAGCTTACCAACGACGATGACGGCATCAATGTGCGGCCACTGCCGCTGCTGGATGATTTTGAACGAAAACACTTCCGCAGCCGTACCTATCACCTGGATATGCGGTTTGAAATGGCCTTCAGCAACCGTGGACCATCGTAGAAGCGGTGCGGGAGGCAGTTAAACATGACCGACGGGTCATTGTGGAACATTTTGACCTGCTCTATCCTATGCTGCATATGAATGCGCAGATTCTCATCGGCATCGGGGAAGAGGTGATCGTAACACGCCCCAATATTTTTGGACCAAAACCCCAGGAAATTGCTGACATTGTCTATGAGTCCCTGATCTACCGCAAGATGGCCCATACTGCCGAAGACATTACCGGCATGCTGCTGGAATATGAGCTGGGAATTAAAAAGCCCAAGGTGCACAGCGATATTAAGCACGGGTTTGTGTTGGAATTTGACGAAAAGCCCAACATTGATCTGGATGCTTTGGAAAAAAGGGTTCAGGAGATTATTGATAAAGATCTCTGTATTTACTACCAGGATGAAACACATATTAAGGTTGGCGAGGGTTCCTTTTCCTGCACAGGTCCCCGTTTGCATGTAAAAAGGACCAGTGAGGTCACCAACTTTCGATTGGTAAAGGAATTTATGTGGGATCCCATTCAGGAACTTTACGTGCTGGTTGGCCTGGTGGGACCGGTGATTGAGGGCGAGAGCCCGGCCGAACCGCCGGACCAATTCCAGCTGATTCGCCGGGCCCGCCGGCGTTCTAAAGAGATCACATAAGGAGGCTGTCCCTTTCTATGGAAAGAGTTGATGGAAGAAAACCGGGTCAAATACGCCCGGTCTTTATGACACCCAATTACAACAAGTACGCCGAAGGTTCGGTTCTCATCGAGGTGGGAGATACCCGGGTGATCTGCACCGCCACAGTGGAGGAGAGGGTACCGCCCTTTTTAAAGGGATTGGGCAAAGGCTGGGTCACCGCCGAATATGCCATGATTCCCCGGGCCACCGGCACCCGGACCGTGCGGGAATCTGCCAAGGGTAAACTGGGGGGCAGGACCATGGAAATCCAGCGGCTTATTGGCCGGGCCCTCCGCTCGGTGGTGAATTTGGAAGCCCTGGGGGAACGCACGGTCACCCTGGACTGTGATGTGATTCAGGCGGACGGTGGCACCAGAACGGCCTCCATTACCGGGGCTTACGTAGCCATGATTTTAGCCTTGAATAAACTGGTAGAACAGGGTATGCTAGAGAAAATACCGGTACATGACTTTATCGCTGCCACCAGTGTGGGGATCGTCAGAGGTACACCGGTAATAGATTTGTGTTACGCTGAAGACTCTGCTGCAGAAGTGGACATGAACGTGGTGATGACCGGTACCGGGCGCTTTGTGGAAGTTCAGGGAACCGGGGAAGAAGCCACTTTTTCCAGGGATGAGATGAACCGGTTACTGGACCTGGCCACAGCGGGTATTCAGGAGTTAAACAAAGTCCAGCGGCAGGTGCTGGGCGAGAGAATATCCGCCGGGATGGGGCAGGTGTGAACCGTTGAAATTAGTTTTAGCCACCAACAACAAGGGCAAAGTCAAAGAACTGGCCGAAATGTTAAACCCCCTGGGCCTGCAGGTGGTTCCCATCGGTGAATACCCCGGTTTTCAGGAAGTGGAGGAAGACGGGGAAACCTTTGCGGACAATGCCATCAAGAAGGCGGTGGCGGCAGCCGAATTTACCGGGGAGTTGTCCCTGGCAGACGATTCGGGTCTGGAGGCGGACGCATTAAACGGCGCCCCGGGAGTTCACTCGGCCCGCTTTGCCGGGGAGCTCAAGGATGATGCTGCCAACAACCGGAAACTGCTCAAACTGCTGGAGGATGTGCCGGATGAAAAGCGCACCGGCCGGTTCCGCTGTGTCATTGCCATTGCGGAGCCCCACGGCAGGGTCCACACTGCGGAGGGCGCCTGCGAAGGCATTATTTTGAGAGAGTTGAAGGGCGAGGGTGGGTTCGGTTACGACCCATTGTTTTACGTACCAACGTATAAACAAACCTTTGCTGAAATAGATTTAAAACAGAAAAACTCCATCAGCCACCGGGGCAAAGCCCTGCGAAAGGCTGTGGAGATCTTGAACCGCCTTTACGTTAACCGGGAGGGTTAAGTCTTGCGAATTTTGGTTGTTTCTGATACCCACGGGCGGCTGGGTGCCATTTATCATGTACTGGAGCAATTGGGAGAGGTAGACTTAATCCTGCATGCGGGCGACCACTACCGGGATTGTGATGACCTGGCCTACACCCTGGAAATTCCCGCCCGGGGTGTCATGGGGAACTGTGACTTTCCCGGCGACGGTCCCCTGGAAGAACTGCTGGAGGTGGCGGGTCATAAAATCTACATGACCCACGGCCACCGTCACGGGGTGAAGGGAGATGCCAACACCGTCCTGGCACGGGCCAAAGAACTGGGGGCCAAAGTGGCCATCTACGGCCATACTCATGTTGCGGATTTTCGGATAGTTGATGACATTATTCTTTTAAACCCCGGCAGTCCGGAACATCCAAGAGGCAAGGACAGACCTTCCGTTGGCTTGATCGAAATACACGGGGAAGACATCGAAGTGGAAATCATTTATATTGATTATTTCTACCCATAAAATACCTCTTATCATATGACATAGTCTTAGGGAAAATGCACATTGAAAGTGCATTTTTCTTTTTTCGGAAAGTATGATGTTTAGGAAAGAAAATATACAGGGCGATAAGAGGCAACAATTACCGTTTAAAATTTTATTCAGTTTTGTTGACAAACGTAAGTAATTTGATATAATAATATCTGTTCCGTAAAGACAACAAATGATAGAAATTTTGCGGGTGTAGCTCAATGGTAGAGCACCGGCCTTCCAAGCCGGGTACGTGGGTTCGATTCCCATCACCCGCTCCATTTATTTATATGGAATACCATACTACAAATAATAACGCAGTAGCCAAGGCTTGGTTACTGCGTTTATTATTCATAAAGTGGCTTATGTTTATTTATCCCCTTAGATGAGATGATTCTCCCCATTATTAAATTTGCGCGAGGAAACTTAATAAATCTGTAGAAATAATTTTCTATACTAGTCTCATGCAGAGATTGATAATCAGGTTTTACCGGGAGGTGGGCAATATTATGGTGGCTAAAGATGTCAAGACATTTTTTTGAACTTGTTTAAGGTGGTTTTTCTCCCTCCTTTGTGTATTTTATAAGAAAAATATTACCATTAAAACCATTTATTAACTGGTAATTAAGTAAATTTTTCCCATGCAATACTACTGCAAAAGAAAGTTGACCATAAATGTTGATAACTTTTCCTTCCACCACTAATGTACCGATATTTCACGCACCCGTTCCAGTCATGGGCTTGCGGCCGCCAGGGAATTTAA